>CAWJNG010000010.1:0-162462 GCA_963844225.1 uncultured Alphaproteobacteria bacterium | reverse complement strand
ACCGATTGGCCATATCAATCCAGCGAATGCCATTGGGCATCCAGTGCAGGGACGGATTTGGTTGTCAGTGAATAAACGCATCCGGCAGGACGGCGATCTGGATCAGATGATATGGTCGCCGCTGCAAATCATATCGATGTTGTCGCAATCGATTACTCTTTGTCCTGGCGACCTCATTTTCACCGGCACGCCCGCAGGCGTGGGCGCGCTAGAACGCAATGATCAGATTTTGGCCGGGATTGATGGGGTGGGCGCACTGTCTGTTCGGATAGTCTGAATGCGACCATTGCGGCAATGTCTAAGGTCAATTTCACTGACGAACTCGGCTATGACGCTGACTGCACGAATTATTTTTGGGGCCGAGGGTGTGATTTGACTTTATGGGTAAGTTGACCGGAATAATCGTCGTCGATCTTTCGCAATATTTGCCTGGACCGATGCTGTCTATGATGATGGCCGACCAAGGAGCAGAGGTTTGGAAAATCGAGCCCGTGTCTGGGGACCCGGCACGCACTCAGTTGCCTGACGAAGCCGGACAGTCAGTGTGGTTTCGCAACCTTAATCGCGGCAAGAAAAGTGTCGCACTCGATCTGAAATCACCCGGGGGCAAGGCGCGGCTTTGGGATTTTCTGGCGCGCGCTGATGTGATGGTGGAGGGGTTTCGGCCCGGCGTTATGAAGCGACTTGGCTTTGATTATCAGGCGGTTGCGGCGCGTTATCCGCACATCGTTTATTGCTCGATCTCGGCATTTGGTCAGCAGGGGGCGCTGGCGCATCATCCCGCGCATGACATGGCTGTGCAGGCCATCGCCGGATTTTTGTCCGTCAACGACGGGGTCGATGGCACGCCGGTCGTGCCCGGTGCCGCCTCGGCCGATATGGCGGCGGGGCTCACGGCCTTATCGGCGGTGCTCATGGCCTTGATCGGGCGCGACAAGACGGGTTGCGGCGATTACATCGACTGCGCCATGTTCGACAGTTTGCTGCCATGGTGCGCGCATGTTGCGGGCGGAGCGATAGCGGGCGGCGAAAGCCCGCGTTCGAAAAGCCAGCGGTCGCTGGGCGGGGCTGGCTTCTATCAGGTTTATGCCACCCGCGACGGGCGATATATCGCATTGGGCGGGCGCGAGATCAAATTTGCGACCGTCTTGCTGACGGCGCTCGACCGTCCGGATCTGATAGCGGTGGCAGAGGCTCCGGCTGGTGAACAAGACGAGCTCATCATTTTTTTGCGCAACAGCTTTGCCACAAGAACGCGCGATGAATGGGTGGCCTGGTTTGCCGACAAGGATGTCGCTTTTTCACCCGTGCTCGATTTTCGCGAAGCGTTGGACCAGCCGCATATTGCCGAGCGCGCGCTGCTCGTCGAGCATGAAGGCGCGCATCAGCTTGCCCCTGCTATCCGCTTCGCCGGAGAAAAGTGGGAGCCCACCGCTGCGCCCAAGCTGAATGCCGATGGTTGAGTTAATTATTGACGTCGATGTGGAATGAATTGGCAAAGCGTTTGCTCGCATCTGCAACCAAGCAAAAATTGTCGCAGTTTGTCGCAAAGGCGTCATAGGGCTTGCATGCGTCGACCCAATCGGTTGAATGGCGCCGATTCCGCTGCTCCCGGCGGACCAAACCGAGACAAATTGACTATGCAGAACAAGAGGTCGTTGTGGCTGGCCGGAGCCTGTTGCGTTCTCGCCATGTCGTTGGGTGCATGCGGTAATAAGGACGATAAAGGCGCGCGTGGCCGCGGCACACCGGAGGTCGGCTTTGTCATCGTCAAAAAAGAATCTGTACCGGTGGCGACCGAACTTGGGGGGAGGACTGTCGCGTTTGAAACCAGCGAAGTGCGGCCGCAGGTAAGCGGCCTGATTCGTCGCCGGTTGTTCACTGAGGGAAGTTTAGTTCGCGCCGGTCAGCCGTTGTACCAGATAGATTCGAGCCTTTACCGGGCGGCAGTCGACCAGGCATCTGCAAATCTCGCGAGCGCCCGCGCCAGCGCTCAGGCGGCTGAGGAAAGGGCGCAGCGATTTAAGCCGCTGGCCAAGATGGAAGCGATTGCCGAGCAGGATTATACCGACGCGCTGGCACAAGCGCGTGTCGCCCGCGCCGCCGTGGCGCAAAATCATGCGGCGCTGGAAACAGCGCGCATAAACCTGCGCTACACAACGCTGACTGCGCCCATCAGCGGCCGCATCGGGCGCTCGCTGGCGACCCCCGGCGCCCTTGTCAGCGCGAGCCAGGCGGCACCCTTGGCCCTGATTCAGCAAACTGACCCGATGTATGTCGATATGCAGCAATCCAGCGCCGAACTCACAACGTTGCGCCAGTCGATCGCGAGTGGCGGGATCGGATCAGGCAGCGCATCGGTGCGCTTGCGCATGGAGGACGGGAGTGCCTATGCTTTTGCCGGAACCGTTCAGTTTACGGATACGACCGTCAACGAAGCGACCGGCACAGTAACATTGCGCGCGCGATTCCCAAACCCCAAGGGTTTGTTGCTGCCCGGCATGTTCGTGACCGCGCTATTTGATCAGGCCGTAAATCCGGCCGCCATATTGGTGCCGCAAGCGGCGGTGCAGCGCGATTTTGACGGATCGGCCTATGTTTATCTGGTGGGCAAAGACAAGAAAGCGGTCCGGCGCAAGATTGCCGCTGATCGGACAAGCGGCGCCAATTGGGTCATCACCGCCGGTCTCGAAACGGGCGACCGCGTCATTACGCAGGGAGTCGGCAACCTCAAACAGGGTGCCGCGATCCGGCCGGTGGCGGCTAGCAGCATACAGCGAATAGGGGCACCGGCGGGCGGATCGTCGGGCACCGCCAAGAAGAAGGGTCAATAGACCCGGATGTCACGCATTTTTATCAACCGGCCAATCTTCGCGTGGGTGCTGGCGATCATTGTTATGCTGGGTGGTCTTGGAGCAATTTTCTCGCTTCCGATCGAACAATATCCCGACATTGCTCCAACCCAGGTCAATATTCGCGCCAACTATCCCGGAGCCTCGGCAGAAGCTATCGAAAACAGCGTCACCCAAGTGCTTGAGCAGCAGTTGACGGGAATCGATGGCCTGCTTTATTTCAGCTCGCAGTCCAGCTCGCGCGGACAGGCAAGCATAACCGCTATCTTCGCCAAAGGAACCGATCCCGACATCGCGCAGGTACAGGTTCAAAACAAGATCCAGTCCGCTATCTCGCGTTTGCCGCAACAGGTGCAGAGTCAGGGCATCCGCGTAACCAAGTCGAATTCGGACACTCTGTTGCTCGTGGGGGTCTATGACACGACCGACACGCGATCGAACCAGGATGTGTCCGATTATCTGGCGTCGAATATCCAGGACCCCTTGTCGCGGGTGCCGGGAGTCGGCGACGTCAACGTTTTCGGTTCGCCGCATGCCATGCGCATCTGGCTCAACCCCCAGCGTCTGGCTGCGATGTCATTGATGCCCGCCGACGTGATTTCGGCCATTACGGCGCAGAATAGCGAAGTGGCAGCGGGCGATGTGGGTGGATTGCCGGCGCCCGAGGGTCAGATGTTGAACGCGACCGTCACGGCCCAGTCGCGCCTCCAGACGGTCGAGCAGTTCGACAATATTGTGCTCAAGACCCTGCCCGATGGATCCTCGGTGAGGATCAAGGATGTTGCGCGGGTAGAGATTGGCGCCGAAAATTATTCCGCGATCGTTCGCGTAAACGGTCATCCTGGATCGGGCATGGCGATTTCGCTATCCCCCGGGGCTGACGCGTTGAAAACCGCTGACCTTGTTAAAGCGCGTATGGCCGAGCTGTCTGACGACTTCCCCGATGGGCTCGCTTTCGCTTATGCTAATGATTCCAGCGCGTTTATCAAATTGTCGGTCAGCGAGGTGCAAAAATCCCTGTTTGAAGCGATTGTCCTGGTCGTCCTTGTCATGTTCGTCTTTTTGCAGAGTTGGCGCGCGGTGATCATTCCCGCGATTGCTGTCCCGGTTGTCCTGCTTGGCACATTTGCGATCTTCTATATCGCTGGCTTCACCATCAACACGCTGACGCTATTCGGCCTAACTCTCGCCATCGGTTTGCTCGTCGATGACGCCATTGTGGTGGTCGAAAATGTTGAGCGACTGATGGAAGAAAATCCGGGCATGACGGCGCGCGAGGCGACGATCCAGTCTATGAAGGAACTGCAGGTCGCGTTGATAGCTATCGCGCTGGTTTTGTCAGCGGTGTTTCTGCCCATGGCTTTTTTTGGCGGTTCGACCGGGGTCATTTATCGCCAATTCTCTGTCACCATGATTTCGGCGATGATGCTGTCGGTGCTGGTTGCGCTGATCCTCAGCCCGGCACTGACCTCGACGCTTCTCAAGCCCAAGACAGAGAAAAAAGTTGAGCAAGACCATCGGTTTCCGCGTTTTGATGCCGCGGTTATGCGCGCGCGTGATGGTTTCAACGCGTGCTTTCAAAATATCATCCAGCGTTATGTTGGCACAGTGACAACGGTGGTCGATCGCAAATGGCTTTTCTTGGGAATTTACGCCATCATCTTTGCCGCGCTCGCTATTCTCTTTTTGCGTCTACCAGGCGGATTCCTGCCTAGCGAGGACCAAGGTCGCGTCGCGGTTCAATTCCGCTTGCCGGCAGGCGCGACCCAAGCGCGCACGCTTGAGGTGCGTGACCAAATAGAAAAATATCTGCTGACGCAGGAAAAAGCGAATGTGCAAACATTGTTTATAGTTGCCGGCGGCGGCGGTGGTGGCGCGTCCGGTCAAAACACGGGTCAAAGTTTCGTCAACCTATCCCATTGGGATGACCGTCCGGGGCCAGAAAATACTGCCGATGCAATCGCCGATCGAACCCGAAAAGCGCTCTCTGGACTGCGCGATGCACAGATATTCGCGCTCGTTCCTGGTGCTGTGCGTGGATTGGGTGACAGTTCGGGCTTCACTATGGAATTGCAGAACCGCGCCGGAATGAGCCGTGAGGATTTTGTCGCCGCTCGGGATCAGCTGCTCGCCATGGCCAATGACAACCCCAAGCTCATGTCGGTGCGCCTCAGCGACCTACCCGATGTCGCAACGCTCAACATCGACATCGATACGCAGCGTCTGACAGCCTATGGCATCAACAATAGCGACGCAAATTCGACCCTTGCGACCGCATGGGGCGGCCGATATGTCAATGATTTTATAGACAAAGGGCGCGTGAAGCGCGTTTATGTTCAGGGCGATGCGCCTTATCGATCCAAACCCGAAGACTTGGGCCAGTGGTATGTCCGGTCGGCCAACGGAGAAATGTCGCCTTTTTCCGCCTTTTCCCGCACAAGCTGGGCCACGACACCGAGCAGCACCTCACGCTTTCAGGGGGTGCCGGCCTTTGAAATTTCGGGTCAGCCCACTCCGGGTACCAGCTCGGGCGAGGCGATGGACGAAATGGAAGCGATGGCTGCCCAGATACCGGGCACCAGCGTAGCCTGGGCCGGTTCTTCCTATCAGGAGCGCCTGTCGTCAGGTCAGGCACCCTTGCTTTATGCCATCTCGCTGCTCGTTGTCTTCCTTTGCCTCGCCGCACTGTATGAAAGTTGGTCAATTCCCCTAGCGGTACTGCTTGTCATTCCGCTGGGACTGATCGGTGCGATTGTGGCGGTGACGCTGCGGGGGTTGGAGAATGACGTCTATCTGCAAATCGGCCTTTTGACGACGATGGGGCTCGCCGCGAAAAATGCGATTTTGATGATCGAATTTGCTGAGCAAGAGGAGAAAAAGGGCAAGCGTGTGATCGAGGCAGCAATTGCTGCTGCGCGTATCCGTTTGCGCCCGATTTTGATGACGAGCTTTGCCTTCATATTTGGTGTTCTGCCCCTTGCCCTCGCGACTGGCGCGGGCGCGAACAGCCGGGTTGCCATCGGCACCTCAGTGATTGGTGGGATGTTGACGGCTGCCTTCCTGGCCATCTTTTTCATTCCTCTCTTCTTTGTGCTCGTTCGTCGCGGGGTGCGGGACGGAATTGCAGCGCTGCGTCAGAGATTTGGCCGGCAAAGCGATGCACAAGGGGACGCAATGTGAAGCGCAGTGCTTTCTTCCTTTTCGTTGCCTCTTTATTGCTGTCAGGCTGCTCGCTCGCCCCGAAGACGGTGCTGCCAATGCCGCCTGTTCCACAAAGCTGGCCGGTAGGGGACGCCTATCTGCTGCAAAATGAAGCAAATCTTTCGCGTCTTTCCTACCGTCAAGTCTTTACCGATGGCCGGTTGCAATCGCTCATCGCGCAAGCACTCGCCAACAATCGTGACTTGCGCACTGCCTATGCCAATCTTGTCGCTGCGCGTGCACAGGCGCGCGTCAGCCGGGCGGAGCAATTGCCTGCACTGGGCATCAGCATGAGCTCGGGATATTCCGGCAGGGGAAGCGGCAGCGGGGAGATCGGGGATTTTCAATTGCGCGGCGGTGTCACCGCTTTTGAGCTCGACCTGTTTGGGCGGTTGGCCAATGCCGCTGCATCCGATCGCAACGTCGCCTTGTCGACTGAGGCTGCCGCGCGCACCGTGCGGGTCGCACTGATCTCCGATCTCGGCAACGCCTGGGCGGCCTATGGAGCCGACCAAGACCTATTGGCGATAGCGCAGAAGACCGCGACCAATGCGCGCGAAAGTGTGCGGCTAACGCGCGCGCGGCTCGATGGCGGCGTTGCACCGCGCACTGACCTACGTCAGGCCGAACAGATATTGGCGACCGCTCAAGATTCCATTGCACAGCAGACGAGCGCGCTTGCGCTGGACGAAAATTTGATCCGTTTACTCATCGGCGGCGATGTCGACCGAACGCTACTACCCTCCAGTCTGACGGAAGTAGCTGCCGCCGTTGCAGCACCGCCAGCCGGAACTAGCTCGGATATTTTGCTACGTCGCCCTGACGTTATCGATGCCGAATATCGGCTGCGCGCTGCCAATGCCGATATTGGCGTTGCGCGCGCTCGGCTGTTTCCGACCATTACATTGACCGGGCTGCTCGGTTTTGCCAGCGATGCGCTTTCGGGCTTGTTCGACGGCGGGTCGTTTAACTGGTCGGCGAACGGCGCCGCTAGTGGAAGCATTTTCGATTTTGGTGGTCGCCGCGCCGGTGTCGCGGTGACAGAGGCGCAGCGCGATGCCGCACTTGCGCGCTATGAAGCTGCTATCCAGACGGCGTTTCGCGAGGTCTCCGATGCGTTGGCGGTGCAAGGCACGATCGCCGAACGCAGTCGAGCAGCGGCGATAAATAGCGAGGCGGCGGCCGACACTGCGATGCTAAGCGATGCGCGTTATCGCGGCGGCGTCGATAGCTTTTTGTCCAGTCTCGTTGCGCAGCGCAGTCTGTTCTCGGCGCAGCGCAGCGAAATAACGACCCGGCTCCTGCTCGTGCAGACACGCATCGCTCTGTTCCGCGCACTCGGCGGAGACAGCAGCGCAGGCGAGCGGCAGAATTGACCGCGCCTTCGTTTAAAGATCTGTGAGCGAACGAACTCGCAGAAGTGCGGGGGTGTCGAAGCTGTGGCAAAGGGATATGATGCGTACCAGACTTGGCATTTGCGCAAAGAAGCGAAGTTATCGTACGGAAGAGCAGGCGATTGCCGCCATTTTGTGTTCGACCATTGCATTACGCACATATCGCTGCGACCGATGCCGAAAGTTTCACCTCACCAGTCGCACAAAGGGCAAGCGCGTTCCGCGCCCCGCAGCCTAGCGCTCTATTCGTCGCCAGTGGCAGCGAGCAGGTCCATTAGGTTGCGTGCCGCTTCGCGATCGGCTTCTTCTTTGAACGCCACGTCAAGGTCAGGCGCTTCGCTCAGCATATAGAGGAGCGACCATAGGGCAAAGCGACGCGCCCGATCAGTTTCGAGACCGAATTCGACACGCAGCCGGTCAAGCCCCGCGGTTTGCACCGCCGCCGACACGCCGGAAAGATCAGCCGACCCAAAATAGCGTTGCAAAAGATCGTCCAAATCCATGAACGGCTGCTAGCGTATAACGCGCCCCAAGAAAATGCCGTGTTTAGACGCGCGAAGCCGCGAACGGAATGTGAAACCTGCAAGTCACCGTCGAATTGATTCGAAGAAAGGCGTCGCAACCCAGATGTGGGCGCCCCGTTTCGAAATCGCTTACGTCGTCGAATGCGCCGGTGCAGTTGTCTGCGTAAATGCCGGCCATAATTGAGCAGACAAATGAGCCGAGTTCGCCAACCCGTTCCTCCTGATCCGCCGCGACGGTCATGGGCGGTAGACAAGATGGGTCCCGAAGGCCCAGGCACAGAAAGGCGCGCCTCTGCGGGGCGATGCCAGTTATCTGCTGATTTTTGGTGTCCTACCGGACTGTTTGGTGCGGTCGAGAAGACTCGAACTTCCACGGCCTTTCGGCCACAACGACCTCAACGTTGCGCGTCTACCAGTTCCGCCACGACCGCACATCATGATGGGGCCGAACGGGTCCGGCACCGGGTAGGAGCGGGCGCTTAGCAAAGCGTTCGGGACGATGCAAGCGAGGGCTTGCTGCAAATTTCCTTTATTTGATGTGGTTTGGAATCTGCCGCTTGGTTGGCGGTCACATTTATGTCGCTTAGTCGTCATCGCACTGTCATCGCTCTGGCGTCAGCCCGTCATTAAACCCGCTTAGTGGCGTCGTCACCGGGGGGCACGAGGCTGCGAATCACACCTAATCCTGCCGGTGATTTTTCATCCTGGCGCCGCAGGCGCTTACCGTTGACGGAGATTTTCATGGCGGCATTCGCACGCGTTCATCTGGTCCTGCTTAGCAGCGCGGCCTCCCTTGCTCTGGCTGGTTGTGGGGCCAATGACATTGCCTCGCCAGGAACCGGCGGCAATGTTACGATTAACAATCCGACGCCGGCACCGACGCCGACCCCCACTCCGACACCAACGCCGACCGGCGTGACGCCGGCCACCGGCTGTCCGACGATCGCTGATCCGCAGGGTCTGACCGATGCCGGCACGATCACCGGACCGACCGGTACGTATCGCCGTTGTCAGTTGCCGACGCGGATTAATGCCAGCATCACGCTGCCCAAGGTAGCGGGCTTGCTGTATGAGTTGCCGGGTCGTGTCGATGTCGGCACAGATCAGGGCGCCGCGTCCAGCAACACCGATGTCACATTGACCATCGAACCGGGCGTCATTGTTTATGGCGGTACGGGCATTTCCTGGCTTGCCGTCAATCGGGGCAACAAGATCAAGGCCGTCGGCACCGCGACTGCACCGATCATCTTTACCAGCCGCGACAATATATTGGGTTTGAACACTGACAGCTCTTCGGGTCAGTGGGGCGGCGTCGTGCTGATGGGACGTGCTCCGATCACTGACTGCACTGTCGCACCCGCCGCCACACCGGGAAGCGTCCAGTGTGAACGCCAAACCGAGGGGGCTGTTGATCCGGCCATCTATGGCGGTGCCACCCGCACCGACAACAGCGGACAGATGAGCTATGTCCAGATCCGCTATTCCGGTTATGTCCTTTCGGCGGGCAATGAATTGCAGTCGCTGACCACCGAAGGTATCGGCAGCGGCACCCAGCTTGACCATATCATGTCGTTCAACAGCTCGGACGATGCGGTCGAAATGTTCGGCGGCTCGGTCAATATGAAGCATTTCATTGCGGTTGGCGCCGAGGATGACAATCTGGATACCGACACCGGCGTGAAGGCTAATATTCAATATGTCATCGCCGTGCAGCGTGCAGGGGTTGGCGACGCGATGATCGAAGCTGATTCGGACAATGCGGCGGATGGCAACACACCGCGTCAGAATACTCATCTTGCTAACTTCACCTTTATCCAGCGGAATAACACCGGATCGGACAAAACCGCGATGCTACTGCGTGGCGGTACTGATTATGCGATGGCAAACGGCGTTGTTTCATCGCCCAATTATACCTGTCTGAGCATCAGTCGGACGCAAACTGCGTCGACCATTGTGGATGCAACGATTGACGAAGCCGGAGCCCCCTTGTTCCGGTCTGTGGCTATGCAGTGTGGCAGCCAGAAATATCTGGGGGCCAACGGGGTCACGGATGCCCAGGTCGCAACGATATTCGGAACGGGCACCAATAACAACAACGACGGCTTCACGACTTCTTTGACCAGCCTGTTCATCAACGGCGCGGCCGAAACCGGCGTAACCCCCTTTGCGGCAAGCGGTTTCGGCGCCTTCTTTACCGACGCCGGTTATATCGGAGCGGTCAAAGACGCCAATGACGATTGGTACAAGGGCTGGACCTGCAACAGCACGACGGCCGATTTCGGCAGCGGTAACACAGGTCTTTGCACCTCGCTTCCCGCAGCCTGATTCACGGACTGAACCAGAGGCGAAGCGGTGCCATCAGGCAACGCTTCGCCTCGCCATACCAAAAAAACCAAGGGGTCCCGACCATGTCGAAGCCGTTAGCTTTTACCAGCCTGCTGCTTGTTTCAACCGCGCTGGTGGCGCCAATTTCGGCTTGGGCGCAGACAAGCCTCGACGCGGCGGCGTCAATCGCCACCCAACCACAAACCACGGAGAGGGCTTCCCCGGACGAGGGTGCTGATGTCTCTTTGCCTGGCGGCAGTGATCAGGAAATTGTCGTCACCGGAAAATTTATTCCCAACGCTATCCGCGCGACGCCCGAAGTTGTGTCGGTGCTGTCGACCGCTGACATAGCACGCACCGGTGAAGGCGATATTGCCGGAGCCTTGGGGCGTGTGACCGGACTGAGCGTGGTAGGAAATGGTTATGTCTATGTCCGCGGCCTTGGTGATCGTTATTCGTTGGCGCTGCTCAACGGGTCGCCTTTACCAAGCCCGGAACCACTTAAACGCGTGGTTCCGCTCGATTTGTTCCCGACCAATGTGATTGCATCGTCGCTGGTCCAGAAAAGCTACTCGGTCAATTTCCCAGGCGAATTTGGCGGCGGCGTCATCAACTTGACGACCAAGGCTGTGCCAAAGGAAAGCTTTGTCGCTTTTGGCGGCGGCGTCGGCTTTGACAGCGAAACGACCAACCGGCTTGGTTATACCTATTATGGCAGCCGCACCGACTGGACGGGTTATGACAATGGCACGCGCAATACGCCGCCGGCGTTGCAGGATTTCTTTAATAGCGGCGCGCGGATCGGCGATGGCACTGTTGATACGCAGGCGATTGGCAGTCAGATTGTTACCGCGCGCAATTCGCTGGTTCAGCGCAACCGGCATCTGCCGCCCAATTTCTCTGCCTCGATTACAGGTGGCACAGCTTGGGACATCGGCAGCGATGCACGACTGGGTCTGATCGCGACCGCTGGGTATAGCAATAAGCTGAAGACCCGAGATACAATTCAACAGACGCCTTCGACGGCTGATCTGTCACAAAAAGAATTGGATTTCGAACGGGTGATCACCGACGACCGCGTTGTAGTCAACGGATTGCTGGGCCTCGGGTTGGAATTTGGCGAGAACAAGATCCGCTGGACCAATTTCTATGTCCGCGATACGTTGAAACAGACGCGGTTGGGCCTCGGGTCAGAAGCAACGACCGGTTTTACCCGCATGAATCAGGATACAGCATGGTATGAACGCCAGCTCATCGATACGCAGCTCGTCGGCGAGTTCAAATTTGGTGATCTCCACCTTGATCTGCGCGGCGGTTATGCCAATTCACAGCGCGAGGCTCCCTTTGAACTGTCATTCGGTTATGTCCGGTCAAATCGCGACACCGATCCTTTTGGACAGTTGTTCGTCAATCGCCTCAACAACGGTCAGAACGGCAGCGCTTCGGTCGCCTTTTCTGACCTGAACGAAGATTTATGGTCGGGTGGTGCGGACCTGAGCTATCGTCTGGTACCTGCAGTGACCTTGTCGGCCGGTTATGCTTATTCGGACACCAGCCGCACCTCTTCACGGCGTGAATTCCAGTTTATCGCTCCCAGTGATTTTCCAGTTGCTGTTGGTTTGTTCCGGCCCGACTATTTGTTGCAGCCTTCGGTTATCAAGGCGTTCAAGATTTCCATGGTTGAAACGACCGAAAGCGATCCGGCCTTTGCCGCGGGCTTGACGACCCATGCCGGCTATGGTCAGCTTGAGGCTGAACTGGCGACCGGGCTGAATGTTTCGGCGGGTGTGCGCTATGAAACGGCGAAGCAAACGGTTTCGCCGATCCAGTTGTTTACAACCCCCAGTAGCTCGCTTGCGTCGACAAATCTCAACAATGATTACTGGTTACCGGCGGCCACGGTAACGTGGGAATTTGCGCCCGACATGCAGATCCGGATGAGCGCGTCCAAGACCATCGCCCGGCCGCAGTTTCGCGAACTGATCTTCCAGCAATATTTTGATCCCGAAACCAACCGTCAATATCGCGGCAATCCGCTGTTGACCGACAGCCGTCTGACCAACGCAGAAGGACGGTTTGAATGGTATTTTGCCAAAGACCAGCGAATTACGGTCGCCGCCTTTTACAAAAAGATCGACAAGCCGATCGAAGCGTTCACCGGCTTTTCGGATAACCAGCCACAGACCAGCTACGCCAATGCGCCGCGAGCCAATCTATATGGCGCAGAGTTCGAAGTTCAGAAATATTTTGATCTGTCGGGGCTTGGCGACAGTGGTTTCTGGGCGCCGCGCCGCTTTGTCTTCGTCGCCAATTATACTTACACGCAATCCAAATTGCAGGTGGGGGCCAATGATATGGTTGCGGTGTTCGGCACTGCCGTGCAGCCGGCGCTCAATTTTTTCCGTGATGGCTCTCCGCTCACTGGACAGGCTGATCATGTAGGGAATCTGCAACTTGGCATAGAGGATCAGGATCATCTGTCTCAACAGACATTCCTGTTTACCTATAGCAGTTCGCGGGTAACCAGCCGTGGCCCGGTGGGGCTACCCGATCTGGTTGAAAAGCCTGGTCTCCAGATAGATTTCGTTGCGCGTCAGGGGTTTACGGCATGGGGCAAGGAAGTCGAGCTGAAATTTGAAGCCCGTAATCTGACCGGTCGACGCTATGAAGAATCGCAGACGCTGGGATCGAACACCATCTATTATAACCTTTATAATGTTGGTCGCACGGTCGCGCTCAGTGCTTCTTTGAAATTCTGATGTCTCCCCCCTAGACCCGTTCGGCCAACTTTGCCGGACGGGTCGCTCTGTTCGCCGTGCCAAAAAACTGTAATCTTTCTGTCAAGCGAATGTCATCAATTGCGCCTAGGCGATTCGGGGACGGATTTTTACGGGGGGACGGGGACACTCATATGGCAATGCTGCTGGCCGGATCAGACGTAACCGCACGGTTTGATGTGCCAGTCTGGCTGCGTCTTCGCCCGCTTCCGCGGCGCCAGATTGTGCCGCTGCTGGTCGCAGCTCTGCTGGGCGCGATGTTGATCCTTCAAATGGTGCGGTTGATGTGGACCCTGCTCGTGCCGCTGTCGCCGGTCGGGGCCTGGCAACCCCAAACTGCGGTCATCGCGTCTCCAACAGAACGGCGCGCGCTGTTTGCGGGATTTGATCCTTTTTTTCGCAGCAATGTTCAGAGCGCTGGAACGGCCAGTGTGACCTCGCTCGGGCTGACGCTATTCGGTGTGAATATCAATGAAGCAACTGGTGGCGGGTCCGCCATTATCGCCGGAGAGGATGATGTGCAGTCAAGTTATGCCGTGGGCGATGAAATAACGCCGGGCGTGCGGTTGGCTGCGGTTGCTTTTGATCATGTTCTGATCGACCATGGCGGGGCACGTGAAAGCCTATATCTTGACCAGAGCGGCGCAGCCCCTCTTGCTACTCCGGCACCAGCCCCCTCACTGATGCCCACGCCGGAAGTTGGGTCTGCGCCCGCCACCGTCGCCAGCGGCGAACTCTCACCCGCAGCACTGAAAAGCGGGGTTGGCTTTTCGCCGCGAACCGAGGATGGTCGCGTTACCGGACTGGTTGTCCAGCCGCAAGGCGATGGATCGAGTTTTCGCGCTGCGGGATTGAAACCTGGCGATGTTATTCGGTCGGTTAATGGCCGCCCGATCGGTTCGCCGTCCGACGTCGCCTCTCTCGCCAATCAATTGACTCCCGGTGCCCGCATTTCTCTTGAAGTCGAACGTGGTGCTAGTGTCGTTCCCGTTGCCCTGTTTTTGTCAAAGTCCTGATTTTTATGCGATTCAGATTATCTCTCTTCCTAGCAGCCGCCCTTGTGTCGGCGACCCCTGCGTCGGCACAATATACGCTCAATGTGCGCGACGCCGACGTTCGTGCCTTCATTCAGGACGCCGCGCGCATCACCGGACGCACCTTTGTCATCGACGGGCGCGTCAATGGCAAAGTATCGGTGGTAACCGATCGGCCGCTTTCGCGATCTGAATATTTCGAAATCTTTCTGTCGACCCTGCGCGCCAATGGTCTTGTCGCCATCCCAAGTCAGGATGGCAGCTATCGAGTCCAGCCTATCGATGGTGCGGCGAGCCAGCCGGGACGGATAGGCAGCGACCGCGCGGCTCAAAATCAGTTTGTTACCGAAATTGTGCGGCTGAAGCATATCGATTCGGTTGCTGCGGTTGAAACGCTGCGGCCGCTGATCAGCCCGCAGGGATCGCTCACCGCCAATCGCAACGCCAACAGTCTGGTTATCGCCGACTTTGCCGACAATATCCGGCGTGTCCGCGCGCTGGTTGCGCGCATCGACAAGGATTATTCAACCAGCCAGCTTGTGACCTTGCGCAATGCCGGCGCGCGTGAAATTGCGACTGCGTTGCAGGCTCTGGCACCGGCGGCAAATGAGGGCGCGGCGGCCCCGCTGTCTGTGGTTCCGATTGATAGCAGCAATGCAATCGCCCTGCGCGGAGACGCGACCATGGTGGCGCGCTTTGTTCAGATGGCGGGCGAGCTAGACCAGCGTGCCGCCGCCGGCACCGAACTGCGCGTTTATTGGCTGGAACATGCCAATGCCGAAACCCTGTTGCCCACTTTGCAGCAATTGATCGGCGGAGGAAGCGGCCCTGCTCCGTCGTCGGCAGGCGGGGCCTCTTCGAGTGGTGAGCAGGGCGGGGCGGGCGTAAAACCTGCTGCGCCCGTGGTGGCCGCTTCATCTGGCGGCGAGGGAACTGGCATTGCCAAGCGCGGTCCCGCTATCGTCACCCGCTATGAAGGCGCCAATGCGATTATCGTCGCTGCAAACCCCGATGTGCAACGGATGCTGGGCGAGCTGATCCGCCAGCTCGACACGCGCCGCGAACAGGTGTTGGTCGAGGCTATTATCGTTGAAATAGGCAATGACGCGGCGAAGCGGCTAGGCGTGCAATTTCTTGTCGGCGGCAAAAATATTCCTTTTGCGGCCACCAATTACAGCAATGCCGTCCCCAATATCCTGACCATCGGCGGCGCTGTAGCCGCGAATGAACTGTCCCAGCAGACGACGACGGTTAACGGCACGACGACAGTGACCCAGACAAGCAGCGCGCTCGGCAGTAGCTTACAGGAAGCAGCCGCCGCCTCGATCCTCAGTGCCACCGGTGGTTTTGGCGGCTTTGCAGGGACGCTTGGCAAGAATGTGGTGTTCGGAGCGATTTTGAACGCAGTGAAATCGGATACTGAATCCAACCTGCTCGCAACTCCGCATATTGTCACGCTAGACAATCAACAGGCGAAATTCCTGGTCGGGCAAGAGGTGCCGATTACGACCGGTGAAGCCCTTTCACAGAATTTTGACAACGCCTTTCGCACCGTTCAACGCGAAGAGGTGGGTATCAAGCTGGAAGTCACGCCGCAGGTCAACGCGGCGGGCGAGGTCAAATTATTCCTGCGCCAGGAAGTGTCGAGCGTTGCCGGGCCTGTGTCCTCGCGCAGCAGCGACCTTATCCTGAACAAACGCTCGTTCGAAACGACGCTGACAGTCGACGATGGCGAGATTTTGGCCATCGGCGGCCTGCTCAACGATGATGAGCGGCGGACGATCGAGAAAATCCCGCTACTCAGTGATATTCCCTTGATCGGCGAGCTGTTCAAATCGCGCAGCCGGACGCGGTCAAAGACCAATTTGATGGTCTTTATCCGGCCCACTATCTTGCGCAATCGCGAAGATAATGCGGCACTGACGGCGCGGAGATATGGCTATATTCGCGACGTCCAGCAACGGCGCAATCCAGACGAGGAGCCCGCAATCGATACGCTGGTACGCGATTATATGGGCACCGTTCCACCTTCGCCCCCGTCGCCCGACGATGTGCGGGTCGGCCCTGTCGATCTTCCTGCGCTGCGAAGTTCTGACGGCCCGGTGACACCCGCCGATGTGCCGCCGTCCGCCGCCGACAGGACCTCACAGCCCGATGGCGCGCGCCGGTGACCGATACGGGAGCCATCCTTGTGGCACGCGGCGCAGCGGTTGATATCCCTTATGGTTTTGCCCGCCAGCACGGCGTCGTCATTGCGGCTGACGGCGAGCGGGGTTGGCTTGCGACGCTGCGTGAAGGCAGCGACCCGGCGGTGTTGATCGAGGTAAAACGTTATCTCGCGCAACCGCTTCGCGTTGTGATCGCCAATCCAACCGATTTCGGCCGGCTGTTGTCTGACCATTATGCCGTCGACAGCACGGCGGCGGCGATGGCTGGCTCACTCGATGGCGGGGATATCGACCTCAGCCTGCCTAGCGCGGAGGATTTGCTAGACAGTGCCGACGATGCCCCTGCCATCCGGCTGATTAATGCTATTATCGCCGAAGCGGTGCGACAGGGGGTCAGCGATATCCATATCGAGCCCTATGAAAGCGGACTCGTCATACGGATGCGGACAGACGGGGTGCTGCGCGAGCATTTGCGCATGCCGCCGCATGTGGCCCCTGTGGTGGTCAGCCGCATCAAGGTGATGGCGCGGCTCGACATCGCCGAACGCCGCGTACCGCAAGATGGCCGCATTGGGCTGACCCTCGCTGGCAAGGCTGTCGATGTCCGGGTTTCGACTTTGCCCAGTCGTGCTGGTGAAAGGGTGGTGATGCGTATCCTTGATAAGGATGCGGCGGGGATTGATTTTGACGTTCTGGGCTTGTCGGGAGAGGCCGATCGGATTTTGCGCGAGGCTTTGGCTGAACCAAATGGGATTATTTTGGTTACTGGACCAACCGGATCGGGTAAGACGACCAGCCTCTATGCTGCGCTCAAACAATTGAATGATGGTCAACGCAATATATTGACTGTGGAGGATCCGGTTGAGTTTGCAGTCGATGGCATCGGCCAAACGCAGGTGAATACCAAAGTCGGACTGACCTTCGCTGCCGGTTTGCGGGCCATATTGCGTCAAGACCCCGACGTGGTGATGGTTGGCGAGATCCGCGACCGCGAAACTGCGGATATTGCCGTGCAGGCGTCGCTGACCGGTCATCTTGTGCTGTCGACCGTCCACACCAATGATGCGGTCGGCGCAATTACCCGGCTTAAGGATCTGAAGGTTGAACCCTTTTTGCTGGCTTCGACATTGCGAGCGGTGTTGGCGCAGAGATTAGTGCGAAAATTGTGCCAGACTTGCCGCGAGCCGGTGCAGGCTGACAATGGCATCGCGGCGATGCTGGGGCTCGATATCGGGACGCTGATCTGGCGGCCCAAGGGATGCGATCAGTGCGGCGGCACGGGTTATAAGGGCCGGATCGGCGTGTTCGAGGCTATCAAGGTCGACGAGACCGTGCGCCGCTATATTTATAACGGCGGCGACGAAGCTATGATCGCGCGTCATGCCTTTCTAAAATCGCCCACTCTGGCGTCTGCGGCGCGCGCGATGGTCAGTAAAGGGCTGACGACGGCCGAAGAGGCCATCCGTGTCGCGCGGCGCGAAGATGTCGATGCCTGATTATCGCTATGTTGCAATTGATCCCAGGGGTCGCGAACGCAAGGGTAGGTTGAGCGCCGCGAACGATGATGCCGCGCGTGCAGATCTACTCGAACGCAAGTTCCATATCGTCACAATAGAAAATGCCGGATCCAAGCCTTCCGCGCGCGCGCTGCTCAGTTGGCGGCGGATGCGCTTATCGAGCAAGCAATTGTCGCTGTTTACACGTCAGCTTGCGACTTTGGTCGAGGTTGCGCCGCTCGAAGAATCGCTGCGCACGCTGATGCGGCAAAGCGAGGCGGAGACGGCGCGTGTCATCATTGGCGACGTTCACGCGGGTCTGCTCGAAGGACGGCGCCTTGCCGATGCGATGACCCGCCAGTCAGACAGTTTTCCGCCACTTTATCGCGCGATGGTCGCGGCTGGCGAGACCACCGGTAGCTTGCAAACCATATTGGCCCGGCTCGCTGATTTACTCGAGCGTCAGGCTGAAGTTCGAGGCAAGTTGATTGCAGCGCTTGCCTATCCGGTTGTGCTTGCGATTGTTGCGATGGGCGTTGTCGCTGCGCTGATGATTTTTGTCGTTCCGCGCGTCGTCGAACAATTTAATGACGTGGGCCAGCAATTGCCCTTCCTGACCCGGGCCGTCATCACCTTGTCCAATTTTTCCGCGCAATGGTGGTGGGTCATCTTGCTGGTCCTTGCAGGCGCGGCGGTCGGTTGGGTACAGGCGATGCGCAAGCCCGATTTCAAGGCGGCGGTCGACGCCCGCCTGCTGCGTTTGCCGCTGCTTGGCCGCCTGCTGCGCGATCTTCATGCCGCGCGCTTTGCGCGCACGCTGGCGACGATGGTGTCGAGCCGCTTGCCTTTGGTTGAGGGTCTGCGTCTGACGGTGCCGACAATTCGCAATCGCAAACTCGCCGACGCGACCGACGCCCTGGTCGCGCAAGTTCGCGCTGGCGGCAGCCTGTCGGCCGGTCTGCGCGATGCCGGCGTTTTCCCGCCCTTGCTGGTCTATATGACCGCCAGCGGCGAAAGTGCGGGGCGTCTGGATGTGATGCTGGAACGCGCAGCCGACTATCTGGAACGCGAATTCGACCGTTTTACAGCCGCTTCAATGGCGCTTCTCGAACCTGTCATCATTGTCATAATGGGGTCATGCGTAGCGCTTATCATTCTCGCAATCCTCCTGCCGATCCTTCAGTTGCAGAATCTAGCCGGGTTATAATAATATGTCGCTGATGCAGTTGTTCTTTCGCCTAATGATCGATCCCACCCGCCCCCACAGGCGCGACAGGAAAAAGCGTGAATCGGGTTTCACTCTGACAGAATTGATGGTGGTGATTTTCATCATTGGATTGTTGGCTACGGTCGTCATCATCAACGTCCTGCCAAGTCAGGACAAAGCCATGGTGACGAAGGCCAAGGCAGATATTGCGACACTGGAAAATGCGCTCGAAATGTACCGGCTCGATAATCTAACCTATCCTGCCGGCAACAACGGGCTTGGCGCGCTTGTGACCCAGCCGCCGGGACTGACGCAGCCTGAGCGCTATCGTCGCGGGGGCTATATCAAGAAATTGCCTGACGATCCGTGGGGACGGCCCTACAATTATCAGTCGCCAGGTCCGCAGGGGAAGCCGTTTGACGTCTGGTCCTTGGGGGCCGATGGTGCGCCTGGCGGGACGGACGATAATGCGGATATTCATGGCGGAGATTTATAGGGGCCGAGCGCCCGTCAACGACGACCACAAGACGGCTGGTTTCACACTAGTCGAATTGATGGTTGTTTTGGCGATCATGGCGCTGACGGCGACTGTCGTTGTCCTGACTATTCCTAGTGAGAACAGTCTATTGCGTAGCGAGTCTGACCGACTGTCTGCGCGGCTTGCCGCTGCACGTGATCTCGCGGTGATCGACGGGCGCAGTGTCGCTATCAGTTTTGCGCCTTCGGGCTATGGATTTGAACGGAGGCTGGATGGCGCTTGGCAGACGTTGCCAGGTCGCGCCTTTGCCCAGCGAAACTGGCCATCAGGCATCCACTTTTCCAGCGATAGCGCGCAGCCGGTGGCACGGGTGATCTTTGACACGGTCGGGACCAGCCCGACGCCGCAGATGATCGTGCTGATGGCAGGGGATGCGCGTCAGACTGTGCGTGTCACGGCGACTGGAGACATCATCCGTGGACAATAATTTTTCGCCGCGTGATATTTGGAGCGAAGCGGGCTTTACGCTCATCGAAATGCTCGTCGCGCTCAGCATCATTAGCATTGCTGCGCTAACGCTGGTGCGTCTCGATGCCTATGCCATTCGCACGGCCGGCGATTTGGATGACACAACGCTGGCTGGAATCGTCGTCCAGAATCGCAGCGTTGAATTGATGACCGACCCGACACCGCCGACTATCGGCACCAGCCGTATCACCGTCACCAATGCTGGGCGCAGTTGGATGGTCGAGCAGCGGGTGGGGGTCACCGCCGACAGTTCGCTGTTGCGCATCGACCTGATTGCTCGCCCGCAATCCGGACGCGGGCAGGCCGCGCTGACCATTATTCGGCCTAGCCAATGAGAGGCGAAGCACCACATTGCCTCAGTCCTGAACAGGGCGGTTTTACGCTGGTCGAGATGCTAGTTTCTCTGTCACTATTTGCCGCCATCGCCGCCATGGGCGTCGGCCTGCTACGCAGCAGCGTCGATACGCAAGCTGCCATACAAGTGCGGCTTCAATCGATGGGCGGAATCAACCGCTTGCGCGCTATTATGGCCAACGACCTGGCGCAATCGGCGCCGCGTTCTACCCGCGGAATCAGTGGAGAGACTGTCCCCGCCTTCATGGGGTCGACCAGTGGTTTTGCCTTCGTCCATGCCGGGGCAGCGAGCTTTGACGGTGCGCCGCATCCGCGCCTGCAAAGGGTGGGTTATGCACGTGTCGGCGATGATTGGCGCCGCGCGACCCAGCCAATGCTTGATGGAAAAAATCTGGGTGACGGCGATCGGCTGATCGACGACGTGACCGGCGTCGCGGTGCGCTATCGGGACGCACGCGGGCAATGGCAGCAAAGCTGGACCTCTGACCCCGGCGACACGCTGCCTGTGGCTGTCGAAGTGCAGTTGACCCGTCGCGCTCGTCCGTCACTGACAATGCTCTTTCTCACCGCACCAACACCTCAACCGCCCAAGAACGCGCCTGGGGTTCCGGTGCCAGTGCCATGAACGATCCGCAATCCGAAGAACGCGGTGCGGCGTTGTTGAGCGTGTTGTTGCTCGTGGCAGTCATGGCAGTCATTGCCGCGACCGCTCTCGACCGGCTGACCGTGGCCACGCGCATCGCGGCAAGTGCGGCGACCATAGACCAGAGCCGCGCCTTTGCCATGGCAGCGGAACAAATCACGCTGCGGCGAATCGCCGACCTGAAAAACCGTGACCCCGGTAAGGTAACTCTTGGCGGGTGATTGGCTGGGCCGTGATTTCATCCTTCCCTTGCCGTCAGGCGAAGGCAGAGCAAAATTGTCTGATGCCAACAATTGCTTCAACCTCAATAGTTTGGTCGCAGAAACTTTGCCCGGAAGGCTGACCCAGCGGCGACAGGCCATAGCCCAATTTGCCGCATTGATGATCGCTGTAGGCGTGGATGCGGGACAGGCTGCGCCGATTGCCGGAGCAGCCGCGGACTGGATCGACAGCGACAATGTCGAAGGGCCGTTGGGGGCCGAGGATGCTGCCTATCGGTCGATGGAGGGCGGCTATTTGCCCGCGAACCGAAAGATGGCGGACGTGAGCGAACTGCGTGCCGTGCGTGGTGTGAACCCAAAAATTTATGCCCGATTACGCCCATGGATTTGTGTGTTGCCGGTCGCCGAACAGGTGAAGCTGAACGTCAATACGCTGACCCTCGCCCAGGCTCCGCTGGTATCGATGCTGTTGCCCGATGAAATCAGCCTGTCTGCGGCGCGAGCAGCGCTGGCGGCGCGGCCTGCAGGCGGCTATGGCAGCAGTGTGCGATTCTGGCAGTCGGGTCCTCTGCGGGGGATCGATCCGCCTGTTGATGTCGCCGAACAAGCAGGCGTGACCAGCCGTTGGTTTGCGCTTTCGACCAATATTGCGATGGGGGACGGACAATTGACGGCACAATCGCTCATCGATGCCAATGGCGGCGCGCCGACATTCGGGTCGGAAAATCCGCCGCGCATTGTGCGACGCGACTGGGGCGAGCCTGACTAATATGGGCCAGACCCTGATCCTGTGGCTGCCCTCGTCAGCATCGCTTATCGATGGTCAAGCGCTTGTGACAGCTGTCCCTTGGTTGCGCGTCGACGATTCTGTCGTTGTCGATTCAGGGCAAGACGATCTTTGGGTTGATGCCTGGGTCACCAATACCGCATCGGGCGCACCTTCTGACCAGCTTGTCGCACTTGCTCCCGCCGTCGACGTTCCCGTCCGCTGGCGTCACTATTCCGACGCCGCGCCAGCACAGGCCGCCGCTGCCGCGCGCATCGACACGCTAAGTGATAGTCTGGGCGATGCTGCAGATCTGCATGTCGTTGCGGGTATGCCGGCGACCGGGGGCCAAGCGGTACCGGTTGCGGTGACAACGCGGGCGGCAATGACAGCTTGGCAGAACTGGCTCACCGCGCATAATTTGTCCCCGAGCGCGATTCTTCCTGTGGCGGCCATTATCCCGCCGCCCGCCGACGAGGCGGCCTGGTTGGCTGAAGTTGGCGAAGAGCGCCTGATCCGCTTGCCCGATCAGGCGTTCTTGTCCGACCCAAACCTTGATGCTCTGATTGTCGGGGATCGGGTACTCAACCCGTTGCCGCTGGATCAAATGCGCGAGGCGCTGATGCTGTCTCTGGCCGCGCCTCCGCTTGATTTGCTGAGTGGAGCATGGAAAGCCAAGCGGACATTGGCGCTAGATCCGGCATGGATCTGGTGGATGAAGCGGATGATTGCGGCGCTCATCATCGTCACATTGCTTGTCCCGATTGTCCACGCGGTGCGTCTTGCAGCCGATACACGGCGTGCCGATGCGGTCGCACTGGATACAGCAAAAAGCATTGGTGTTGCCGCAAATGACGCCACAGGAGCCGAGGCCGAACTCGATCGTCGCCTTGCCGCGAGTGGCGGCGGCCCATTGGCCTTTTCGGTGCCGGCGTCAGCTCTATATGCCGCAATGCGCGACATACCGGGGCTTTCGCTGCGCGCCCTGTCGCATCGCACCGACGGAACATTGACAATCACGCTGGCTGCGCCGCGTGTTGAAGACATTAATCAGGCCCTGCTCGCGCTTCAGTCGCGCGGCTATGGCATCACTGCGCAGCCGATGGCCGGCACCAATGGTGAGCAACAAGCCGTTGTCACGATAAGGGCTGTGCCATGAGGGAGCGCATGCGGACATGGTGGAGCGGGCTGTCAGCGCGCGAACACTGGTTGGTCGGTGCTGCTGGTGTGATTGCCGCTGGGGTGTTGGTCTGGGCACTAGTGCGACCTGTCTATGCTGCCTTTGCTACGATCGACACGGACCATCGTGCCGCAATCGAGCGCGAAGGGCGCGTGGTGAGCAAGGTGCAGTTGCTCAAGCATATCGCTCCCGTGTCGTCCTCTGAACCGGCTTTCGCGACCACCATTGATCAATATCTCGTGCAGTCGGCTAACGAAATCGGCCTGACGCTGGACCGGAACGAAGCTCGCGGTGACCGGCAGGTGACCATCGCTATTGCAAGTGCGCGCGCATCGGTGCTCACGGGCTGGCTTGCCGCACTGGAAGAGCAGGGATTTGTCGTCGATCAGTTGACCATGACGCCGGGAACTGACGGAAATGTCGGAATGACCGCAGAGCTGCATCGGGGCGGGGTATGACATTGCGGGCCCGTTGGTGGACCGCAGCAGCGCTGTTTGCGCTGCTGTTGATCGTTGCAACTTTTCCGATGCGGCTTGCGCTTCAGCTGGCAGGCGCCGGTCAGTCAGGCTTTACCGCACGCGAAGTTGTGGGGCCAGTATGGTGGGCGGGTATAGGCGATGCGCGGCTCGGGGCTTTTCAGCTTGGTACACTCGACGCTTGGCTTGCCCCAGGTCCACTTTTTCTGGGTCGAACAGAAATTGGCTTTCGGCGGCTCGATCCACGTCTTGGCGCGCTGTCGGGACGACTGCGTAGCGGTTCAATACGCGGCGTCACTGACCTGACCGGATCGACGAGCACGGCAAACGGACTGGGCATTGTTCCGGTCGATACAATCAGTTTCGAGAGCGTAGAGGCGCTGTTCGACGAGGCGGGACGCTGCCAGTCGGCCCATGGCCGGGTGCGGTTGAACGTCGGCGCGTCGATTGCCGGACTAGATCTGACGCGCGGCCTGTCGGGGACCCTGCGCTGCGCAAAGGGGCGTGTCCAGGCGGTGCTTTCCAGCCAGTCGGGTATGGAAAAGCTGACCATCCACTTTGCCGCAGATGGCGCTTATCGGGCACGTCTCACCATCAGCACAGCAGGCGACCCTTCGCTGGCGGAGGCGCTCGGCGCGCTGGGTTTTCAGGCGGTGACGGGCGGCTATTTGTTGACAAGTTCGGGCCGCTTTTAGCTTATGGTGGCGACGCTAGACAGGCTGCCGACGGGTGCGGCGTTGGTGCTTGCCGCGCTGCTCGGCGTCACCCTTGGCAGTTTTATCGCGACTCTGGTGCTGCGCTGGCCGCGGGACCGTTCGGTCCTGACAGGGCGCTCGGCTTGCGATGGCTGCGGGCGACTACTGACGGTCCGTGATCTTGTTCCCCTCTTGTCGAGCATCGCGTCGCGCGGGAAATGCAGAACCTGTGACTTGCCGATTGATCCGTTGCACAGCCGTACCGAATGGGCGGCAGGATCTATCGGCGTAGCCGCGTTGCTGATCATGCCTGGAGCGAGCGGCTGGCTATGGGCGCTGTTCGGGTGGCTGCTGCTGCCGCTCGCGTTGCTCGATGCGCGCCACCATTGGTTGCCGGACAGGCTTACCGCATTGCTGGCGATTGTCGGATTTATTGTCGCTGGTCCGTTGCTTGGCACTAGTCTGCTCGAGCGCTGGCTAGGCGCACTTATTGGCGGAGGATCGCTGGCATTGATCGCCTGGGCCTATCAACGTCTGCGTGGCGTTGCCGGAATGGGTGGTGGCGACCCGAAGCTGGTGGCCGCCATCGGCGTCTGGATTGGCTGGCAGGCGTTGCCGCTAATGCTGCTGCTGGCCAGCTGCGGCGGGCTTTTCTGGGCGCTCGCGACAAGACGAAAAGGGGACCTGACACCGGCGCGGCGACAGATCCCCTTTGGAACTTTTGCGGCGGTCGCGGCATGGGCCGCTGTACCGCTATGGCCGCTTGTCTTCGGCCGTTTTAGCTAGCGCGCGATAACCACGGTCACGGCGCGACGGTTTTGTGCATAGGCTTCTTCGGTCGAACCCAGCGCGGCGGGTCGTTCCTTGCCATAGCTGATCACCTGGATACGCGACGGATCGATGCCCAGCGTCGCGAGGTAATTTTTGGCCGAATTGGCGCGGCGTTCGCCCAGCGCGAGATTATAATCGCGTGTGCCGCGTTCGTCGGCATGACCTTCGACAATCACCCTTACTGCCGGATTGGCGCGGAGCCATGTCGCCTGACTCTGTAACGTAGCCATGTCCTCGGCATCTACATTATATTGGTCAAAATCAAAGAAGATGCGGTCGGCTGAGATTTTAGACAGGAAATCCTGCTGTGATCCCGGAATGATGGCATTGGCGTTGTCCGAGCCAATGGAGCTGTCGCTGCCATCCGGACGCAGGCGGCAGTGTCTTTGGTGCTTTTGGTGCGCAGGCCCCGACGGCCAACATGGTAATTGCCGCCATCAGGGCGGTAGTTTTCCGTATTGTCATTGTTTTCGTCCTTTTGCTGTTGGTCGCGAATTTCTGTCGGTAGGGAGATTAACCCATGTTGATCCCGCATATGCAACCCTAATGACGGGTTTTTGGTTCCGCAGGGCACGGAATCGGCGGAGTTAGGGCAAGATAGGGCCCCAACTCGGGTCTGAACCGTCCTGCGGGGTCGGTAAGCGGCGCAGATTTACACCCGTTAGGTCGACCTGCCAAAGGCTGGATTTTCCTTCTTTTCCGCGCGTTGTCCGGAAAAACTGCAGCACGCGCCCGTTGGGGGACCATGTTGGCGCCTCATCTTGCCAATCATTGGTCAGCAAATGCACACTGCCACCGCTCGGCGTCATAACTCCGATGCGGATCTCGCCGCCACCAATGCGGGTAAAGGCGATCAAGTCGCCGCGCGGCGACCATTCGGGTGTCGCATAGCGTCCGCCACCAAAGCTTATCCTCTGCTGATTCGAACCATCAATGTTCATCGTATAGATTTGCTGTCCGCCCGACCGGTCGCTTTCGAACACGATCTTGCGGCCGTCAGGAGAGAAACTGCCGCCAACATCGATGCCCGGATTGTCGGTCAAGCGCACCGGCGTTCCGCCTTCGGCCGAGATGCGGTAAATATCGGTATTCCCGCCCTGCGCCATAGAGAAGAGGATTTGGCGACCATCGGGCGACCAGCGCGGGGCAAAAGTTGTGTTGGCGCTTTCGGTCACCAGTTTCTGCGTCCCGTCAGCGACGTCATAGATGAACACGCGAACCCGATTATTCAAATAGCTGACATAGACGATCTTCTTATAGTCGGGGGAAAAGCGGGGGGAAATGGCCAGCGCCTGACCATTGGTAATGAAACGGTGGTTGCCACCGTCGCTGTCCATAATAGCCAGCCGTTTGATGCGGTTCCCCTTGGGGCCGCTTTCGGCGATATAGGCGATGCGGCTGTCAAAAAAGGGCGCTTCGCCCGACAGCCGCGAATAGATGCTGTCGGCACATTTATGAGCGGCGCGGCGCCAGTCGCCTGGTTGGATGACAAAGCCTTGCCGCACCAGTTCGCTTTTCAGGGCGACGTCATAAAGATAGCACCCAACGGTCAGGCTGCCATCGCCATTGGCGCGAACAAATCCCTGGACCAGATTTTCGGCATCGCGCGAAGCCCAGTCGCCAAAAATAGGCGCTGTCACTTCGCTCATCCCGATGGCGCGCATGCCGCTTGGGCCTTGCGGGGCGTAAAGGCCACTGCGTTCCAGATCGGCGGAAATAACCTCGGCCAATTGACGGCCTAGCGTGTCAGTACGCAGCCCAGCGATTGTTACAGCGGCCGGGGTGGCTAACGCTGGCACTGCAATGACTGTGCGGTCTTGCGACAATGTGCCTTCAATGGTTTCGCGCGGTTCGGTTTGCGTCGGCGCAGGCGTCAATTGCGGTGCCGCGTCCTGCGCCAGCGCAGGCGCAGAAGTCAGCAACAGGGACAAGGTTGCAGCCAGAAGGCGGAGGGCCATGATCATTACCTCTTAATGAAATCGAGTGTGTAATTCTGCCAATATTCGTAACTTTCGGCAGGTAAGTCGAACGGGGCGGCGAGTTCAATAGCACGCTTTGCGCATTCTTGATGACGCGAAACCTGTGATTTGTTGCTGTCGTTCTGGCCGCTGGTGGTGACACTGCTGAAGCCTGCCAGCGCGCCCGATTGCGTCAGGCGAAAGCGGACGACCGTTTTCAATTCGGCCACTTCAAAGCCGCTGACAGTGCAGCTGTTCCAACGCGGCGCGATAGCCGATTTGATGCTTACATCGATAGATTTCTTCACCTCAGCGGCAGTAGCCGCAGCCGGCGCGCCTTTGCTAGGCGATTTAGTCGAGGAATTAGGGGACAGACCGTCGACCAGTCCATCGAGCCGTCCTGTAGGACGGGTCACCTTTGGTGTGGCCGGTTTTGCCGCGGCGGCTTTGGGCGGGTTCGGTTTGCTCGCTGCCGGTTTGGGTTTGGCGGGCACCGGACGCTGCGTCGCTTTGGGGGCGGGGGCAGGTTGGGGCGTCTCGATGGGTTCTGGGACAGGCGGCGCCACCAGCGGTTGCGGTGGTGACAGGTCAGTCGAATATTCATCGCCTAGCCGTGCAGCCGGCGGAGTCTCACTTATGATCGGGGCTGTCGAGGTTGCCGCAGTCTCGGCGATCAGGTCGACTTCCATCGGGGGATTGTCGAACCGGCGCTCGCCCGCCGTCCATTGAACCGACAATAGGCCGATGACAAAGACATGCAGAACAATGGCTGCCGCTAAGCCTGCCTTTTCGCCTTTGCTCCTGCTTTTCGACATAGTGGGCATCAGCATGACTCTATTGGTCGCTGTCTGAACCGGTTGTGACTAAAGCAATGCGGCTCAACCCTGCGCGATTGAGTTCACCCATAACCCGCATCACCTGGCCATAATCAAGGCCCTTGTCGGCGCGCAGCATGATCTGGCGGGGCTTTTCCTTGCCAGCATCGGCCTGGGCAATTGCCTGCAACCGGGCGGGTAGCGCGGATTGGCTAATCTCTTCGTCGCCCAGATACAGCTTGCCGTCGTCGATGATCGATAGTTGCACCGGTTCTTCCTCTTGCTGCTCGACCGGCTTGGCGCGGCTGTCGGGAAGGTCGACCGGCACTCCGGCGACAAGCAAGGGCGCGGTGATCATGAAGATGATCAGGAGGACGAGCATCACATCGACTAGCGGTGTAACATTGATTTCGGCCATCGGCGCGCGGCGGCGGGTTCCCCCGCGTCCGCGGCTGGGCCCTTGAGGGACACCCATCGCCATCAGCCTTCGACCTCAAGCTCGCGGCTGAAGGTGGCGTGCAGCCCGTCGGCAAAGCGGCCAAGCCGTGATTCCAGACGATTGAGCCGCTGTGAAAAACTATTGTAGGCGATAACTGCCGGAATGGCGGCGAACAGGCCGATGGCTGTTGCGAACAATGCTTCGGCAATGCCCGGCGCAACGACCGCAAGGCTGCTGTTATTTTCCGCCGCAATCGCGGTAAAGCTGCGCATGATGCCCCATACGGTGCCGAACAGGCCAACAAAGGGGGCAACCGATCCGATGGTGGCAAGAACACCGATACGATCGGCCAGCCGGTCGGTCTCGGCGGCCAAAGCCGCATTCATCGCTACGGCTAACCGCTCGCGCGTACCTTCGCGGTCGATGGCCTTGCCCTTGGTCGAGCGGCGCCACTCGGATATGCCGGCGGTCAGGACGCGGGCACTGGGCAAGTCTTCGCGCCCATTCTCTTCGTAGAATTTATTGATGTCACTTGCTCGCCAAAAATCGCGTTCAAATTTCTCTGATGCGATCATCATTTTACTCACGCTTCGACCATGACCGATCACCACCGCCCAGACATAGACGGATGCGGCGAGTAAGCCGATCATCACGGCCTTCACAACGATGTCGGCCTGCAGGAACAGCGCCACCGGGGAGAGGGTTGCGGCATCGGCAGCCAAGGATATCTGGTCTAACAAGGGATCGGTTCTCCGTTCATGATGCGGGTAAATCGGTCGGCCCAACCGTGGGGTTGACGACGAGGCCGGCCATTTGGTGATAAAAAGGCAGCGGTGACGCGCCCTTCGGTTAACGCCTCGTCGCTGCGATGGATGCTTTGGGCAATGATCACGCTGGCGCCGCGAACCGCTTCAACGGTGCTGATTACCAGCAAGTCATCGTCTAACATGGCGGGACGGCAATATTTGATGGCAAGATCTGTAACGGCCCATGCGCCTTCGCCAGCCTCCATCGCGGTGCGTTGGTCTATGCCTGCAAGACGCAGCATGTCCGACCGTGCGCGTTCCATATAACGCAGATAATTGGCATGATAGACGATGCCAGACAGGTCAGTGTCTTCGAAATAGACGCGCGCACGATAATGATGTGCGGCGCCGACGAACGCGCCGGGGATGAAGGGGGGAGGGGTGGTTTGTTTGGCCATGATGTGCACCGATAGCCGCGCAGCGACTCGGCGGGAAGAGAAGATATTCGCTTCGTCGCAGCTTCGGCCCTGTTCGCAGAAGTTTGGTGTTGAACGAAGCGCGGTGCGGCGACGCATTCACCACATATGCCGATGCGGCCCGCTATTTGGCCTCGTCAAACAGGCTGTCTTGCGAACCGGCGGGGGGATTAAGACCGAGATGTCTCCATCCGCTAGCATTAAGACAGCGCCCGCGCGCAGTGCGGGCGATCAGACCGATTTGCAGTAAATAGGGCTCGATTACATCCTCGATGGTGTCACGTGGCTCCGAAAGCCCCGCTGCCATCGTTTCGACCCCGACCGGCCCACCGCGATAAATATCAGCTATCATAGTGAGATAGCGCCGGTCCATGGAGTCGAGTCCAAGGGCGTCAACTTCGAGCCGGTTGAGCGCGGCATCGGCGGCGGCGCGATCGACGACATCCTGACCCGCGACATGCGCAAAGTCGCGGACGCGGCGGAGCAGTCGACCCGCGATACGTGGGGTGCCGCGCGCGCGGCGGGCAATTTCTAGCGCGCCATCGGCGGCGAGGCATAAGCCAAGCAGTGTGGCGGCGCGCTTGATGACCTGTTCAAGCTCTGCATGGCTATAAAAGTTTAGCCGCACAGGAATGCCGAAACGGTCGCGCAGCGGGGTGGTGAGCAGTCCCTGCCGTGTCGTGGCGCCGACAAGGGTGAATTTGGGCAGATCGATGCGGACGCTGCGCGCCGATGGGCCCTCGCCGATCATGATGTCGAGGGCGCGGTCCTCCATCGCGGGATAGAGGATTTCTTCGACTGCAGGGCTGAGTCGATGAATCTCGTCGATAAACAGAACGTCGCCGTCCTCTAGATTTGTAAGAAGTGCGGCGAGATCGCCTGCTTTGGCGATGACTGGGCCGCTGGTCGAGCGGAAGCCGACGCCGAGTTCGCGCGCGACAATTTGGGCGAGGGTGGTTTTGCCGAGCCCCGGCGGGCCGAAGAAAAGCACATGGTCGAGCGCATCGGCACGAGATTTCGCGGCCTCGATAAAGATACGCAGATTTTCGCGCGCCGCTTCCTGACCGACAAATTCGGCGAGCGTTTTCGGACGCAGCGCGGCGTCGGCGTCCTCCGGCGTGCGGATGGGGGTGGTGAGGGGTTCGGTCACTTCGCCGCCTTCTTGAGCGCCACGCGGACTAGCGCATCCAAAGTTGCGCCTTCGCCCAATTCAGCATGGGCGGAGGCGACGGCGCTTGTGGCTTCGCCAGGTTTGAAGCCGAGGCCAGTGAGGGCAGTGATCGCGTCGGCCAGCGGACCACCTGCGGGAAGGTGAACGCCGCCGCTGCCCGCGATGCCGCCAAGCGCGCCGGCTTTGTCCTTGAGTTCATTGCAGATACGCAGCGCCAATTTGGGGCCGACGCCGTTGGCGCGGGCGACCATCGCGCTGTCGCCGCTGGCCAGAGCGCGTTGGAGGTCGGCGATTTCGAGCGCGGAGAGGATCGCGAGCGCGACTTTGGCGCCGACGCCCTGAACGCTGGTCAAAAGACGGAACCAGTCGCGTTCCTCGGCCTTGGCAAAGCCGAGCAGGCGGAGGAAATCTTCACCGACGAGCATTTCGGTGTGGATCGTGACGTCGTTGCCGATCGGGCCAAGGCTGTCGAGCGTGCGCGCCGAAGCCTCGACCAGATAGCCGACCCCGCCGACGTCGATGATGGCAGATCCTGCGCTGCTGCTGTCCAGCCGTCCGGTGAGTTTGGCGATCATGTTTTACGGGTTAGCGCGGGCGACCGGCGACCGCAAGAAAAGAGAACAGGAGGCGAACTTCCTTTGTCCCACTCCAGCGGGAGAGGGTGAATTAGCGCGGACGGTGATTGGCGTGGGTGATGGCGACGGCAAGGGCGTCGGCGGCATCGGGGCCGGTAACTTTAGCGCCAGGGAGGAGGATGCGGAGCATCGCTTGAATTTGCTCTTTGGCTGCGGCACCGGTTCCGACGATGGATTTTTTGACGAGGCGCGGGGCATATTCGGCGACGTCGAGACCGGCGCGGGCACAGCCGAGCAGCGCGACGCCGCGTGCGTGCGCGAGTTTGAGCGTCGACTGGGGATTGTCGTTGACGAACACTTCCTCGACCGCCGCCGTTTCGGGGGCGTGATCAGCAATGACGGCGGCGAGTGCACTGTCGAGATGCGAGAGGCGCATCGCGAGGGGTGATTTGGGATCGGTTTTGATCTGACCATTGGCGATATGGGTCAGCCGGCTGCCCTCGCTGCGGATCAGGCCCCAGCCGGTGGTGCCAAGGCCGGGGTCGATGCCGAGGATGATCATATCCTAAATCCTCCCCGCAAGCGGAAGAGGTTGGGGTGGGGGCGAGCGACGCGAACCTGACAGGCCCACCCCCGGCCCCTCCCGCTTGCGGGAGGGGAGATTATGGTCACCCCATTTTTTCCAATATCTCGTCGGGGATGTCGTAATTGCCCCAGACGGTCTGGACATCGTCGTCGTCGTCGAGCGTGTCGATGAGTTTGAAGAGGGTTTCGGCGGTGCTTTGGTCGGTGACTTCGCTTTTCAGCGTCGGTCGCCAGGCGAGTTTCACGCCTTCGGCTTCGCCAAGCTTGGCTTCGATGGCCTTGGCCACTTCGTGCAGGTTTTCGACGCTGGTCCAGATTTCATGGCCATCTTCAGACGATTCAACATCCTCTGCGCCGGCCTCGAACGCGGCCTCGAACACCGTGTCGGCATCACCGACGTCGGCGGGGTAAGTGATCTGGCCGAGACGGTCAAAACCATGCGCGACGCTGCCGCTGGTCCCGAGATTTCCACCGTTCTTGCTAAACGCAGTGCGGACGTTGGTGGCAGTGCGGTTGCGGTTGTCGGTCAGCGCCTCGACGATCAGCGACACGCCACCGGGGCCATAGCCTTCGTAGCGCATCTCTTCATAATTGTCTCCGTCGCCTCCGGTTGCCTTGTCGATCGAGCGCTGGATATTATCCTTGGGCACGGATTGCGCCTTCGCCGCATTGATAGCGGCGCGCAAACGCGCATTGGCGTCTGGATCGGGCAGGCCCATTTTGGCTGCGACGGTGATTTCGCGTGAGAGCTTGGAAAAGAGCGAACTGCGCTTTTTATCCTGTGCACCCTTGCGGTACATGATATTTTTGAACTTGCTATGGCCGGCCATGGCAGGCTCCTTCGTTGTGCTTGATAAACTGGCGCCGCCCTAGCGCGCCGCCCGGCGCTAGACAACCACTGCCGTACCGCTGGCCGACACCATGAGCATCGATCCGTTCTGGCCAATGACTTCATAGTCAAGGTCAACACCGATGACAGCATTGCCGCCGAGGCGGACGGCTTCAGCTTCCATTTCGGTCAACGCCTCTTTGCGTGCGCGGGCGAGGACATTTTCATATTTGCCCGAGCGGCCACCGACAATGTCGGTGATGCTGGCGAACAAATCGCGAAACAGGTTTGCGCCGACGATGACCTCGCCGGTGACGATGCCAAGATATTCGCGGACCGGATGGCCTTCGAGGGTGTTGGTCGTGGTGCAGAACATAAGCTGTCTCCTCAGTCGATTCCGAGCGCCGATTTATAAACGTCCAAAATCGCTTCCATTTCTTTGCGATCGTTGATGGGCAATTTGCGCAGGCGGACGATCTGGCGCATGATCTTGGGGTCATAGCCTTGCGACTTGGCTTCGTTATATGTGTCGCGGATGTCGTCGGCGACGCCCTTTTTCTCTTCTTCCATCCGCTCGATACGCTCGATGAACAGGCGCAATTGCTGGTCGGATACAGTGGCTTCGCTCATTTTTGGCTCCATGAAATGGGAATGGGATAGCGCAAGAATCGCGCCTGCCGCGTCCCTAACGGGGTCAGGGATTTTTCGCCATGCTTTCTTCCATTCGCTGTATCTGTTCAGCTGTGGCGGGAGTTTTGTTTAGCGCTTTCCAGTCTGCGGTGGGCATGCCGTGGATGATCGCTCGTCCCGATTCCTTGTCCAGATTGCCTGCTTCTGCGACCCAATCGCCGAGACAATTGCGGCAAAATCCGGCAAGACCCATCAAATCGATATTAGCGGCATCGCTGCGGTGCTGGAGCAAGCGGACGAGCCGGCGAAAGGCCGCCGCGGCCACGGCGTCATCCAATGTTTCGAGCGCATCGTGCGCGGCGGGGCTGGCTTCGCTGCATGACATGAAAATATCCTTGTCCATGGATAGGAGGGATGAATAGCTATACGCGTCTTGCCTTGTCCCGATCAACGCGACTAGGCAAATGGAACCCTTATCATCGGAGCGACTGTGACCCAAAGCTTTACACCCCGCCAGCGCAAGGTCCGGATTCTGGCGACGCTGGGGCCCGCCAGCGGGAATGCCGAAATGATCGCCAAGCTGCACCGGGCAGGCGCCGATGGCTTTCGCGTAAATATGAGCCATGGCGACCATGCTGGCCACGCCAAAGTCATCGCCGCGATCCGCGCGTTGGAAAAGAAAACGGGGAGGCCGACAACTATTTTGGTGGACTTGCAGGGACCGAAACTGCGCGTCGGGACCTTCGCTGGCGGAACAGTGGAGCTGGTCAAAGGCAAGACATTTGCGCTTGATACGGACACCGGCCCTGGCGATGCGACGCGAGTGTACTTGCCGCATCCGGAATTATTCGCCGCGCTGGAGGCGGGGACTCGCTTACTGATCGACGATGGCAAGCTGGTCCTGCGAGTTAAAAGCGTCGCGCCTGACCGGATCGAGACGGTGATTGAGGTTGGCGGCAAGATTTCTGATCGCAAGGGGGTCAACGTCCCCGATGTTGTCGTACCGCTGGCCGCGCTGACCGAAAAAGACCGCCGGGACTTGTCTTTTGCACTTGAGCAGCATGTAGACTGGATTGCGCTGTCGTTTGTTCAGCGCCCCGAGGATGTCGCCGAAGCACGACGGCTAATCGGGGGCAAGGCGGCGCTACTGGTGAAATTCGAAAAGCCGTCAGGGGTTCAGCGGATCGACGAGATTTTGGAAATTGCCGATGCCGCGATGGTTGCGCGCGGCGACCTAGGTGTCGAATTGCCGCCCGAGGCGGTGCCGCCGTTGCAAAAGCGGATTGTCGCCACGGCTCGGCGGATGGGTAAACCGGTTGTCGTCGCAACGCAGATGCTGGAATCGATGATTACCTCACCCTCGCCGACGCGGGCCGAAGTGTCGGACGTGGCGACCGCAGTCTATGACGGCGCCGATGTCATCATGCTGTCGGCAGAGACCGCAGCGGGCGCGTGGCCCGAAGAAGCGGTGACGATGATGGACAGCATCGCGCGTTCGGTCGAAAATGACCCCGATTATTTTCGCCGCCTTCACTTTACCGAAACCAAACCCGATGCGACGACCGCCGATGCGTTGGCCGAAGCGGCAGGCAGCATCATTTCGACCATCGCCGCCGATGCGATCATCTGTTTTACCGTGTCAGGATCGACCGCGCGGCGGGTCGCCCGCGAGCGGCCCGGAGCACCGCTGCTCGTGTTGACCCCCAAGCGCGAAACGGCGCGAAGGTTAGGGCTGTTGTGGGGCGCGCATGCGGTGCAGACCAAGGACATCGTCAGCTTTGAAGAGATGATCGCTAAGGGCAAACGCATGGCGCTTCGCCATGGTGTCGCCAAAGCTGGTGCAAAGCTGGTGATGATGGCGGGCGTGCCGTTCGGGACGCCCGGATCGACGAATGTGCTGCACGTTGCGACGCTGACTGGCAATGAATTGCGCGGTTATAGTGAATAGCAGGCTCTGACCTGTCCTGCGTTGCCACAGTGTGTGCGCCAGTGTGAACGAAGCTGGTTAAGCCCCGAACTGATTCAAAGCGGGACGTTCAATTTTGGTAAATTGACTTTGCACCTTAAGCGGTGCGAGGCATAGTCATTGGCACTGAAGAGTCGCAGCCATGCCAGCGCAGCGACGGCTAATTACTGGAGGGTTCCCGCCGCGTGTCTGCACCGTTTCGTTTCCCGCGTTTTTTCGTCACCAGCCCGTCGCCTTGTCCCTATCTGGACGGGAAGACCGAGCGTAAGGTGTTTACCGAGCTGAACGGAGCGAATGCGGGCGAGCTTAACGATGCGCTCGGGCGCATCGGCTTTCGTCGTAGCCAATCGGTTGCCTATCGCCCCAGTTGCAGCGATTGCGCCGCCTGTGTCTCGGTCCGCGTATGCGCTGCTGATTTTTCACCGAGCAATTCGCAAAAGCGCAACCTGCGCCGCAACGGGGACCTGATTGCTACCGCATGCAAGGCCTGGGCCACTGGCGAACAATATGCATTGCTTCGGTCCTATTTGCGGTCGCGGCATCCCGAGGGTGGGATGGCCGATATGGACGAGCAGGATTTCACCGATATGGTCGAGCAGACCCCGGTAGACAGTTATTTGATCGAATATCGTGAACCCACCACTGACGGCAGCCAAGGGCGGTTGGTCGCTTGTTGCCTGACCGACCGGCAGGGCGATGGCCTGTCGATGATTTACAGCTTTTTCGAGTCGAACCACCCGCTGCGCGAAGGGCTGGGGACTTATGTCATCTTAGACCATATCCAACGCGCTGCGCAGGCAAGTTTGCCATATGTCTATCTGGGGTATTGGATCGATGGTTCGACCCGTATGGCCTATAAAGCGCGCTTTCAGCCACTGGAGCGTTTGGGGCCTGAGGGATGGTCACCGTTCGACGCGGCGCCCTTAGCGCACAGCGATGCGCAGTTGGAATGGGCCTGACCTTACCAATTTTTATCGCAAGCGGTTGACCTTGAGTAAGTATCAAGGGCATAGTTACCCGATAAGGACATAAGTCCGTGTCGCATCCATTAATTATCGCCGGGGGCTGGCGATCTGGGGGAAGGGTGCCCAATCGCGTGATGATTTTTCAGACAATATTGATGTGCGGTACCGCGCCGTGCTCGCGGACGTACTGATGAGCGAACCGGTCAAGGTCGCTATTATCGGTTCGGGTCCTGCGGGCCTCAGCGCAGCATCGCGCGCGGCGCAGCTGGGCATGAGCCATGTGCTGCTGGAAAAGACCGACCATTTGTCGGACACGATTTTCAAATATCAGAAGGGCAAGCATGTCATGGCGACGCCCAATCGGCTCGACCTGCGTTCCGATTGTCGCTTTGACGAAGGCGCGCGCGAAGCCATTTTGAGCAATTGGGACGAGGACGCGCAGCAAAACAAGATCAACGTCGCCTATCACAGCGAAGTCGTTGAAGTGGCCGGCTCACAAGGGGCCTTCACGTTGAAAACGGCCAAAGGTGAAACGATCACTGCCGAGAATATTGTTCTGGCCATCGGGACGCAGGGCAATCCGAACCGGATGCGCTGTGAGGGCGCTGACCTGCCGCACATCATCTATCAGGTCGATGACCCTGCCGACTTTCAAGATAAGCATATCACGGTTGTCGGGTCGGGCGATGCGGGCATTGAAAATGCGCTTGGCGTTGCCGAAGAGGCGCTGGAAAATACCGTCACGATTTTGAACCGGTCCAAAGATTTCGCCCGCGCCAAGGCCAAGAATGTGTCCGACCTGATGGAAGCGGGTGCCAACGGGTCGATGAATGTGCGCACCGAAACCTCGCCCGCTAAAGTCGAACCGGGGTGGCTTTCCCTAGAAACCCCCACGGGCGAAGTGCGGATTCAGGCTGATGTTATCGTGGCGCGACTGGGTTCGGTTGCCCCGCGCGGTTTTGTTGAGAGTATGGGGATTGAATTTACCGGACCTGACCGCGAGGCTTTTCCCAAATTGTCGCCGACCTTTGAATCGACCGTGCCTGGTATATTCGTGATTGGAGCGCTGGCGGGTTATCCGCTGATCAAGCATTGCATGAACCAGGGCTATGATGTCGTCGAATTCGTCAATGGCAACACCAGCCTCACCCCAGCCGATGAAAAGGATCTGGCGGCCGTTTTTGCCGGCCTGCCACAAAAGAAATCTGTCGCCGAATGGCTGGAATTTCTGCGAACAAAGGTTCGCATTTTTGCCGATGTGTCACCTTTGCAGATGCGTGAGTTCATTCTTGACTCCAAAGTCGCCTTTTACCGCAGGGGCGAAACTGTGTTCGAGCGTGACGATCCGGGCTCGTCATTATTTGCGATTGCCGAGGGGCACGCGCTTGTCGAGATTAATCCCAAGGACCCGTCGGTCACCGTCCCGATCGAGGAAGGATCCATCTTTGGCGAGGTGGGCCTGATTTCGGGGCGCAAACGCGGTGCGACTATCCGCGCGGGCGAGGACAGCATCTTTGTTGAAGTGTCGCGCACTGCCGCGATCAAGTTGATGGGGGCTGTGCCTGGGGCCAAGCGTGCGATCACCCGCATTTCACTCGAACGACAATTGTTGCAAATATTCCGCGGCGGACTGGTCGCGGAAGATCTCGATCCCGTACTCGAGGAAGCCGAAGTTATGAAGCTTCGTGCCGGCCAAGTCGTACTCGCCGAAGGCGATGAGGGTGATGATATATTCATCGTACGCACCGGATCGATGGTTGTTGAAAAGGATATTGGCGGCAAACCGATTTTCCTATCCTATCTGCCGGCGGGTTCCTATTTTGGCGAAATGGCGGTGTTGGGCGGCGGCCGCCGCACCGCAAGCGTCAAGGCAGCAGTGAGCAGCGAAGTCATCAAGCTGAAGGGCGAAGCGTTCCGCAAATTGCTGGCCACCAAACCAAAGGTGCGCGAAGCGACCGAAAAGGCAATGACCGACCGCAAAGTGGTCAATGATTATATCGAAGGGCGCAAATCAGGATATGCGGGCGCGGTTGACCTTTATTCGGACACGGCATCCTTTCTGATCGAACGCGGCCTGGGTGAAGCAACCGATGCCTTGCTGATCGATGAAAATCTGTGCGTTGGGTGTGACAATTGCGAAAAGGCCTGTGCCGACAGTCATGAAGGATTGTCGCGGCTTGACCGTGAGGCGGGCAAGACCTTCGCCCATCTGCATGTGCCGACCAGCTGCCGCCACTGCGAACATCCGCACTGCATGGCCGATTGCCCGCCCAATGTGATCCATCGCGGTCCTGACGGCGAAGTATTCATGGAGGAAGGCTGTATCGGGTGCGGCAATTGTATGCGCAATTGCCCCTATGGCGTCATTCGCATGGAAGCGACACCTCCGCAAAAGCCCAGCTTGCTGCGCTGGTTGCTCACGGGGTTTGGCCCTGGTCCAGGGGAGCCGTCGCCCAAATGGACCAAATCGCAACTACCTGAAGGCACCAAGCCGAAGAAAATCGCTGTCAAATGCGATATGTGTAAAGGAATTGCCGGTGGTCCTGCCTGTGTTCGCGCTTGCCCGACCGGGGCAGCCATTCGCGTTTCGCCCGAAGAGTTTCTGTCGCTCGCACGGCTGCAGCGGGAAGAGGGCTGATGGCTGGAGGGGGGCTGTTCCGGCGCAATCGGCGCACGCGTGCCACGCAAACCGAACGGGTGCGCGAAAGCCGCCACGAGGGTTTTTTGCGCCATGCCAATTTTCGTTGGGCCAAGATTTCGGGCGGACTGTGCCTTTTGATCATAGTTTCTTATGCGCTGATTGATGTGACCCCGCGGCCCAATGGCGGCAGCTGGTATGGCTATACGCTGGGGACGATCGGCGCGGGACTGATCCTGTGGTTGACCGCACTTGGATATCGCAAACGCAAGATGACGAGCAACGCCTGGTCGCTGAAGGCCTGGACCTCGGCGCATGTGTACCTTGGTCTTAGCCTGATAGTGATCGGCACCTGGCACACCGGATTTCAGTTGGGGTGGAATGTTCACACTCTCGCATGGGTGTTGATGATGCTCGTCATATTGTCGGGGCTGTTCGGCGTGGTCGCCTATGCGACATTGCCCGCTGCGCTTTCGAATAATCGTGACGAAATGACGCAAATGCAGATGCTGGAGGCGATCCGTTCCTTTGACCGGCAATTGCACGGCGCAGCCCAGCCGCTAACGCCAGCCGATACCGAGCCCGTGGTGGCAGCGTTGGAGCAGGATCCGTTTTCCGGAGGAATTGGCGCGCGACTGCGAGGGCGCTATCCGCATTGCGCGACGGCAGAGGCGCATCGAACGCTGGTCGCATCACAAAGCAGCGATGAAGAGGCGCGCGACAAGGTGATCGGTCTGCTGGCGCAAAAAGAGGCTGCGCTGGCAAGACTGCGCGCCCATTTGCGGATTCGCGCGCTGCTGGAAATTTGGCTTTATGTGCATGTGCCGCTGACCTTTGCGCTAATCGCGGCACTGTCGGCGCATATTATCAGCGTGTTCTTTTACTGGTGAGCGGGGAGAGCAGATCATGAGCTTTATCCTGCGCCGTATCTCGACAACCAAGTCGGGTAAGCAGATTATCCGCGATCAGCCGTTGCCAGGCGAGACGCTGACGCTGGGCCGCGACGGCAGTAATATAATTCATATAGCCGATTTGGCCGTCAATCCGCAGCACGCGAGCATTACCAGCGGCGACGGACGCCATGTGCGGGTTGCGGCACAAGAAGGTCTGGGGTTTGATTTTAACGGGCGCACCGTCGATGTCGCCGATTTTGATAGCGCCGCAGGGGGCGAACTGCGCTTCGGCGGCCACCGGTTGACCATCGCGCGCGAAGGGGAGGATATCATCCTGCTCGTCGAGCGCGTCGATGACCTGTCGCAATCGAGCAAGGATGTAGACGAGGTCCGCGCATTTTCGCTGCAGAGCGTGATGCCGGGCAAGCGCGTGGGTGCGTGGACATTTGGCATTGTCATGTTGATCGCCTTTCTAGTGGGCCCGATCTGGGCGTGGCACAGCTATCAAAGGGTCGATGTGCGGCCACAGGGGTTTCATGCCGATGAAAGCTGGATGTCGGGGCCGTTGTCGAGTGCACACGCCAATCTCAAAAACGACTGTCAGTCCTGCCATGTCGAGCCTTTTGTCGCTGTGACTGACAAGGCATGCGTCGGCTGTCACACCGGTGAGCATAGAGCGATGAGCGCCAGCCATGCCAATGCGTCGACAGCGATGTTGATCGCTGCGCGCGCGCCGCCGGGGCTGGGCAAGAAAATTCTGGCGAACTTCGCCAGTGCATTCAACCGCCCCGAGGGGCGGTGTGTCGAATGCCATACAGAGCATGAGGGCGCGGGACGTATGCCCGCAACGCCACAGAAATTTTGTTCCGATTGCCACGACGGCATGTCGAGCCGGATCAAGACGAAGCTGGCCGACGCCAGCGACTTTGGTACTGGCCACCCCGAATTTCGTCCGCTGGTGCGCGCTGCGCCGGGGGCAAGGCCGGTGCGCGCCTCAACCAAAACACCGCTCGATTATGACGGACTGAAATTTCCGCACGCACTTCATCTGAAGACCGATGGAGGCGTCGCCCGTATGGCACAAAGCTTCCGGGGAAAGTTTGATTTTGGCAAGAAGCTGGTATGCAGCAATTGCCACGAACCCGAAGCCGACGGGGTGCGGATCTCTCCCGTCAAAATGGAACGCGACTGCGCAATGTGCCACAGCCTGGCCTTTGAAGAGGTGGGCGGTGTTACGCGCACCCTGCGCCATGGCGAGCCTGAACAGGTAGTGGCCGACCTTTATGCTTATTATCGTTCGACCGGACCGTCGCGCCCATTGCAACTGGGCGGAATGGCGCGGCGGCGTCCAGGCCAATATGCCGAAGGGCAGGTCTATAATATCTATTTTCGCGAAGTGGCGGTTCGTCCGTCGCGCGCGCAGGATGCCGTCCGCGCGGTTTTCTCCAAGGGCGGGGCCTGTTATGACTGCCACACTGTGACGCCGCCGACTGCGGGCAAGAACTGGCAAGTGACGAAAGTTCATCAGACCGCGCGATTCCTCCAAAAAGGGTGGTTTGACCATGACGCGCACAAGGAAACCGCCTGCGCCGATTGTCACACGATGGCGCAGTCATCCAATAAAGCGGAGGACGTGCTGATCCCCGGTCTGCGCCAATGCCGCGATTGCCATGTTGGCGAGCAGGGTGATCATCGGGTTAAGCTGAAGGAACAGGCTACACCATCCCCATGTGCGATGTGCCACGAATATCATTCTGATGGCGGAAAACCATGGACACCGCGTCGCTCGCGTAAAGATGTGACCAAGATCACAGAGCGATCAGAGCGCAGCCTTTATCATCTATCTTGGCGCCACGGGTCGGATTCGCTGGCGGGACTGAGTGGATGAGCGGCCAATTGGTCAGCTATGTCCGCAGCAGGGGAGCCATATGCTGATCGCCCAGATCACCGATATCCACATCGGCTTTGAACCGGACAATCCGGCAGAGTATAATCGCAAGCGTCTCGACGAGGTGCTCGATGTTCTGATCGACGGTCCGAACCGGCCAGACTTGCTGCTGGCAACCGGCGATATCGCCGACATGGGTGATTCAAGCAGCTATCGTCGCCTTGCTACAGCTTTTTCTCGGTGCCCCTTTCCGGTCTGGCCAAGTGTCGGCAATCATGACTTGCGCGACCCATTTAATGCGCAATTCCCCGGATTTCTGGATGCAAATGGCTTCGTGCAATATGCCATCGAACTGGACGCGCTGCGGCTGTTGACCGTCGATACACTGGAAGAGGGCCGGCATGGCGGGGCCTTTTGCAAGACACGCGCAGCGTGGCTTGAAGCTGAACTGTCCAAAGTGCCCGACAAGCCGACCTATATCATTATGCATCATCCACCGGTCGAAAGCGGTATCGACTGGATGAACACCCACCCCGATGAACCCTGGGTCTCCATTTTCACCGAGGTTGTGCGCCGCCACCCACAGGTGCGCGGGCTGATTTGCGGACATTTACACCGGTCGGTGACCGTCTCTTGGGAAGGGCGGACCGTGTCGATTTGTTCGTCGACGGCACCGCAGGTTTCGCTCGACCTTCGGCCCATTGACCCGGAAAGGCCCGACGACCGACCGATGATCATTGCCGAAGACCCGGCTTATGCTCTCCACTACTGGAACGGGCGCGAGCTTGTTAGCTTTTATGACCATGCCGGCGGACACACGATGCTCGCCAAATATGACGAGCGGTTGCAGCCGCTGGTGCGCGAGTTGAAGGCTGAACGGCCGAGGTAGAGGGCGACCTCTGGCTTTCTCTAATATCCCAGCGCCAGATTGACCTGCGGTTCGACCGCTTCGCCCTTGTGCCAGCGGTCGAGATTTTCGAGAAAGCGTTCGGCGGCGCGGATGAACATCTTGTCTTGGGCACGACCCGACAGGTGCATGGTGATATGCGCGTTGTCGAGGCTCCATAATTCATTGTTGGAGGGCAAGGGTTCGGGGGTGGTGACGTCGAGGAAGGCCGCGCCGATGCTCTTGGCTTTCAGAGCATCGATGAGCGCCGCCTGATCAATCACGCTGCCGCGTGCAATGTTAATGAGGGTGGCGGTCGGCTTCATCGCTGCCAGCACATCGGCGCCAATCATGCCGTCAGTTTCGGGGGTGGCGGGAACAGCCAAGATGACCCAGTCGAACTCGCCGATCCTTTCGCGCCACTGATCAGGGGTCAGGGTGTTGGGGCCAGCGGTACGTCGGACAATGGTAACATCGACGGCAAAGGCTTTCAGCCGTTCCTCGACCAGCTTGCCGATCGCGCCATAGCCGAGCAGCAGTGCCTTGCTGCCGAACAGTTCGACCTTGCCGGGCGAATCGATCAGCCATTCGCGGCGGTCCTGCGCGTGGACGACGTCGCGAAAGCCTTTGGCGGTGGTGAGCATTCCCATGACGACATATTCGGCGATGGTGATTGCGTTGATGCCCGCCCCATTAGTAATGATCGTTCCCCGCTCTTGAAGCAGGTCGAGCGGCATGCCGTCGACGCCGGCATAAATGGAGTTGAGCCATTTCAACCCGCTTGCAGCAGCGATCACGGCGGCCATGTCAGCCTTATCATACATATCGAACCAGCCGATTTCAGCGGTGGGAGCAAGCTCAAGCGCTTCCTCTTTGCTCATAAAGAAATGCGGCTCTACCCAGTCCGGCAGCCGGCCTTCGATCAACGGGCGGATAAGGCCGGACAAAACAGTGACAGTCATATTCACTCCTACCGCTTGCGGGATGGTCCGAGGATAGGATCCTGTCCTTGCGCGGGGTCTAATTATCATGGCCACCCCTAACTCCTCCTGCAAGCGGGAGGAGTAAATTCATGTGTCGAGCCGCCAGTCCCAGCCCAGGGGATCGCCATCCATGACCTCGACGCCTTGCGTCGCGAGCTCGTCGCGTAGCGCGTCTGAAGTGGTGAAATTTTTGGCAGCGCGGGCATCACGACGTCGCTGCAGGATGGCTTCGATTTCGGCTTCGGTGACGGTGGCGGATTTCGGGCGAAGACGGAGGTCTGCGCGGGTGAGATCCAGAAGTTGTAGGCCGAGGACAGCATCTATTGTGGCAATTGCCGCGCGCTTTTCGTCCGGATCGACCTTCTTCAAGGTCGCGGCTTCTTCGGCGAGGGTCAGGGCAATGGACGTGTTGAGGTCATCCGAAATAGCTGCATCAAATTTTGCCAGAAGGTCGCTCAGTCGATGGTCGACTATGTCAACTTTGGGCAGATTGCGCAGCGGAGCCATGACCATGATTAGCCGCTTCAACCGCGTCAACGCAGCCGCCAATCCGTCCCAGCTGAATTCCAGCTCGCTGCGATAATGCGCTTGCAAGCACATCATGCGATAAGCGAGGGGATGAAAGCCTTTGTCGATGAGCAGTTGCAGGCGGAGGAATTCGCCCGCGCTTTTGCTCATTTTGCCCGAGCGGTCGATCAGGAAATTATTGTGCATCCAGATGCAGGCGCCGCTATGGTCGGAGCAGTTGTGAGCCTGATTTTGAGCGATTTCATTGGGGTGGTGGATTTCGCGATGGTCGATGCCCCCGGTGTGGATGTCGAACGGAAAGCCGAGCAATGCTTCGCTCATCACGCTGCATTCGAGGTGCCAGCCGGGTGCGCCTTTGCCCCAAGGACTGTCCCATTCCATCTGGCGCTTTTCGCCCGGCGGGGTGGTGCGCCATATCGCGAAGTCGGCGGCGTGACGTTTACCCGCTACCATTTCGATGCGCCCTTCACCTTCGTCGGATTTGGCGCGCGCAAGGCGGCCATAATCGGCCACTGTTGAGGTGTCGAAATAAAGGCCTGAATCAAGCTGATAACAATGTCTGTCGGCAATGCCTTTGGCATAGTCGATCATCGCGGGGATATAGTCGGTGGCGACTGACCAGTGTGCGGGCTGGCGGATATTGAGCGCCTTAATATCGTCCCAATAAGCGTGGGTATAGTGGCGTGCGATTTGCCAGATCGACTGGGCTTTTTCGGCGGCCATCTTCTCGAGCTTGTCCTCGCCCGCATCGCCGTCGTCGGTCAGATGGCCGACATCGGTAATGTTAATGACATGGGTGAGCTTGTAGCCCTTGAATGACAGGGTGCGGCCCAAAGTGTCGGCGAAGACATAGGCACGCATATTGCCGATATGCGGATAATTATAGACGGTCGGACCGCAGCTATAGACGCGCGCTTCGCCCGCATGGACGGGGGCAAAGGTTTCAAGGCTTCGTGTCAGACTGTTAAAGAGGTGCAGTGGGGCGGAGGCAGGGGCGTCGGTCATAGCAGTGGCCATGCCCCGTGACGGGGCAAAACGTCAACTGCTGTCATCGCCACGCCGCTTATTCGGCGGGCGTTGACCATAGATCATCATTGCCCGCACCGGTAACCGGATCATCGAGGAGCGGCTGACCTGGCAACGGATCGATTTCGCGCAATTCGATGAGCGGGAGCGGGATGCCACCCGACCCTTCGCCTGCATCGTCGTTGTCATCATCCTTATCCTTGTCGATAACATCCTGAACCGGGAATTCTTCGAAAATCTCCGGGAAAACCGGCGCTGAACAGGAGGCGACATTGGCGATCAAGCACCCGTTGAAGGTTGACCGCGGATCAAAACTGGCGGTGGTCGATCCGGTCTGGCTCGATCCGCTGCTGATGTTCAAAAGCGCAATGGTGTCGAGCCCGTTGATGGTGCCGTTGGGGCCCAGTTGTTGTCCGTTGACGACAATGCGGGTGGTCGAGGATGCGGTCGTAACACTAAATCCGAGCGCCCCGAATGTCAGTCCGCGGCGCTGTGCAAAATCGGTGCCGGTTCCGCTGTTTTGAACATAGAGACCACCCGCCACATTGACATCGATGCCGCCGGCATAAAGAGCGCCGTCATTGCTGGTGAAGCCTTCATTTTGTGCCAGTCGCGCATTAATGGCGTCTGTACCCGATGCCGCCCCGACATCGTTTATGGCCGCCAAAGTGGCGACGATGACGTCATCGGATTGCAGGAATAGCATGCCCGCCGGATTGCTGCCGCTTCCGGTTAAGCGGATCATTCCCTGACCCATAATCACCTCGATCGCGTCGTCGGCGAACAGGTTGAAGCTGTTGTTGTCCGACAGACCGGTCAGGCTGGCATTGCCGATCACACGCGCTTTTCCTGGGGTCAGGATCGTGAATCCACCATTGGGGCCAAGGTTGGGCGTAGAGCCGCCCGCTGTGAGGACAAAATCGTCGATAATGACATCTGGCGGCGCGCTGCTGCCCACCGATTGGAAGCCAGACGAGAGAACTTCGGGTGCAAAAACAGTGATGTCCGACCCGAAGATGCGGGTCATTTCGGCGGCGTCTAGATGATAGCCGTTGCGCGATCCGGTCCCGCCGATGAACGTCTGATTGTCGCTGTTGTTGTTGCGAATATCGAGCGATTCGGTGCTGTTTACGGTACCTAGACGGGCATCGGTGGCGATGACGATGTCTGCTGAAAGGATCGACATAGCACGCCCCGTAACGCCGTTCATGATGTTGATCGTCTGGTCTGCCTCGGCTTGAAGGACATTGCTGGCGGTAACGGTCGACAATGTCATGTCGTTGCCTGCGGCAAGGATAACATCATTGGCGTCGAGCTGGACAATGTTGAGGTTGTTGCCGGCAGAGAGATCAGCCTGACCCGCGATCGTCGATGCGTTGACGGTGAGATTGCCGCTGGTGTCCACCACCGCATTGCCGACGTCGGTATCGAGCTGTTCGAAAACGAGACTGTTGCTACCGTCAATCGCTATACTGTCACCGACAGCATAGACCAAACCGTCCGACGCAAGGCTGTTGACCTGAACCGCGCCTGCGTCGCTGAAAAGATCAGTCTCTCCGCTGCCGCTGACGGTGTTGGCGAAGACGCCGGTGGTGCCGTTGAGCGAGAGAAGGCCGCCGCCGGATGTTGACGCACTCAGGATGTCGATGTTGGTACCCGCATCGAAGACAAACTCGCCACCAGCCAGCGAATGGCCGCCAGTGATGGCGTTGGAGGCGGTGATCGAAAGGTCGCGCCCGATCGTGAGCGTGTCGAGGATAACGCCCAATGATGTCGTCAAAAGAGCCATGTCGACGGAGTCCGCCGCGACGGTCATATCACGTCCCGCAGCAACCGCGCCGGTGATCGACGCGGCGCCGGTCGAATCAATCTCTATATCGTCAAAGGCATCGAGATTGGCGAAACTGGCGTCGCCGCTTTGCGTTGTGATGCTGCTGCCAGTGTCGGTCGAACCGATCCCCAGTGTCGTCGCGCCATCGAGGGCCAGCGTCGTTGCGGCAGAAAGAATGATGTCGTCGCCCGCCGTCAGGGTGGCCGCGCCAATCGCGCCGTTGAAGGAGGTGAGGGTGATGTCGGCCCCGTCGGCGGCGGTTGCGTTGGTCACGAACATTGAGGGGAAGCCGGTTGAACCGCCTGCGTTGAACAGAAGCTCGCGGGTGTCGCTGCCTGCGCCGGTCGCGCTGACGCCTTGTGCGGTGATGGTGCCATCGGCCTGAACGATGACGTCATCTCCGGCGGTAATACTGGAGAGCGCGGCGGTGGTGCCGGCAAGGACCAGCATATCTTCGCCAGCACTGGCGTTGGTGAGCGAGGCGGCCTGACCGGCGCTGACCCCGAACATCGTCGCGGCGGCGCTGTTGGTTAGCGTCGCATTGCCTGCCGCGATGACAAAGACTGTGCCCTCCGAGAGACCGCCATTGCCGTTGACAAAGCCGCCATTGGCGATGGCCGATGCGTTGACATTAGCGTTGGATTGCAGGTTGACATTGCCGCCCGAGGTAAAGCTGCCCGACAGGTTGCCTTCGGCAAAGACCGAAATATCGCCGACCGTGTCGGCGCCATTGATTGTCGCCGGACCGCCCGTGGCGTTGGCGAACAGACCCCCGCCGCTTTGCAGGCTGTTGCTGACCGCAATGCTGTTTCCGAACAAGCTGACGTCGCCACCCGACACAATGTCGACGCCGCTGATGCCTTCTGCACCAGGAGTTGTTCCATTGGCGTTGAGACTGACGGTCGAACCGGCGTCGAGGGCGACAAAGTCGATCGACTGGCCCAAAACCTGAATAAATCCGCCTGCGGTGGAGTTCCCCAGATCGACTGCACCAGGGGAGTTGATGTTGATGTCGCCGCCGGTAATGAGCGAATTCAGCCCCGTGCGGAAACTGGCCACATCGGCGGTGAAATTATCTGCCGTTTCGCTGTGGTCGATGGTGGTGGCACCCGCGGAGATGACAACATTGCTGCCATCCTCCTCATTATCCCCCCCCGATGCGTCGGTGTACATTGAGCCGATGGATAATGCGCCGGCAAAATTGAGGCTGATGTCATCACCCGCGAACAGGGAATTGATCTGGCCGTCGGCTCCAGCGGTGATGGTCAGGTCATTACCGGCAGTGATATCGCCGCCGAAAACGCCACCAAAAGCGTCAATGTTGGTCGATGTCCCGCTCTCAATTGTGCCGAAGCTGACGTCGCTTCCCGTGCCGACTAGCATCGTGCTACCGCCCGATCCTGCAAAACCGATCCCGACGCTGCCGCCTTCGGCATAAAGGTCACCGCCAGCTATGGCGGCGGATGCGTTGGTGCTGCCGCTGGCAATCAGCGTCGCATTATTGCCCGCATCGACAATCCCGATGTCAATATTGCCGCTAGCGTTGAAAAAGATGTCGCCGCTCGCACTAAACTGGGCCTCGCTGTCGGTAAGGATGTCGCCGCTGCTGTCAAAATTCACGTCCCCGTTGACGCTGACGCTGGGGTTGAAACTGAACGAGTTGATATGGCTTGCGGAAATCAGGCTGCTGCTGAAGACGTCGAGTGATCCGTTGACCACGAACTGGGCATCATTCTGCATATCAAAACTGATGGTGCCGTCACTCTGGAGTGATGCTCCGCCGTTCCCGATTAGAATTTGGCCGTCACTGCCGGCGATATAAATGCCGCTGTCCTCCGATGATGGCGGCACCGATGTTGTTGTGGATCCAAAGGCCGAAGCATTCAGACTGTCTAGTCTGATGCCAGCGCCGCTGCTGCGGTTGATCAGGTTTATCCGTCCTGCAAAATCGCCGCTTGCATCGATACTGGTGTCGGCAAAGTCGATTTGACCTGAGCCGGCCTCACTATCCTCTGCTTCAAGTGTCACGACGCCGCCACCGGTAAACCCGCTAAACCCGCTTGCTCCGCTTCCCCCGGTTCCAAATCCGCCGACGCCACCGTCGCCAGCCGTACCGCTGACCATGAATTCGATAGGACTATCTGGCAGGCTGATAGTGCCACCGCTGGCTAAAAGATGAACGGTGCCGCCGATGCCATTGCCGCCGTCGCCGCCGTCGCCGCCCAATTCATTGCCGCCCGGTTGCTGACTGACGTTCGTTGCACCATTGCCACCCGCCCCGCCAACGCCTCCGTTGCCTAGCCTTGCGACGCCATCGTCATCGGTGCCGATGGAAATATTGCCGCCATTGGCGAAAATTTCTGTGGTGCCGCCATTGCCATCGCCGCCATTACCGCCATTTGGACCGACGGCAGGGTTGTTACCGAAGAAGAGCGAGGCATTGCCGCCATTGCCGCCGATACCTGCATTTACGAAGTTCGACTGATCAACATTCACGTCGGCATTGGCTCCTTCTAGTTGGACGCGCGTTGTTCCGCCTGTCCCTGAACCGCCATTGCCGCCTGAACCGTTCTGGCCATCGCTGCCTGCTCCGCCCAGACCACGGGCATCGAGGTTGATATAATTACTTGCCAAAGCCAGGTCATTGACCAGAACTTGCGCGAGACCGCCTATGCTGCTGCCGCCGCTTCCGCCGATATCGTTGAAGCCGCCATTGCCGCCGCGACCTATTGCCGTGGTGGTCACAAATCCCGTTGGGCTAACCGCGGTTTCAAAGTTGATCGTCGCCGTGCCGCCGGTTGCCGTGCCGCCGTCACCACCAACGCCAACACCTGTGGGGGTGCCGCTTCCACTGCTACTATTGGAAAAATCGCCTCCATTGCCCCCAATGCCCGACGCATCAGAAGACAGATCCTGCACAATAAGATTGCCCTGAATCAGGTTGACTGTTGCGTTTCCGCCGGTCCCATTGCCGCCCGTGCCGGTGTCGCCACTGGTGTTGTTGAAGGAACGATAGCCGCCGCCTTCGCCGCCCGTTCCGACGGCGGATGAGAGCATCGTTTGAGTCGTGACGCTGGCGGTGCCGTCGAGGTTGATCGTGGCGTTTCCGCCGGTGCCATTGCCAGCATTGCTGACAATCCCGGGAAAGAAAGGGCTATCGTCACCGCTAATCCCGTTGCCCCCAAAACCATCTGCGAAAGCGGTGATGTTCTGTCCTGCAAATGTCCCGCCGTTGAAATTGATCGTGGCAATTCCGCCTACACCGTCACCGCTTGTACCTCCATTGGTCGCAGAGCCGCCACTTCCGTCAGCCGACACGGTGAGGTCGCCGACATTTACGGTGCCCGCGCTTTGCGTGAAAGTGGCCGATCCACCGAATCCGGTCCCACCGTTATTGCCCGCGTCTCCCCCGAATCCGCCTGCCGAAAGCGCCAACGAACTGGCGGTCAGATTGCCGCCCTGCACATCAAAGACGACGTTTCCGCCGATCCCGCTGGCCGCGCCGGTTCCATTGGCGATCGGCCCACCTTCGCCATACTCGCCGGTAAAGCCGCTGCTCGAAGCACTAGCGTTTTCAAAACCGATTGCGCTGACACCCGAAGCGTTGTTCAGAATCTGAACAAGGATTGTGCCCCCTGTGCCCGCCGTGACTGTGGCGATGCTACCATTGCTATCGCCGCCAGCGGTGCCCTCGGCCGACATATTGGCAAAGCCGATTACATCAATCTGCCCGCCATCCGCAGTCAGAGTCACGGTCCCGCCGGTCGCATTGGCGCCGCCGGTGGAGCTGCCGGTCGTGGCATCGGAGGAAAAAGAATTGAAATTGAACTGGTCGACAGATTCGATGACGCCGTCATTCGTCGCAACTAAGGTGACGCTTCCGCCCTGCGCATCGCCGCTGCTGCTATCCGAATTGGTTGTATTGGCAGAGCTGTCGACGGAAAAATAGCCGCCTGAAAGGCTGCCGCCATCTGCAATGAGGTCAACCGTTCCGCCGGTGCTGCTGCCAATACTTTCTGCAGTAGAGCTAAACGATCGACCCGCAGATGCCGTGGCAATAAATCCGTTGAGCGCGCTGATCGTGGCACCAGTCGTTGCCCGTACAAATATAGTACCGCCGGTGCTGCTGCCACGATTCTCATTACTCGCCACCTCCCCGCGAACGTCTAGGTCGATGTCGCCATCGCTGCCGATAACCGATCCGCTACCGGCTGTGATCGTGACGGAGCCGCCAAAGGCATCCCCCGTCGTCAAGCCGATGCCACTTGGGCTGCTGCCTCCGCCGCTTTCGGCGTCTGCCGACATGCTCAAAAAGTCGGGGTTGATGTCAATTCCGCCGGTGGCTGAAAGATTGGCTGCGCCGCCATACGCATCGCCCCCGCGCGCGCCTTCACCAACAGCGTCACCGCCAGCCGCGCTGGCAGAGATGATGACGCCTCCCAGTGTGGCGTTTGTCGACGTGTCCCCGTTCAGCAGCAGGTCTGCCGTGCCTCCCACACCGTCGCCACCGTTGAACGAGGTCAAGGCATTTCCAGGCGCGATAATTTGATTTCCGCCGCCAAAGCCGCTGGCCAGAATTTGGGTTTGAGCGGCACTGAAATCCGAACCGGCCCCCGTTATCTGGACAGTAGCGCTGCCGCCTGATCCGCTACCAGACTGGATGTTTCCAGTTTGGCCGAACCCGCTGGCATCGACGCTGACCGTCTCGATGGTGCTAAGCCGTCCGCCGTTGGTCACAGAAATGGTAGCCGCCCCGCCGACCGCATCGCCGCCATTGTCCACCGCTTGCACCAAACCGCTCTGGCCAACGAACAAGCCGCCGCCCGTTGCGCTGGCCAGCACATTGACATTATTGGCAAACAGGGCGCCGGTTCCATCAACCATTATGGCGGCGGTGCCGCCGTTGGCAACGCCACCATCACCGCCCGCGCCGATGCCTCCCAGCGCATTGGCAGCGACAAATATATCACTGGTTCGCGCGGTGCCTGCATTAATGACCAGACTGGCATTGCCGCCGCGGTTCGATCCATCGGCGAGCACCGGACCATTGGCGACGACATACAAGTCGCCTGTGATATCCAACAAGCCGCCATTTAGTGTCATGCTGGCGGTACCGGGAGCTCCTTTGGTCCCATTGGCCTGGACGGTGAAATCGCCGGTCGACGTGATTTGTTGGCCGGCACCGATTGTGAAGGCGGTTCCGGTGTCACCGATAAAGGTGGCATTGCCCTCGACACTTATCTCGCCGCTGGGCGATTGCGGCGAACCAATGATTTGTCCGCTGGCATGCGCCATGGTGTTGCTGAGGAATGCCGTGTCGTTCACGCGGATATCGGAAGCGGTGCTACTAAACGGCACGCTGTCAATCTCGCCATTGTTGACGTTATAGCCTGCCGACAAGATTACGGCGCCGTCGGGATCAATCTGCGCCGAAGCAGCATCCTGATAACCGACCTGTCCCGACACTAGCATGGTCACGGCGTCATTTTTGGGGATCGCGACCATATAGATGCGATTGTCGTTGATATCACCTTGTTGGTGGGCTGGCCCCGTGGTTGTGCCGGTGTGGGTGATGGCATTGCCGCCTTCCGCTCCCACTGTGACATTGATATCGAAGAGCCCGTTGTTAATCCGAATGTCGGCCTGCTCGGCAGCGACATAGGCAGTCGACCCGTCGGTGCTCACAATGCCGTTTTGCACGATGCGCGGCGCCACCATGGCAATATAAGAGCCGCCCGGGTTGCCGTTGCTTGCAGTGATCGACGCGCCCTGGCTAATCGTGACCGCCGACGTGCTGCCCGAAACGCCGCGAAAACGGATGTTGTTGGCGTTGCTGAACAGGCCGCCGCTAGTGTCAATGTCATTGGCGGTGAGCAGGAGGCTGCCGACGTTGATCGCCGCGCCGCCGCCGATCAGGATGCCTCCCGCATTATAGAACCAGATATTGCCGCCTTGAAAACTATTCGGGTTGGCGGGCGCGCCGACAAAGCTGTTGACCGTGCCATTAAGCGCGACCACCCGTCCGATCGACAGGCCGGTGTTGGAAACAAAGCGATTGAGGACGGTGTATTGACCCGATGCTCCGTAAAAATTGAGCGTATTGCCTGCGGGGAGAAAATCGATGGCGCCGCCGGTTGCAGCATTATCAGTTGGGGTCCAGTTGATGATCGTTTGACCGGTGCTGGTAACGACATCGGTTGTGTTCGCAGGTGCGCCAGGCGAAATCGTTGCGTTGCCGAGTGTTACATTTCCACTGCCGGCGACGCCTTGTGCGTGCGCAGGGCCAGCCATGGCTAATGCCATCAGTCCTGCGGCAACCGCGCAGCTGCCCAACAGGCGTAGTTTTCCCTGATGAATGGTTCGCGGAGATGAGATCGGACGCATGTTCAATATCCTTGGCAGGAAAAATCCTATCAGCGTGCTCGCACCCCGAATTGGGTCGTGAGCGAAATCAGTATGCGCGGGTCAGGCTTCTTGGTGAGGAACCCGGCACGATTCAGCGGCGCTGCTACTGTGACATCGAGTCGTCCCAACCCAGCATAAGCAAGGCGAATGCCGCCGCCTGTCGAATAGAGCTTTTGCGGATTGAGGCCGTTAAAGGCCGAATCCCTGTTCCAAACCCAGGCTGCATCAAAAAACACAAAGGGTTGCAGCGACACAGATTTTCTATTGGCAGGAACCATCGAGCCATAGCGCAGCTCGGTTGCAACGCCGATGCCGCTGTCCCCGATAATTGTACCCGGATCAAAACCGCGCCCGACCGTAAAGTTACCCGCCGAAAATTCTTCATAGGCCAACAACGGGTCATTGGACCATTGCGCCCGCGGCGCCACTGACAGCGTGAACAATTTGTGCGGCCGCCATTCGGCCTGCGCGTTTGCGCGAACCAGAAATGCGTCTGGTTTGCCCTCTATACGGGTGAGTGGGACAGCGCCCGGTGCAAGGCAAACAAGCCCGCCTGTCCCGCAACCGTCGCTAGCACCCAGGCCGTTAATGCCCTTGCGGGCTTCGAGCGATGCTGCGAAAGACCAGCGTGGCTCGGCGGGGTTATAGCCATCTCGACCCGCAATCGAGGCGGGATCGATCCAGCTTGCATCGGTCCGCAGGTTCAGGACACGCAAACGGTCGCGGTTAATTTCGACGCCGCCGAGTCCGATGTCCTGATCGATGAAATCAATTCCGCCGCCGACGCTCAGGCGATGCGCTTGCGTCAATGTGACCGGATAGGCCGCAAACAAACTGGCGATCTGGGTGTCCGATTTGAGTGACAAGCCAGTTATGCTGGGTCGCGTCCAGGCATAAGTATAGCTCGCCCCGACTTTCAGGCCCTCGCTTCCGATCCGCAATTCATGCGCCGCCTGAACGACTTGTTGTTCCTTGAGGTCGGCGGTCGAATAAATGCTGAGCGTCGTCATGTCGCCGAGCCCGGTGAGCCCGTTAATTCGAGCACGGGCGATGCCGCCGAAACGTCCTACGTCGCGCGACCCGAAGTTTTGGATATTGGCGTCAAACACAATTGGCGTGCGCGACACTTGTACTTCGCCAACAACTTCGCCGGGCGCGCCGCCCGGGCGCAGGGTCAGCCGTGCGTCGAGTCCCGGAATATCACGCGCCAACAACAAATATCGTTCGGCATCGGAAATATTGAAGACCGGCTGGCCCTCGATCTTGGTCAAATAGGCCTGCAACAATTTTTCCGACTGTCCGGCATCGCCGCGCACTTCGACCCGCGTCATCCGCGCGGCCAATACATCGAGACGCACGATGCCGTCGTCGATGGTCTGGGGCGGGACGCGCACGGCGGCTAGAAAGCCCTTTGATCGCAACAAGGTCGCGGCGCGATCGCGAATGTCGCAAACGACCGATATTGGTAAATCCTGCCCGACCCGACCCGACCAACTCGACGTCAGCAAGGCGGCGTCAATGCCGTCGGGCATGGTGAATTCAACGTTTTTCAGTGTTATGCGGACATTGGAAAATTCGGGATTGGCAAGCGGGCAGGGTGCGCGTTCGATACTGTCATCGGCGGTCAGAATTTGCCCTGAAGGCCGCGGCGCGGGAGCAGGGGTCGTTCGCTGGATCTCCTCACGGGTCGGAATCTGAGGCGTGGCTTGCCACGCCAATGCTGCGGCCGGTGCACCTGCGAACATCAAACCAGTTACGGCGAGACCGATGCGGCTTAACCTCGGACAGGCAGAAATTTGCGAGACGCCGCGCACTAAATTCGGAAAATCAGCTGTCATCAGTCCCCCATGCGTGATCGCACATTAGCAATTACGCCCCGACATCGCCCCACGCGATGGCGGTTCGTACCTAGTTTCGACCCGGATAGAAAACTTGTGCTCTTGCGGCAGCTTAGTTGGTTAGGACCCTATCAGAAATGGACCGGCGCATCAACGCCGGTCCAATTTAGTCACCCGGCAGCGCCGTCACTTTCCGCCATGGTATCGACCAGCCGGTCTAGCTGAGGTGCACATTGTTTGCTTAGTAACATATTGACCGACTCTTCCGGCGATTCCGGTGCTTTATCTATGGCAGTGAAGCGGATTTTGACAGGGGCGGGCAAGCCCGCACCCGAGAGCCGATAGTCAACGCCATATTTAATAGGTATGGTCTCGGTTGGCCATTTGCGGAAATTGGCCCCGCTGACCAGCGCCACCGTGTCCGACTTTAAGGTGGCACCTTCGCCCGTTTCAATCTTGAGCAAAGTGTCGGTGCCCATGTCCGGGCGCCACAACAATAGGGTTGTCGGGTCGAGGACGCAGAAATTTCCGCCCGTTCGATAATCGAGCAACCAGAGATTGGGTGCGTGCACATCAACTGGCATCGGATCGTCTACACCGCGCGAAAAGCCGCCGCGGGGCCGACCGGGTGACCGGGCGATCATGCGCGATACGGTGGAATTCAACGTCTGACTGGCCTGCACCGTCCCTGACGCACCAAAGGTGCCAGGGCCCGAGAGCGTGCGCGTCTTGCCGCTTTGCAACAAGACGACCCTGTCACCCGCCACAAGCGAAAGCCGGTCGGTCGGCTTGAATTTGGTTCCGGTCGGATATTTGCTGGCCGATGGACCGGTTGAGCGCACAATCATCGATTGCGCGGCAGCGGTTCCGGTCCAGGCGACCGCCATGACGATGGCGGTTGCCGCGAACATCCAGCGGCGGTTGGTTTCAGGAAAGGGCATAGCTTTCTCCTTTTTTTGTCTGATCCAAACGATCTATCAGGTTCATGATGGCTGCATCCTGACTTAATTCTGACCGTAGCGCTGTGGCACAGGTCACATAGGCTATTTTTTCACCGCGGTCGTGGGCTGCCACCATTGCGGACAGTTTTTCCCGTTGGTCCGGCGTCAGGTCGGGGCGTGGTGTGAAGACATCGACCGGTTGCGCCCTGCCGCGCAGGGTGATGCGACCCATCGGGATTAAGTCGTCGCGTCCTGAGCGCTCGGCGGCTTCGCGACTGATTAGTACCCCATTTTTAAGGCTCTTGTTAGCAGATTCGAGCCGCGCGGCGGTATTCATGCTGTCGCCAAGCGCTGTATATTGGATTCGGCCTTCGCCCCCGAAGTTGCCCACGATCGCATCGCCGACATGTAAACCGACGCGGGTCATGCCGATCGGTGGCACGCCCTCAGCCATGTCGCGGCGGAATGCCTCGCCTGCTTGGTGCATTGCAAAGGCCGCTGCGGCAGCATTCTCGCCATCATCGGGCCGCCGCAGCGGAGCGCCCCAGAAGGCGACCACGGCGTCGCCGACAAACTTATCGATTGTGCCGCCATGAGCCAGCACCACTTCGCTCAATCGGTCGAGATATTCGTTGAGCAAACGCGCCACCGTTTCTGGGGTTATCGCATGGCTGAGTTTGGTAAAACCCTCCAGATCGGTGAAAACGCAGAAAATTTCTCGCTTTTCGCCGTGCAGCGCCAATTGGTCGGGGTCGCGCATAATTTTGGCCGCAACATCCACAGGAAGATATTTGCCGAGCGCTGATTGCGCGAAGGCACGCTGTCGAGAACCGATCGTTTTTGCCGCTGTGCCCACCGCTGCATAACCTAGGAGCCAACCCACCGCCCAGCCAAAGGCGGGCAATGTTGTTGTATCGACGCCATGCCGCTGCAGCCAGAAGGGGAAGGCGACAAAGAATATCAATTGCCCCCCAAAGACCAGTGCAATCCAGCGCGCACGCAGCTCGCTAAGACTGGTCAGGCCACCGGCCGTAACTACCAAAATCGCAAGAACCCATAGCGAAATCGGCGGTACGGGTGCGGCCCATGCATTGTCTAGCTGCTGCGCCAACATATGCGCGTGCACTTCCATCCCAATCATCGTTTCGCGAATGCCCGATTGCAGGTCAGGCAAGCGGGTGAGCGGCGTGTTAAACTGATCATTGTCGATAATATCGCCGCCGATCAGCACATAACGGCCCCTTACCATCTCGGCAAAAGCGGCGCGCATGTCGTCGTCCATTTCAATAGCGAAACTGTCGATGGGTATTTTGGCAAAGACGGCTTCTTCTTGTCCCTTTGTCGCTCTTTTGGGGAGGGAGAAGCGAATACTTCCCTGATAATTGGCAAATGCCGAAGCGACAGGGGCCAACGCATTGGACATCAACGGCGGCAAATTGGCCGGCCTTGAGGGCCAGCGACGGATCACCGCATCATCGTCGGTGCGAAACAACACGCTGGCGGGCCTTGTGTGTTCAGTTGTCACATCGGCCAGATAGCGCTTCAGATATTCTTGCTGCTCATATTGGATGGCATTGGGGTTGCTCAATTGTTCGGCATAGGCGAGCCATGTTGGCGTCTGCATAGCGCGCAACTGACTTTTGAGCTCTGGATCATCGGGGCGCGGCGAATCAAAGACAATATCGATGCCGATCGCCTTGGCGCCCATTTTGTCGATATTGCGCAGAGCGCGCGCCAATATGGATCGATCAAGCGGCGACCTTATACCGCTGTTGAACAGGGTTTCGTCAGTATATGTAATCATGACGATGCGCGGATCCTGTTCCACACGCGGTGCCATTAACGATGCCCTGCTGTCGTACAGGGCGCGTTCGGCATCCTGAGCCAACGGCAGTGACCAGCTTAAACGTGCAATCAAAACCGCGACTAACAGGAACAGGATTGTCGCCACCATCCGCGTCGGGCCGAGTTGCATCACCGTGCGGCGAATGCGTTTTCGCATAGGAACGCGCGCGGGCGCGGCTTCGGGCACGGGGTCTTGAACCGAATTATCCGCCATCAATCAGCGCGCAGCATCGTGCAGAGGTTTACCGACCCGAGCCGTCGTAGTCGGGGCGGGAGTTGATTGACGGATTACCGGTTGGTTGCCGTCACCGATGATCGCGAAGCCTGCCCAATAATAGGGATGAGAGGTTTGCGGATCGGCCATTAGCCTTTTTTGGGCGCCCCAAAGTGCATCAACCATCGGTGTCCCGGCGGGTGAGGTAAACAGGCCGTCGATCAGGCGATTGGTTGCGTCAAAATCGTCGGGCACTGGCCAATGGCTGGCGACAACCGAACGGCTGCCCGCGCCGATGAAGGCGCGCACCAGCCCGTCGAGAGCATTGCCGCCGCCGCTGGATATGCCAGCGGCACGCGTGGCGCTGACCGACGCAGCACCTGCTGTGTCACAGGCGGAGAGGATGACAAGATCGGCGTCGAGCTTGAGATCGAAAATTTCCTGAAAGGTCAGCAATCCATCCGAGTTATTTTTTCCAAAAGATGTCACCAGTGCCGGGCGTGCCGGGCAGCCAACGCGCGGCGCCGTCACCAGACCATGTGTGGCAAAATGCAGGATGCGATAATTGGCGAGGTCGGTGCGCGCCAGGACGGCGTCATCCGAAAAACCGGCGCCGGTCAGAACTATGGAGTCGTCGCGCCCCAAAATTGAACGGGCTTTGAGCAGCTCTTTGTCAGAGATGGGCCGGTTCCAAACCGACAAATCCCACTGGCATTGCAGGTCGGACCCGTCCGCCATCGCAGCGCGATTCGCAACCGCGGGCTGGCTGACCTGCGCCGGCTGATTCTGGCCAAAACCGAAATATTGGTCGGCTGCGGTTGAGGGCGCGGCCTTTCGCGCATTGTGAAATGCCGACGGCGATACGGCGGTGCTGGCGCGGGTGGTTTTCCCCAGCCAGACTATGTCGCGCATGTCAAAGGGATCGGCATTGGGGTCCATCACCCGGCTTTCATAAGCGGCCAGCCCCGTATCTGACGTTATCAACAGGTTGACGGGAAGGCGCAGCATGGCGCCATCGGGTTCAAAGATCAGTTTGGCGATCAAGGGCAGGCGATCCGAGACGGGACCGAAGAGCTGTTTGTAGAGCTTGCGCGATGTGGCGGCATCAAAAGGATAGGTGAGACGGCGACCATTTTCGACAATCGAGATAGTCGAGCGCAAGGCGTCGACTTCTTGGGTCAGTTTGTCATTGCTGATATCGGCGCGCCACAAATGCGCATCCTTGGGTTCAATCAACATCACATAGACGCCCTCGCCCACCACCAGCATCTTTACATAGGCTTCATCATCTTCGAGCGTCGCCTGAAGCGCGGCGAGGTCGATCTTGTCCTGCGAAACCACACGATATTGCGGAAAAGCGTTAAGCTGGATAAGCGATTCGGATTGCTGGAACGTCAAATTGGTCAGCCTGCGCGCGAGGTCGGCGCGCGATGCTGCGATGTCGGGGGTCACGTCCAGCTGAGCCAAGCGCGCATCCTCTACCCGCGCGCGTTCGATGTCGCGGTTGAGTGTCGTAACCTGCCGAAAAAGGCGTGCGCTGTCATCGCTGCCGCCCGAAAGCTCACGCGCCAGCACCGCCTGCGTATCGGCAACGCCTGGGCGCACTTGAAGCTGGCTTGCAAAGAAAAAGTCGTTGACGGCAGCGGGGTCACTATTGGCTCGGTCGGCGAGCAAGCGGTAATAGGGCGCCATCAGATTGGCCATGCCGGTGGTCGATCGCTGCGTCGCCGACAGATCGCCAATGATCTGTTTATAAAGCGCCAGCGCGTCGTCATCCTGCCCGTGCCGCGCCAGAAAGGATGCATAGCGCGCGCGCGCCGAAGCCAGCGCATTGGTCTCGGGATATTCAACCGCCAGAACATTGACCGATTCCTGGAATTTGGAACGCGCCATGTCCATTTCGCCCAACGCTTCTTCGGCAAGTGCGAGTTCGCCCAATATCTGAGAACGCAATCGGACGATCGAGGTGACGCGCCCTTCGCGAACCGCTACGGCATCTGAGAGCGCTTTTTTCTGGTCGCGCTCTGCCGCCTCTGCGTTGCCGCGCAGTCTTTCGGTCGTGCCGAGTAAATGAACCGCCTGAGCGTCGATAATCTTAGCGCGTTCGATAGGGGTCAAATGCAAGTGGTCCGAAGTTTGTTGGACGGTACGGGCTTTGTCGCTGCTATTGATTCCAGCGACCATCGCCGGCGTCAGCGTCACCGCGCCATCGGTGATTTCCAGCGCGCTTGGAATCGCGGGTAGCGGCATTAATAAAATCTCTGCTGCCGTCTCATAATCCCGCTGGTTGAGCGCATGGATGGCCCGAAAATTGCGGCGCAGGCGAAGCTGTACCATGTCGACCGTCGGGGAAGCCTCGACATCGCCGAACAGCCGATCGGCCTCTGAAAATTCGCCCAGATTGGATTTTTGCAACGCGCGGTTTAGTGTGAATTCGGTGGGATCGAGCCCTGCTTCGCCCTCTTCATCGGCGGTGCGCCGCGACAGGGCCTCGAAAAATTCGGCGGCCTCGGCATAATTGCCGCTCTGGTTTCGTCGATACCCTTCGGCGAGGGCCTTATCGACGTCGATGTTGCCAGCCAGCGTTCGTGCGAACCCGTCGTTCGCCCCGACCGAAACCGACGCAACATTGATGACACCTGATATGATCTGGCGATCCTTGATCGAGTTCAGAGCAAGGCCCAACGCATCGTCATAGGCAGCAAATCCTTCGGCGACATAGCTGGTGTCGCCGGCCGTTTCGATGCGGGTCTTCCATGCGATATTGCTGTTTTTAACCGTGCACGCATCGTTCGCATCGCAATCGATTGTGCCAGCCCGATTGCTCTTGATTCGCGCCAATGCCGCATCTGGGCCGGCCCGCAACATGCGCACATAGCCCACCGGCTGGCTGGCATCGCGGCAGATGATCACCCACGCCCGGTCGAACATGCCGGAAATGACGCCATCGCGCACAGTTGCCTGCACTTCGCAAAGCGATCCGCCCTTGTCGCCAATGGCAAAGCTGTCGCGCATTGTCGGATCTTCGGTTTGCGCTTGGGCTGCCCCTGCGAAGCTCAGTGCGGCCAACGCAATGCCGGCAAGCAAGCGTCGATTAAAATCGGACATAGCGCATTCCCCCAAACCACCATCGGGCACGCAAAGCCAGCGACGCCAAGCGATGGTAAAAAAATCAATCTGTGGTGCGACCCATTCCCGTTGGGACTAGCCTAGCGCCCTATCACGAAAATTGGAAGTGATGTGGCACACATGACGAATGTTACCTTCAGTGCGCTTGCGCCGTAGATACGTGCAACCTATTTGGAGGGGACGGACATTTTTTGATGTGAGGGCAATATGGCGAATTTCGACGATCGTGAAAAAGCATTTGAGGCGAAGTTTGCGCACGACCAGGATATGCTGTTCAAAATTTCGGCCCGTCGCAATCGGCTGTTAGGTGAATGGGCGGCGGTAAAAATGGGTCTGACGCCTGAAGAAACCGACTCCTATGCCAAATCGGTTGTGCAGGCAGATTTTGAAGAAGTGGGCGATGAAGATGTCATCCGCAAACTGATGGGCGACCTGACAGCGGCGAAAGTCGAGATCAGCGATGCCGAGATCCGCGCCGCGCTGAACGATATGGCGGTCGAGGCGCGCCGTCAGTTTATGGACGCGCTGTAGGTCGCGGGAGAAGCGCGATGGCAATGCAGCAGGCTGATTTACAGGCGATGATCGCGGCGGCTTTGCCCGATGCGGTGGTATCGATCACCGATTTAGCGGGTGACGGCGACCATTATTCCGCTCATGTGGTGAGCGAGTCATTTCGCGGATTGTCGCGGGTTGCTCAGCACAAGGCGGTCTATGCCGCACTTGGCGGGCGCATGGGCCAAGAGCTCCATGCCTTGCAATTGACCACCGGCGTCCCTTCATAAGGACCATACAAGATTTTGCGGGACGCGCCTTTTCGCCCCCGCCTGGAGACAAGACCATGACCGAGACCGCACAGGACCGCATCACCGCGATGGTGAAGGAAAGCCCCGTCCTTTTGTTTATGAAAGGCACCCCCTTGTTTCCGCAATGCGGGTTTTCGGCGCGCGCTATTGCGATGCTCGACCGGATTGGCGTCGAATATGGCACCGTCGACGTGCTGCAGGACATGGAAGTGCGTCAGGGCATCAAGGAATTTTCCGATTGGCCGACCATCCCCCAGCTCTATGTTAGAGGGCGAATTTGTCGGCGGGTCAGACATTATGATGGAAATGTACGAAGCCGGTGAATTGCACAGCTTGATGACGGACATTCCCGCCAAGGCGGAATGACCTAAAACAGAGCGGACGAGGAGCATTTGCGCCCTTAGGGGATCGAAAGCATGCCGCTTTGCGCAGTTACATATGAGCATCCCCATGAAATTTATTGGGTGTAATATGTCATGCCCTATGTCGCATGGCTTCTGGCGCTCGAGGACGGCTCATTGCTGGCGTCAAGATCTTTTAGCGACACGGCGATCAAATCGGCCCTTTGGCGTCCTGCTCCGTCCTGCGAAAAGCGGCCTCTGACCACAAGACTTCGCCTTTAACGTGAGGCTTTTCAAGTGTGTTCTAGGTCGTGCCATTTTGCCATTCGTCAATATGACGGACTCCGCCGGTTCGAAATTTTGGTTGCATGCACAAACATTTCCAGAGGCGGGACGGTCAGTCACCTTGTCGTGACGAACAGGCAAGGCGGCCGGCGCTCGCGCAGAAGCAAAGGGGCCTCGCCCGCATGTAGTGGCACCAAATGGGAGGATCATGCTGAGTTGTGGGAGCTTCGGGGGCGGGGCCGTTGGGCCGCGCCGCCCCCATTTTCTATTGGGGTAAGTGGGGTTTTCCCGGGTGAGGGCGGGTAGCATCAGGGACCAGACCGATGCTACCCGCCGCTCCATGTTGAGCGGAACACTCAGGAACATCTCATACTATTCAATTGCCGTGCCAATTTGTCAACATGACGCATTTTGGCGGGAGGCGGTGGTTACCCATTGGTAAACGCCTGTGCAACCTGTCAAAATTCCCGACACTCGGTTTACTGCATTCCATTGCCTGCCTGGCCATTCATCCCCCGTTCAGATTAATGACTACATTTGTAGTCGTTGATCGAGCAGGCGTTTGACGGAGGAACGATCGATGGCCGAAAGAGCAAGCGAATCCGAAATGCAGGTGCTGACCGCGCTGTGGGACGAAGCCCCGCAAACCGCGGCCGAACTGACGGCGCGCATCGGCGATGCGAACGGCTGGACGCAAGCGACAATCAAGACTTTGCTGGCGCGACTGGTGCAAAAGGGGGCGGTGGCAACCGAAGCTGAAGGGCGGCGCTTTCTATATCGTCCGGCGGTGGCACGGGCCGACGCGATTGGCGACGAGAGCCAGCGTTTTGTTGACCGGCTATTCGGCGGGCGCGTGAGCCCGCTGATAGCGCATCTCGCCGAGCGCGAGGCGCTAAGCGAGAGCGATATTAGCGAAATCGAGGATTTGCTGCGGAGGCTGAAGTCATGAGCGGGGCGGTTCTGTTCGATTATTGGAGCCACACGCTGTTGGTGACGGCGGCGCTCGTCGTGGCTGTGTTGATCGTGCGCAAACCGTTTGCTCGTCATTTTGGACCGCGGCTGACCTATGCCTTATGGCTCATTCCCGCCTTGCGGCTTGTGCTGCCGCCGCTGCCCTTTGCCGATCCGGTCGCAACTGCGACGGTAATGGCCCCGGTTGCTACCAATGAAGCGATGATGCTGATCCCGATTGATACGCCGTCGATTGTGGGCGCTGCGCCTCCGGCGGCGGGGCCGCCCGATCTGACCCCCATATTGTTCGGTGCGTGGTTGGCCGGCATGATGGTTGTGCTCGCCGCTGCGCTGGCCTCGCACCGCCGCTTTCGCCGGGATTTGCTGGCTCACTCGGTGGAGCTGGAATCGATTGGATCGACGCGGCTGGTGATGTCTGAACAGATTTCCGGTCCGGTCGCCTTTGGCTTGCTGCGCCGATATGTCGCGGTGCCTCAGGACTTTTTTGCCCGCTATGATAGCGAGGAACGGTCGCTGGCGATGGACCATGAACTGTCGCACCACCGTCACGGCGATCTATGGGCCAATGCGGCTGCGCTAATTTTTTTGGCGTCGCAATGGTTCAACCCCTTTGCCTGGGCAGCGATGCGCGCTTTTCGCTTTGACCAAGAGGCAGCGTGTGACGCGCGAGTTTTGACGATGGCGGGCGCGATCGAGGTCGGGCTCGGTGGCGAGTGCGTTTCACGCACGGCCCAATATGCTGCCGCGATTGCCAAGGCAGCGGTTGGGTCACGCCTGATTTTGGCGGCCCCGATGGCGGCCCATGATAATTTGCAGGAGAGACTGACCATGTTGACGAAGCAGAAAATTTCGAAAAGGCGGGGACTGTTCGGGCGCATGTTGCTCTGCGGTGGGGCCGTTGTCGCGCTGGCCACCACCGCGACCTTGGTACCCGCGCCGCTGGCCAGTGCCGCCGAACAGATGAGAGACGTCCCCGCACCACCAGCACCGCCCCCGCCGCCAGATGTGTCCGGAGCCCCTGCGCCGCCTGCGCCGCCTGTGGCACCAGTTGCGCCTGAAGCTCCTCACGCGCCCAGGGCACCTCATGATGTGCATCAGGTCATGGTTTTTTCCACCGAGGAAAGTGACGATGATCAGGCGATTGATGCGAAAAATCGCGAGATCCGTCGCTATGAAATCCGCCGCGAGCTGACCGATAGAGCCGATGGCGCCGACGCCAATGCGTTTGCCTTCCGTACGAAGGATGGAGAGCCTGCGCATCTGGAATTATTGTCGAGCCTATCGCGCACTGACATAATGGCGACGCTGAAAGAGCAAGGCATTAGCGACAAAAAGGCTGCGGCTATTGCCGACCGGCTGGAAGCCAAGCGTAAAGAGCGCGGCGCAAAAGCACTGTCATGGTCGAGCCGGGATTTGTCTCGCGAGATGAACTGGAAGGGAAAAGACGGGGTCGCGCTTGCGCTGGCGACCTGCCGCGATGGTACAAAGCCGAAGGCGGTTGTCGATCGTAGCGAGGACAAGAATGGCAGCGTTTCGGCGATAAAGATGGTTCGTTGCGATGACAAAGATCTTGATTTTTCAGCACAAATCAAGGGACTGAAGCAAGCTCGCGCGCAATTTATGTTAGGGGATGCCGCGCCCAACCTGTCGGCTGAAATGCGCGCCAAAGTTGCCGCCGACTTTGACAAGGCGATTGCCGAAATGGAGAAGCACGGCAAATAGAGTGCGGGGCTTTTGAGTCGCGAAAATTGCCACCTGCGCGCAGTCCCTGGTGCGATTGGTGGTAGGGAGGAGAGGGGGTCAAGATTTTGACCCCCTTTTTTTCTATGTCCGCGCCCCTTTTCCTTTTGCAGACGCAATGCCACATGGGTGGGGTGAGTGAACAGAAGCCTTGGCCCGACAGCATCCGCGCGGGGGATTGCGAGCAGCATGAACCGCTAGTGCGCCGCGTGCTTGGTCCTAATCCGTCGCCCTATACCTTTACCGGCACCCAGACGTGGATCGTCGGTTCGGGACGCGATGTCGCGGTCATCGACCCTGGCCCGATTGGTAGTGGGTTGAGCATCGGTGATCCGCCTGACACCAATGGTGCCGGCCATGTCGACGCAATTTTGCGCGCCGTTGGCGATGCCAAGGTAGCAGCGATCCTGTGTACCCACACCCACCGCGACCATAGCCCCGCCGCCGCGCCGCTGAAGCAGGCGACAGGGGCGCCGATTATCGGTTGTGCGCCGCTGGCGCTGAGCGACGACGGGCCGCGTGGTGATTCTGCCTTTGACCCCGATTACGCGCCCGACCACATTTTAATCGATGGTGAGCAAGTGAGTGGCGACGGCTGGACGCTGGAGGCAGTGACGACCCCTGGGCATACATCGAACCATCTTTGCTATGCTTTACAAGAAAGTGACGCGCTGTTCACCGGCGACCATGTCATGGCTTGGTCGACCAGCGTGGTCAGTCCGCCCGATGGCGATATGGCGGCCTATATGGCGAGCTTGTCGAAGCTCTATGATCGCGAAGACCGCATCTTTTATCCCGCGCATGGTCCCTCCGTGACTAGGACGCGCCAACTCGTTCGCGGGATGTTGGGCCATCGCAAGCAGCGGGAACGTCAGATTTTGCGCGAACTGGAGCGTGGCACAGACGCGATCCCCGAGATGGTGTCGCATATGTACAAAGGGCTCGACCCGCGTTTGCGTGGGGCCGCGGGGCGATCGGTGCTGGCACATCTCATCGACCTGGAGAACAGGGGCCGCGTGGTCCATGAGGCCGAGTCGTGGCGGTTGGTGGCATGACACGCGGGCTTTTCCGTCTCGGCGTTTTGCTCTTGTTTGCATTTGCGTTGTTTATGGGTTGGCGGGCTTGGGATGGCTGGCAAAACAGCTTTAATCCCGAGACAGTGGTGGCTGCGAGCCTGCAAGGTCTGCAGGAACAAAATATACTCGTGCCCTTTACCGCGCGCTATGTTGCCGTCGTAACCTCGACGCAAAGCCGCTTGGGACTGCAGGCGAAAAAGACACTGATCATGCCGGGCACGGTGCGTTATGAAGTCGATCTGGCCAAACTGAAGCAGACGGATCTGAAATGGGACGGATTCGAAAAGGCACTTACCATCACCTTGCCACCGCTGCGGCTAGCCGGACCCGAAATCGACATAAATGCGATCAGCGAGTTTCGCGATGGCGAGATTCTGCTGGCGTTGACCAATGCCGAAGATGTGCTGGATGCCGCCAACCGAAAAGCAGCGCAGGCCGAGCTGATCAAGCAGGCCAAGGGGGCAACGCCGATGCGACTGGCGCGTTCCGCCACGCGCAACGCAATCGAACAAAGCTTTGCTATGCCATTGCGAGCAGCGGGGATCGACGCCAAGGTAACGGCACGTTTCGCGAGTGACACACCGCGCTGAAAGCCTCTTCCAGAAACGCCTGTTTTGACCTAATCTGCAACTCATCAAAAGGCATTGATGGGGGTGGCAATGGCAACACTCGTTTCTGGCGCAGTTCGCGCCGAACCTTTCTGGCAGCGTATGGCGATCGGCCTGACGCTATTTATCCTTTTCGGATTTTTTCAATTTTCGGCGCGCGGTTTCGTCGATTTTGGTCAAATACCAATCTGGGTCCATTTTCATGCGCTGGCTATGGTGAGTTGGCTGGGATTGTTGATCGTCCAGCCGACATTGGTCGGACGGCAGAATTTGGCCCTGCATCGGCGGCTCGGCTGGGCTGGCGCCGGGCTGGCCGCTATCATTGTCGTCTTGGGTATCTTCATAGGCGTTGAAGCCATTGCTTTGCGCCGCCAACCACCGTTTTTTACCCCGCCGTTTTTCTTGATGCTTAGCAGCCTTGGTGCCCTGTCCTTTGGAGTCATGGTCGCGGCGGCGATCATGTGCCGGCGCCGCACCGACTGGCATCGGCGACTGATGATTGGTGCGACAATCCTGATTCTGGAGCCCGCGCTCGGTCGGTTGTTGCCGATGCCGCTGCTCGGCAGTTGGGGCGAGTGGTTGGCCATGCTTTGCCAGCTTGGTGCGGTGACTATTGTGGCGCAGTTTGATCTGCGCACCCTTGGCCGGATCCATGCGGCGACGATCTGGGTGGCGGGGGCGGTGGCCACCACTCATATTCTAATTGCTTTGCTTGCAAAAGCGCCGCCCGTGATCGCATTGGCTACGTCGATCGTCGCCCGATGAGCGGGTGAATTGCCCCGACCGATAGCGGCGTGTAGGGAAGGGCGGCCTCCCCGCTGAAAAAGGACCCGCAATGACTGCCCCTACCCGCGAAAACCTGACCGGCCTCGACCTGCGTGCCGAGATTGACCGGTTGCGCAAAGAGCGCAATGCCGTGATTTTGGCGCATTATTATCAAAAATCCGAGATTCAGGATCTGGCCGATTTTGTCGGCGATTCGTTGGAGCTTAGCCGCAAGGCCGCCGAAACCGATGCCGATGTCATTGCCTTTTGCGGGGTCAAATTCATGGCCGAAACGGCGAAGATTTTGAGCCCACAAAAGATCGTCGTGCTTCCCGATATGGATGCGGGTTGTAGCTTGGAAGACAGTTGCCCCCCCGACCAGTTCAAGCGATTTCGCGACCAGCATCCCGACCATATTGCGCTCACCTATATCAACTGTTCGGCGGCGGTGAAGGCGCTCTCTGATATCATCGTCACCTCTTCGAGCGCGGAGGCGATTATCAGCCAGATCCCCGAAAGCCAGCCAATCATTTTTGGCCCTGACCGGCATTTAGGGGGTTATCTTAACCGCAAGTTCGGGCGCGAGATGTTGCTTTGGCCAGGCGTGTGCATTGTCCATGAAGCGTTTAGCGAGACCGAGCTCCTTAAGCTCAAGGCGCAGCATCCCGATGCGCCGGTCGCCGCGCACCCCGAATGTCCGCCTCATGTGATCGATCATGCCGATTATGTCGGATCGACGAGCGGCATTTTGAAATTTGCCAAGGATTTTCCAGGCGACACGCTAATCGTTGCAACAGAACCGCACATTATTCACCAGATGGAAAAGGCGGTTCCCGGCAAGAATTTCATCGGCGCGCCGGGGGCCGATGGCAACTGCAACTGCAACATCTGCCCCTATATGGCACTGAATACGTTGGAGAAGCTGTATATTGCCCTTCGTGACCTGAAGCCGCGTATCGAGATGGACGAGCAACTGCGGCTGGGCGCAAAGAAGAGCCTCGACCGGATGCTGGAAATGGCAAGTGGGACGGTAGGCAAGGGTGATTTGGGTGCAAAGACGCAAGGTTGATCATAACCTTCGGCAGCGGACAACTTTAACATGATCGCGCGGCTGCGTTCGACCTGGGTGTCTATCAACGCCAGCTATTGGTTCTATCCGGCGCTTTTTACGCTGGCCGCCATTGCGCTCGCCACCGCCACTATATGGCTTGACCGTCAAGGGACGGCGGAGTGGCTGGCGCGCACCGAATTATTAACTCCATCGCGCCCCCAAGGCGCCCGGAGCCTATTGTCGTTGATTGCTGGGTCGATGATCGGCGTCGCCGCGACTGTCTTTTCAATCACGATCGCTGCGGTGGCCTATGCTTCGGGTACCTATGGTCCCCGCCTGCTTACCAATTTCATGGAGGATCGCGGTAATCAGCTGTCTCTCGCGACCTTTATCGCGACCTTTGTTTATTCGCTGCTCGTGCTACGCGTCATTCGCGGCGAGGATGAACATGCCGTTTCGTCTAGCTACGCAGCGACGACCTTGGGCCCCGGTTTTGTTCCGCAATTATCGTTGCTTATTGCCTTTGGCCTGACGTTGATGTCGGTTGCGGTACTCGTTTATTTGCTCAATCATATCCCGTCGAGTATTCGCATCAATAAGGTGATTGAACGGATCGGGCGCCGCTTGCTGAAAGATTTAGACGAGCGCTTCCCGGTGGAGGGTGATGCAGAGCCGGTTCCACATGAACAACGCGGCACACAGATTGTATCGCATCGCGCCGGATATATCGACATCATCGAATTTGAATCGCTCGACGGTCTGGCCAAGGCAAATAAAGGCGAGATCGTTCTGGCCCGCCGCACGGGAGATTTTGTCCATGGCGCTGTGCCCCTTCTGTACTGGTGCGGCGCGGAACCTGTCGATGATGATCTGGCGGGCAAGCTGCGCGCCTGCTTCGCGATAGCATCGAGCCGGTCCGCGGCACAGGACATCGACTATCTGATCGACGAGCTGGTCGAAATTGCACTCCGCGCGCTCTCGCCGGGGATCAACGATCCTTTTACCGCGATTGCGGCGCTTGACTGGCTAGGAGCCGCAACGGCGGAGCTGTCTGCACGTGACCTTGACTGCGGACCCGATCGATCCGACTTTGATCCTACGCGCATTCACGTTGTGGCCGACGGGTTTGACCATTATTTGAAACGCGGCTTCGGGTCGGCGATCATGACGGTGGCGACGAGCGATGTCGCGGCGAACAAATTTTTCGAGATTGTTGCTGACATGTTGCCCGCCGCCGCCAATGCCGCGCGTCGCGATGCCATACTCAATATGCTTGATGCGATGCTAGCGCATGCGGGAACGGCACTGGATGCTTCAGCCTATGCGCGACTCGCAAGGCAGCGCGGAAGTTTTAATGACGTATAGCTGATACTGATGAGTCGCATTCGGCAGGACGCAAATGCAATTTGCGAATCCGAAAATGCTGCACCTTTGTAACAAAAATGCTGCGCAACATTTTGCTTGTTGCTAATGCCGGACTTATCCACAGTAACGATCTCTAAAGTGCGACATTTGGTCGCTTTTTAGTTGGCGCGCCCAGCGCTTCGTGTCAGCTTCAGATCATCGGACGACAGAGACGTCGGACCACCGGGAAACAAAGGACGGTTGCAAGACTATCCGGAAGAAAACGGACTGGATCGACGAGGATGTTGAAAGATAGCCAGATCACGGAACGTAGCGATTCCCACGAGTTGATGCGAACCCGATCAGGTTTAGGAATGGAGCCCACCGCTTAGAGAGCAACTGCTTCGGCAGATGCTTGGACAAGATGATGAAGACCATTTCAGGTGCGGCCGGCCCCCGCGAGGGGGCCGACCAAACCGCCGCCGGGACGCGTCGGGAGACTTCGGACCGTTTATTGACCGGGCTGCGGAACGCAAGTGAGGCAGAACGAAGTAACCAGTTGGTAGTTGCCAGACGTGATACCGGATAGTGGGGGTTGACAGAAATGTCGGCCCCCATTTCGTTTGAGCGACCCTTATAGTCCCGATCGCGCGGCACGCCATTGGCCCGCGCCCCGTCTTTCCAAACATTTTACCATGAGCTGAAGCTTTTATTTACCATGATGTGATGGCTGTCACATCACCATCCGACATTGGCCACTATCCCCTGCTGGCGACCCGGATCTGTTCCCGACCAGGAGCTGATCCAACTTTCCCGGTCGCTATCCTTTTAGTGGCGACCGGGAACTTTTTCGCCTTCTCTTGCATTGTTAGAATTATCGCCTGGACAACAGGGCGCGCCGGTAAAGGACTTACCGGAACGGATGGTGAAAACACGCGCTTACTGCGTGTTTTCGGATAGGGAAGGAAATATCATGGGAATCATTATTACGCTTATAGTTGGCGGAATTATTGGCTGGCTGGCTAGCATTGTGATGCGTACCGACGCGCAACAGGGTATCTTGCTGAATATCATTGTCGGTATTGTTGGCGCGTTTCTTGGCAATATTTTGGGCGGGATGTTTGGCATGGGGGCCAGCCTCAGTGCCTTCAGTCCCATCGGACTCCTCTGGGCCTTTATTGGCGCTGTCGTCTTGCTGGGATTGATCAACCTGATTCGTCGCGGCAGCGTCCGCTGATCCCCTAGCGGCAATTTGATAGCGAGAAGGGCGGCGCAACCAAGGTTGCGCCGCCCTTTTTTTTTGTGGCGGGCGCGCAAATTGCATTGCGCATTTGCTGGCGCGGCAGGGCGGCCGAGACTATATCCCTATCCCGATTAATGACCATGCAGCGCCGATATTCGACGCTTGCAAGCGGTGATATAATGGGATAATACACCTCAGGCAGGACAGCTATCTTGCTACGCGGGTGGGCTGTTGTGGATAGATTTCTTCACATGCGGCTTTGGAACGCCGGGATGAAGGAAATTCGACGTGAATTACGAGCGGAAAGTGGATTCGATGGACATTTTGACGGGGAATACCCAATCCATTTACGGGCAGAGGGATGCGGGGCGCCGTCGCAAGACGATGATTATCGCGTTTGTGCTCATAGCTTTGGCGTTAGTCGCCGCCTGGGCCGCCTATTCATCATTTTCGAACAAGGGCGAAGAAGCGTCGGCATCCAACAATGGCACAATCGGTGGCGACGGAAAGGCCGCGAGCGCGCCGACCGTCACTGTTGTCGTTCCGGGTCGCCAGTCGGTGCAGGCCACGGTTTCCGCCAATGGCACGATCGCCGCTCGGGTCGAAATGCCGGTTGGCATTGCGGGCGAGGGTGGGCAAGTTTCACGCGTATTGGTCCAGCCCGGCCAATGGGTGAAAGCGGGGCAGGTTCTGGCCGTCATTGATCGGTCGGTTCAGGTCCAGCAAGCTAACGCCCTGTCGGCGCAAATCCGTGTGGCACAGGCCGACGCCAGCCTGGCGCAGGCCGAACTTGAGCGCGCGGAAGCGCTGGTTTCTCGTGGCTTTATTTCAAAAGCGGACATGGATCGCAAACGCTCTACGCGGGATGCCGCTAATGCCCGCGTCCGCGTTGCGCAGGCCCAATATGCCGAAACGCAGGCGCGCAATAGCCGGCTAAATATCGTGGCTCCGGCGGCGGGACTGGTGCTGACACGCCAGATTGAACCCGGTCAGATAGTGAGCGCTGGCAGCGGCATATTATTCCGCATGGCGCGGGGCGGCGAAATGGAAATGCTGGCGCAGATGAGCGAAACTGACCTGCAACGTCTTTCCATCGGTACAAAGGCCGTCGTAACGCCAGTCGGTTCGAACCTGAACATCGCGGGCCATGTTTGGCAAAAGTCGCCGGTCATCGACCCGCAGACGCGTCAGGGCAATGTGCGTATCGCATTGCCGTATAGCGCCGCGCTGCGCCCGGGCGGATTTGCCGACGCGAAGCTAATTTCCGGGTCGGCGGACCTGCCGTTACTGCCGGAAAGCGCCGTACTGAGTAACGCAGATGGCAATTATGTCTATGTCGTTGGCAAGGGTAACAAGGTCGAACGGCGCAAAATCAAGGTCGGTTCGGTCAGCGACGATGGGGTCGCAATTGCAGAAGGGTTGCAAGGAACCGAGCGCGTTGTTGTGCTGGCAGGTGCTTTCCTCAACCCCGGCGACACGATTAAGCCGGTTCTTGAAACGGCCGCGAAATAGTCCGGTGGATTGCTGCCTAGGAAGCTGTTGAGCAATGAATTTTCGTAATATCTCCGCCTGGTCCATCCGCAATCCGGTGCCGCCGATCGTGTTATTCGTGCTGTTGTTGTTGGCAGGACTTGTCAGTTTCAACCGCATGGATGTGAACGACAATCCGGATATTGTGTTTCCGGCCGTTCAGGTGATCGTGATTCAGCCGGGTGCGGCGCCGACAGAACTGGAAACCCAGGTCACGCAACGCGTCGAGGCGGCCGTGCGTGCAGTCAATGGCGTTGAGGACATGTCCTCTTATGTCAGTGAGGGCAGTAGCCGGACATTTGTCCAGTTCGCCGTTGGGACACCGATTGATCGTGCCTACAATGACGTCAATCAGGCGATTTCCCAGATTCGCGGCGAATTACCCGATGGAATTTTGGAACCGCAAGTCAACCGCGTCGACATTGCCGGGGGACCGATCACCTATTTCTCGGTCGAAGCCACTGACATGAGCCTGGAGCAATTGTCGTGGTTCGTCGACAATACGGTCGCCAAGGAATTGCTGTCGATCGAGGGTATGAGTCAGGTGCGCCGCTCGGGCGGCGTCGACCGCGAAATTCGGGTCATTCTCGATCCGGCGCGGATGCAAAGCTACGGCCTCACTGCCAGCCAGGTGAACCAGCAATTGCGGCAGGTGAATATCAATGCCGCAGGCGGACGCACCGAAATTGCCGGATCAGAACAGGCGGTTCGCGTTCTTGGCAATGCCGGCTCAGCCTTCCAATTGGGTGAAACGCGCATTGCGTTGGCTAATGGGCGGACGATCCACTTGTCGGATGTCGCTTCTGTGTCCGACAGTTATGCCGAACAGCGCAACCTGGCTAAGATGAACGGCAAGCAGGTGCTATCCTTCTCGATTGAAAAGGCCAAGGATGCGTCAGACGTGACCGTCCATGACGCCGCGGTCAAAAAGCTGGAAGAGATCAAGAAGAACAACCCCAAGGTAAATTTCAGAATCCTGTTCACGCGCACCATCTATACCAAAGAGCAGTATAAAAGTTCGATGGAAGCGATGATTGAGGGCGCGGTTTTGGCGGTTGTCGTGGTGTTCCTGTTCCTGCGCGATTGGCGCGCGACGCTGATTTCGGCGTTGGCCATTCCGCTTTCGGCCATCCCTACTTTCTGGTTCATGGACCTAATGGGCTTTTCGCTGAACAGCCTGTCACTGCTAGCGCTCAGTCTTGTCGCTGGGGTGCTGGTCGATGATGCTATCGTTGAGATCGAGAATATCGTCCGACATATGCGAATGGGCAAATCCGCCTATCAGGCGGCGATCGACGCGGCGGATGAAATCGGCCTAGCTGTCGTGGCGACTACCATGTCGATTGTCGCGGTATTCCTGCCTGTGGCTCTGATGCCCGGCATTTCGGGTCAATTCTTCATCCAGTTCGGCATGACTGTGGTCTTCGCGGTGCTGGTCAGTCTGGCGGTTGCGCGACTGATTACGCCGATGATTGCAGCCTATTTTCTGGCCCCGCACGGGACGCAGGATCATGCCAGCGGCCCGTGGATTGACCGCTACGAGCGTCTGCTTTCCTGGACATTGGATCATGCAAAGGCGCAAAAAATGCGGGCGCGGTTCGAGGCTAGTGAAACCAAGTTGAACTATCTAGCCGGACCAGCTGCGCTGGCGGTGATCGCGGCGGTGGCTAGCGTGGCGATGCGGTGGCATCAGGTCAGTGCAGGTGACGATGTTGCCAATACGGCGGTTTTCTATCTGCTCCAGATACCCCTTTCGATTGTCGTGGTCTTTCTGGCCACCTCCTTGCTGATGATCTTATTAGGTGCGGCGGTTAGTGTTTTTGCGCTGCGCGACAAAGCTTTTATTCAATGGACAAGATTCATGGTCCAGCGTGGCTATGCCCGCCTATTTGACCATCGCTTCTGGATTGTAGGTATTGGTGCCTTGGCCTTTGCTGCCAGTATCGGGCTGTTCGCGGTCTTGCCGCAACAATTCCAGCCGACAACCAACAGTGATTATAGCCAGATCAGCTATGAACTGCCTCCGGGGTCGACTTTGGCCCAGAGCAGCAAAATCGCCGATCAGATCACGACAATATTGGACAAGGAACCGGCGGTCGACGCAGCCTTTGCCGATGTGGACGTTGGCAGCGGCAATATCTTCATCACGTTGAAAAAGGAGCGCGCGACGACCAGCGTTGAATGGGAACGCAAGCTGCAACCCGTCATGGCGGCCATTCCAGACGCGCGCGTCCGGTTCCAAAGCCAGTCGGGCGGGTTTTCAGGTCGTGATATCACATTGGTCATCGGCAGCGACGATCCTGTGAAGTTACAAGAGCAAGCGCGCAAAATCGTAGCTGAAATGGGCAAGCTCAAGGAAATTCGGGCGCCGCGAATCGAAGGTGATACGCCGCGTCCGGAAATAATCATCAATCCCCGCATGGACCTAGCCGCCGATCTCGGCGTGACCACGGCGGCGTTGAGCCAGACCATACGTATCGCAACGCTGGGTGATATCGATCAGAATGTCGCGAAATTCTCGCTGTCGGATCGTCAGATCCCTATCCGCGTGCTTCTTGCAGAGGATTCGCGCCGCAGTCTGGCCACGCTGGAAAATCTGCCGGTACCGACGTCACGCGGGACGACGGTGCCTCTGAAATCGGTTGCCGAGATCGGGTTTGGTGCCGGACCGACAGAATTGCGCCGGTACAATCAGGTACGCCGGATCGTTATTGGCGCTGACCTGGCGCCGGGATTGGTGACGGGCAACGCCCAGGCCAAGATCGACAGTTTGCCCTCCTATGCCAAAATGCCCCAAGGCGTCCGCAAGATTGTTCAGGGCGACCAGAAATGGCAGGGGGAATTGATCTTCAATTTCATGGTCGCCGTCGTGTCGGGCTTGTTGCTCGTCTTCTCGACACTGGTCCTGCTTTATCGCCGGTTCCTGTCACCGCTTGTCAACATGTTGTCGCTGTTGCTGGCGCCATTGGGCGGTCTCATCGGTCTGGCGATTACAGGTATGGAGATCTCTATGCCGGTCTTTATCGGCTTGCTGATGCTGCTCGGCATTGTGGCGAAAAACTCGATCCTGCTCATCGATTTTGCGATCGAGGAGATGGAGCAAGGGGTTGGCAAGGTGGCAGCGCTAATGGACGCAGGGCGCAAGCGTGCCCAGCCAATCGTTATGACGACGGTCGCCATGGTCGCGGGTATGGTCCCGACCGCGCTATCGCTGTCGGGGGACGGGGCATGGCGCGCGCCGATGGGCGTGGTTGTGATTGGCGGTTTGATCCTGTCGACGCTGTTGACGTTGTTGATTGTACCGGCAGGTTTCAGCCTCGCCGATAGCGCCGAGAAGCGGATGGGACGTTTCTTCTCGCGCAATCTGTTGACGTATAAGCCGGGGGATGATGGCAAGGCGGTGCCGGATACGGCGCCACCGCACCCGGCCGAGTGATGCCGGCGCGGCCTTTTGCGCCGCGCCGGTTGCAACCATTGGCGTGCTGCGTCATTGGAATGGCATGACTGATCCGGCCACCAGAATTGCGGAACCCAACTTCAGCCCTCGGCCCGGCTTAGGGGTGAGCGTGCCGACCGGCGGGCTCAACATCCGGATCGTCGCAACGGGGCTGTTGATCGTGATGGCGGGCGTTTATATCACGGCCAAAAGCTGGCAGGACGTTCATCCCGCCATCGGATTCATCCGTGCCTTTGCCGAAGCTGCAATGGTGGGGGGGCTGGCAGATTGGTTTGCGGTTACTGCGCTGTTCCGTCATCCGATGGGTATTCCTATCCCGCACACCGCCATTGTTCCGCGCAATAAGAATCGCATCGGTGACACGCTGGCGCGCTTTTTGCTCAACAATTTTCTGCTCCCCCGCCTGATTGCGCGCAAAATGCGCGATGTCGATGTGGCAGGAGTTGTCGGAAACTTCCTGTCGCAGCCCGCGGCAGGGGGCGGACGGTTAAAACTGGGCGCGTCGCGGATGATCGCCGACGCTCTTGGGGCGCTCGACCAGCAACGACTAGGTGGCATCGTCAAATCGGCAATTGCGGAGCGGCTGCGAGAACTGGATGTGGCTTCGTTGCTGGGTCAGGCGCTCAACGCGGCGCTTGCCGAGGGGCGGCACCAGCCGCTGCTCGACGCAATGGTCAAGTGGGGATCAAAGACGCTCGATCTCAATGCGCATTTGATTCACCAGATGGTTCACGACAATAGCAATGCTTTGGTGCGGTTTGCCGGTCTGGATGAAAGCATAGCCAACCGCATTGTAGCGGGTCTTGGCAAGCTGCTCAGTGACATGGCCGTCGAAGAAACCCATCCGATCCGGCTGCGTGTCGAAGAAGGCCTTGAGCGGATGGCGCTCGACCTGCAACACGACCCCGAAGTGCGGGCCAAGGTCGACAAGGTTCGCGACGAGCTGCTCGCCAATGCGGCGGTCAAACGCTGGCTCGACGGATTATGGGAACAGGGCCGCGGTGCGTTACTTCGCGCCGCGCGCGATCCCGACACGGTATTGGCGGGACGTATTGGCGAGCTGATCACCCAATTTGGTACGATGTTGGGCGAGGATCAGAATATCAAGCACACGCTCAACCGCTATGCGCGCCGCGCGGTGGTGGGCGCGGTGGATAGCTATGGCGAGACAGCGCTTAAACTGGTGTCAGACACCATTCGTGGCTGGGACGCCAAAACGATCACTGACCGACTGGAAAATGCGGTTGGCGACGACCTGCAATATATCCGCATCAATGGGACGCTGGTTGGCGGGTTGGTAGGGCTGCTGATCCACAGCATCGACGTGTTTCTGTAGGTCGATGGCCTAGAGCTGCGCCAGCCCTTCGCGATAGCTGGGAAAGCGGGGCTGCCAGCCGAGCTGACGTTTCGCTTTGCCGTTCGCGACGCGGCGGTTCTCTGCATAAAAGGCGCGGGCGGCGGTTGAAAGACCGGCATCTTCGAGCGTTTGCAGTGGTAGCAGGGGGGTGCCCAACAGCGCACAGCCGAACTCGATCAGCCGGTTCTGGTGACAGGGAAAATTGTCGGCGAGATTATAGACGTCGGGTGGCCCGGTGAAAGAGGCGATGATAGCAGTGGCAATATCATCGACATGGATGCGGCTGAACAACTGGTCGGGCAGATCGATGCGATGCGCACGGCCATCGACAATGCGGTCGAGGATGCTGCGCCTAGGGCCGTAAATGCCGGGGAGGCGAAAGATACAGACCTCGCTACGAAGCGCATGCCACGCCCGTTCGGCAGCAATCCGGTCGGGACGACGGCCGTTGAGCGCAGCACTTTCATCAACCCATGCGCCGCCGGTATCTCCGTAGACTCCAGTCGAGGACAAATAGCCGACCCAGCGAGCGGGCGCGAAGGCGATCGCTTCGCCATAGCGGACCAGCACGGAATCCGCGCCATCGGTGGGTGGCACCGATGACAGGATATGAGTTGCGGAGCGAAGCTGGGCCAGTACAGCCGCTTCATTGGTGAAGGCGATGCTGCCGTCGCGCCCGTCGCGCGTGGTGCCAACAACGTCCCACCCGCGGGCGTTCAGTCGGTTGGTAAGGTGGCTGGCGGTATAGCCCAGACCGAAAATCAGCATCTTGCTCATGGGGGCGCTTATTGCGCGTTGTGCGCCAGAGGGCTAGGGCCATGCGCTATGACAGACGCCTCCTCAACACCCGCCCCACCCGTCACAATCCAGCGAGACGATTATTGCGCCCCTGACTGGCAAGTCCCCGACATTGCACTGGATTTTTCTCTCGGCATTGATGAAACGCGCGTGTCGGCTCAGCTTTCGGTCGTGCGTCATACCGATAGAGCGGCTCCTTTGTTGCTGCGCGGCGAAGGACTGACCGCCGAGGCCGTGCGCGTCGATGGTGAAAGCTGGAATGACTGGCGCATGGACGGGCCTGACCTGATCGTCGATCTGGGAACGCGGGCTACCGCAAACGTCGAAGTAGAAACGCGGATCAATCCGGCGGCCAACACGCAGCTGATGGGCCTTTATGCCTCGAACAACATGCTGTGCACCCAGTGCGAGGCCGAAGGGTTTCGCCGGATCATGTTCCACCCCGACCGTCCCGATGTGCTGAGCCGCTATCGTGTTCGGATGACGGGAGACAAGACGCGCTTTCCGATTCTGTTGTCGAACGGCAATTGCATCGACGAGGGTGATGGAGAAGGCGATAGCCATTGGGCTTTGTGGGAAGACCCGTGGCCTAAGCCGAGTTATTTGTTCGCCTTGGTAGCGGGCGATCTGGTCGTCAACCGCGACCATTTCACTACGATGAGCGGCCGTAAAGTCCAACTGGGCATCTGGGTGCGCGATGGTGATCTGGACCGCACGAGCCATGCAATGAAGGCACTGAAAGATTCGATGGCGTGGGATGAGCGTGTCTATGGCCGCGAATATGACCTTGATCTGTTCAACATCGTCGCAGTGAGCGATTTCAATATGGGGGCGATGGAGAATAAGGGGCTCAACATCTTTAATACCCGCTATATTTTGGCCGATCCCGACACCGCGACGGATCAGGATTATGACGGCATCGAAGGCGTTGTTGCGCATGAATATTTTCACAATTGGTCGGGCAATCGCATCACCTGCCGCGACTGGTTCCAACTGTCGCTGAAAGAAGGGTTCACAGTTTTTCGCGACCAGAGCTTTTCAGCCGATATGGGGTCCCCTGCGGTCAAACGGATCGAGGATGTCCGCGTGCTGCGCGCCGCCCAGTTCCCCGAGGATGCCGGGCCGCTGGCACATCCGATCCGCCCCGACAGCTATCAGGAAATCAGCAATTTTTATACCGCGACCGTCTATAATAAAGGCGCGGAAATCATCCGGATGATGGCGACGATATTGGGGCCGGAACGCTTTAGGCGGGGCACAGACCTTTATTTTGACCGCCATGATGGCGAGGCCGCGACCTGCGAGGACTTTGTCCGCGCGATGGAAGAAGGTGGCGACATCGACCTGACGCAATTCCGGCGGTGGTACGAACAGGCAGGCACGCCGCGGTTGGCCCTGTCGGTCGCTGAGGAGGACGGCAAATGGACGTTGCAGATCAACCAGTTTGTGCCGCCGACACCAGGGCAGCCGGAAAAGCAACCGATGGCGATGCCGCTGAGGATTGCCGCCTTTGACCGCGACGGCAAGGTCGGCGGGCTGGCCGATACCATGCTGATCGTCGATTCGGCACGACAGAATGTGGAATTGGGCTCTTTTGCGACACGGCCTGCATTGTCAGTCAATCGCGGCTTTTCTGCGCCGGTCATCATAGAATTTGAACGCGCGCCCGGCGAGTTGGCTTGGCTTGCTGCGCATGATGACGATCCTTTCGCGCGTTATGAAGCGTTGCAACAGTTGATGCTCGATACGCTGGTCGAAAATGTCGTTGGCAAGGCTGGTGATCCGCAAGCTGTGGTCGACGCAGTGCGCCAGACACTCAGCGGTGCGACGGACGATGCGGCCTTTGTTGCCGAGGCAATTTTGCTGCCCAGCGAATCTTTTGTTGGCGACCAGATGGTCATCGTCGACCCCGACGCAATCCGACGCGCACGCAGCGCGTTACAGGCTGTCATCGGCAAGACGCTGGACGGCACGTTTCGCGACCTGTTAGCAAAAACCGCGCCGCCTGCGACCGACCTGTCGGCGGGGGCCAAAGGCAAGCGGCGTCTGCGCGGGGTGGCGTTATCCTATCTGGCGGCAGCAGGGTCGCCTGCCATTTCGGCGCTTGCGTTCGGTATATTTTCAGACGCCGATGGTATGACCGAGCGGCAAGCAGCGTTGGCGACGCTGGCACATGGCGAAAGCGACGAACGGGTCGCCGCGCTCGACATTTTCTATCAGCGCTATCGCGACAATTCGCTGGTGCTCGACAAATGGTTTCAGGTGCAGGCCTGGTCCTTGCGCGATGACACGGTTGCCGCGGTGGCAGAACTGGCGCAGCATCCTGATTTTTCGCTTTCCAATCCCAATCGGGTGCGGTCGCTCTATGGTGCCTTTTCGGCCAATCAGGCGGCGTTTCACCAAAAGGATGGGGCGGGATATGCGCTGGTTGCCGATCTGATTATCGCGCTCGACGCAAAGAACCCGCAAACCGCAGCGCGGTTGATCCCGCCGTTTGGGCGCTGGAAACGATTTGACGAGGGGCGGGCAACGCACATGAAGGCGGCGCTGGAGCGGATTTTGGTGCAGCCCGGCCTGTCGCGCGATTCGACGGAACAGGCGAGCAAGAGCTTGTTGGGATGATGGCCGTGGCGGCGGTTGACCGAAACTGGCGAAGGGTACAGACCTAATAATTCGATAGAGAAGGGGCAATAGTCTGATGCGCAAACTGGCGATCCTCGGTGCCGGTCTTTTGGCAGCTTTTCCGCAACTTGGCGTTGGTCAGGATCAGCCGGCCCCTCCGGAAACTCCTGCCGAAAACGCCGCGCCGGCCAATGCACCGGCGGCCATGTCAGCCTCAGCCGTGGGGAGTGCGCGGATAGGTCCGGAGCGCCGGTTTACAGGCGTCAATCTCTTCGATTTAGCTATTGCGGCCGATCCGCAAATCAGCCCCGACGGCCGCCACATCGTCTATGTCCGCCAATCGAACGATATCATGTCGGACAAAGCCGTAAGTTCAATCTGGATGATCGACACGCAGACCGGCGCAGAGGTCCCAGTTGCGGGGCAGAATAGCGCCGCATTCTCTCCGCGCTGGTCCCCCGACGGTAAACGTCTGGCCTATGCCTCGGCCGATGGCGGCAGTCCGCAACTTTGGGTGCGTTGGATGGATGGCGGTGAAGCGGTTCGGTTGACCGGCCTTCCGACCAGCCCTTCAAGCATCGCCTGGTCTCCTGACGGAAAGTCGATTGCTTATACAATGTTGGTCGAAGACGAAGGACCAAAACTTGGCGCACCACCTACGCAAAAGCCCGAGGGCGCAAAATGGGCGGAGCCGCTCGAAATTCATGACCTCCTGACGTATCGGGCCGACGGTGAAGGCTATATCAAGCCAGGATTCGAGAAGATCTTTGTCGTGCCCGCGACCGGCGGCGCGCCGCGTCAGCTAAGCTTTGGGCCTTATCATGACGGCGGCCCGCTCAGCTGGTCGCGCGATGGCCGAACGCTTTATTTCGGCGCGAACCGTCGTCCCGATTGGGAAAAAGACCCAGTCGAGAGTGAAATCTATGCGCTCGACGTCGCCGATGGCCAGATCACGCAACTGACTGATCGCGACGGCCCCGATGCCAATCCGGTGGTTTCGCCCGACGGGCGAATGATCGCCTACCTTGGTTTTGACGATGCCATGCGCGCCTACGAGAATAATGATCTTTATGTAATGAATCGCGACGGTTCGGGACGCCGCAGCTTGACGGAAAATTGGGATTTCAGCCCCGATCGCATTATCTGGGATGCGGACGGCGGCGGCATTTACGCTCAATATGATTCGCATGGCGAAACAAAGGTGGCGCGCATCGCGCTCGACGGTACGGTCCGCGATGTGGCAACCGGTTTGTCAGGCGGCGGAATGGACCGTCCCTATACCGGCGGCAGCTTCTCGGTGTCGGACAATGACAGCATCGCTTTTACCGGCGGCACAGCCCAACGGCCCGCAGAGGTGCAATTGGCCCGCGCCGGAAAGTCGCGGATTCTAACCGATCTCAACCGGTCGATGCGCGCCACAAAGGCGCTGGGCGAGGTCCGCAAGATTACGGCTGCGTCGAGTTTCGATGGAAAAACTATCGACGGCTGGCTGACGCTGCCGCCTGGCTATATCGAGGGGCGGCGGGTCCCTTTGATCCTCGAAATTCATGGCGGCCCATTCGCCGCCTATGGCCCGCATTTTTCGACCGATGATCAACTATATGCCGCTGCTGGCTACGCCGTATTGTCGTCCAATCCGCGCGGTTCGACCAGCTACGGCGAGGCTTTCGCCAATGAGATTGACAAAGCCTATCCGGGTAATGATTATTTTGACCTCATCAGCATTGTTGACCGCGCCATCGCTCTAGGTATCGCCGACCCCGACGCATTGTTTGTGACCGGCGGATCGGGCGGTGGTGTGCTGACCAGTTGGATCGTTGGCAAGACGACCCGATTTAAGGCGGCGGCAGCGCAAAAGCCGGTCATCAACTGGACATCGCAGGCGCTGACTGCGGACGGTCCGGCCTTTTTCGGGCGCTACTGGATCGGATCGCAGCCGTGGGAGAACCACGAAGCCTTCTGGAAATTATCTCCGCTTTCGCTTGTGGGCCATGTCGAAACACCGACTCTGGTCGTCGTCGGGAGTGAGGACTATCGCACGCCGGTTAGCGAAGCCGAGCAATATTATACCGCGCTACGGCTGCGCGGCATTCCCACGGCGTTGGTCAAGGTTCCTGGCGCCAGCCATGGCGGCATCGCCGCGCGGCCATCTCAAAGCGCTGCAAAAGCATCAGCAATTCTGGCCTGGTTCGACAAATACCGGAGTGGATGGACACCGCCGCCGGCGGACTCCGGCGGCGAGTGAACGAACGCGATCATGTAAAAGTTGATCAGGAGTTTTTCGTGGCCAGCCAGACCGCGATGTCGGTGGCGATTTTGTTGGCGGCGCGGGTTAGGGCAGCGCCCACGGGTTTGGCAGTGACCGGACCGCCGAGCGCTTCGCGGGCTTCAAAGCGGCGCTGGGTGACGGACTTGCCCGCCGACGATACGAGGATCGCCTGATACACCACGACGGCCTCGTTAGTGCGTGCATCGACGCCGAATTCGACCAGCTGACTAGCAAGCTGCTCGCCTGGTGCCGTAAGATATTGGCCTTCGTCGAGCACCAGTCGATTGGTCTTCGCCGCCACTGTTTCCGATATCAGCCGCTGCATTAACCGAGCCGGCGCTTCGACCCATTGCGCGTCTTTGACATAGCTAATGCTGTCATTGTCCTGTTGCACGGGAATGCGGACAGTGCGCAGCTTTTGCGGCGCGGTCGGCACCAAAATGGTGAGTGTCCCGCTTTCGCCAGCAGTGCGGGCCAGGCCGGCGGCGGGGACGGCGTCAGCGTCGAGGGTAAGGAGGAAGGGCGGGACTTTACCGCCACCAAGGCTGACGCAAGCCGATAGCGTCAACGCGGCGGCGGTGAGCAAAAGAGGCTTATGGGTGCGGCAGATCATGGGCATTATCCTCATGGTTTATAGTCGGGAAGCTTGCTGCCGCCGATCACAGCACCGGCGCCTTGCTGGTCGAGCTTATCGGTCAAGCTCGATAAGGTGGTCGAGGTTCGACGCAAATCGCGGATTAACGCATTGGCCTCTGGAATGGTTGTTTCGCTGAAAGTTTTGAGGCCGGGCTTTGCGGCGGCTATCGCGCTGTTCAATGTGTCCATTGATTCGCTCGCACTGCGCAGGGTTTTGCGCAGGTCGGTCATCGCTGGGTCGACGTTGCGGTCTATCGTGCCCTGCGCCGATGCGGCGAGATTGCCGATCTGTTCGGCCGCCACGCCCGTTTGCTGAATTGCGACGCGGGTGTCGGCGAGCGCCTTTTCAATCGCGGGGCCATTGCGCGCGAGTATAGCGGTGCTCTTTTCGACATTCTCCAGAATGGCCGCGAAGCTCGCCTGATTTTTGTCGTCGGCTAGCTCGGCGAGCCTTTCGGTGAGGGTCGAGAGGCGTTGTAACAGCTGTGGTGCGGTGTTGAGTAGCTCACCCAATCCGCCTATCCGATTGGGAATGACGGGACGGCCCGCCGGCCCCTTGTCGGTAATTGGCGGTGCGCCCTTGACCGCGCCGTCGAGCGATATTTGTGAAACGCCGGTGAATCCGACGCCTTCGAGCGCAGCAGTGGTGCCCTGAAGCACAGGGACGTCCTCATTTACTTCAATGCGTACCAGCACGAATTGCGGGTCATCGCGCCACAATTCGATCTTGCGCACTTGTCCCACAGGAACGCCTGAAAATTGAACCTGAGCGCCTTTGTTCAGCCCGTCGACCGACTGTTTGAAGAAAATATCATATTCGCGCTTGTCGCCGCCGCTGTCGTTGGCCAACCAGACCACAAATGTGGCGAGGGCAAGCGTCAGAAGCAGGACAAAGCCACCCACCAGCACATTGTTTGATCGCGTTTCCATCAGTTCATCCTAACGTCATGCTGTGGCGGCGTGGGCTTTACGGGCCCCGGCGGCTGCGCGTCCGCGTGGGCCGTTGAAATATTCCTGTATCCACGGATGCTCGGTAGCAAGCAATTCGGCGATTGTCCCGACCGCAATCACACGCTTTTCCGCAATGACCGCAACGCGATCGCATGTCGCATGAAGCGAATCGAGATCGTGAGTAATCAGAAATACGGTGAGGCCCATTGTATCTGCGAGCTCGCGGATTAGTTCGTCAAATTTGGCCGCGCCGATGGGATCAAGGCCGGCGGTGGGTTCGTCGAGGAACAGCAGCGCGGGGTCGAGCGCGAGGGCACGGGCAAGGCCTGCGCGCTTTACCATTCCGCCGGACAGTTCCGCCGGAAATTTGGGACCTGCGTCCGAGGGCAGGCCTACCATCGCGACTTTATAAGCGGCTATTTCGTCGAGCAGTTGCTGATCGATCTTGGGGTAAAATTCGCGCAGCGGGACTTGGATATTCTCTGCCACCGTCAGTGTCGAGAAAAGCGCGCCTCCTTGAAACATCACCCCCCAACGGCGGCGCAAGTCACGCGATTCTTCGGCATCCGCAATGGTGTCGAGCGTCTTGCCATAGACTTCGATTTCGCCTGCGCTGGGAGTTTGCAGCCCGATAATCGAGCGCATCAGTACGGACTTTCCGGTGCCCGAACCGCCGACCACCCCCAAAATCTCCCCCGACCGGACATCGAGGTCAAGGCCGTCATGGACCACAGCGTCGCCGAATTGATTGCGAAGCCCACGAATATGGATCGCGGTCTTAAAGTCTTCAGGGCGGATCATTTCTGCCATCAGTTCCAACCCAAGGATGAGAAAAAGACCGCAAACATGGCATCAAGAACGATGACGAGGAAAATGGCCGCGACCACAGCAGAGGTTGTGCGCCGGCCGACTTCCTCTGCATTCTGGCGTACCTGCATCCCTTCATAACAGCCGGTGACGCCGATCAATATACCGAACACCGGTGCTTTGATGATCATGATCCAGAAATCGGTCATCGGGATGATTTCACGTAGCCGTTGAATATAAGTGAGCGGCGGAATTTCCAGTCCGATCCAGCAGTAAATGCCGCCGCCAATAATGGCACAAATGCTGGCGTAGAAACCGAGCAGCGGCATCATCAGGGTTGATGCCGCGACACGTGGCAGCACGATGGCTTCCATCGGTGACACGCCGATCGTGCGCATCGCATCAACTTCTTCGGTCAGTTTCATCGTGCCGATTTGTGCAGCAAAAGCGGAGCCCGAACGGCCTGCCACCATGATCGCAGTCATCAACAAGCCAAGCTCACGGATCGAAGCGCGCCCCACAAGGTTGATAGTGAAAACTTCCAGCCCGAATTGCTGCAATTGCACCGCGCCCTGTTGCGCCATGACAATGCCGATGAGAAAGGTCATCAGCCCGATAATGGGCAGCGAGTCCACGCCAACAGATTGAAAACGATGGACGACGGCATTCCATCGCACGCGACGCCGCGCTCGCAATTGCGTCGCCAGCGCCACGATCATTGCTCCGAAAAAGCCGATGATGCCGATAAATTCATACCAGACCGCCATGCTGGCGTTGCCGATTTGGCCAAATAGGCGATCAACCAATGACTTTTGACTGACGCGAATCTGATACTCGCTTTGATCTTCAGCCAGCGCATCTAGAAGCCGTTGCGCGTCGGGGCTGGCTCCGATCACTTTTGCGCCCTGTTCGCGCGCTGTGCGGGTGATGATCCACGCGCCAACTGTGTCGATGCGGTCGATTGCTGACAGGTCGAGGGTTGCGATCGGACAGACATCTGCAAGCCGCTGCGGCAGGTCGCCAAGCCGCGCCAGCGTCAATCGGCCGGAGAAGCGGACATCTGCACCATCGGCGCCGTCGCTATGTTCGAAATCTGCCCAAGCCACCATCGCGCGCGACTTTGTATTATTTGCCTAATCACGGCAAGCGAATCCATTGCTGTGTCGCAAAGCGGCGGCTGTGGCTTGGCCGCGGACTGGAGGACGGGTATGGAAAGGGGATGGACTCATCTTCCTCTCCGCACATCAGCGCGCCCGCGCACCGGGTGGCGATGTATGACATGGACCGCACGATCACCCGCGCCGGGACATATAGCGGGTTTCTGATGCACGTCGTGCGCCGCCGCCAGCAATGGCGGATGTTACTGTTGCCGCTGGTGGCGATTGCCGGGCTGGCCTTTTGGCTGGGGTTGATTGACCGGTCACGGCTGAAAGCGATCAATTTGCGCCTGCTGGTCGGTCATAGATTTCGTCGCGACGAGATAGCGCCGCTGGCCGAAAGTTACGCCGATCAGGTGGTCTCGCGCGGGCTGCATCCCGCCGCGTTAGCCCAAATCGAGACAGATCGGGCAGCGGGCTATCGTCTAATCCTCGCGACCGCTTCTTTTCATCTATATGTGGACGCGATTGCGCGAAAACTGGGGATGGACGATGTGCTCGCTACGCGTCTCGACGAGAGTGACGCCGACGACCATATCCACGCGCGGCTGAGCGGTGATAATTGTTATGGCGAAGCGAAATTCGCGCGCATCGCTGACTGGATGGCGTCCAACGCGATCACCCGCGATGACGCGCATATCCGTGCCTATTCGGATCATGTTTCCGACGGGCCGATGCTGCAATTTGCAGATGAGGCGGTAGCGACGACGCCGTCACGCAAGTTGCGCCTGCTCGCCCCTAAGATGGGCTGGCAGGTGGTGGATTGGCGAGCAAAGTGAATCCCCTCCCGCTTGCGGGAGGGAAGCTGGCATTACACCGCATCCAATGCTTGTGCGAAGTCGGCGATCAGGTCGTCGGCATTTTCGATCCCGATCGAGATGCGGACCAGATTGTCGGTGATGCCCAGCGCCTTTTTACGTTCGTCGGGAACCGACAAATGGGTCATAGCGGCAGGGTGGCTGGCAAGCGTTTCGGTGCCGCCGAGGCTGACCGCTAGCTTGGCGATCTTGAGCGCGTCGAGGAAGCGGAAGCTTTCTGCTTCGCCCCCCTTTATGAACAGCGAAAAAGTCGATCCGGCGCCGGTGCAGTGGCGGTCGAAAATATCCTTTTGCGCGCCAGGCTTTAAGAAGCCGAGATAGCCCAAACCGTTGACCTTTGGATGTTCGCGAAGGAAAGCGCAGACCTTCTCGGCATTTTCGCCGGCGCGGCTCATCCGCAATTCGACGGTTTCAAGGCTACGGAGCAGCATCCATGCGGTGTGCGGGTCGCAGATGGTACCGATGGTGTTGCGCATCATGCGGATGGGCGCGAGCCAATCCTTGGAGCCTAGGACGCCGCCGGCAACCAGATCGCTGTGGCCGCCGGCATATTTAGTCAGACTATAGAGCACGACATCGGCTCCGTGAGCGAGCGGTTTGGACCAGAGCGGGCCGAGGAAAGTATTGTCTATGGCAATCGGCGGGCGCGCATCATCGGCGAAGGAGGCGTTGACGGCGGCACGCATTGCCTGAACGTCGACGAGGGCGTTGGTAGGGTTGGCGGGACTTTCGAGATAGACCATCGCGACCTTGCCGCCTTTTTCATCGGCCATCGCTTTGGCGCGGGCCAAAATCGCGTCCATGTCATCGCGCGAGGCTTCGGCCGGGAAGTCTACATAAGAGGCGCCAAAGCGTGACAATATGCGCGCAATCAACGTTTCGGTTGCGGCGTAAAGCGGACCCGAATGGACGATGACATCGTTCATGCTGACATGCGCGAGCAACAGTGTGGCGATGGCTGACATGCCGCTGGAGAAAACTAGCGCATCTTCGGCAGCTTCCCAGACGCCAAGGCGCGCTTCCAATATTTCCTGATTGGGGCCATTGAAACGGGAATAGACCAGACCGTCAGCGCCGCCCGGACGCTTGCCGGTGATGCCTTCAAAGTGATGCTTCCCCGCTGCCGCGCTCTCAAAGGCGAAAGTAGAGGTCAGGAAGATCGGCGGCTTGAGCGAGCCTTCGGACAACATCGGATCAAAGCCGTAACCCATCATTAGTGTGGACGGCGAAAGCGCATGGTCGCCGATGTGCGTGACGTCGGCTTTGGGCTTACGGCGCGGGCTGGTTCCGGTGAGGTCGCTATTGTCGATCGAGGCCATGAGATAATCCTTGGAAGAAAAGATAGTTTCACTCGCAACTAGCGCCGTTTGGCGCCTGCGTCACCCCATCATGGCAATAAGCCAGATGGTGCCGATCAGGATCGGGACACCCAATATATCGAGCGCGAGGCCCGCCGCCAGCATGCGCGGCAGCGCAATATGGTCGGTCGCCCACGCGATAGCATTGGGACCGGTGCCCGATGGCAGCATAAAGCCCCAGCTGGCCGCCATTGCAACAGGAAGAGCAAGGAGAACCGGGTCCGCACCGGTCGCAGCGATAAGTGCGGCGAGTACCGGCATGATGCCGCTGGCAGTCGCTACATTACTGGCAAATTCGGTGATGACGATGGTCAGCGCCACAATGATCATCGCGAGCGCAATGGTCGGTATACTGCCCAGCGGCGCCAGTACGCTACCGAGCCATGCGGCAAGCCCGCTTTCGGTAATCGAGGCCGCGAGAGCGAGCCCGCCGCCGAACAGCATGATGACGCCCCATGGCGCGCGATTGGCTTCGTGCCAGTTTAGCAGGGGGCGGCCGGTGCCGTCGGGTAGGACAAAGAGCAGCAGGCTGGCGGCAATGGCAATAGTGCCGTCGGTAAGCGCGCCTTCGGGAACATAAGGTTCCAGCAGGGGCTGCGCCATCCACGCCGCAACGACGAGAACAACAATGGGAACGACGCGACGCTCTGCTGTCGACCAGATCGCCTGATGCCCGAGCTCCTTTGCCGCCGCCACGCCGTCAAAGGGGTGTGCGTTCAACCTCTGCACGCGCGAAAGGATGATCATGGCGGCAGGGATCGAGATAATGACGACAGGGATGCCGAACATGGCCCAGTCGAGAAAGCCGATATGCAGGCCGAGTGATCGTTCGATCAGGCCGGCGGCAATGGCGTTGGTCGGGCTTCCCACCAGTGTGCCGAGACCGCCAAGCGATGCGGCAAAGGCGATCCCCATCATCACCGCGCCTGCAAAGCCCCGTGTTTCGCCTTCACCCACACCACCAGCACGCAGGATGGCCAGAGCAATTGGAACCATGATGAGCGTCGTTGAAGTGTTGGAAATAAGCATCGACAAAAGCGCGGTTGCGGTCATGAAGGCGAACAACAGCCCAGTAGGAGTTGGCGACGCACGCTTGAGCAGCGCGAGGGCCAGCCGTCGATGGAGCCCCACACGCTCGATGGCGAGTGCGATAAAGGCACCGCCGAGAATCAAGAACAGGATCGGAGAATAATATTCGTTGGCGATAGCATTGGCGTTCATCACCCCGAACATTGGAACGGTGATGAAGGGTAACAGCGCGGTGACGGTTAGCGGCATCGCCTCTGTCATCCACCAGACGGCCATCAGCACGGTCAGTGCGGCAACGCGCCATGCAGTCGATTCCATGCCCGATGGGGCGGGGAGAAAAAGCATTAGCGAAAAGACGGCAAGCCCGCCGAACAAGCCGAACATTCGCGTCGTCGTCATATGGGGCGCACTCCGATTACTGATATTTGCCGACCATAGCCGCCCTCATCACGATGACAGGCGCGGCGATAGCTGAAATAATCTGCTTCTTCGACATAGGTGTCCTGCCCCGTGATCGCGACGCTCGTCACACCCGCGGCGGCGAGGCGAGCGGCGACATAGGCTGCAATATCGAAAAGCGCATGGCCGGGGCGTCCGGCGGCAAAGAAATGTTCGTTGGCTGGATCGTCGCTTGTGAATCGCTCAACAAAACCGTCGTCGACCTCATAGGAGGCGCGGCCGATGCAAGGGCCAACCGCCGCGACGATGCGGTCACGATGGCACCCCAGCGCCTCCATCGCGTCGAGGGTAGATTCGGTTACGCCCGCCAGCGCGCCTTTCCATCCGGCATGGGCGGCGCCTACGACGCCGGCCTCATGGTCGGCAAACAGTACCGGCACGCAATCGGCAGTGAGTATGCCGAGAAGGAGACCGGGGACGCGCGTGACCATTGCGTCGGCTTGGGGGCGTTTTGCGGCTTCGGCGCGGGTGGCCACAGTAACGCAACAATTTCCATGTACCTGATAAACCCCGGCAAGGTCCGCATTGGCGGCGACGGCGGAGGTGACGGTGGCACGGTTGACGGCGATCAATGCGGGATCATCGCCCGACCCTGGCCCGCAGTTGAGCGAAGCGAGTTCACCGGTTGAAACGCCGCCTCTGCGCCCGAAAAAGCCGTGGGGGAACGGGGTCAGACTTTGTACGGTAATAAAGGGTGGCAAAGTCATAAGTCGAGACGCCAGATGCGGTCTTCGTCGATATGGTTGCCAACGCGAAAGGCATTGGGCCCGATGTCGACAAAGCCATAGCGGCGGTAAAAGGCCTGCGCGCGTGGGTTTTCGCTGAACACCGAGAGATAGAGGACGCGTGCGCGGTTTCGCGACTCGCAGATGCCCCATTCCATCAGCGCGGCGGCGACGCCGGTGCCCTTGGCGGCGCTGGCGACATAAAGCTGGTGCAGTTCGATCGCGTCGGTCGCGCTATGCTCATCTGGCAGGTCAAAGTCGATTGGGCCCAACTTGATATAGCCTTGGATCGCGCCGTCGGGATTGCGGATAAGGGCAAACGCCCAATCGGGGTCAGCAAGCTGCGCTGCCAGTCGCGCGGGCGGATTCCAGCCGTCGAGGAAGCTTGCCAAATCGCTGGAGGCATAAATGTGACCGAAGGTTTCGGTGAAAGCACGGTTGGCAAAATGCGCGAGTTCTGGCGCCGCATCAGGTCCGGGAAATTCAATTTGGGTCATGCGGGAACGCTCTCTCCGAAAAAACCTTCCGGTATTGGCCAATCGTGAGAGTGGATCGCCAATATGCGGAACAGTTCGCCCATTTCATCCGACGAGACCAGCCGGTTACGCTGGCCAGTCAATTCGGCAGCGCGGGCGGGGGTGGTGTCGGCGAGAGCGGCGCAGCGCGCGTCTATACCGAGACGATATAGCCAGTCACCCTGACGAGCGGGGCCGATGGCGCGGATATCGGCGGCGTGCGCAGCTGTGGCGAGCGCCGTGAAATCGATATGGGCGGTGAGGTCCGCTTCGCCGGGGTGGGCGAAGGGATCGGTATAGCCATGCGCCTTTACCGCCTGAAACGTGTCGGCGGGGATCGGACCGATATAGCCATAGTCGATGACCAACATGGCGCCATTCTGCTTTGCGATGCGGTCGGCGCAAGCGGCCATTACGGCGGCGGCGGCGGGGGCGGTTTCGATGATAGTGCCGATTGGTTGCCGTCTCAACCGTTCGGGTATGGCACAGTCGGTGGCCGCCGGTCCGGGGATAGCGATAAGTTTACCGTCGGCGCTTGCCACCATGATTTCGCGCCAACCATCGTCGGCGGCTATATATTGATGGATGGGCAGCGCGTCGAAAAATTCATTGGCGATGACGATGAGAGGCTTGTCATCGGGAAGGCCGCTGATGTCGAGATGATGGATAGCGGTGGGGTGGCGATCAGTCTGCGCGGCGCTGAGGACGGGGCTCGTTTCTACGAGATGGATGTCAACAGGTGTACAGCCAAAGCTTGCCATTGTACGCAACGCATCGGCGGCGAGTGTGCCGCGACCGGGGCCAAGTTCTACATAGTCAAAGACCGGCCGGTTGGCGCGCATCCACAAATCGGCAATCCAAACTCCGACTAGTTCGCCGAACATCTGGCTGATTTCGGGGGCGGTGGTAAAATCACCCGCGACCCCCAAGGGATCGCGGGTGGTGTAATAATGATGGTTGGCCGCAGCCATATAATCGGCAATCGTTATGGGGCCACCCAGCTCTATCTGCTTGAGCAAAAGCGCCAGAAGGGGGGTCCCGTCAGGCAACGCTATCCGATCCTGCTATCGGTTCGATGCGTTCGCGGCGCCCCTTTGCGGTGACGACCAACCAGATACCGCCCAGCAACATAGGGATGGTCAGCGTCTGGCCCATGGTGAGACCCCATGATAGAGTGCCCAACTGAACATCTGGTTCGCGGACAAATTCGATGAGGAAGCGACTGATACCATAAACAATGGCGGCGGCCCCGAATAACAGGCCGGGTTTATAGCGCGCTTGGGTGCGCCAGAACAGGAAGGCGAGAATCGCCATCATCACAATGCCTTCGAGCCCTGCCTCGTATAACTGGCTCGGATGGCGTGGATCCATCGTGCCGCTGTCCGGGAAAATAATCGCCCAGGGCACGGTCGTCGCGCGACCCCAAAGCTCTCCATTGACGAAATTGGCGAGGCGGCCGAGGAATAGGCCAAAGGGAATGACACAAGCAATATAATCGCAGAAACGCAGGAAACTCAGCTTTTCCTTGCGGGTCACATAATAAATGGCGGTGAGTACGCCCAGCACACCGCCGTGGAGTGACATGCCGCCGTCCCAAAGTTTAAAAATACTGATTGGGTCGGCCATATAAGCGCCTAGGTTATAAAAAAGCACATAGCCGAGCCGTCCGCCGAGGATAATGCCGAGCATGGCGTAGAAAATCATGTCGTCGGCGTGACGGCGCGCCATCGGAGCCCCCGGCTGGGCAATGAGTTTGAGCAAATACCAATATCCGAGGAATATGCCCGACAGATAGGCGAGCGCATACCAACGGATTGGCCATCCAAAGACCGAAAAGGCAATTTCGGAGTCTTGACCCATCAGGTCATTGAAGTTCACATATTGCGTTGCATCGGCTAGTAGCGCAAAAAACGTCATAAAGTCTTGGACCTTCCCCAGGAGAGGGCTTCCCCATAAGGGGTAAGTGCTACGAGACCAAGAGGAGAGATAGCCCATGCCATCAGCGCTCGATTTGCGCCTGGACGCTGCGTACCAATTGATTACCGGCCCCGGCGGGCCCATCGAAGTCGGCAGCATCGAACGCTTTGGGCTGTCCTTGCCCATTATCAGCAATGCGCCGACCAATTTGGCAGACTATGTTGGTCATTTTTGTGCGCAACATGGCGATGCGACCTTTTTGGTCGAGGGTGACGAGCGACTATCCTTTGCTGAAGTTTATGCCGCTGCTCGCAAGGTCGCGGCCGGGTTGGTCGAAGGCCATGGCGTTCAGCGCGGCGACCGCGTCGCGATTGCCATGCGAAACGCCAACGCCTGGTGCGTCGCCTATCTAGGCGTCCTGATTGCGGGTGGCTGCGCGACACTGCTTAACGGATGGTGGAACGGCAGCGAACTCGCCGACGGGATTACTGACACTGAAACGTCGCTGGTGATTGCCGACCCGCAGCGCGCCGCGCGGCTTGGAGAACCCGACGTCAGTCATGGTGCCAAGGTCATTACGCTTGATATTAGTCTGCCGATTGATCAAGCCATTGCGCCGATCACCGACGCAGGCGGCAATGCTGAGACAGAATTGCCGGTGTTGACTGGCGATGACCTGGCCACGATATTGTTTACATCGGGTTCAACCGGCCAGTGCAAGGGAGCCTTTTCGCGACATCAAGCGGTGGTGCAGGCGACGTTCAACTATCTGACCCAGACAATGGGTATGGTGCATTTGCTGACCGAAGACGGCAAGATGTCGGACATTCAGCCCGCGACGCTAGTTTGCACGCCATTGTTCCATGTAACCGCCGAAATTCCGGTGTTCATGCAGAGCATCGCGCTCGGCCGGAAATTGGTGTTGATGCCGAAATGGAATGCAGAAGAAGCGATGCGGTTGATCGAGAAGGAACAGGTCAATTATTTCGTCGGTGTGCCGCTGATGAGCTATGAGATCATGGTCCATCCGAACCGCAAAAATTATGACATTTCGGTGTGCAAGAGCTTTGCCGCAGGCGGTGCGCCGCGTCCCCCCGAACATGTCAAACGCCTTGCCGAGGAAATGGGCGGGGGGATGCCTTTGCTAGGTTATGGTCTAACCGAAACCAATGCCGTAGGCTGCGGTAATCTTAACGAAAATTATCTGGCTAAGCCTCTGTCAACCGGACCGGCGTCGAAGCCGCTCGTCGATCTGGCCATCCTTGACGATAATGGCGAGCCGGTGGCGCAAGGCGGGGTCGGCGAAGTGTGCATGCGATCGGTATGCAATTTTGAAGGCTATTGGAACCGCCCCGACGCTTCGCGCGAAGCTTTCTTCGACAATGGCTATTTCCGAAGCGGCGATTTGGGCTATCTCGACGAGGATGGATATTTATACATCGTCGACCGCAAGAAAGACATCATCATTCGTGGCGGCGAGAATATAAGCTGCCCCGAAATTGAAGCTGCAATTTATGAGCATCCCGATGCCAATGAATGTGCGGTTTTCGGTTTGCCTGACGAACGGTTGGGCGAAGTCGTTGGCGCGGTGATCTGGATGAATGCGGATAGTAAGGTTAATGTCGACACGTTGTGCGAATTTCTCCGCGAACGACTAGCACCCTATAAGGTGCCGGCTCAAATTTGGTTGTCGGCTGAAGCCTTGCCTAAATTGGGAAGCGAAAAGATCGACAAGGTTAGTTTGCGAAAAGAATATCGAAAAATTTTCGCGACAATGGCCACGGTGTAACCAATCGGCAGGGAACGGCGAACTCTAATCATGGCCCAAGCGGACGGTTCACTCTCCCCCCCCGTTGATCGTCCGCCCCTGCCGCAGGTTGCCATCCCCCCTGCGGAGCCGGTGCGCGTTTATCGCCACCGGCTGCCAACCCGTATCTGGCATTGGATCAATGCCATCACTTTGCTGATACTGCTGATGAGCGGTTTGATGATCTTCAACGCGCATCCCCGACTTTACTGGGGGGAGTCAGGTGCAAATTTTGATCCTGCCTGGCTGGAAATTGGATCGACGCGCGACACTGGATTTCTACGCGTCGGGACATATAAGGTTGAAACGACAGGCGTGTTGGGGCGCTGGACCACCAGCGAAGGGGTCGAAAAGAGCTGGGCCTTTCCCGGCTGGGCGACAATTCCAACGAGCTATAGCCTTGCCGATGGCCGCCGCTGGCATTTGACCTTTGCCTGGGTGCTGGCAATCGCCCTGACGCTGTATTTGCTTTGGACGACTTTTAGCGGGCATTTGCGGCGCGACCTCCACGTCCGGCGGGAGGAATGGTCGCCCAAATATGTCTGGCACGATATCAAAGCCCATGCACGGCTTCGTTTTCCGACCGGGGAGGCGGCGGCACGCTATTCTATCCTTCAAAAGCTTTCTTATATAGGCGTGATTTTCTTGTTGCTGCCGTTGATGATCCTTACCGGGCTGACGATGTCACCGGGGATTAATGCGTCGACGCCGTGGCTTCTCGACCTGTTCGGGGGGCGCCAATCGGCGCGCTCACTCCATTTTATCGCTGCCTGGTTTATTGTCAGCTTCTTCCTAATCCATATTGCGATGATATTGCTGGCGGGGCCGATTAACGAAGTGCGCTCGATGGTGACCGGATGGTTCAAATTGCCGCCTGACAAACGTGGCTCCGAAGCCGGGGCGGCGAAAGCTCAATGAACGATCTGCTCGTCGCGCGCCGAACATTGCTCAACCGCGTTGGAGGGTTGATTGCGGCAGCCGGCGCCTTTCCGCTGATATCAGGGTGTGACGCGATCAATGAATCACCGACGGTTCGCAAGATCCTGTCAATGGGAGAGGTGATGCACCAGCATAGCCAACGGTTGCTAACTGATCGCGATGCGCTGGCCCGCGAATTCAGCCGGGCCGACCTGTCGCCCGTTTTTCGTCCTAACGGAACGCGGATGCCATCGGGCGCCGCCTATGCCGCGCATGTCGCGACCGGATTTGTCGATTGGCGCGTCACCGTCTCTGGGCTGGTTCGGAAGCCTTTGTCACTGTCGCTTGGCGCTATTCGCGCAATGCCGCAGCGTACCCAGATCACCCGCCATGATTGTGTCGAGGGTTGGAGTGCCATCGGACAATGGACCGGGGTACAACTGCGACGCGTGTTGGAACTGGCGGGACTGAAGGACAGCGCGCGATTTATAATCTTCCGCTGCGCCGACCGGATTGGCGATGCTGACTATTATGAAAGCCACGACCTTATCGATGCGCTCCACCCCCAGACGATCTTGGCCTGGGCGCTCAATGATGCGGTGCTCCCTATTGTCAATGGTGCGCCGCTGAGGCTACGCGTCGAGCGGCAGTTGGGGTATAAGCAGGCCAAATATGTTCAAGGTATTGAGGCTGTCGACAGTCTGGACGGATTGGGTTCAGGAAAAGGTGGTTATTGGGAAGATCGGGTGGATTATGAGTGGTATGCCGGTATTTGACCGCATGTAACCAAATTCCGTTTCTGAGCGTTGTGGCCGAATGAGTATCTTACGACCCTTTCTTGCGCGCGTTGTCCAAAAAGGACGACTGACCCTGTTGTTGCCCGATGGTGGGCGCGAGGTTTATGGCGCTGTTGTCGACGGCTTGCCGGACGTCACCATCCGTTTTACCGACAGTGCCGCGATGCGGCGCATATTACTCGACCCGCGGATCGGCGCTGGCGAGATGTTCATGGACGGGCGGCTGGTGATCGAGGACGGCGACATCATGCAGTTGATTAGTCTATTGCGGATGAATACGCCGTGGGAACGTGGCGGCGAGCTGCAGCAAAAGACAATCTTTGGCAATCTGATGGCGCAGATCAAGACGCGGTTGAACTCGATCAACGACCGCCGCCGATCCAGAGCCAATGTCGCGCATCATTATGACATTGGAAATGATCTTTACCGGCTGTTTCTCGATTCCGATATGCAATATAGCTGCGGCTACTGGCCGCGGCCTGACATGACGCTGGAGACGGCACAGGCAGCGAAAAAGGCGCATATCGCTGCCAAACTGACGCTTCTTCCGGGACATCGGGTGCTCGACATCGGGTGCGGCTGGGGTGGCATGGCGATCACAATGGCCAAGCTTTGCGATGTCGAGGTTCTGGGTATCACCTTGTCGGAGGAACAGCTGGCGCTAGCCAGGCAACGTGCGCATGACGCAGGCGTCGCGGATCGGGTGAGCTTTGAACTGATCGACTATCGCGATCTTGCCAAGCGCGCACCTGGTAGGTTTGACCGCATTGTGTCGGTGGGCATGTTCGAACATGTCGGCGCGATCAATTTTGAAACTTTTTTCCGCGCCTGCGCCAATTTGATGACCGATGACGGGGTGATGCTGGTCCACACCATCGGGCGTTTCGGCAAGCCGGGTGCGACCGACGCTTTCACCCGCAAATATATATTTCCCGGCGGTTATATTCCGGCGCTGAGCGAGACGGTTGCGGCGAGCGAGAAGAGCCGCCTGATCGTGACCGATGTCGAAACTTGGCGACTGCATTATGCCTTAACGCTGCGCGAATGGTATAAGCGAACTGTCGCGCATGAGGCGGAAATTGTTGCGATGATGGACGCGCGATTCTTTCGCATGTGGACATTTTACCTCGCCGGAGCGACGTCGGCCTTTGAAAATGGGGGTATGGGCAATTACCAGCTTCAGTTTGCGCGCAATCGCCGCTCCCTGCCACTAGCGCGCGATTATATGATCACAGATGAACGGCGCTATTCGGGATAAAGCTTTGCCATCGCATCCCAGCTGTCGCGGATCATTTCTTCGAGCACCGCCAGATCGATCTGTTCGAGCCCGTTGATGTAAAGGCAGCTTTTCCCACGTTTCCATTTGCCGAGACGCGCAAGTTTATCAGCCTGCATGGTTCCGGTCTCGGCATCGCAATATCCGCCCATCAAGTAAATGGAGAGATTCGCCTTGCGCGGGCTAAATCCCGTGCGCAGAAAATCTCCTTCGCGCCCGCTGTCATATTTATAATGATAGCGTCCAAAGCCGATAATAGACGGTCCCCACATTTTGGGGGCCTCACCGGTAATATGGGTGAAAAGATCGACGAGAGTTCGTGCGTCGGCTTGTTTGCTTGCGGGTTCGACCGAGGCCAGAAAATATTCGACCAGTGCGTCGGTTTCGATCGTTTTATTCGCCGCTTCGTTCATCCGCATTATCCCCTATGGAACAAGAGTTCAGTGGGAGCTGTTCATCCTAGGTAACGCATGCAAAAAGGCAATGCTGACCATATAAGTGCGACGATTGTGACCAGGAGGGGCCCTATGAAAAATCAGGACCAGGAATCGCTGTCGATTGGTGCTGCCTGGGCGATGGCGGTCGGCGGGATGATCGGGGGAGGAATATTCTCTGTTCTGGGCGTAGTTATCGAACAGGCAGGGCGGTTTGCCTGGTTGAGTTTTGTGATCGGCGGATTAATCGCGCTGGCGACGGGGTGGAGTTATAGTCGGCTGACTGTGCGCGGCGGTCGCAGCGGCGGCGTCTATCATTTTCTGCGCAGCATCGACCAGCATGGCCCAGCCGCAGCCATCGCCTGGGTGCTGATCCTTGGCTATATCCTGACTGTCTCGGTTTATGCCCATACCTTTGGCGCCTATGTCGCGCATAGTTTTGGCGCGCCGATGATAGTGAGCCACTTATTGGCGATTGCGGCGATCGTCTTTGTCACCTGCATCAATCTGCTGGGTGTGGGAGAGAGCGCGTTGACCGAGAAAATATTGGTTGGCGGCAAATTGTTGGTTCTAGGTGCATTAGCGGTGGCAGGAATGTGGCAATGGGCGCCTGACCAACTGTCACCGGCCAATGAAACCGTCGGGCTTGGCGGAGCCATTGTAGGTGCCGCACTGGTGTTCATGGCTTATGAGGGCTTTCAATTGCTCGCCTATGATTATGAAGTCATGGAACGTGCCGAACGCAGCCTGCCGATCGCCATGATGTCAGCGATTGCGGCGGTTATTGTGATTTATGTCTGCGTCGCGCTGGGAGCGGCGATGTTGGTGGGCGCCGACCGGATCATTGCCGACAAAGAAGTCGCGCTAGCAGCGGCGGGGAGTGCGGCTTTTGGTAAGCCCGGCCTTATCGTTGTGACGATTGCCGCAGCCTTCTCGACCGGTTCGGCGATTTTGGCCACAGTGTTCGGTACTGCGCGGTTGGCGCAGCGAGTGCAAAGCGAAGGCGATCTGCCCAAAATATTTGGCCATACAAACAGCGAGGGTACGCCGGTCGGTGCGACCTTGCTGATTGCTGGATCGGCAATGATGCTGGTGTGGATCGGCAGTCTGGGTGAATTGATCGAGGGCGCGAGTTTGGTGTTTCTGTTGACTTTTGCCGTGGTCAATTTTCTGGGCTGGCACGGCAAGGCGGTTCATCCGTTGATCGGCGCGGGCGGATTTGCCGGCGGTCTGGTTGCGGCCGCTTTGTTAAGCCGTCGCCTGTTTGAGGAATCGCCAATCGAACTGGCGCTTATTGTCGCGCTGCTGGTGCTGGCGATTGGCTTTGGTCTTTGGCGCGCGCGCGACAAAGGCGCTGTGGGCGCAGACTGAAACGAATAGCGCGTTTTCGCGCGCGCTCCCCTTGTCGGCGCGGGGCCACCCTGTTACGCGCCGCGCCGATTGCCTTTGCCCATTGGAGCCTTTGTCATGTCCGAATCTATTAAGCGCGTCGTTCTGGCCTATTCGGGAGGGCTGGATACCAGCGTGATCCTGAAATGGCTGCAGGTGACTTATGATTGCGAAGTCGTGACCTTTACCGCCGACCTAGGGCAGGGCGACGAGCTCGAGCCGGCGCGTGAGAAGGCCGTTCTTATGGGCGTCAAACCGGAGCATATTTATATCGACGATCTGCGCGAGGAATTTGTCCGCGATTACATATTCCCGATGATGCGCGCCAATGCGCGGTACGAGGGTGACTACCTGCTCGGTACGAGCATTGCGCGGCCCTTGATTTCGAAGCGTTTGGTCGAGATTGCCAAGGAAACTGGTGCCGATGCAGTGGCGCATGGCGCGACAGGCAAGGGCAATGATCAGGTGCGCTTTGAACTCAGCGCTTATGCGCTGAATCCCGACATCAAGGTGATTGCGCCCTGGCGTGACTGGGATCTGACAAGCCGTACCGCGCTTATAGCTTGGGCGGAGGAGCACCAGATTCCTGTACCCAAGGATAAGCGCGGCGAATCGCCGTTCAGCACCGACGCCAATATGCTTCACACATCGAGCGAAGGCAAAGTGCTTGAAGATCCGTGGGAAGAAACGCCCGACTATGTCTATTCGCGCACCGTAAATCCCGAGGATGCGCCCGACACACCCGAATATATAACCGTCGATTTCGACCGCGGCGACGGTGTTGCTTTGAACGGCGAAGCCCTGTCGCCAGCGAGCCTTTTGGAAGCCCTCAACGAGCTCGGCCGCACACATGGTATTGGACGGCTTGATCTGGTCGAGAATCGCTTTGTCGGCATGAAATCGCGCGGCATGTATGAAACGCCGGGGGGCGAAATTTATGCGCGAGCGCATCGCGGCATCGAACAAATCACGCTCGATCGTGGCGCGGCGCATCTGAAAGACGAACTGATGCCCAAATATGCCGAACTTATTTACAACGGATTCTGGTTCAGCCCGGAGCGCGAAATGTTGCAGGCGGCGATTGACCATAGCCAGGAGAAGGTGAGCGGCACGGTGCGGCTGAAGCTGTATAAGGGCAATGTCGATGTTGTCGGGCGCAAGTCGCCGAACAGCCTGTATAGCGAGCGGCATGTGACGTTCGAGGATGATGCCGGCGCTTATGACCAGAAGGATGCGGCGGGCTTTATCAAGCTCAATGCGCTGCGGTTGAAATTGCTGGCCAAACGCGACCGTTAAGCACGGGCGAACTGCGCCTCTCCTATTGTCATCATTGTCGTATTTTCGGTTGGGCCTGCGGATGGCCCGACCGGCCCCCTAACGTTTAAAATGCGCGACATAAGTTGCTGTGAATTGCTCGCCGAAACGTGACCGTGCCATAATATGGCGTTAGCAAGGGGAAGCTAGCAGGGAAGGTGTTTGAAAAGGGCGCTCACGCACTGGCCAAGAGAGACGTTCGTTATGAAGTTCGGAAATATAATGGGCCAGAGTGCCTATGAATGGCGAAAATGCTTCATATTACTTCCAAGGCTTGCGCTGCGCGTCAGCCACTATGCCATGCGGACCCAAATGATCTGGCCGGGCCATTATCTGGTGCGACGGTCACGGACGATGCAGCGTAACCTCTATCGCAGTTTTGAAAATTAGGGCTCGTTCGCAAGTGTGGTGGCGCGAACATGACGGATTCGCGGGATAAGATATTGTCCGAGGCAAGCGCAAAATGCAGATCTAATTTTGTTGGCCCTTAAGCGTAAGAGGGCAGTAACGATCCCATCGGCCCGATATTTCTCTCAAAGGCACAGTATTGCCATCTTTGCCAAGCACCACGGATAATGGCGTGATCCTATTTTGGGCCGTCTCATTCTTTCGCGCTTTTCGAGGTTCGTGGCGGTAATGCCTTTGACAAACGGCTCGATCATCGGGGGCTTGCAATAGGACGTCCGCTGATCGTAGTGATTCTGGCGGGAACGATGACCGTGGCATTGTTGGTTTTTCCGCGACGATCCGGTCACCACCGCGCGCCATAGAGCCTGCAAATTATTGCGGATTAGCTGATGCGCGCGCGCTTGATGTCGTCTTCACAGGTCGCGGCGCAGCTTTAAGCCTGCGCCTGTTGGAGAAAAATGAGGGGCCGAACATGCGGGTTGCAATCAATGGGGCGGGGATAGCAGGACCGACGTTGGCGTGGTGGCTACATCATTATGGACATGATCCCATTCTTTTCGAAAGGGCCCCGTCGCCGCGCACCGGTGGGTATATTATAGACTTTTGGGGATCGGGTTATGACGTTGCCGAGAAGATGGGTTTGCTGCCCGCGCTCGGCGAAGCCAGCTATTTGATCCAGAATTTGCGTTCGGTTTCGGCCAGCGGTCGCACCCGCTCCTCGCTCGATGCGCGCGTATTCAACGATCTCACCAATGGTCGTTTTTTCAGCGTTGCGCGAAGTGACCTTGCTCGCTGCATTCTGGCGGATTGTGATGGAATCGAGTGTCGTTTCGACGTGTCAGTGGAAGCCTATGACGAACAGTCAGACGGGGTGGCCGTCACATTGTCGGATGGTACGACCGAAGCTTGCGACCTGTTGATCGGCGCCGACGGTCTGCACTCACAAGTTCGCGCACTCGCTTTTGGTGCACAGAGCGAGTTTGAGGTACCGCTGCACCTTCATGTCGCAGCTTTTGTCATCACCGGCTATCGCCCGAGGGAGGATCTGGCCTATGTGCAATTCACCCGCCCCGATCGTCAGATTAGCCGTGTTGCGCTACGCGATGACCAGACGTTGGTGTTGTTTGTCTTTCATGATCGCTTGGTAACCCGAAAGCCGCAGACCTTCGACGAACAAAAACTGGCGCTACGATCTATTTTTGGCGACATGGGATGGGAAGCCGGCGCAATCCTATCCCATCTGGATTCGGCCGCGGATCTTTATTTTGATCGGGTGAGCCAGATCCATATGCCGCAGTGGAGCAAGGGCCGGGTCGCGCTGGTCGGTGATGCTGTCGCTTGCCCGTCGCTGCTTGCCGGCGAAGGCAGCGGGATGGGGATGACTGAGGCTTATGTGCTGGCCGGTGAACTGCATCGCTTTGACGGCGATTTCCTGGCAGGCTTTGTCGCTTACGCCGCCCAATTGCAGGAGTATACGCGCGCCAAACAAGAGGCGGCTGTTGGGTTCAAGGGCTTCTTCGCGCCGCGCAGCGAATTCGGTCTTTTTTTGCGCGAGGCATCGATATATTTGATGCGGATTCCGGGGATGGCCAAGCGCCTGATCGGTCCAGGTTTTTCAAACAATTTCGTTTTGCCCGATTATTAGGCCAGTGCGCGCCATGCAGGTCACCGCGAGGGGTGATAGTCGACGCGCGCTGATCCCTTCATTTGGACGGGCAGATACAGGCCGTTACCATAAGCCTTCAGCTCGCCGATTTCAAAATCGTCGACGCTAGTGCGAATGTTGAAGTCGCCTTCGCGCCTTTGTTCGAGTGCCACGCGGATCTTGCCCTCCAACTTCGCTATCTCGCGGGCAAAATCCTGTGTCAGAGCATCGGCAATCATGTCTGAATAAGCGGGGCTTTTGCCGATAGCTAACAACAGGTCACCATCTGCGCGGTCGGTGTCGCCGCTGATTTTAAGGTCGGTAAAGCGGACGGTAGCGGAACCCGGATCATTCACGGGAACCGCCGTCATCCAGATGCGCCCGCGGATCGGATTATTGCGAAACAGCGGCGGCTGAACCTCCAGATCAATGCCTATCGCAATCTTGCCTTTCGGCGCGCCATAGGCGGTCACCTTTTTGAACACCGCCTTCGCTGGACCTATGCGCGGGATATCGAACGGCCGCTGGGCGCGTCGCGTAACGGCGCGCAGGATAACTGGCTCCAACTTGGCATAATCGGCGATGACCGGCACGAAGATGTCAAGGTGCGGATGGGGTGCATCAAAAGCCAAGGGTGGCAGCGGGGTCGGGGCCGGATCGTCCGGACGATTGGCGACAAAAGTCTCGGTCATCGCCTCCAGACCCAGATCAAGCCGTATCCGCCGGGCATCGATCCGATAGCCACCGTACAGGATGCGCCGGGGCGTGATTCGCATCCAAACCGGCGGGCTTTTGCGATTGAGGTTGAGAGTCGTATGAACTCTTGCGCCAAATTTCAGTGGCCTGCTGTTTGATATTGATGCGCCCGATCTCGCGGTTCACAACGCCCTCGACATTGCGCACGACGGCCCTAAGTCTTTTGTCCGCTTCGTCCGCAAAATATATGCGTTGGCCCAGAAATTCGACGCTCGGGGGCTTCGTCCAACCGTAGCGGATCCGGGCTTTTCCGCGCACGCTCCAGTCAGGATGCAGATCCACACGGACACGTGCAAAGGCCATTGCCGATCCGGTCGCTGTTTCGCTTTTCAGCACGCCGCCGACATCGCTGCCGGTGATCCGCGCCTTGATTGGCATCTCAATCACGATTTCGTTGCCATCACCCCTCAAGCGGAGCGATCCGCGCGTGACCCGACCGACGATGCTGCATTTAATGGGCGGCGTGACCTTGATTTTGCGCCCGAAAATCTTGACCCTTTGCGGCGGTACGCACTGGGTGTCGCGCTTGTTGATCGTCCACAAAACGCGCGGAACTGCGCGTTCCAGTTCCCGATGCAGCAATGCGGTCTTTGTTTCAATCGGCACTGCAATCAGCGATTTCTGCGTCGGAATGGGCGCGCTGTCTGTGGCGCGCGGCGGAGCTATATCGGCTTTTTCGCTCTGTGTGCAGCTGGCGAGCGCCGCCGCCAGCAACAGCACCGCGCCACTTCGCTTGATTGCCTGCATGATTCGGCCCCTGACCAATGCGCCCGCAGCCAGTTCAATCAGGTAAGGCCGCTACATGCAAATTTTGGCTTAGCGGAGGGGCGTTGCGAATAGGTCATGCTCGTCGGCATCTTCGACCGTCACATCAACGATATCGCCCGCGCGCAACGTTGCCGCTACGTCGCGCATATAGACATGGCCGTCGATTTCAGGCGCGTCGGCTTGTGAGCGCCCGGTAGCGCCAATACTGCCATCTTCGTCGGCTTCGCCCACTTCGTCAACGATGACGGGCAGCGTGCGACCGACTTTGGCAGCCAGTTTCGCCGCGCTGATCGCGGCGGTTTTTTCCATGATTCGCTCAAACCGCTCTTCTTTGACTTGCTCGGGAACCGGGTCGGGGAGAGCATTTGCCTTTGCGCCCGCCACTGGCTCAAAGCGAAAAGCGCCGACGCGGTCGAGCTGCGCTTCGTCGAGCCAGTCGAGCAAATATTGGAAATCGGCTTCGGTTTCGCCGGGGAAACCGACGACAAAGCTCGACCGCACTGCAATGTCAGGGGCTATATCGCGCCATGCTTTCAGCCGGTCGAGCACCTTTGCTTCATTGGCGGGGCGCTTCATGCGTTTGAGAACGCTCGGGCTGGCATGTTGGAACGGGATATCGAGATAGGGGGTGAGCAGCCCCTCGGCCATCAGCGGGATGATCGCGTCGACATGGGGGTAGGGATAGACATAGTGGAGACGAACCCATGGGGCGCGGCCTTCGCTGGTTTTGAGCTGGCCTAGTTCGCGCGCGAGATCGGTCATATGGGCGCGGACGGTGCGGCCCTTCCAGTCGCGCGCATCGTGGCGCGTGTCGACGCCATATGCCGATGTGTCCTGACTGATGACGAGCAGTTCCTTGGTCCCCGCCGCGACCAGTTTCTCGGCCTCGCGCAGCACTGCGTCGATGCGACGGCTCACCAGTTTTCCGCGTAGATCGGGGATGATGCAAAAGGAGCAGCTATGGTTACAACCTTCGCTGATCTTCAAATAGCTGTAATGGCGTGGGGTGAGCTTCAGTCCGCCTTGGGGGACCAGATCGACGAAGGGACCTTGCGTTGCCGGTGCGGCATCGTGGACGGCGTCGACCACCTGTTCATATTGATGCGCGCCGGTGACCGCCAGGATGCCCGGGAAACGCGCACGGATCGCGTCCGCTTCGTTGCCCATACAGCCGGTTACGATGACACGGCCATTTTTAGCCATCGCTTCGCCAATCGCGTCGAGACTTTCTTCTTTCGCCGAATCGAGGAAGCCGCACGTGTTGACTAGGACCACGTCGGCTCCTGCATAATCACCGGACAGGCCGTACCCATCGGCGCGAAGCTTAGTCAAAATGCGCTCGCTATCGACCAATGCCTTCGGACAGCCGAGCGAGACCATGCCGACCTTCGGCTGGGACGGGAGAGATTTTGTTGCCATGATTGGGCGCGCGCATAAGCGATTTTTGCGTGCTTGTCACGCGTTGGTGCGCGAGGCGGGCGGGAGCCCGTGGTACCACTCGCTCGGTTGCAAAGGTAATAGGGTTACTGGCTACAGATGGAATGGCCCCTTTTAGATGGGCTTCATGGAGTTTGGTGCTTCGGTATTCGGTCGCCTTGGCCCGCCGTCATTGCCCAGGTTCGCGACAGCTGCCTGCTATGGCACAGGCTTGGCGGGGAGATGAAAATATGTGGGAATCATGCCCAGTTTCCTCTTTTATTTGGTGGGGAAATGCGGCGAGCCGTGACATATGACTAGTTTCAGGCAAGCGGGTGGCTCCTTTTTTGCGGTCATCATCTCGCTGCAGGCACTTTCGCCCCCGAGTGATAGTTTTTCCCTTTGTGATTCGCCAAATACGCTGATGACGGACCTTCAGACGGGTTGTCGCCCCATCCTTAAACGCGATCAGAACCCTACGCATATTTGCGGTGAGCGAGCGCAATGCCTAACTAGTGAACGATACCGAATGGTAATCTTGCCCAAATACGTTCGTGAAAAAAGTAGAGCGCTAATTTGGTGAAGATCTCTAATCCGCCAATCGAAAGAGCCGTTTCGACGCTTCCCGTGAAGAACCAGGCCAGAATAATCGTATCAAGCGTAGCGATGGTACGAAAAGTAATCGTTTTGGTGGTGGTCCGTGCGTAACTTTCGTTGCGCTTTCCCTCGATAACCGAAGTCCCCCATCGCACCCAGGCCCAAAAGCGTTCATGAAAATAATAAAAAATGATCTTGGTGATGATTTCGGTGACCGCAATATAGCCAGCCGCCTCCAGCGCCTCGCCTTGCGAACTTTCCAATCCAAAGAATGGACCGATGTAGGTGATCATGAGATAGGAGAGCAGCAGCGTGTCGAGAGAACCGATGGTGCGCCAGGAAATCGCCTTCGCTATGGAACGCCACGGTTTTATTTCCGGCTGAATGGCGGGAGCCAGCGCTGGCGTCTCGGGTCCAAAGACCGGCAGTTCGGGGTGTTGCTTCATCGCCTTAGTTTGGGCGTCAATTCTCACTATGTCGAACGGTAATCCTGCTTTGAGAGATTTGCAGCGAACGCAATTTTGTGAGATGGCGCGTATTGTTACGCCGTTTGGACGCTTGATTGTGGATCAGGTTCGAGGGGCATAAGCTGACGGGCCGAGGCTTCCACCCCGCCTTCCGCGTCGACAGAATTAGCCTCCCAACGTATCGGCGATGATGCGCCACACCCTTGGGTTGATGCCGAGGCTGAGGTGGCCGCCGTCGACTTTGATGTTGCGCGCCTGGGGGTTGTAGATGTCTATGGCGATGTCTGGGCCGACGACGCCGTCGCGGTCGGTATAGATTACCGTTATGGGCTGGGTCAGCCCTTCGCTGTTGCGAGCGTGGATCGCCTTTTCGTAACGGTCGAGGTCGAGATTGCGCTCGCCGCGAAATCGGGCGCCGATCGAGGTATATTTGGGACCGCCGATCAGCGGCGTGCCCATGGTAATGACTTCGCGCACCAATTCGGGGTGAAGCCGAGCGGTTTCTCGGGCGATGATGCCGCCGAGGCTCCAACCGATGAGTGTGACTGGGCTGCCATCGCACTCTTCCGAAATGCGGCGGGCATGGAGGGCAAATCTTTCGACATCCTTTGCCACCTGACCTTCGTTGCGTCCCAGCCCCCAGTCGCTGACCTGATAGCCCAGATGGCGCAGCCATGCCTCCATCGGGCGCATCGACAGTTCGCTGGCGCGATAGCCGGGCAAGACAATGACCGGTCGCCCATCACCGCGCGGGGCGCCCATCAGTTCGTATCCGCGCAGACCAAAGCGCATCATGTCAATGGGTAAGGCAAGCTCGGCCAGTTGTGCAAAACTGCTGGGAGAGCGCAGATTTGTTGGCATGTCTATTGTGCTTTTGGTGGTGCGGGGCATGGAGTCGCCTTCCTGTTTGATCGGGGTTAAGGTCGGCCCGCTGACTGGCTTTGGCAAGTCCAGCTTGGGAGGGATGACAAATGGAACAAATGAACTGGTTCGCAATCCCGATTGCGGCGCTCGCGGGATTTGTGGTTGGCGGACTGTGGTACGGACCGTTGTTCGGCAAGGCGTGGATGAAAGAGCGCAAGCTGAACGCGGCCGATCTGACGCAAGGGAATATGGCGATTATTTATGGCGCCACATTTTTGCTGAGTGTGGTTTCGGCGTTGTTTCTGGGCCATTTGCTAGCGCATTTTGCGCCCGATGCGCACCGCACGATGATGCTGGCAACGGGCATTGCGCTGGGCTTTATCATCCCCGCTATCGGTATCAACTATCTGTTCAGCCGGGCCAGCTTGAAATTATTCCTGATCGATGCGGGATATTGGCTGATATTCTATGCCGTTATGGGCGGGGTCTTCGTTGCCTTAGGATGACCTATTGTCGTCGTCGCCGTTCTGGCAACGGATGACTTCGACGATAATATCACCGGTCTGAAGCTGCTGCGCCTCGTCTTCCCAAAAGCCATAAGCCTTGGCGCCCCTATAGACGCGCAGACCCTTGCCACCGCTGCTGATCTCGCCGAGCGTTTTGCCGATTTCTTCAGGCATTACCGGGCGTTCGTTGAGCTGTACCCGACCCGTGACCGAGGCGAGGTCGGCGAGATAATCGGCAATGTGAGCGCCCTGCGCCGATCCAGCGAGGAGCAAACCGGTGAAACTGACCGGGTTGATGACATTATTTGCCCCTGCTTGCCGCGCCAGCAGTTCATTATCTTGGGCGCGGATGACGACGCTGATCGGGACATGCGGTGCCAGATGGCGGACGGTGAGGACGATTAGGATCGAGCTGTCATCACGCCCTGCTGATACCAGAACCGTGCTCGCTTCTCTAATACGGATATCAAGGAGAATATTGTCGCGCGTGGCATCGCCCAGCATAACGTTGCAACCCAGCTCCTCCGCCGCGTTAATGCGCGCTTCGCTGCCGTCAATGACGACTATGCAGCTGGGGTCGGTGCCGCGAGCGATTAGCTCCTTCACCGCCTCCGATCCGCTAATCCCAAAACCCAGGACGATGATATGATTGCTGAGTGCTGACTGGATACGGGCCATGCGCCATTTTTCCCAACTGCGTTTGAAAACGAACCTATAAGCTGTGCCGACAAATATGAAGAGCACGGCGATGCGGATCGGGGTGACGATGACCGATTCGATCAATCGCGCTTGATCGCTGACCGGCGCAATGTCGCCAAACCCTGTGGTCGTCACCGAAATCATAGTGAAATAAACGACATCAAGAAAGCTGACGCTCCCGTCATGATGATCGACCAGCCCGTCGCGATCGAACCAGTGCACCATGATAACAAAGAATATCAGCGAGAGAGCGAGCGCGATCCGCCCCGCGATGTCGGCCCAGACAGGCAATTTGCTGGCGCGGCGCAAGGGGTGGAAGGTGCGTAACCGGGCTTTGGCGGGGGGTTTGGCCATGATCCTCCTTAGCTCGCCGGCAACTTGCTCAGAGGATCGACGGGAACGCGATCCTTGCGAAGCTGAAAGTGCAATTGCGGTGTTTGCACTTGCCCGCTCGCTCCGGCAAGCCCGATCACGTCGCCTGCCTTGACGGCCTGACCGCGCAGGACGTTCAATTTTCCGGCATGGCCATAGGCGCTAATCCATCCCCCGCCATGATTGATGAGGATGAGGCCGCCATAAACACCGATTTCGTCACCCGCATAGGCAACAACGCCATCAGCGGCGGCGTGGATTGGCGTGCCAGTCGCCGCCGCGATATTGATACCGTCATTGACCTTCCCGGGTGCGAGCCGACCAAAGCGAGCGATTATCGGTCCGGTCAGCGGCCATTGGAAGCGACCGTTAAAGCTGGCGGGCGGCGCAATAGCAGTGGTGACGGGGCCTTTAGGCGCGGCAGAGGCAGCCGCGGGCTGACTGCGCAGGGCTAGGGCGGGCTGGCTTCCGGTGACGATATCGTCAATGTCGAGGGAGAATTTAGCCGCGCGTGCAGCGACATCGACGGTGCTTTCGATATCCGTGTTGTTGCTTTTCGGGTCGGCCACCAGATGCGCGTCCCGTGGCAGTTTTAACCGTTGACCAATGCGCAGAATATAGGGTTCAGTCAGCGCGTTAATTGCCGCAATTTCTGACCAGTCGGCACCGTATGCATGGGCGATGCCGATACCGGTTTCGCCCGCCGAAACGCGGTGGTAAAGGCCGCCGGGAATACGCAATTTCTGGCCCGTATACAGGGTGTAAGGCGGGGATAGGTTATTTTCCTGCGCAATGGCTTGGGCTCCGGCTCCAGTGATTTCGCTAATCGCGCCCAGATAATCGCCCTGGCGGACGACATAGTCGCTCGGTGCCACGTTGCGGGCATTGGTGGTCACGGGTTGCAGAGTCCAGGTTGGCTTGGCGTCCCCGCCGCTAACCTGATCGTCGCGCAGCAATTTGGCTGCCGCCGAAGCGTCGACACCTACATGCGGAGCGCTTTGCGGGCGCGGGGCGGGCGTGGGAATACAAGCGGCCAGCGCTAGGAGGCACAATACCAACAGGCTCAGCCCGGCGGAACGGAACCCCGACGCGCGGAGAAGATTGCAGCTAGTCGTCAAATGCGGAGCGCAGCGCGGCAAGCGAGGCGTCATGCGTCAGGTCAAGTTGCAGCGGGGTGACAGCGATATAACCATCGTCGATGGCTTCGAGGTCGCTGTCGTTGCCCGGCGACTGTTCAATGCCGTGCAGTCCGAACCAATAATAGCGATAACCGCGCGGGTCGGTGCCTTCGACAATCGAGCCGCGGCTATAATCGTGAAACCCCTGACGGACGACGCGCACACCGCGAATGTCATCGACGGAAAGCGCAGGGAAGTTCACATTGATCAATGTGCGTGGCGGCATGTCCATCGCCAGTAATGGACGCAAGACGCGCGCACCCCATGCTTCGGCTGCGCCAAAGGGGACGCGGTCGCCCATGCCTTCGCGGGCATATATCTGGCTGAGCGCGATGGACTTGATACCGGCCAGCGCGCCCTCCATTGCCGCAGACACGGTGCCCGAATAGGTAATGTCATCGCCAAGATTGGCACCGCGATTGACCCCCGACAGGATGACATCGGGCCGTTCAGGCATCAACTTGCCAATCGCCATCATCACGGCGTCAGTGGGAGTACCGGAAACCGACCAGCGTTGTGGTCCATGCTCGCGCACTCGCACAGGCCGAGACAAGGTGAGCGAATGACCTGCGCCGGACTGTTCCTCGGCTGGAGCGCAGACCCAGATATCGTCACTAATTTGGCGCGCAATCGCTTCAAGGACCGCCATGCCGGGGGCGTGGTACCCATCGTCGTTGGTCAGGAGAATGCGCATCAGTATTGGGGTTTGATTCGTTCGATACCGCCCATGGAAGGCCGTAGTGCTTCGGGAATGTCGATGCTGCCGTCGGCTTGCTGATAATTTTCCATCACTGCGACTAAAGTCCGGCCTACTGCAAGGCCCGATCCGTTGAGCGTATGGACAAACTCGGTGCCTTTTTCGCCGTCGGGGCGATAGCGTGCGTTCATCCTGCGTGCCTGATAATCGCCGCAGTTTGAACAGCTTGAAATTTCGCGATATGCGGACTGCCCCGGTAGCCAAACCTCTAGGTCAAAGGTTTTCATTGCCGAGTCACCCATGTCGCCGGTGCACAGTAGCATCTTGCGATACGGCAGGTTCAAAAGGCGCAATATGCTCTCAGCTGCCTGAACAATATGCAGATGCTCGGCATTGCTCTCCTGAGGTCGCGCAATCGTCACGAGCTCGACCTTGTCGAATTGATGTTGCCGGATATAGCCGCGCGTGTCGCGCCCTGCTGCGCCGGCCTCGGATCGGAAACAGGGGGTCAGTGCGGTCAGTCGCTGCGGCAGGTCGGCGTCGGCAATGATGCTCTCACGCACGCTGTTGGCCAGAACGACTTCGGACGTCGGGATCAGCCAGCGGCCATCGGTGGTCTGGAACAAATCTTCCGAAAATTTGGGAAGTTGGCCTGTGCCGAAAACTGCTGCATCGCGCACCAGCAACGGTGGCGCACATTCGGTAAAGCCATGCTCGCCCGTCTGCACATCGAGCATAAACTGCCCCAAGGCCCGTGCTAGTCGCGCTATCGGCCCGCGCAAAAAGGTAAACCGTGCACCCGACATGTTGGCGGCGATTTCAAAATCCATGCCGAGCGCGGGGCCGATATCGGCATGTTCCTGAGGCGAAAAATCAAATTCGCGTGCTGTTCCCCAGCGGGCGAGCTCGACATTGTCGTCCTCATCCTTACCATCGGGCACATCTTGGGCTGGGAGATTGGGCAAGGCGGCGATCATCGCGGAGAGGACTTCGCGGTATTCGCGTTCCTTCTCTTCCTGTCCTGCCATCACGCCCTTCAGTGCGGCGACTTCGGCTTTCATGGCTTCAGCGACGTCGTTGTCACCCCTGCCCATAGCCTGACCGATTGCCTTTGACACTTCATTGCGCCGCGCCTGATTTGTTTGAATTGCGGTTTGCAAGGCGCGAAGCTCGCTGTCGGCGGCCACTATCTTGTCAGCAACAGGGGCGACGCCACGGCGTGCTAGGCCGGCATCGAATTGGGCGGGATTATCCCGGATGAGACGGATATCATGCATGGAATGCGCTATGGCGAGCGAGCCGCGCGCGTGCAACCCTGTCGTGCGGTGGAGACGCTCAAGAAAAAAGGCCGCCCAAGTAGGGCGGCCTTTCAGGTTTGGGGTTCGGGGGTCGAATTCCGAACCTCCAGTGGATATCCTATGCAGCTTTGCGTTGCTCGTCGTTCTTGTTGGCCGAACGGCGACGTGCGACCAGTGCTGCTGCGGCTGCACCAAATAGCAGCATCATCGGCGGAGCCGGAACCGGCGTCGGTGTACCCGACGAACCGCCACTCGTGCTGCCGCCAGAACTCGACGACGACGAGGATGACGAAGAGCTGCTGCTCGAGGATGAACCGGTGCTGCCGGTTGACCCGCCGAACGAGCTGCTGCCGCCGGTGGCGCCCGAAGAGGTTGCGCCGCCCGAAGAGGAGCTGGACGAAGAGGATGACGAAGAGCTGCTGCTCGAGGATGAACCGGTGCTGCCGGTTGACCCGCCGAACGAGCTGCTGCCGTTGCTTCCGCCCGAAGAGGAGCTGGACGATGATGACGACGAGCCGCCGCTGCTGCTCGATGAGCCGCCGCCCGAACTGCCGGAGCTGCCCGAACCGCCAGAAGACGATCCGCCCGACGACCCACCATAGGAAGAACTTCCACCGTGCGACGAACCACCGCCGTGCGAGGAACCGCCGCCGTGCGAAGATCCGCCACCATGTGACGAGCCACCACCGAAAGATGAAGAACCGCCCGAAGAAGAGGAGCTTGACGACGAAGAGGAGGAGGAGCTTGACGAAGAGCTGCTGCTTGACGAGGAGGTCGAGCTTACATTGCCTGACGAGCTGGAAACACCACCGGTTGACGAACTGACGTTGCCCGATGAACTCGACACGCCGCCGGTTGATGTGCTTACACCGCCGGTCGACGTCGATACTCCGCCGGTCGATGTGCTTACGCCTCCGGTCGAAGTGGTTGAACTGATGCCTCCGGTCGAGGTCGTTGAACTGATACCGCCCGAAGAGGTCGAACTGCCGCCAGTTGACGTGGAACTGCCCCCTGTTGAGGTCGAGCTGCCGCCGGTCGACGTGCTCCCCCCCGTCGACGTCGACGTAATAATAACGCTGCCGCTGCTGCCACCGCCGCTGCTGCCGCCGAAGAAGCCGCCGAAGAAGCCGCCTCCAAACCCGCCGCCAAGGCCACCGCCGATGACGGTGACGCCGCCGCCGCTGCTGCCGCCTTCAAAACCATGACGCTGAGGGAGCGGGGCATAAGGAATGGGGGGCAGGGGAATGGTCTGCGTGACCACGGTCTGCGTCGGGGTGGAACTTCGAATGATACGCTTGGTCGTCACAACGCGACGAATGCGTTTGACAGGCCGGCGAGCTGAATGACGCTTGCGCACCACTTTTTTGCAGCACGATTTGGCCTTCTGCACATGGGCGACCGCAGGGACGTCGGCAATTTGCATTGCGCCGCTGCCAATCAGCGCGCCGCCACAGGTGCAAGCGCAAAGCTTTGCGAGGGCCATTCGGACAGACATAGGCGTAACTCTCTTTTCCCGTTGCTGGTGGAAAGTTCCCGGGGGGAATCTGATTCCGACCTCTGCTATCTGCAATTGGCCAATGTTTCGTGAACAGGGCAATTGCATTAACCGCGTTTAACTGTCCTACCCTGAAATTACTGGGGTGAAATCAGGATTGCGGCCCGCAACTGTCCCAAAATCATACGGAATTTCAGGTAAGATTACGCGACTGGTTAATTCGCAGCACGGATCCGACCCGTGTCTGATGTAAATTCGGCCGGCGGATAGGGGTTGCGAATCTTTGCGATGGTTCAGTCCCGCTTCAGTCATATTGATTATGAGGGCGCACGACGCTTGTGTCGCGACCGGCTGCTGGTTATAGGCGCGGCCCAACCTTGATCGGTCCATTGACCGGGAGAGCAAGGTAGTAGGAAAGGACGTGGGAGAAACCATGCCGACCAATATTGCCGACGTAGGCCTTGATGCCCTGCGCGCAGCAAAGACCCATCTTGATTCGGATTATGTGCCCCGCGACGACGAGCCGTTTATGAACGAACGGCAGCAAGATTATTTCCGTGGATTGCTGCAGGCTTGGAAGAAGGGGATTCTCTCGGAATCCGAGTCGACTCTGGCGCATTTGCAGGATGGCCCCATGCGTGAACCCGATCTCGCTGATCGCGCATCGAGCGAGACCGACTGGGCAATTGAACTGCGAACTCGTGACCGCCAGCGCAAGCTGATTTCCAAGATAGATGCGGCCATTCGCCGGATCGAGGAAGGCGAATACGGATTCTGCATGGTCACAGGCGAGCCGATCTCGCTGGCCCGCTTGCGGGCCCGTCCGATCGCAACCATGACTTTGGAAGCCCAGGAACGGCACGAACGCAACGAACGTATTTCCCGCGAAGATTAATTTCAGGGGCCTGGTGGCCGGCAGCTGCTATTTACCCTTCCGCAATGGCTTCGCGATACGGTGCGTGTATCGACTATGACATGGTGCAGGGAATTAGGCGCAAATGAATTTGTACGGCTCGCGGCCCTTTGACGATGAACCCGGAATGGCAAGTCGCGACAAAGCGCGCGACAGCCTGTTTATGCAGGCGCGTCTCGCAATTGGTGGCTCACAGGAGCCGGTGACGGTGCGCGTGCGCAATCTGTCACCTGGCGGGATGCTCGCCGAAACCTTGATCGTTGTCCAAACGGGAACACGGGTCATCGCTGACCTGCCCAACGTCGGTCAGGTTCCCGGCCGCATCGTTTGGGCCGAAAGCGGTAAATTTGGAATTGCCTTTGATCTGGCGGTTGATCCGCAGGCGGTCCGCCGCAAGGTTGGTAAGGATGCCAGTAAACCGTCAGTTTTGACCAGTCTGGGGCCGGGCTTTGACCAAGCGCCGTTTCGTCGCCGCTAAACACGGCGACGCCACGGCGGCGGCGCGTCAGTTCGCGCCTTGCATGGTTTCCTTTACTTTCAATTTCTGTTTTTTGAGCTCCGCCAACAATGTCGTGTCGGGAGCGGGTCGCCGTTCTTCATTCGCAATTTTCACATCAAGATCCGCATGGCGGGACTTTAAAGCGGAAAGGTGCGACATGTTCATGGGCCATTCTCCTATTTGCGACTCAGTGTAGCGTGACGATTAAACCACAAATTTTTTCAAATGTCGCGTTGGTGCGCGTCCGATTCGGTCAGGTGAGCCTAGTTGCGGATAGGCCGTGAGCGTGGCAGAGGAGCGACGGTGAGCCACGAAGAAATTACCCTGCGTTTAGAACATCTGCGGATCGAGCATCGCGATCTGGATCAGGCCGTGCTCGCGCTCAGCGAACAAGCAGTTCCCGATCAGCTGGCGCTCGCACGGTTGAAAAAACGCAAATTACGCCTGCGTGATGAAATCAGCTGGTGCGAAGATCAGTTGCTGCCTGACATCATTGCCTGACGCACTTCGGGCCAAGCACATGGCAACAAAGATGGTTACTGCCATTGCATCCCCGGCCAGCCGCATGGCATCTCACCGACATGGGACATGGTCACAGCATAAATCCGCCAATATCCGCGTCAGTGCAAAAGGCGCTTGTCGAAAATCTCTATGTTGAGGCAATGCTTCTTGCCGATGAAGCCTATACGGCCTTTGCCGCACAGCGCGAGCTGAACTGCGGCGCGTCTGACCGGCTGGTTCAAGTCGGTCTCGCGTGCGAATCGCTGAAGACGACTACGCGGATGATGCACATCATTGCCTGGCTGCTGCACCGGCGGGCGATGATGGCGGGTGAGCCGGGTGCACTGGCGCAGGACAGCGCCGCTCGTATAGGCGAGACGATTCAGGCTGACTGGAATATCTGCATCAATTTTGATTCGCATTGCCGCTATATCGTTGCCGGCAGCGAGAGGTTGTTCGAACGCATTGCAGCATTGGAGGCGGGCTGGGCCACAGATGGCCAAGCGGTTCCTGCGCCGGTTCAGCGAATGCTCGCTCAGCTAGAAGCGCGGCTTTAGCTAGCCTTTTGATCGACTTGCAGATCAGGGGAAGTGATCGCTTCGGCCATATGATCTTAACTCCTTGGCCCTATTCTGCGCGCGGGAATGATCGACAGGGCGAAAAAAGTGACGGTTCATATGGCCATAAGCGGCGATGTCGCGGGCACACAGCGCGTGGAGGCGGGCAGTGCACCTTTGACCCTGCAGATTGTCGATCCGCTTGCCCTGACACCCGAGCTGGCTGCCGCATGGGACCGGCTGGCAGAAGACGCCAGTGAGCCCAATCCCTTTGTCGAACGCTGGTGCCTGCAATCTGCGCTTCATCTGCTTGATCCCGATCGTCAAGCGCGCTTGTTGATGGTGCGCGACGGCGCGGATGGACCGATTGTCGGCGTGATGCCTATGGCCTCGGCGTCACGCTATGGTCGCTTGCCGCTACGCCACGTTACCGGATGGGCACATCCTAATCATTTTCACGGCGCACCGCTGGTGCGAGCGGGGGCGGAGGCGCTTTTCTGGTCGGCTTTGTTGCAATGGTGCGACGCCACGCCTTGGACCGGCACGCTTGCCCACTTGCCGCGCCTGACCGAGGATGGCCCCCTGCACCGCGCGTTGATCGATGTCGCGCGGGTCCGTGGTGGCGAGGCTCTGTCGGTACACCGAGAGGAGCGCGCGCTGCTGGCAAGTGATCTGTCGCCCAGCGCTTATTGGGAAGCGGCTGTCCGCGCCAAAAAGCGCAAGGAATTGCGCCGCTGCGCCAAGAGGCTTGCCGAGATGGGCGACGTCAGCTTTCGAAGCTGGCAGCCTGGCGAAGATCTCGCCCCCTGGATTACGACATTTCTGGCGCTGGAGTCGCAAGGCTGGAAAGGCCGGGCAGATTCTGCACTTGCCAGTCATAGCGATACCGAGGCCTGGTTCCGCGCCATAATGGACGCGGCTGCGGATGCAGCGCGGCTTGATGTGCGCGGCATGTATCTCGACAACAGGCCGTTGGGAATGCTGATCAGCTTTATATGCCCGCCGGGAAGTTTCGGCTTCAAGACCGCTTATGATGAAGAATTTGCTCGCTTCTCACCTGGTGTGATGTTGCAGCAGGCCAATCTTGACCTGCTCGACCGCGAGGGCATCGCTTGGTGTGACAGCTGCGCGGCCCCTGATCATCCGATGATCGACAGCATCTGGCGCGAACGGCGGGCGCTGGTCTGGGTCAATGTGAGTCTGTCGGGTACGGCGAACCGCCTGCGTTTTGCTGTGCTCACTCGCGTCGAGCGGCTGTGGCGGCGTTGGAAGAATGCACGTGCAACGCGTCCTCGCATGGAAGTAAGTGAAATAATCGAGACTGAACAATGACGGTCCATCAACCCATTCCCAACACAATTTTTCCGCCCGAATCGCTAACACGGCTGTCGGAACTTTATCCCAACGCGGTCGGGCGGCTGTGTCACCATTTGCCCGATCATCCTTTGCTCTCCCTCGATGCGTTGGCAGCGCTTGGCGAGACGTTGCCCGCCGCGCAGGTGGAATTTAATCCCGGCGACTTGCCAGTTGGCATCCGGCCCGAAGATGTCCCCAGCAACGGGCTAACGATTGGTGAGACGATCCGGTCCATCGACAGCAGCAAAAGCTGGGCTGTGCTCAAGAATATCGAAAGCGTCGATTCCTATCGCAAGCTGCTGCTCGGTTTGCTGCACGAGATCCGTTCTATCGTCGAACCGCGCACCGGCGAAATGCTGACACCACAGGGATATATTTTTGTGTCGTCGCCGGGGTCGATCACGCCCTTTCACTTCGACCCTGAGCACAATATATTGTTGCAACTACGCGGACAAAAAAGGATGTTTGTGTGGCCATCGGGCGACGAGCGCTTTGCCAGTCGTATTGAGCATGAACGATATCATACCGGCGGGCATCGCAACCTGCCGTGGCAGGACGAGTTTCGCGCCGCTGCCGAGGTCGTGCATTTGATGCCCGGTGAGGCTGTTTTTGTGCCGGTAATGGCCCCGCACTATGTTGCGAATGGGGATGCGCCGTCGGTTTCTCTTTCCATAACGTGGCGCTCGGAATGGAGTTATCGCGAGTCCGAAGCCCATGGCGCTAATGCGGCGTTGCGACGTATTGGCTTCGACCCTGCCATGCCGCCGCGCTGGCCACGCCACGCGCGCACCAAGACGCTAGCCTGGCGTATCTTGCGACGTTTGCGCGTCGTGCAATAGCCCGCAGCGCGTCCCGTGACGGTCAGCTACTTTCCTTTTCGCAAATTTGGGTTTATGGGCGCGCATTATTGAAATTCGAGCCCCTTGAGGATTGATGGCGAAAGAAGAATTACTGGAAATGCGCGGCCAGGTGGTCGAACTGCTCCCCAACGCGATGTTTCGCGTCAAGCTGGAAAATGATCACGAAATTTTGGGCCATACAGCGGGCAAGATGCGCAAGAATCGCATTCGCGTGCTGGTAGGCGATGAGGTGCTCGTCGAGCTGACCCCATATGATCTGACCAAAGGCCGCATTACCTATCGCTTTATGCCGGGCCGCGGCGGCCCCGGCCCGCAATAATCGGGATGAGCGCCAACAAAGGCGTAGCCTCGTGAAGCTTGTTCTAGCTTCCACGTCACCGCGACGGCGTGAACTTCTGGCGCAATTGGGTATAGAGCCCCTGCGTATTGTCGCCCCCGACATTGATGAAACGCCCCTGAAGGACGAGCTGCCGCGCGCTTATGCCCTGCGTATGGCACGCCTGAAGGCACTTGCCGTCGCGCCCGAAGCGGGGATCATGTTGCTGGCAGGCGATACGGTCGTTGCCGTCGGGCGGCGAATTCTGCCGCAAGCCGCCGATGCCGTCGAAGTGCGTCGCTGCCTTGCGTTGCTGTCTGGACGCCGCCATCGCGTGTTCAGCGCCGTTGCCATACGGGAAGGCGAGGGGGCGGTGCGGGTCAAGCTGTCCGAGACAATATTGACGTTCAAGCGCTTGAACATGCAAGAAATCGAGGCCTATGTCGCCAGCAAAGAGGGCGAGGGCAAGGCCGGAGGCTATGCCATTCAGGGACTAGCCGCCGCCTTCGTCCGCAATTTGGCTGGCAGCTATTCCGGGGTCGTTGGTCTGCCGCTTTATGAAGCCGCCGCCCTGCTGACCGCGTCGGGTTGGCGGGCGTCGGATGGCTGAATGGCTTTATGAAGACGGTATAGGCGAGCGCCGTGCGGCCCTTGTTGAGGGCGACGAAATAATCGAAGCGCGGATCGAGCGCGATGGCGAAGGATTGCGTGTGGGTGCAATCGTGTCGGCGAGGCTGATCGAGATCCGGCTCGGGCGCGCGCTTATTGCGCTGGCGCTGCCGGACGAGCCTCAGGCGGTGTTGAGCGATGTCCCGCCGTCTACCGCCATTGGTGCGCAGCTGTTGGTTGAAATCACGCGTATGCGATTGCGCGAGCGCGGGCGTGCCAAACCGGCCAAAGCACGCATGGCGAAACCCGACAGCGCGCCACATGACGGGCCTGCCTTGCTTGCGCGCATCATGGCAACGGGCTTGCCGGTGACAAAACTGGGGTCGAACGGCCCCGATCTTCTGGAAGCGGTGGGGTGGTCGGAGCGGATCGACGCAGCGCGCACCGGGCGCTGGCCCTTTTCCGGCGGCGAGCTTTGGATTGACCTGACTCCCGCGATGACCATGATCGACATAGATGGCGATTACGGCGGGCTGGCGTTGGCAGCCGCAGGCGCTAAGGCGGCGGTCGATGCCATCCGCTGTTTTGATATTGGTGGATCGATCGGCATCGACTTTCCATCGCTTGGCTCTCGGGCCGAGCGATTGAGCATTGATGCGGTTATTGATGCAGCCTTGCCACAGCCTTTTGAACGGACAGCGATTAATGGCTTTGGACTGATGCAGATCATTCGTCGCCGTGACCGGCCCTCACTGATCGAACAGGTGCAATTCGATCCTGTGGCAACCGACGCCGCCGCGCTGCTTCGTCAGGCAGAGCGTGTGCAAGGGGCGGGCGAGCTAGCGCTGACGGCGCGGACAGCGGTTATCGACTATATAGGTGGGTTCCGCGAATGGACAGATATGCTGCAGGCGCGAGCCGGACGGCGCGTTCGCCTCTTTGGCGATGACAGTTTGAAAGGAGCGGGCCATGCCCAATAACGGCGTATCAAAATCGCGAAAATGCCCGCTGTGCGGCCGACCAAGGCAGACGGAGTATACACCATTTTGCAGTCAGGGATGCCGTGACCGTGATCTGCTTAATTGGTTTGGCGAAGGCTATCGCGTGCCTGTAGCCCAGCCGCCTGACGGCACGTTGGACGATGATAATTTTACGGATGAATAACGTCGCGTTTACAACAGAAACGCTGCGCAACAAAGGTGCTGGACACAGGGCGATGCCCTGCTTATAGCCGCCGCTCGCCCGCACAGCCGACCAGCTGATGCAACAAAAATGCCCGGGTAGCTCAGTTGGTAGAGCATGCGACTGAAAATCGCAGTGTCGGCGGTTCGACCCCGTCCCCGGGCACCATTTGTCCCTTACAGGGCAATTTTATATATTCCATTTTGAACATTGTGTTTCAATAAAATCAGTGATTTATTGACCCTAGTTGTTTCGCGATATCGATTTGCGTTTCGGCTTCATTTTGCGCGGTGGGCGGCGACAAGCATGATATTAGCGCGAAGCCCGTTAAGTGGTATCGCGCCAGTGGAGCTCAGCAATTCGTCATAAGGTCTGATTTGGAAAGCGCACGCCTGTGAATTCGATTGATTGCGGGCCGCCCGCAAAATGGTTCGCTTGTTGCGGCGCAGTCTGCATCGGCTCGCCGTACGCTGCACTCGCACGACCCGTTAAACCGTAGGTTTGCCGGAATTGTTCACCTGCCAGCAAGGCGCAGTTGAACAGGGCGCGGGCTGAACTACGGGGGGGCTTATTATTGAAGGAGTAAGATAATGAGCGCCATTTCAAAAAATACGAAAATATTGTTACTGCTGGCCTTGATAGGTGGGCCCGAGACGGTCAGTCTGGCTGCTCCGCCGCAGGACGGGGCCGAGGGCGAAGTTATGACGACCGTATATGGTACGGCTACGCCTGATACTGACGAAATGACCAAAGGACCTGAGATCGAGGGCATCATCTCCGCGCGCAGCGATAACAATCTGCAAGTCACAACTCGCGACGGAACCAATATGATTATCGCCATCAATGACGGCACCAACATCAAGGCGAGCGGAGGATTTTTGGGCCTCAATCGCAACAAGCTTGCTGCGGATTCGCTGCTCAATGGCCTGCCAGTCACCGTTGAGACATCGCAGTGGGACGGTGGCCTCGTGGCGAGCGAGATTGAACTCAAGAACAAAGACCTCAAAACTGCGGCAATGATCCGCAGCGGCACTGACCAGCGCTTTGCTGAACAGACTGCGGCAACAGAGGCGCTGCGTGGTCGCGTGGGCGATATCGATCAGTATAACGTCAAGACCACCACTAATGTGAACTTCGACACCGGCAAAGCGGTGCTGTCCGGTCAGGCAAAAGATGATCTTTGCGCGACGGCAGCCAAGGCCGAAGCAATGGACAATGCCTTGCTGCTTGTTGTCGGCTATACCGATTCCACGGGAAGCCAAGAATTCAACCAGCAGCTTAGCGAAAAGCGAGCTGGTGGCGTCGTCAATTATCTCCAGCAGTCTTGCGGCTGGAAACCCTATCGCATGCTGACCCCGACCGGGATGGCCGAAGCGGACCCGCAGGCCAGTAATGACACCGTACAGGGAAAGGCACAGAATCGCCGTGTTGCGGTGAACATTCTCGTCAGCAAGGGTCTTGACGGCTTGTAAGACGTGCAGGGTGGGCTTTGCCCACCCTGCTGTTCTTGGTACAAAAGGGCCACTTTGGCCGTGCTCTATAGGTGCACGCCTGACTAAACGCATGTGGTTGTTATTAAACCCGCCTGCTCAGCCGCCGAAGTAGGTGGCTGCCCCCTTGCTGCTTTATGAACGCGACGTTTGCTTTGCGACAATTTGCGACAATTTTCTGTCTGATTGGTACAGGCAGCGGACAAGTTGCGCCTATTCCTTATGTCATCGGGATTGGCAGTTGGCCGATTCCACACCAAGGAGTTTTTGGGATGAAGAAGCAAATTTCACTTTTCGCGCTGGCTGCTGCTATTTTGACAGTGCCTGTTCTCGCGGCCCCTAGCGGCGGCAAGATGGGCGATGCGAATGGCGATGGCGTGATGACGCGCAGCGAGGCGCAGACCGCCGCCACGCAAATGTTCACCAAAATGGATGTGAACAAGGATGGCAAGATCGATGCCACTGACCACGCCGCGCGTAAGGCCGAACGTCAGGAAAAACGCTTCGCGGCAATGGACGCTGATGGCAATGGTGCTATCAGCCGCGCCGAATGGGATGCGCATAGTGCCGATCGTGAAGCGAAACGCGGCGAATGGCGCGGTAAGCGAGGTGAATCTGCTAGCGAAGAAGGCAAGCGCGGCGGACATGCCATGCGCGGTCATCGCGGCAAGCGTGGCCATCAAGGAATGATGGGCATGATGAAAAAGGCCGATACCAATGGTGACAAGGCGATCAGTCAGGCCGAATTTCAGGCTGCTGCCCTGATGCGATTTGATGCCGCCGATGCCAACAAGGATGGCCAGGTGACTGCCGAAGAACGCAAGGCTGCCCATGAAGCCATGCGTGGCAAACGCGGCGAACGGCACGTTCCGTCAGGTCATTAATTCTGCTGGCTCGGTGACGGGTGATACGAAGGCAGGCCCACTCCCCTTCTCTTGGCATTGCCTTTGCCGCCCTTCACTGTCAGCTAGGACGCGCCCTGATGATCCGGCCGGATCGTCGGGGCGCTCGACTTTTCCTCTTTCAGGCGATGGCGATTGACGATGAGTGACAGCGACGCCCCCCGCATCTTGCTAGTCGATGACGAGCCATCGATCCGCGAGCCGCTGGGCGAATATCTGACGGGGCAAGGCTTTACCGTCTCCGAGGCGGCTACCGCTGCAGAAGCGCGCTCGATTCTACTGGCTCAATCCATCGACCTGGTGGTCAGCGATATCATGATGCCCGGTGAGGATGGCCTGTCCTTTACCCGCCATATCCGCGCGACGAGCGAGACGCCGGTAATCCTGTTGACTGCGCGTGTAGAGGATACCGAACGGATTATCGGGCTGGAAATCGGTGCTGATGATTATGTCGTCAAACCCTTTAACCCTCGCGAACTGGTAGCGCGCATTCGCACGGTCCTGCGTCGTACCCAGCACAATGGCCGGTCTATTGAGACAGGCGGAGCCAGTTTCGCCTTTGGGCCATGGCTGCTGCGCGAAGTCGAGCGTGTCTTGATTGATGGTGACGGGCAGGAAGTGGCGCTATCGTCGGGCGAATATCATTTGCTTCACGCGCTGGTCCGTCACCCGCGCCAAATTATGAGCCGCGACCGGTTGCTCGATATGGTGCGCGGGCGCGAGGCCGATATTTTCGATCGAGCGATCGACAATTTAGTCAGTCGTTTGCGCAAGAAGATTGAAGAAGATCCCGCACACCCGCAACTGGTCAAGACTGTGTGGGGCGGGGGTTATACCCTAGCGTGTGAGGTCAAGCGCCTGGGGGTTTCGGCATGACTGCCCGATTGTGGCCGCGCAGTTTGGTTGGTCAGTTGGTGCTGGCCGTTGCTGTGACATTGTTCATTGCGCAAGTCATAAATTTTGGTCTGTTGGCGCGCGGCCAGCAGCAGCAACAGCTTGCCCACGGCGGCGGCATGGCGGCCGCGCGAATCATCGATGCAATCGAAAGGCAAGGACGCGGACTGCCCGTTGCATCGACTTTTGAGTCGCGAGGCGAGCGGCGCGGCCGCAGGACGCGGGTGGCAGTGTCTGGCAAAGCCTATGTCTTTCCGCGTTCGGCAGAGCCGGTTCCAGACCTGGCCGACTATGTTGCCAATCTACTGGACGAGGCGGATGTTCAGGCGACAGAGGTCACGGCGATGACGCTGCCGGTGCGGCGACACCTACGCCGGACGAAGGACGCACCGAAAACGGTTATCGTTCAGGCGCAGATCGACGGGCGCTATTATGCTGTGCGCGGGCGCGCTCCGGATCGTGACAGCCGATTCCATGGCTTTCTAATCTGGCAAACCTTGTTTCTCTATCTACTTTTGTTGGTGCCATTGCTGATGATTGCCTGGCGGGCGTCACGGCCATTACGTGCACTAACCAAAGCGGCGCGTGGTGATCCGACCGATCGTTATGCCGAACCTATTGTCGCGCATGGACCATCGGACGTGCGCGAGCTTATCGCTGCCTTTAACGCCTATCGTACGCGCATTTTGACCATGTTATCGGACAAAGACCGGATGTTGGGGGCGGTCGGGCATGACCTACGGACACCATTGGCCAGTCTGCGCGTGCGGGTCGAACAGGTTGACGATGCCGCGCTGCGCGAAAAAATGATCGGGTCTATCGAGGAAATGACCGCGATGCTGACCGACATATTGGCGCTGGCGCGATCGGGCGCGGGGACCGAGGCCGCCCAAGCCTATAATCCGGGACAATTGCTTTTTGCGGTGGGCGAAGATTATCGGGCGATGGGCAAGAATGTGCGCGGGCCAGACGATCTGAGCGTGATGCCGACGCTGAGCGGACGCCCGGTGTTGGTGCGCCGCGCGCTCCGCAATCTGATTGATAATGCGTTGGCCTATGGTGGCAATGCTATATTGTCGGTCGAAAAGAGTGATGGTGGCGTGCGGTTCATCGTGCGCGACGATGGACCTGGGGTGGATCCAGCGCGTCTGGCCGATCTTATCGAGCCCTTTGCCCGCGGTGAATCATCGCGCAACCGGGCAACCGGCGGTGCCGGGCTGGGGCTGGCGATTGCGCGTGAGCTTGCCGAAGGGGAAGGCGGGCAACTGACCCTTACCAATCGCGCCGATACGACCGGACTCGAAGCGGTCCTTACGCTTTCCGTTTCTCCTCAGCAGTAAATCGCGATACCTTGACTTCCGCTGAGCACCGGCTCGCCGGCACGATTCCAGATCATCATGTCCTGCACTGAAAATCCGCCGCGCGCATAGCCGGTCTTAGCTGACAAGAGCCACCAGCCATCATCAGTCCGTGGCTGGCCGGCGAGCATGTTGACGGTCCAATTCATCGAGCTGATCGGTCCAAATTCGCTGAACAGAGCCATGGCCGCTGGGGGGAGAGCATCGCCCATGGCGAGGAGCGCGATGGCGGGATGACAGGCAGGCTCCTCGGCGAAGCGTACCCAGGTCAGATATTCCCCGACATCGCTTTTCCAGCCAAATCGTGGTCCATTCGTCGGCCGCATTTCAAAATGTTTTGTAAAGGGCGGGCGCGCCTTATGTTCGGGAACGGGTTCGAGGGCATCGGGGTCGGGCACATCCTTTGGCATTTGCATTCGGTTGTGATCGACATGGCTGCTCCGGTCGCCCGAAAAGGCAAAGGTTGCAGACGTGCCAAAGCCCATCTCACTGGTCACGCCGGCGTCGACGAACAGGCTCGACTTGGACTGTCGCAGAATGCGCGCTTCGACCGTGCAATCGCCCCCGACTGGCCCGACGAAACTGATCTGCGCGAAACGCAACGGCGTCTCGGTCGGGTGCAGAGCCATGGTCCCGGCCAAAGCAATGGCCGAGCTGACCCCCCCATAGGCCGTGCGACCCTGCATCCAGCCGCTATCGATGTGGGCTTTCGCAACGCCGTCTTCGGTGCGCAGTGTCCCAAGCAGCGCGTCGAGCGCGCTGTGTTGATCGGTCATATGCTCGGTCATTCCTCGATCTGAAATGTCAGGCCGGCGTTAGCGGTGAGCCGTTTGATGAGCGCGTTGCCGAGCAAGGCACCGGGGGTCCAAATGCCGCCCTTGCCTCTATTTTCCAGCAAAGCGATTCCGGTTTCAGCAAGCATCTTTGACGTTGATCCATAGCCGGGATCGCGGTCGCCTTGCACCGATGCACGAATTGATGTGCCGTCGGGATATTCACCAATGAACAGAATATCATAAAATCCGTTCTTGCGTTCATCTGCACTCGGCCCTTCGCCGGGCTTCAGCTTGGATTCGCCGAATGGATTGGCTTTGGCAATTGCTTCAGCCATCGCCTTTCCGGCGTCTCCGATCGTTGTCATCATCATCTCGTCATAGACCAGATCATTGCCCCATTGATGGCCGAGAAGGAAGTTGGTCCTGTGGACGTTTTTGGTGTTGATAGGTGCCATAACAAAAGGTGCAGTCCAGGTGCCGGTCGCCTTGTCATATTCGGGCACCAGTCCGGTAGGTTGCGATGGCCCATCGAAGCCGGGGGTCAGCGCAAAGCTGCTCCGAAGCAGCAGAGCCAAAGATGGCCTCTTGGCGACCGCCTTCAATGTTTCGGTCAGGCTGGCAATGGTGCCACCTGATGCGCCGCCCTGCATCTTGCGGACGCGGCCCTTCACGCGGGGGGCTGGCTTGCCATATGCTTTGACCGCGGCATTTTGTAGAAACAGCACGCCTAAATCGAACGGGATAGAATCAAAGCCGCAACTGAAGGTAATGCGTGCGCCCGATGCTTCTGCCGCGCCTTGGTGTGTATCAATCATCTCGCGCATCCAGCCGGGTTCGCCACATAAATCGGCGTAGGCGGTGCCAGCTTTTACGCAGGCGGCTACGAGCTCGTTGCCATAGAGCTGATAAGGACCAACGGTGGTCAGGATGACCTTCGCGCGTTGGGCCATGGCGCCGAGACTGGCCGGATCGCTAGCATCAGCCACGACGAGCGGCGTGTCTTTTGGCGCGCCTATCAGGTCGCGGACTTCAGCCAGCTTGTCGGCACTTCGCCCCGCCATCGCCCATTTGGGCGCACCCTTCTTTCCCTCATATTGCTGGACAAGATATTCGGCAACAAGCCGACCGGTGAAACCGGTGGCGCCGTAAACAATGATGTCAAACTCGCGGGCGGTAGTCATGGCAGTTTCCCTTTCCGTAAACGTTAACTTTCATAACTAACCGAGCCACGGCGCAATGCCAAGCGATTCGGGTGGTCGGACCGGCCTATATGTCGGTTCTGCGGATCGCCTCTTCGGCTCGGCCCTCGGCGCGCGCGGCGCGCAAATCTGCTTCGGTCGCCTGTTGTTGGGCCTCGCGTAAGGCCAATTCGTCGCGGCGACGCTGACGCATTGCATCATAGCTCCAGCGCGTCTGACCATAGCCAAAGAGGCACAACAGTCCGCCGGCAATGGCGAGATTTTTCATGGCCTGGGCGGCCTGCACCGGATCGGTGAATTCACGATGGAAAAAAAGGATGGTAAGCAGCGTAAAGCCAGCAAGCAGAACAGAAAAAAGGCGTGTGAATATGCCCATCGCAATGCAAATGCCGGCAATAAGCTCGAACAACCCCGTCGGTACCGCCAAGCCAGCGGGTAGGCCGGTGGAAGAAATCATCGCATTGGTATCTGCGACATGGATCAGCTTGTTGATCCCTGAAACGACGAAGATCACGGCGATGAATATGCGCCCGACAAAGACAGCGATCATGGACATAGAATATCCTCCGGTGCGGCGCTTTGTGCGCCCTTGTGGGGATAAAACGCGCCGCAGTTGAAGGAGGTTCCGGTCTATAATTTGGGAAGAGTCACTCCGCGCTGGCCCATATATTTGCCTGCGCGGTCGGCATAGCTAGTCTCGCAAGGCTCATTTCCTTGCAGGAACAGAAATTGGCACGCGCCTTCATTGGCATAAATTTTGGCGGGAAGGGGGGTGGTGTTGGAGAACTCCAGCGTCACATGGCCCTCCCAGCCTGGCTCTAACGGCGTGACGTTCACGATGATCCCGCAGCGGGCATAAGTGGATTTGCCGAGGCAGATGACTAGCACATCGCGCGGCACGCGGAAATATTCGACCGTGCGCGCCAATGCAAAACTGTTTGGCGGGATGATGCAACAATCGGTTTTGCGGTCGACAAAATTTTTGGGATCAAAATCTTTGGGATCGACGATGGTTGAATCGACATTGGTGAAGATCTTGAACTCATCGGCAACGCGCGCGTCATATCCATAAGACGACAGGCCATAGCTGATGCACCCATCGCGGCGCTGCGCCTCGACAAAAGGTTCAATCATGCCCTGAGTTTGGGCGGCTTCGCGAATCCAGCGATCGGATAAAATGGACATGAAACCTGTTTGAAAGGCTGACGATAAATGTGCAAGCCCGTCAGTCGCCGATTAATCCCAGATCTTTTGGACCAAAACTGTGCGGCAAGAGGGCGCTGAGCGAATAACTGGCAATTTGCCCGCCATCGCCAGAAGCACAATGAATCTGAATGTCGCGCTTTGATCGCTCGGCAGCCTCATTCAGCATCTGTCGGCATCGCCCGCAGGGATGAACCGGATCCAGCCCCACCAGCATTTCTCCATCGGGCCGCCCACCGACAATCATCACAGCGACCAGATCGCCTAGCCGCCCATCGTTGGCAAGTTTGGCGACGGCCACTGTTTCGGCACACAGAGTCAGCCCATAGCTGGCGTTCTCGACATTCGCGCCAGTCACCACCGCCCCATCGCTGAGCAGCAGGGCCGCGCCAACATGATAACCTGAATAAGGCGCATAGGCCTTTGTGGCGGCTTTGCGCGCCGCTGCGAGCAGCTTCTCACGGTCCAGCTTGCTAATTTGTTCGCTCATGGCACCTCTCCCTGCGACTGCACGACATTCCAACCGACAGTGCCGTCCACACCGCTAAGGCGGATATAATCATTGGCTTGCCACATTGCCCAGGGATGTTCGCCATAGCTGGGGGCAAAGAAGTCGCGGCGCAGCCAAGTGGTGCGCGCGATGCCGCTGGCGACATGATAGCGATTTTCAAAGGCAGCACTGGGCGCGATGATGCTGGATTTGCCAAGATGCGCCTCAATTTGCGCCAGAAATGTAGCCAGTTCGGACAAAACTAGCGCGCGCGTAGGGCGTTCGGTGCAGCTGTCGTCCAGATCAAGCCATACCGCCGGCGGGAGCGAATCTTTGCGGCGTGGGACGTGGCGGATAAAATTAGCGGCCTGATCGGATGCAAACTGGCACAGGTTAAAGCGGTGGATGGCTCCGGTTCGAATACCCATCGCGCGCGACGCATCCTCATTCCGCGCGAACATCGGGTCGGAACGCTTGTCGCCGTCTGTCGCCATAAGATAGGCGAAATCGGCACCCGCCGCTTTCACTGAGCCCCAATGCACCTTGCCGTTGGCGGCATTGATCGTCACGCCCTGCAAGGGGTAGGCGTGACGTGGCGGCGTCCAGCGTGCTGCCCACCACATCGCAAGCCCCGCCAAGAGCAGAAGCAAAACGGCGCAGGCGCCAACGCGACGGCCCCACTTGCGGCCGAGCGCTCGCCAATCGCGACGGGCGGCAGGGCGTCCGGCGCCTTTTTTGGATTTGGCTACGGCCACTCTTTTCATCCCTTGATGTGGAGGACGCAGATCAGGGTGAACAGGCGGCGTGCGGTATCAAAATCGACTGCAATTTTTCCATCGAGTTGGTCCATCAACATTTCGGCGGCCTCATTGTGCAGACCGCGCCGCGCCATATCGACGGTTTCAATTTGTTGCGCCGTCGAGGTGCGAATGGCCTGATAGTAACTGTCGCAGATCGCGAAATAGTCGCGGATCGGACGACGAAAGCGTCCAAGCCCCAATATAATTGCTTCCAGTGGTGTATAATCCTCGCGCGCGATTTCAAAAATCAACCGACCTTCCTCGACCCGCAATTTGAGCCGGTAGGGTCCGGCGTAGCCATCATCATGTCCGCGTTGCGGCACGAATTTATTGTCTTCAATCAGGTCGAAAATTGCAACACGCCGCTCTTGCTCGACATCGGCGTTTCGCCAGACAATCGAGCTTTCATCGAGGTCCACCGAGATGATGCGTTGGGTTGAAGGGTCTGCGTCCGCCATGCTGTTTGCGCTTCTACCGGTCCGGGCGCGAAGGGCAAGGGAGACTTATACACAGGCGGCCCACAGCAAAATTGCTTGCGGCCGCATCATCTGTTGCGTGGCCTCGTCACCCGACGCATGGTGCCGCGATGCCTGAACCTGTCCGCCTTGCCGCCCCAAACTCATCTGGTGATGAACGTCAATTGCCGCGCAATATCGAGGCAGAGGCCGCCTTTTTGGGCGCGATCCTGATCGATAACCGAGTCGTTGAAGATTTGCCGGTCCACCTGAATCCCGAACATTTTCACGAGCCGTTGCATGGTCGCATCTATCAACAGGCGATGGCGCTGATTGAACGTAACAGCATCGCGACGCCGGTGACATTGAAGCCCTATTTTGAGAATGACGAGGCGATGAAGGCGGTCGGCGGCCCCGGCTATCTGGCGCAACTGACGGGCAGCGGCGCAGGGCTTATCGGTGCGCGCGATTTTGCTCGACAGATTTTTGACCTTGCTTTGCTCCGTGAATTGGTCGGGGTCGGTCGCACATTGGTCGAAAGCGCTCTCGACACCAGCGAAAGCGTTGACCCGCAGGCGCAAATTGAAGAAGCCGAGACATCGCTCTATCGCGTCGCGGGCGGAGAGGCGGAGCTGGGTTCGGTGAAAAGCTTCGGCACCGCGACCAAGGCAGCAATCGACGTGGCCGAACGCGCGCTTAACTCGGGCGGCCATTTGTCAGGAATCACCACCGGACTTGCAAGCGTCAACGCGAAGCTTGGCGGACTGCACAATTCGGATTTGCTGATCCTTGCGGGTCGTCCCGGCATGGGCAAGACATCACTAGCAACCAATATCGCCTTTAATGCGGCTGAACGTTATCGTCGCGACGAAGAAGACGGCATTCCCCCTGAAAAGAATATGGGTGCCAAAACGGTTTTCTTCAGCCTGGAGATGTCAGCCGATCAACTTGCCACCCGTGTGTTGGCTGAGCAATCGGGGATTTCGGGCGAAGCCCTGCGCATGGGCAAGATCAGCAAGGATGATTTTCAGGCGCTGTCGCGCGCGGCGCAGGCTTTGCAGACGCTGCCTTTATTTATCGACGATACGCCAGGACTGACCATCGCCGGATTGCGAACCCGCGCGCGGCGATTGCAAAGGCGGCACGGCATCGGCATGGTGATCGTTGATTATCTGCAATTGCTGCAAGGCAGCGGCAGATCGAACGATAATCGCGTCCAGGAAATCAGCGAGATATCGCGCGGACTTAAGACGCTGGCGAAAGAGCTGAATGTTCCTGTGATGGCGCTCTCACAGCTTAGTCGTGCAGTGGAGCAGCGCGATGACAAGCGTCCGATGCTCTCCGATTTGCGTGAATCGGGATCGATTGAGCAGGACGCCGACATGGTGTTGTTCGTGTTTCGTGAGGATTATTATGTCGGATCGCGCGAACCGAAAAGGCCTGTCGAAGGCGATGATGTCAAAATCCACGCAGCTCATGAGGAATGGGCGCAGGAAATGGAGCGTGTCTACGGCCTCGCCGAATTGATTGTCGCCAAACAGCGTCACGGTTCAACCGGCAAGGTGCGTTTGCACTTTGAGGCCAAGACCACAAAATTTACCGACCTGGCTGACGAGAGCCAGGCCTATGCGGATTATGAATAGGGCGCACTGATGGTGCCCTCGACCCGTCTGACCCGTCAATATGCTTTGACCCTTCCAGTGGTGCTGGCTCCGATGGCGCTTGCCAGCGGCGGCGCGCTGGCAGCGGCCTGCGCCTCGGCCGGACTGGGCGGGCTTGTTGGCGGCGGCTATGGTGAGCCGGACTGGGTGCTGGCGCAATATCAAATGGCCGAAGACCAATGCTGCGATGATGCGGCGCGGGCCAGACTGGGCTGTGGGTTCATCACCTGGTGTCTCGACAAGGATTCGCGGGCGCTGGATGCGCTGCTTGACCAATATGCGCCCGCGGCCATTTTTTTATCCTTTGGCGTTGCGCGTCCCCACGCCCGCAAGATCAAAGCGAAAGGCGTGCGGCTGATCCTGCAGTTGCAAGAGATCGCCGATCTGGGCGAGGCCATCGATGCCGAGCCTGATATCATCGTCATGCAAGGTGGCGAGGCGGGCGGTCATGGCCGAAAACTGTCGCGCGCTCGCGGTACGATGGCGCTGGTGCCAGAGGCCGCTGACTGGTTGGCGCGCCGGTCGCCCGAAACGTTGCTTTTGGCTGCGGGGGGAATTGCCGATGGTCGGGGCATTGCGGCGGCGATGGCGCTCGGTGCGGATGGCGCGGTTATGGGTTCGCGCTTTTGGGCGAGCGCGGAAAGTCTGGCGGCAGAAGCCGCAAAGCAGATCGCGGCCGAAAGCGATGGGGACAGTACGGCTCGCAATGCGGTCTTTGATATATTGCGGCGTAAGAATTGGCCGGCAGATTATGATTTTAGGGCACTTCGCAACAATCTGACGCGCCAATGGGAAGATGATATCTTAGGTCTGATTAGCGATTCGGGCCCTGCGATTGCCGATTATGAGGCCGGTGTTGCAGCAAAAGATTTTTCGCGCGCGCACATCACTGTGGGCGAAGCTGTCGGGCTGATCCGCGATATTCCCCCGGTATCGGACATCGTCGAGCGATTGAAAGCCGAACTTGCCGCGAGTGTAAGCCGCCTGTCACAAGCCTAAAAGGCTGGATCGTTGGCTGGATCATCGTCGATGGGGGCCACTTCTTCGTGGATGCCGCATTCAGTCTTATCCCAGCCACGCCAGCGTCCCGCGCGCGGGTCTTCACCGGGTTTGACCTTTGACGTGCAGGGCGAGCAACCAATTGACGGATAACCTTTGGCCTCTAACGGGTGACGAGGCAGGTCATGTTCGGCGAAATAGGCGTCAAGCTGCTCACGCGTCCAATTGGCGAGCGGGTTAAACTTCAACCGACCCGTATCGCTGTCGAGTTCGAAACGTGGCAGACCTTGGCGCGTCGAGGATTGAAAGCCTTTGCGACCCGTGACCGAACTGTCGAAATTTGCCATCGCTTTTTCGAGCGGTTTGACCTTGCGAATCTCGCAACAGCCATCGGGGTCATAGGACCAGCGTAATTCGGTCGCATCTTTGGCGGCCAATTCGGCGGGGTCGGGGGTCAAATTGACAAGATTAAGCCGCAGCTTCTCGGCGAGAATGTCCCGATAGACTATCGTTTCGGGAAAATGTTTGCCGGTTTCGAGGAACAGTACCGGGATATCGGGCGCGGCCTGTGACATCAGATGCAATAGCACCGCGCTCTCAGCTCCAAAGCTGGAGATGATCGCAGTTTCGCCAAGCAGGCCTGCACCGATGACGCTGGCCACGACTTCGGCGGAATCCTGCCCGCGAAACAGATTGTTGAGCCGTATGACATCGGTCTGCGTAAAGCGCGGAGTCACATCGATCCGGTCTCGGGTGCGTTCCTGTGTCATGGCTTCAGCCATGCCGCAATTTCCAGATCGGCAAATAATCGTCGGCAGCCCCCTGATAGGCGTGTTTCCAGCGGGTGAGCGCAGCCTCGGCAGCCACCGGATCAAGAGACTTTTCGGGGGCGAAACTGTCGAATCCACAACGGCGCATCAAGGACAGCTGGTCAACCAGGACATCGCCCTGCGCACGTAATTCGCCCTTATACCCCGCCTCGCGTAGGATGCGCCCCGCCGAATAGCCGCGCCCGTCGCGATAGCGTGGAAAGGCGACTTCGATCAGCTGGAGCCGATCGAGATAGGGTATGAGAACGCGCGCGTCATCGCCGCCTTCCAGCCGCACCGCAGTGGCGTTGGTCTGATCCAGAAAAGCATCGAGCGTGACCGCCGGTTGTTCGTGAGCGTCGTCGTCGCGAAAGCGCAGTTCAACCATAAAGCGTCTCCTTGAAGGCATCCATGCCGATGCGGCGATAGGTATCGATGAACCGCTCGCCATTTTCGCGTGTCTTGAGGTAAAGGTCAGTGACCTTTTCGACCGCATCGACGATGCCATCTTCGTCGAAGCCCGGACCAGTAATCTTGGCAAGCGTCGCGTCTTCGGCGCCCGAACCACCCAACAATAATTGGTAATTTTCGGTGCCTTTACGGTCGACGCCAAGGATACCGATATGTCCGGCATGATGATGGCCGCAGGCGTTGATGCAACCCGAGATTTTGAGCTTCAGTTCGCCGAGCTCCTCTTGCCGACCGCGATCGGCAAAGCGGGTTGCGATTTTCTGGGCGACGGGGATTGAACGGGCATTGGCGAGGCTGCAATAATCAAGGCCAGGGCAGGCGATAATGTCGCTAATCAAGTCCAGATTGCTCTCCGCCAGCCCTGCCGCATCCAATTTTTGCCAGATCGCATAAAGATCGGCCTTTTTGACATGCGGCAATACGATGTTCTGACCGTGGGTGACGCGTAGTTCGTCAAAGCTATGTTGCTCCGCAAGATCGGCCAGCAAATCCATCTGTTCGGCGGTTGCATCGCCGGGAATGCCGCCAATTGGGCTCAGGCTAACCGTTGCAATCGCGTAACCGGAGGCTTTGTGCGTATCAGTCTGTTGATTGACCCAGGTCGCGAAGCCGGGATCGCTAAGGTCCAGCTCATCCGAAAGCCCGGTTTCAAACAGTGGTGGCTTGAAAAAAGCCGCGATGCGGTCGAACTCGGCCATTGGCACGTCAGAGCCGCTGGGCAGGATGGCCTGCCATTCTTCCTCGACTTGACGGGTGAACTCTTCCTTGCCCAGATCATGGACGAGGATCTTGATCCGCTGTTTGTGGATGTTGTCACGGCGGCCCCAACGGTTCCATACGCGCAAGGCCGCTTCGCAATAGCTGAACAGATGTTCGACGGGCAGGAAGGGGCGGATGAGCGGGGCGACGAACGGCGTGCGACCCATGCCGCCGCCGATATAAACCTCAAAACCCTGCTCACCGGCATCATTGTGAACCAGCTTTAGCCCGATGTCGTGCAAGCGAATCGCGGCACGATCATTTTCGGACGCGGTGATCGCGAACTTAAACTTGCGAGGTAAATAGCTAAACTCCGGATGGAATGTCGTTACTTGGCGCAGTAATTCGGCCCAAGGACGCGGGTCGCAGATTTCGTCGGCAGCGGCACCCGCAAACTGATCGGAAGAGATGTTACGGATACTCTCGCCGCTGGTCTGAATGGCGTGCATTTCTACCGTCGCAAGTTCGGCAAGGATGTCGGGCGCCTGTTCCAGCTTGATCCAATTATATTGGACATTCTGCCGCGTCGTGAAATGACCATAGCCGCGATCATATTTGCGCGCGATGTCGGCAAGCTTGCGCATTTGGCGACTGTTGAGCGTGCCATAGGGGATGGCGACGCGCAGCATATAGGCGTGGAGTTGCAGATAAAGGCCGTTCTTGAGCCGTAGCGGCTTGAACTGATCTTCGGTTATCTCACCCGAGATGCGGCGTTTGACCTGATCAGCGAATTCCTCGACGCGCGTGTCGACCATTTCCTGATCATATTTGTCATATTGATACATGTCAGATCACCCAATCACCAGCCGCAGGGTCGGCCGGTTTCAATGTCAGGTCGGGACGGACGGTAGGGCCAAGCGCGCGCACCCGGTCCTTGATGTGCGCAGGGCGCGGCCCCTCTGGGGTCATTTCGCCTTCGATCAGATAAGGAGAGTTGACTCGGCGTGCGCCTTCTTCTTCGGACAACGTGGCCTCGCCATGGTCGCCGACGTCGGCGGCAGCCTCGACATGGATAGACCAGTCGTGGCCGGTCCACCAGATGACAGCCCCTGTTTTAAGGTCATTTCCAGTTAGAATTCGCATGAAAATTCCTTCTCGGCGGTCGCCACGGCGGGTGTGTTCAGGCAATCAAGGGCGTCGGCGCGGGCCGCAACTTTGCCGACTATAATCAGAGCAGGACTTTTCACCGCTTCGCGCGCCACTAGATCGCCAAGGTCGGCAAGCAGGCTGCGGAGCATGCGGACGTCGGCGCTGGTGCCGCGCTCGATCACCGCGACCGGAATGTCTGGTGATACGCCGTCGGCGATCAGCTTATCGGCAATCGCAGCGGCGGTAGCGACGCCCATATAGATGACGAGGGTGCGGCCATAGCCAGCGAGGCCCGACCAGTCCTGGTCGCTCAGATCTTTGCACTGCCCGGCGACAAAGCTGACCGCGCTTGCGTCGGCGCGATGGGTGAGGGGGAGGCCTGCCTGCGCCGCGCAACCTGCGGCGGCGGTGATGCCGGGAACGACTTCAACAGCAATGCCTGCCTCGCGTGCGGCATCCAGCTCTTCGCCGCCGCGTCCAAAAATAAACGGGTCGCCGCCTTTTAGCCGCACAACCTGCTTTCCAGCGAGTGTTTCGCGTACCAGCAACCTATTGATTTCGTGCTGCGGCAACGTGTGACGGCTGCGCTGTTTAGCAACCGAGATCCGCTCGACGCTCGGCGGGATGAGCGCCAGCACGCCTTCGCCAACCAGACCGTCATGGACGACCAGATCGGCCCTATCGATCAATCGCGCTGCACGCAGCGTCAAAAGATCGGGATCGCCGGGGCCGGCGCCAACGAGCCATAACTTGCCCACCATCATGTGGGGAGAGGTTGCTTTTTCCATCCAGCGAAGATGGTGAAACCGGCACAAAATGGCAAAGCAGGCTTTGTTGAGGCGGGGCAAGTCAAACTTGCACCGTTTCAGGGACGCAATCCTAGTGCTTGCGGACCTTAAGGGGGGATTCGCTGCCCGGTTCGGCATCGCGCAAGCCGACTCCGATCGAGCCGCGCGTCGATTCACTTTCCGACGACGCGACCGGATAGGCGCAATAATCTGCGGCGTAAAAGGCACTGGGGCGGTGGTTGCCCGACAAGCCTATTCCGCCAAAGGGGGCAGCTGACGAAGCGCCGTTAGTTGGCCGGTTCCAATTGATAACGCCGGCCCGCGCATTGGCCCAGAACTGATCGTAGAGCTGCGGCGATCCGCCGACGAGCGATGCCGACAGGCCAAAGCTGGTATTGTTGGCTTCGGCAATTGCAGCTTCGAAGCTGTCGACTCGGATAACCTGAAGCAAGGGGCCGAACAATTCGATATCGGGCCGTTCTTTTATCTGTGTGACGTCGATAATACCTGGTGTCAGAAAGGGCCGATCGCGGACGGGGCGCGTCATATGCCGGACTACCTGGCCGCCATTGGACATCAAGATTAGGAAAGAGTCCGTCAAACCATCGGCGGCTTCATTGTCGATAACCGGCCCCATAAAGGGCGTGGGCGTTGCGTGTGGTTCATCCACGATTAGCCTATTAGCAAGGCCGCGCACTTCGGCCAGCAGGCGGTCGGCCAATGAATCGCGGACAATCAACCGCCGCGCCGCCGTGCAGCGTTGACCCGCGCTCATAAAGGCAGATTGCACAACCAATATGGCCGCACTGTGGATGTCGGGCGTGTCCCAAACCACGATGGGGTTATTGCCGCCCATTTCCAAAGCCAATATTTTGTCGGGGCGGTTGGCGAACTGGCGATGAAGTGACAGACCGGCGCGTGCCGATCCGGTGAACAACAGTCCATCGATGCCGGGATGGTCAGCCAGCGCCTTTCCGGCTTCTGGCCCGCCAATAACTAGGCGCAATGCTTGCTCCGGGACGCCGGCTTTGTGAAACAGATCGACTAGCTTGGCGCCAGTTGCGGGGGTCTTTTCCGACGGTTTGAAAACCACGGCGTTTCCAGCGAGCAGTGCTGGAACGATATGACCGTTGGGCAAATGGGCCGGAAAATTATAGGGACCAAGGACTGCGAGCACGCCGTGCGGTTTGTGGCGCACCGCATTGCGTTGACCCATTGCTCCTTCTATCCGGCGATGCGAGGCGCGCTCCGCATAGGCTTGAACCGAAATATTGACCTTGGCTGCGACCGATTCGACCTCGGTACGGGCTTCCCACAGGGGCTTGCCGGTTTCGCGCGCAATCAGATCTGCCAGCTTCTCGCCCTCTGCCTTTACCCCGTCGGCAAAGCGCCGCAGCGTTTCGGTGCGAAACGTGACCGGTTTGGCTGCCCATTCGGGCCAAGCGCGGCGCGCAATTTCAACTGCCTGTTCGACATCGTTGGTTTCACGGCGCCACAATTCCAATCCCGTCGCGGGCTCATAAGAGATGATTTCGGCGGTCATTTTTTTCTGGCCTGCTTCCCCACATGCTCCCCCGCCACCAATTTGGCAGTATTGATCGTTGTTTCTAACGACCGAATGCTACCAACCTAAAAGGGCGAAACCATGAATTTGGGCACTACCTGCGAAGTTTCTAGACCGCAACCGGCTTGATCTGCGTCAAACATATTGGTTCGCTTGCACAAATCGTCTTGGTTCGCGATAGGTTGGGCTTGCGCAAGGCATGGGGCCTTGAAGCGGGAGCCGCAAGCGACGTGGGACAGGGACAAGACCAGCAAGAATGGGAAGACTATATCTGGTGGTCGAGCGATGAAGTGCGTCTCCATGCGCGGCTTTACACCGGGCCCGAAAGTGCGGCCGGCCAGGCGCCCATATTATGTCTTCCTGGCCTAGCCCGAAACGCCCGGGATTTTGAAATGTTGGCTCCGCATATGGCGGAACAGCGCCGCGTTTATGTTTTGGAGTTTCGCGGGCGCGGTGAAAGCGCCTTTGCCCGGGATCCAATGTCCTATGCCCCGCTAACATATGTTCAGGATGTGGTGGCGTTGCTCGATGAACAGAAGATCGGGCGGTTTGCGACGGTGGGTACCTCGCTCGGCGGCCTGGTATCCATGCTGATGGCCGCGAGTCTGCCCGATCGACTGGTTGGCGCTGTGCTAAATGATGTTGGGCCCGAACTGCAAACAGCAGGGCTCAACCGAATCCGCGATAATTTTGGCGGCGGCGGGAGCCAGCCGACTTGGATGCATGCCGCGCGCGCCTTTGGCGAATTGAATTCGGCCATTTATCCCGATTATAAAATTCACGACTGGCTGCGCTTGGTGCGGCGGACTCATCGGCTAACTCCCGAGGGCCGCGTAGTTGCCGATTATGACAAACAGATCGCTGCCCCGCTCAAGATTCCAGGAAGTGATACCGCGGTTGATATGTGGCCAGCCTATCGCGCCCTCGACAATATTCCGCTATTGATCCTGCGCGGCGCTTTGTCTGACATATTGGCCGCTGACGCTGCGCAAAAGATGGCGGATATGCTTCCCAGGGCGCAATTGGTCGAGGTTCCGCGCGTTGGCCATGCGCCAACGATGGACGAGCCTGAGGCGCTGGCCGCAATCGACGGCTGGATGGCGGAACTTCCGATTTGGTGAACGCGCACGCTCCGCCTGTTCGCCTGCTGCATCTCCATTCCAGCTTTTCACTGGGTGGCAAGGAAGCGCGCGCTGCGCGACTAATGAATCTTATGGGCGTGCGAGCACACCATGCTATCTTGTCCGCGGTCCCGGACGCGCTAGGGGCACGTGATGCCATCGATCCCTCTATTGTCGTCGATTTTCCGACTGATGCGCCGCCGCTCCATGGCAAGCCGGGCCTTCGTCGCTATCGCGATCTGGTGCGATATATGCAGCGGTTCGACCTTGTCCTGAGCTATAATTGGGGCGCTATGGATGGCGTTATGGCTCACCGTATATTCGCCCCCTTTAGAGACTTGCCGCCGCTGATTCATCACGAAGATGGTTTCAACGAAGATGAAACCGCGCGGCGCAACTGGAAACGCAACGGCTTTCGCCGACTTGCATTGCCGACAGCCGACGCGCTGGTCGTGCCGTCCAAATTGCTAGCCGCAATTGCGGCACGCGAGTGGAATGCCGGTGCGCATATCCGGTTGATCGCGAACGGCATTGATGTTGCGCGCTATGGCAGGGAGGCCACTATGCCGATTGCAGGGCTGGAACCGTGCGACAGCGATGTGATCATCGGCACGGTCGCTGGGCTGCGCAAAGTCAAGGATTTGTCCCGGCTCGTGCGGGCCGTTGCGCCGTTACCGCCGCATGTGCGGCTTGTCATTGTCGGAGAAGGGCCAGAGGCGGACGAGATCCGGTCGACAGCTACGGCCTGCGGCATGAGCGACCGGCTGGTGATGCCGGGGTTCATGGCGGACCCAGCCAGCTGGATCGGCCATTTCGACCTGCTGGCGCTATCTTCGCAAAGTGAACAGGCCCCGATTGCGGTAATCGAGGCTATGGCGGCGGGTTTGCCGGTCGTTAGTCCGCGGGTCGGTGATATCGCTGCCATGGTATCAGACGACAATCGGCGCTATATTGCCAAGAACGATGCGGATTTTCGGGCCGCGCTGAAAGTTTTGGCCGGCGATGCGCCCTTACGGAAGGCCATAGGGCGAGCAAACCGGACCGTGGCCGAGACGGAATATGATGAAGCAAGGATGGTCGCGGCCTATGAAAAGCTGTACGAAACGGCCTTGGGCGGACGCCGGCTCTTTGCTCGTAATTAGGCCGCGGCCATTGACTTTCACCATGGCCTTCCGTTTACGGAATTGGCCTAGCGTCGGTCCCTGGGGGAAACGACAGGACTGACAGAGAAGAGGTATCACGTGTTCAAAGGAATGAAGCCCATCGTCTATGGCGGCCGTGAAGTATGGCCACTGGTCGAAGGCGGCAAAGGCGTTTCGGCGACCAATCACGCATCAAGCGGGGCCTGGGCGGCTGCCGGCGGGATCGGGACGGTCTCGGCAGTCAACGCCGACAGCTATGATCCCGACGGCAAGATTATTCCGCAGGTGTACAAAGCGCTCACGCGACGCGAGCGGCACGAAGAGTTGATTGATTACGCAATCGCCGGTGCGGTGGAACAGGTTCGCCGGGCTCATGATATTGCGTCGGGTAAGGGAGCAATCAACATTAACGTCCTGTGGGAGATGGGCGGTGCGCAGCGCATCCTTGAGGGCGTGTTGGATCAGACCAAGGGGCTCGTTACCGGCGTCACTTGCGGCGCGGGGATGCCCTATAAGCTCAGCGAAATCGCGGCCAAGCATAATGTTTATTATCTGCCTATCATATCGTCGGCTCGCGCTTTTCGCGCGTTGTGGAAGCGTGCCTATCACAAAGTCCCGCATCTGCTGGGCGCAGTGGTTTATGAAGATCCATGGCTGGCGGGCGGTCATAATGGGCTATCCAACGCCGAAGACCCGCTTGTTCCGCAAGATCCCTATCCGCGCGTCAAAGCGCTGCGCGATACAATGCGCGCTGAAGGGATTGAGGATAGCGTGCCGATCGTAATGGCCGGCGGCGTATGGTACCTGCGCGACTGGGAGGATTGGATCGACAATCCCGAGCTGGGCCAGATTGTTTTTCAATATGGCACGCGCCCTCTTTTAACGGTGGAAAGTCCGATCCCGCAGGGTTGGAAAGACCGGCTGCGCACCCTCGACGATGGCGACGTGCTGTTGCACCGCTTTTCACCCACGGGATTCTATTCCAGTGCTGTCCGCACACCGTTTCTGCGCGAACTGGAAGCCCGGTCTGAACGACAGATACCCTATTCCAAGCAAGAGGCGGGAGATCATATTGTCCAACTGGATGTGGGGGTGAAAGGCAAGAATTTCTGGGTCACGCCGCACGACCGCGCCCGGGCGCGCGATTGGGCGACAGAGGGCTATAGCGAAGCGCTGAAAACTCCGGATAATACTGTCGTCTTTGTGACCGAGGCCGACAAGGCGATTATCCGCAAGGATCAGACCGATTGCATGGGTTGTCTGTCGCATTGCGGATTTTCGTCATGGAAAGACCATGATGATTACACCACCGGCTACCTCGCCGATCCGCGTAGTTTCTGTATTCAGAAGACTTTGCAAGACATTGCGCATGGCGGAGATGTTGAGAAAAATCTGATGTTTGCGGGCCATGCCGCATTTAATTTCAAGACCGATCCCTTTTATTCTAACAACTTCACTCCAACGGTGAAGCAGCTTGTCGACCGGATTTTGACAGGGGATTGAGCGCGGCGCGCCCCATTTACGTGGGATCGGTGTCTAGACCCAGCCCTCGAGCACCTGATCGGGCGGGCGATGTCCGTCCGCCCACGCGCGGATGTTGGCAATGACTTTTTCCCCAGAGGCCTCGCGACCTTCGATAGTGGCCGAGCCAAGGTGCGGAAGCAGTACGACATTGTCGAGCGCCAACAGCGCCGGATCAACTGCTGGTTCGTGGGTATATACGTCGAGACCCGCGCCCGCGATGCGTCCGGCCTGGAGCGCAGCGATGAGCGCTTTTTCATCGACAATGTCCCCGCGTGCGGTGTTGATCAGATAGGCGGTCGGCTTCATTCTCGCGATGCGCGCTTCGCTGACCATCCCGTGCGTTTCGCTGGTGTGCGGACAATGGACCGTCACAATGTCGCTGATCCGCAGCAGCGTATCTGCGTTAGCATGCCAGCTGGCCCCCAATTCTTCTTCGATCGAGGCGGGTAGGCGTTTGCGGTTGTGATAGTGGATCGACAGACCAAATGCGTGGGCACGACGCGCCACAGCCAGCCCGATGCGCCCCATGCCAATGATGCCAAGCAATTTGCCGCCGACGCGATGACCTAGCATCGTGCTGGGCGCCCATCCTTGCCATTTTCCTGAACGCATCAGTTTTTCGCCCTCGGCCAATCGGCGCGGGACGCTGAGGATCAAGGCCATTGTCATGTCGGCCGTGTCCTCGGTAAACACGCCAGGCGTGTTTGATACCATGATCCCTTTGGCGCGCGCCGCCGCCAGATCGATATGGTCGATGCCGGCGCCAAAATTAGCGATGAGTTTCAATCGTCCTTCACTTGCTTCTAATATGTCGCCATTAATTTCGTCAGTGACGGTTGGTACGAGTACATCGCAATCGGCCACGGCGGCCTTCAGCTCGGCGACGCTGAAGGCATCGTCATGCGCCGACAGCGCGACGTCAAACAATTCAGCCATTCGCGCCTCTACGGCGGGCCGCAGTTGTCGGGTGACGATGACGCGCGGGCGCTTGGGACGGGAGGATTCGGGCATGGCGCTGATAGAGCGCGAGAGTGGGAAGGGGTCAAGGGGGTGCGTATTGTTTAGGTGGGGGATTAACTGCAGCTCAAGCGCCATGACTAGTTGAATTCACCTCCGAAATTTGGCAGTGCATGGCCCATGCAATCTCGGTATTTTCTCGCTCTTTCAGTCTCGATAATGACCAGCGGCCCAGTGGCCGCCCAGTCTGTGGAGGTGCCCTATTGGGCCTCGATCAGCGTCGATGAGGCGCGGATGCGAAAGGGACCGTCGATGGACGTCCCCGTGATGTGGGAATATCGACGTCGCGACTTGCCGGTTAAGGTGATCGAACGTTTTGATAATTGGCGCAAAATAGAAGATCCGGACGGGACGCAAGGCTGGATGGCTGCACGCCTGCTGAGCCGCACACGCACCGCGATCATTACAGGTGAGGTTCGTCCGTTGCATGAAGCGCCCAGTCTATCATCTGCCATTCTATATCGTGCCGAACCCGGCGTGGTCGGACGCATCACCGAATGTGCAAATGGCTGGTGCCGGTTCGACGTGAGGGGACGGCGCGGCTGGGTGCAGGTAGTTTATATCTGGGGCGACTGAGGCCGCATATCAGCCTGAGTCGCCCAATCAGAGATTTAGCCCTTGCTTGGCGTTACCGTAACCACGGTCCCGTCCGGCGAAGTCGCGGTGAAACTGCCGTCGGCTCCCGGAGTGCTAACCGCCCAGCACATCTCGGCTTCGTCGCCTTCAGGGTCAAAGCAGTCCTTGCCATCCTTGTGAACGAACGAGCCCTTGATTTCCTTACCGTTGGGATCAGTGTCGACATAGGTGCCGTCGGCGTTGATGACGGTCTTGCCCACCGTGCCGTCGGCCATTTTTACATCATAGGTTCCAGGTGCTGATGTCGCGTCGGCGGGGGCGACCATAGTCTCTTCGACGGGAGCGGTGGTGGTGTCTTTAGCCTCGTCGGCCTTTTGTGTGCAGGCCGAAAGCGCCGCGACCATAGCCAGCAATATAAGCTTCTTCATGATGTTTTCTCCCCCTGTGTTGAGAGAGAGAAGCTAAGCCGATGCTGGCGTTTCGGCAATCATATTCTCGGTTGGGTAATGGCAAAGGACCGGACGGTTTCCCGCCCGGCCCGATTCATTGAAGGTCAATGCTTACCAATAAAAGTTCTGGTAGGCCCGCACCACCACGCCACTGCGCACATTGACCAGCAACAGGTCATTATAGTGGCGGACATAGGTGAGGTTGCGTCCGGCGCGGGGAACGCCCCAGCGGCTGTTATAGGCGACACGATAGCGCGGGGCATAATAGGTTGAGTTCAACCGCGTGCCCGCATTGAACCGATGATAGCGGAATGTGGCTCGCGGTGCGGCATAGTGCCGGTCGGCACGATAGTCGCGGCGGTCGGAACGATATTCCTTCTTCGCTTGGCGCAGGTCGCGCTTTTCGCGGTGCACTTCGCGGGCCGTGCCATAACGATGTGCCTGTCGCACATCGCGCTGTTCATACCGGATGTCCTGGCGATCACCACGCAGTTCAGCCTGAGAGGTCCGCGCCGACGCAATGGAGGGGACCATCAGGGCGGTGATCAGGCCAACAGAGAGAAATTTTCTTTTCATCTTCCATATCCTTTCAATCCGTCAGGGGGAGAGGAACCCGATGACAAGGAAAGGATTAGGCGAGTCGATTTGAACGGTGGCGGAATGGCCCGTTTATCTTGAGGACATTAGTGTCGCAGATTGTCGCAGGCCCACCCCCCTTGCGGAGGGCGGGCTTTGTGTCAGATCAGTTCGACCGCCACTGCCGTGGCTTCGCCGCCGCCGATGCACAGGCTGGCGATACCGCGTTTTTTGCCATGGCGTTGCAGCGCCGCGATCAGGGTCGTGACGATGCGTGTGCCGCTGGCACCGATCGGATGGCCGAGAGCGGTTGCGCCGCCGTGGACGTTGATTTTGTCATGGGGGATGCCCAGATCGTGCATCGCGAACATGGCGACGCAGGCAAAGGCTTCATTGACTTCGAACAGCTCGACATCGCCGATGGTCCAGCCGGCCTTGGCGAGGCACTTGTTGATCGCGCCGACGGGGGCAATGGTGAAATCCTTGGGCTCTTGGGCATGTGCGGCATGGGCCACCAGCCGTGCGATAGCCTTCACACCCTTGGCGTCGGCGACCGACTGGCGGGTCAGCACAACCGCAGCGGCACCATCCGAAATCGACGAACTGGTCGCGGCGGTGATCGTGCCATCCTTGGCAAAGGCGGCGCGCAGGGTCGGGATCTTGTCCGGCAGGCCTTTGCCGGGGGCTTCGTCGGTGTCGACGACAGTGTCGCCCTTACGTCCGGCGATGGTTACGGGTGCGATTTCACCAGCAAAGGCACCGTCGGCAATCGCCGCCTTGGCACGGCTCAGCGATTCGATCGCATAATCGTCCATCGACTGGCGGCTCAGTTGATAGCTGTCGGCGGTGTCCTGAGCGAAGGTGCCCATCGCACGGCCCGCATCATAGGCGTCTTCCAGTCCGTCGAGGAACATATGGTCATAAACGGTGTCATGGCCGATGCGTGCGCCGCTGCGATGCTTTTTGAGCAAGTATGGCGCGTTGGTCATCGATTCCATGCCGCCAGCGACGACCATGTCGATGCTGCCAGCCGTCAGAGCTTCGGCGCCCATGATGACGGTCTGCATGCCTGACCCGCAAACCTTGTTTACCGTGGTCGCCTGTACCGATTTGGGCAGCCCCGCTTTAATTGCCGCCTGACGCGCAGGTGCCTGGCCCAGGCCCGCGGGAAGGACGCAGCCCATATAGATACGCTCGACATCATCGCCGCTCACACCAGCGCGTTCGACGGCGGCCTTGACCGCCGTGGCGCCGAGGTCGGTGGCGCTGGCGCCGGAAAGTGCACCCTGCATGCTGCCCATAGGGGTGCGGGCATAAGAAAGAAATACGACGGGATCGCTGGCGGACATGGCGGGAGACTCCGGTTAAAAGAAGTGAATATGACATCTTCTAGCCAAAATGCTGCACCTGCGAAAGAGGGACTAGCTATGCAATCGTGCCGCGATCAAGCGCGTTTCATCTTGCAACGCGACCTTTGTCATGGTGTGATACTCAAAAGCCCAATGGAGAGATGAACATGGCCACCGTGGCACAGGATATTGCAAGCGAAACTGACCGTATGGAGCGTATATTGCGCAACCAGCGTGCTGCCTTCACGGTCGCACAACCCGAAAGTCTGACCGTCCGCACCGACCGGATTGACCGTACGATCGCGATGCTAGTCGATCATGCTGAGGATTTCTCGAAGGCGGTGAGCGAGGATTTTGGTCATCGGAGCCGCGAACAGACGCTAATGACCGACATCATGCCGTCGGTGAGCGCTCTCAAACATGCCAAAAAGCATATGGCGAGTTGGGCAAAGGGAGAAAAGCGCAAACCGACCTTTCCGTTGGGCCTGCTGGGGGCCAAAGCCGAAGTGCAATTTCAGCCCAAGGGTGTTGTTGGTATTGTCGCCCCATGGAATTTCCCGGTCGGGATGGTGATGGTTCCGATGGCGGGTGTGCTTGCCGCAGGCAATCGCGCGATGATCAAACCGAGCGAGTTTACTGAGACTGTGTCGGCGCTGCTCGCGCGTCTGGTGCCCGAATATTTTGACGAGAATGAAATGGCGGTGTTCACCGGCGGAGCCGATGTCGGGGTCGCATTTTCCAAGCTCGCCTTTGACCATATGATCTTTACAGGTGCGACCAGCGTTGGGCGCCATATCATGCGCGCCGCCGCCGACAATCTGGTGCCGGTGACGCTGGAACTTGGCGGCAAATCGCCAACCTTTATTGGCCGCTCAGCCGACACAGCTCGTGCCGGTCAGCGCATTGCGCTTGGCAAGATGATGAATGCGGGGCAAATTTGCCTTGCGCCTGACTATTTACTGGTGGCGGATGATCAAGAACAGGAGGTGATCGACAGCGTGACTAAGGGCGCGGCGTCGTTATATCCGACGCTGTTGGGCAATGATGATTATACGTCGGTGGTCAACACCCGCAATTATGACCGGCTGCAATCCTATCTAACCGATGCGCGCGAAAAGGGCGCAGAGGTGATCGAGGTCAATCCAGCGGGCGAGGATTTCGCTAGCTCAAACGGACATAAAATGCCGCTCCACATCGTCCGCAATCCGACGGACGATATGAAAGTCATGCAGGAAGAAATCTTTGGTCCGATCTTGCCGGTCAAAACATATCGTACGATCGACGAAGCTATCGACTATGTGAACGATCACGACCGCCCGCTGGGCCTTTACTATTTTGGTCAGGACAAAAGCGAAGAGGAACGCGTGTTGTCGCGGACCGTTTCGGGCGGTGTGACCGTCAATGACGTTTTGTTCCATAATGCGATGGAGGATTTGCCATTTGGCGGAGTCGGTCCGTCGGGCATGGGCAATTATCATGGCGTCGACGGCTTTCGAACGTTCAGTCACGCGCGCGCCGTCTATCGTCAGCCTAGGCTGGATGTGGCAGGGATGGCAGGATTCAAACCGCCCTATGGCAAGTCGACTGCAAAAACTCTGGCTCGCGAACTCAAGAAATAGCTTGGCAAAGACGGGGGTCCCGCATTAGGGGAGCCTCCGTCCATGGGCCCCTGTGGTGAAATTGGTAGACGCGCCGCACTCAAAAGGTTGAGTATATAGGAGGAAACGAGACTAAAACATTTCCGAATTGCATTTGAAAACAATGACTTCATGAAACACGTAGGGCGATTTGACATAGACGCACCCAACAATGTGTAAGCCGAAGTTGGGCGCGGCTAAAATTATCGCGCCAAATGCGCGGGCGTGGTGGAATTGGTAGACGCGCGGGATTCAAAATCCCGTTCCGAGAGGAGTGCGGGTTCGATTCCCGCCGCCCGCACCATCAAATAGTGACAATTTTCGAAAGCGTTCGGTCAGCCTGCTTCTTAACCGTGGACGCTGATTGCAGACATTCCGTTCACGACGCAATCTTTGCCGTACGCTGTTCAGCTGCCCTTCCCAGAAACCAGTCGTTCGGTCTGCTTTATCAAACGCAGTTGGTTGTGGTGTTGGCACCTTTAGCATCGGCACATTCGCAGAGCTTTCAAGGCTGTCTTGTTCAACTGATGAAAAGTGTATCATTGACCTCCTGTTCGAGAACTTTGCCGCACGCCGGTCGCAATCTTCCCTTCCGGTTGATCGGCTTCCAATGACGCCACTGGCCAAGCAGAATAATCAGCTGCATAATATGCGCTCGGTCGGTGATTCCCGCTCAATCCGATTCCGCCAAAAGGAGCATTTGAGGACGCCCCGGTTGTTGGGCGGTTCCAATTTACAACACCGGCGCGCGATTCTGCCCAAAAGCGCTTGTAGAGGTCTTCGTTCCCGCCGATCAGTCCGGCCGCTAATCCGAAACGGGTATTATTGGCGGCCTCAATGGCTTCATCGAAACTGCCGACACGGCAGACTTGAAGTAATGGGCCAAAATGTTCTTCATCGTCAATTTGCGCATCGGTGACATCGACCAGTGCTGGTGAAAGCAGCGGTAGTTCGGGGTCAGCGCGGCGCAAAGGCCTGATTATCCGCCCGCCATTGTCGATCAATTGTTCATAACTTCTTTGCAGCCGGTCAGCTGCCTGGTTGCTGATGACCGGCCCCATGAAAGGCTCGGGTTGATCAAACGGGGCCCCGACAATCAAATTGTCCGTCAATGCAGTGACCGCATCGATAATCCTCTCATAACCCTCTTCCTGAACAATCAACCGGCGTGCACAAGTGCACCGTTGACCTGCCGAGATATAGGCAGACTGCACAATCACTGTTGCTGCAGCTTCAATGACAGATTGGTTCAGATCCCACGCAATCAGAGGATTATTCCCGCCCATCTCCAATGCCAGAATCTTGCCTGGCTGGTCTGCAAATTGCTGATGCAATTTCAGTCCGGTTGTGTGTGATCCGGTAAACAATAGTCCGTCAATGTCGTCGTGAGCCGCAAGGGCCCGTCCGGTTTCACCCTGTCCCTGCACAAGGTTCAATACGCCATCTGGCAGACCGGCCTCGTTCCAGCAAGAAACCATGAATTCAGCGACATGCGGTGTCAGTTCTGATGGCTTGAAGACGATCGTATTGCCGGCAAGCAATGCCGGGACAATGTGACCATTGGGCAAATGCGCAGGGAAATTATACGGGCCAAGCACCGCTAACACGCCGTGCGGCTTGTGCCGAACAAACTGGCGGGCTCCTGCCAATTCGCCTTGTCTGACGCCAGCTCTTGTTTCCTGCGCTTCAATCGAAATAGCAATTTTTGCGGCCGTGCCCGCTACTTCTGTTTGCGCTTCCAAAATGGCTTGCCCGTTTCGCGTGCAATGGCCTCGGCGAAAGCAGCTTTCCGTTCCAGCACGATCTCCTGAAACTTCCGTGCATGAGCGATCCGTTCGGCGAGAGATGTTTGCGCCCATCGCGGGAAGGCATTTCGCGCCTTCACGACCGCAGCGTCTACATTACCCGGGACGCCTTTCCAGACGATAGCTCCCGTCATAGGATCGGTTGAGACAAATTCATTATGTGGCATCGGATTATCTCTCTTCTTGATCGTTCAAATGTTATTTTTCTGCGGATTATGCAGGTCAACACTCCGTAAGCGGCGGAACAAATTGTTGCACAATTTCATCAGCTTCTTTGTTGCGTAAGTCCAGCGGCGGTGCAAAGAACTGCAGGCCAGCATCAAAAAATTGCGACGAAATTTTCATAACGCAATTTCTCCTGAAACAGAATTCGCATTGCCATGCCACTGGTCATATGAGCCGTGCCGACAACTAGCTTCTTTTAGAAAGGTGGATGCCGGCCAGCATGCAACGCACCGACCCGCCCGCACATTCTATCGTTGGAATATCAAGTTCCAATATATTGACGCTTTGTTTTATAACATCATATTGGGTGTCAGTTAGGCATTTCGCTGACGTCGTCGAGATCGCAAGAATTGAGCCGGAGGTGCCCGTAAGTTCAAGGGCGTTGCCAGCAAAGGACGATATCTGATCGGAACTCAGAGCAATAACGGTCCGCCCGGATTGTTCAAACCTCTTGACAATTTCGTCCCGGCGGACGGGATCGGCGATCATGTCCAGGCCGATCATCACAAAATCTGTCGCGACGCACATCAATACATTGGTATGATAGACCGGCGCGCCGTGGCCATCTTCTGCATCAAAAACCACCGGCTCATATCCGAAATGGGAACAAAATCTTTCCAGGGCCAGGGAACTCAAGCGCTTCGATCGAACGGCATATACAACCCGTTCAAGATGATCGATGACCATCGCTCCGGTACCTTCCAGAAACAAATCGTCCTGTTCCAGTCCTGAAAAATCGATTACTTCCTGAACGCGGTATTCGCGTTTGAGCATTTCGATGACATCCTGACGCCGTTCTGCTCGCCGGTTTGCAGCGTACATGGGATATATGGCGACATAACCGCCGGCGTGGGTCGAGAACCAGTTGTTGGGGAAAACAGAATCCGGCGTGGAATCGCCTTCATCTTCAAACATATGGACTTCAACACCGGCGGCGGATAATTTTTCTGCCGCCAATGTGCATTCTTTGTAGGCGTCATGAGCCACCTGATCTGCGGAGAATGATCCTGGCAGCCGCTGAAAACTATTATCCCCTGCGGTTTCACCGTTTGGCCAGAAACTATGCGGCCTTATCATTATTACGGCCGAGGGGGCCTGCGGATTATTGTGTTTCATCTGGCAATCTGTTTCAGGCAGCTTCAGCGGCGCGCAAGACCATACCGTACAGATCACGAGGATCGTCAGGGTCGGCGATCATGTCCAGATCGGTGAAGAAACCGGTTTGTTTCAACTTATCGCGAATATAGCGCAGCGCGGAAAAATCTTCGATTGCAAATCCTACAGAGTCAAACAATGTGATATCGCTGGGGTCGTCGCGTCCGCTGGCTTGTCCCGCTATAACTTGCCACAGTTCGTTGACGGGATGGTCGTCATCCAACTGCTGAATTTCCCCTTCAATTCGAGTTTGCGGCGTATATTCGACAAATATCTTGCTGCGTAACAAGATATCTCGGTGTAATTCTGTTTTGCCCGGGCAGTCGCCACCAACCCCGTTTATGTGGGTACCGGCTCCAATCATATTATCGGTCAATATCGTTGCGCATTGTTTGTCAGCTGTCACGGTTGTGATGATTTCTGCTCCCAGCACAGCTTCTTCGGCACTATCGAAAATTCTGACGGTGAACCCTTGGTCTTCGAGGTTCCTTGCACATTTTTGTGAGGCCGCTCGATCAATGTCATAGAGGTTCAATGCGGTAACACCCAGTAACGACTTGAAAGCAATTGCCTGAAATTCGGACTGTGCACCATTGCCGATGATCGCCATGCAATTTGAGCCTTTGGGGGCGAGATATTTGGCAGCGATTGCTGATGTCGCAGCTGTCCGCAACGCGGTCAAAATTGTCATTTCCGAGATTAAGACGGGGTAGCCGCTTTCGACTTCCGCCAGAACGCCAAATGCGGTGACCGTTTGTAGACCCCGTTGCATGTTACTCGGATGGCCATTGACATATTTGAAGCCGTAAATCTCACCATCACTGGTCGGCATCAGTTCGATGACACCTTCGGGTGAATGGGATGCAACACGCGGCGTTTTGTCAAAAGATCCCCAGCGCTTGAAATCGGATTCAATATATTCGGCCATTTCCAGCAAAACGCGTTCGATACCGGTTTTCAGTACGATCCTCATCATATGATCGACGTTGACAAATGGAACGGTATTGAGTGACATTCCTAATCCTTAGCTGCTGAGGGCCGTGGGTTGGTCCAGTATCTTCCGTCCGAAAAGACTTGCGGTCAGCTCCGTGAGCATCCGGGCGCTTTTTCCGCGATCATCGAGATATGGATTGAGTTCGGCGAGATCCATCGAGGTTACGAGCCCCGATTCATAGAGCATTTCCATAACCAGATGCGCTTCCCGTAAATTTGCCCCACCCGGTACGGTGGTGCCAACGCCCGGAGCAATGGTGGGGTCGAGAAAATCAACATCCAAGCTTACGTGAAACATGGCATTTCGGGCTGTTACCTTTTCCAGGATGCTGCGCATGATTGATGCCGTACCGAATTCATCAATCGCGCGCATGTCATAAACATTGACGCCGCGATCGGCGATCAGTTGTCGCTCCGAAGCATCGACCGAACGAATTCCGAACATGAACACATTGCCGGGATCGATCGTGGGTCTGTCATCAGGCAGGATTCCGTCGAATCCCGGTTCGCCGCAAAAATATGCCACGGGCATTCCGTGCATGTTTCCCGAATCAGAATTTTGTGGCGTGTTGAAATCGGCATGCGCGTCAAGCCACAGCACACAAAGCGGGCGACCCATATCCCTTGCGTATCGTGCGACGCCTGAAACGGTCCCCATGGCAAGGGAATGATCGCCGCCCATGAATATCGGCAACCGTCCGGTTTTAGATATCTCATATGCGGCGTCGAAAAGAGATCGTGTCCAGCCGACAATATTTTGCGTGTTACGTGTATGACCGGCCAGCGAAATATCATCCGCAGCAGCAATCACTGCATTACCAAGGTCGTTGACATCAAAGCCTAAAGATTGGAGCGCCTCCTGAAGGTTTGAAAGCCGCATGGCTTCCGGCCCCAGAGCACAGCCTGCCTGCCTCGCCCCAAGTTCGACGGGTGCCCCGATCAGGGAGATTGTTCTTTCCTGTGTTTTGAGTGTCATGTCCCTATACCTGTCGTGGCATTTTCGAGTGCCGGTGTGTTTTCAGTGACAGGTTATGGTTGAGATGAATGTTGTCGTAAAGTTGGAAATATGACATAATATCCATCAATATTTGTCATTATGCTAAGATAGATTGTGCATTATGTCATATTTCCTACTGGATCCGGGTGTCCGGCAATGAATGGGTGTAGCGATATGAAACAACGAAATCTGGATACTTTAGACCGTAAATTGCTCAATCTGCTCCAGCGGGATTCGCGCTCGCCCATCGCAAGCTTGTCAGCAGCGACCGGAGTCTCACGTGCAACGGTCAAGGCACGCATCGACCGCTTGGTAGACGCTAATATAATTGAAAACTTCACCATCAAAACCGGCGCGGAATTTCGTGATTCAACCGTGACGGCGTTGGTTCAGGTCGAAGTGCAAGGGCAGGCAGCGGACCGGGTAGGCAATGAGTTGCTGCGTCTCTCACAAGTTCGGACATTATACAGTACCAATGGTCGGTGGGACCTGATTGCAAAAGTTGAAGTCTCGGACTTGCGAGCTTTTGACAAATCTTTGCGGTGCATCCGTTTGATTAATGGCATCACTCTGACTGAGAGCAACTTATTGTTGTCCACGCGACATTCTTCTTCTTGAAGTCCAAACCCTATAGCGCAGCAGAAATTGCTCTAGCTTTCCAGCCATTTCAGCTTTGATATGGGATAGCCGAAATACCATTTTGCCCGGTCGATGATGATTCGTGGATTTATGCGAGCTATGCCCAACGTTGTGTCCGAGGCCAATTGGTCACAGAGTTTGTTCAGTTCCGATATATCGGAGCAACATGTAAACGAAATAAAATCCACGTCACCGGAGAGACGCAGGCAATCCATGAACTCCGGGATATCCTGTATCGCATCGGAAAATCGCTCGCGAGACACAGGGTCATTATTTTTCAGCGTGAACTCTACATATGCAAGAACATGCTCACAGACCCGTTTGAGATCAATCTCCGCGTGGAAGCCGATCAAATAGCCAGCCTCTTTTAGCGCATTGGTTCGTTGCGAACAGGCGGCGGGTGAAAGACCAACCAATTCCGCCAATTCCTGGTTCGTTATGTTCGACCGTTTCTGGATGATGGCCAGAATTTTCCGGTAAATGGCATCCAGTTTTATGTTTTTGGGTTCGAGTTTCACTTCAGAGGTCAATATGCTTCCCATCGTCAGATACCAAAGCCTCTTTTGCATCAAAAGAATGTTTTAACACAATCTATTTGTGAAACTTATTCGTGTCAGGCCATGCTACTCCAACATATCTTGCGTATCGCGGCTCATCTTCAAGAATTCATTTTCCGCGGTTGAAGCTAGGGTGATTCGTCGAAAAATAAAAAATTCCAGGAGGGAACGGGGATGAAACTTGCACGAACCGCTCTATTGCAATCGGTAGCATTCACAGCACTTGTTGTAACCATAACACCGGCAGCTGCCCAAGTGGCACCGGAAGAAGCAGCAGAAGAGTCAACTCAGGGAAATGAAATCGTCGTTACCGCGCGCCGGCGTGATGAACGACTGCAAGATGTTCCTGAATCAGTGACCGCTTTTTCATCAAAAGATATTGAAAATGCAGGCATTAAGAATCTGCGCGATGTGGCTGACCTGACTCCCAACTTGAGCCAGCTGGACAATTATCGCCCCGGCCTGGCACGCTTTCAGGTACGCGGCTTGATTACCCCGCAAATCGGTGATCCGCCATTGGCGTTCGTATTTGATGGTGTCACCGCGCCCGATCAGGAATTCGTCAACCAGGATCTTGTTGATATCGAGCAGATCGAAGTATTGCGCGGCGCACAGGGTGCGCTTTACGGACGCGGTGCGGTCGGCGGCGCGATCAACATCACCACCAAGCAACCGACCAATGATATAGAAGGCAATGTCCAGGCATCCTATGCCAACGGTGATAGCTGGCGGGTGTCGAGCGTAGTTTCCGGACCGATCAGCGAGGATAACGTCTACTTTCGCGTCGGCGGATATTATGCCGATAGTGACGGTTTGATCAGAAACGTGTTTTTGAATACCGGTGCGGATTATAGTCGGGATTACGGTTTGTTCGGCTTGCTGAAGGCCGAACTCGGGCCGGACACGACGTTCGATGTGCGGGGTCAATATGGAAATTCGCGCTCGGGCGTTGGCTATTATCAGGCAGTCACATTCACACAGGCTTCGATCGAAGATTTCTCAATCCCCACATCGCAGAATATTCTGGGTGTCGATCGTCGTGAAATCTATCAAATCAGCGCCAAGCTGGAACATCATTTCGACTTCGCGACGCTGACCGCCGTGGCAGGATATAGTAATGCGAGCGACGATACGATTTCTGATGGCGATTATGTCGCCCTGCCAAGTGACGGTGCGTTCTTTTTCCCCGGCGTGCAGCAAGCGTTGCTGGACACCAGTGCATGGACGTTTGAAGGCCGATTGACATCGGATAACGATGGCCCTGTTAGCTGGGCGTTGGGGAGCTTCTATCAGGACCGTAAGCGCGATAGCCGCTTCAGTTTCTATGATGATCCATCGGGCACCGCCCCATTTGACCCTTCGCTCATTAATCCAGCTGCGCTGATATTTGCGATCCTCGACGAGAATAGCAGCAAAGCCTGGGCGATTTCAGCCCAAGCAGGCTATGAACTTACCGATCAGTTGGAGATAAGCGTTGCGGGACGGTTTGACCGGGATAAGCGGACATCCGTCGATAGCCGAGATGTCGCCGGTTCATTTGCAAGCGCAACATTTGACGCATTCCAGCCAAAGGTTTCGCTTTCCTATAAACCCACCCCGGAAATCACGGTTTATGGTGGTTATTCCAAGGGTTTCCGGAGCGGCGGCTTCAACGAATTCAGCGGCGGACTGACGGCGCGCACCTATGGGAAGGAATTGTCCGACAGCTATGAACTTGGCTTTAAATCTTCCGCTTTTGGGAAACTGCTGATTTTCAACGCAGCTATTTTCCGTATCGATCAGAAAAACGCGCAATTGACGCAATTTAACCCCGTTAGCTTCACGCTTGAGAACGTCTCAGTCAATAGTGTCCGATCGCAAGGGTTTGAGGCTGAAATTGGCCTGCGCCCTGTAACTGGCCTCAGTCTGCGTTACAATTTTGGTTATACCGATTCCGAAATCCGCACCTTCGGGTTCAACCCCGCTGTCGTCGGCTTCGCGATGCCCTATATCGCCAAATATAATATGTCGGTATCCGCAGATTACGAAACACCGGTATCTGACACAACCGACCTGTTTCTGCACGGCGATTATAAACGGATAGGACCACGGAGCTTTACACTCGATTTCCCGTCGCTACGTTCATCGGCGCATGATTTTGTCGGCTTGCGAGCTGGTCTGCGAACAGATGGCTGGCAGTTGACCGGGTTTGTTGAAAATCTTTTCAATGAAAGACAACCCGAGGACATCTTCAGCTTGTTTAACGGCGCAGTCGATTTGGCGCGGCAACCCAATCGGCCTCGCCAATACGGGGTGGAAGCACGTTTCAATTTCTAATCCACCCGAAGGGGAGATCGGGTAGACACAGTTATGGAAGAAGAGTTTCAGACAGTCCCTGTGCCCGATGAAGCCAGTATTTCCTGGTGGAATGTAGCCTTCATGAACTCAATTTTCAGCTTGTCATTGCCAACATTGCTTGGCGGACTCGAACTGGCGAAAGTTGCGCCCGGCTGGACCTTTTTATGGGGAACACTCGCTGGCGGGTTATTGCTTGCGGTGATCGCGTCCTTCACCGGCGTAATCGGATCTCGTACAAGGCTGAGTTCATACATGCTGGCGCAGATTGCCTTTGGTACCAAAGGATCGCTACTGCTCAATCTGGGTTTTGGATTGTCGCTCCTCGGATGGTTCGGAGTGAATATTGAACTCTTCAATGATGCCGCAATGCAGCTTTTGAAACAGGTGGGTTATGCAGGTCCCGATTGGCCGGTCAAACTTGGCGCCGGGACTATGATGACGGCGGCGGCCTTTATCGGCCTGAAAGCGATAAACCGTCTGGCATTACTGGTAACGCCGGTGCTCGGTGTGGCGATTGTTCTGATGCTGGTGAAATTGACCGATTCCGGTTCGATCGCTGATATTCTAGACCGTGGCCCCGGTACTGAACTTGCGTTTGGCGGGGTAATGTCTGCCATTGTGGGTGCCGTAGTCGTAGGGGCGGTCATCATGCCCGATACCTGCCGTTTCATTAAAGGATGGAAAGGCGCCATCGGCGTTTCGATAATTGCCTATCTGATTGCCTCGACCACCGTCACCGCTGTGGGTGGCCTTGCGGGCATTGCGACAGGAGAACTCGATATATTGGCGCTGATGCTGGCGCTGGGTCTTGGCTTTGGCGCTTTTGCGATCGTGTTTGGCGGCAGCTGGACACTCAATGCGCTGAACCTTTACAGCGCGGTGCTGAGTGTCGGTGCCGCAGCACCCAAATGGCCGCGCCGGCTGGTTGTCATCCTGTGCGGCGCAGGGGGCACGTTATTTGCGTTTCTGCATATCCTCGATTTCTTCATTCCCTTCCTCATTTACCTGGCTGTAATTTTCGTGCCCGTTGGCGGGATCATCATCGTCGATTTCTTTCTGCTCAGACAGGACGACTATCTCGGTGACGGCTATCTCCGTCAAAGCAATTGGCACTGGAGAGCGCTTGTCGCCTGGGCGGCGGGAACGGGATTTGCCGTTTTGGCAATGGAGGGCGTTTTTACAATGACCGGCACCGCTGCCATCGACGCCATATCGGTAGCCGCATGCGTTCACGCCCTGTTGGGTTGGTCGCAGCGCCACAGACCAGAGGAAGCAACAGCATGAGGATAGGCATTGATGTAGGCGGCACCCATACCGACGCGGTGGTATTGGAGGGTGACAAGGTTGCGGTTGCGCACAAGGCCCTGACCAGCGCGGACGTTACAACCGGTGTGAAGGATGCGCTCGCATTTCTCGCGGACAGCGGCATTGCGATGTCCTCAATTGACGCTGTTATGATCGGCACGACGCAGTTCACCAATGCGGTGGTTCAGCGCCGCGAACTATCGCCCGTTGCCGCCATCCGCCTGGGCCTGCCTTCGGGGCGCGGCATGCCACCGATGCTTGATTGGCCGGATGATATGGCGCGGGCGCTGGGTGGGCATATCTATATGCTGCATGGTGGTTTCCTCTATGATGGCGAGCCTTTGTCGCCGATAGACGATAACGAAATTGATGCCGTCATTGCTGACTTGCTAGAAAAAGATATCAAAACCGCGGCCATCACGTCGGCTTTTTCACCCATGAATGCCCAACCGGAGCAATATGTTGCAGAACGCCTGCGCTCTGTCATTCCCGATATCCGCGTCACCATGTCCCACCGCATTGGTCGCGTTGGTCTGCTGGAGCGGGAAAATGCCGCTTTGCTCAATGCGGCCCTGCTGGATTTTGCTGATAAAGTCGTATCCGCATTTGATGAAGCGCTCGATGAATTTGGTATAGATTGCCCTGTCTTTATCAGCCAGAACGACGGCACGTTGATGGACGCTGCTTTCGTTCGGGAATTTCCGGCGCTCACTTTTTCTTCCGGTCCGACCAATTCGCTGCGCGGCGCGGCACGGCTCACCGGGCTGGAAGATGCAATTGTCGTTGATATTGGCGGCACGACATCTGACATCGGCGTGCTGCGTGGCGGTTTTCCGCGTGAATCAAACATGGTGGTTGAGGTGGGCGGTATCCGCACCAATTTTCGCATGCCGGACGTGCAGGCAATCGGTCTGGGCGGCGGTAGTGTGGTTTCCGATAACGGCAACAAAATCGGCCCCCAATCGGTTGGGCACAAGCTTGTGACCGAAGGCCTGGTCTTTGGTGGGTCGACGCTCACGGCGACAGACATAGTGGTGGCTGGAGGCCTGGCCGATGTCGGCGATGCAGATGCTGTCCGTCATTTATCACCCGAGCTCATTGCAAATGGCCTCGCCACCATAAGACGGATATTGGAAGACGGCATCCGAACAATGAAGCCCAGCAGCGACCCTCTGCCAGTGATCCTTGTAGGTGGCGGCGCAATATTGGCGCCGTCCGGGCTTGCCCATGTTTCGGCGATCCACTGTCCCGAGAATAGCGGCGTTGCCAATGCCATCGGTGCGGCGATCGCGCTGATTGGCGGTGAGGCGGAGCGTTTCGTCAATTACCGCGCGCAAGTGCGCGCCGAATGTATCACCGAAGCGACCGAAGCGGCGCGTCAGATTGCGGTTGAAGCCGGAGCGGAGCGCGCGTCGGTCCGCGTTACCGAAATAGAGGAAACACCCATTCCCTATATGGACGAAGGCGCGACCCGCGTGCGGGTGAAGGTTGTTGGCGACGTTGCGGCCCTGTCTGCGCCTGCCATGGAGAAAGCACTATGAAGCTGACGGCAGACATGCTTGCGGACTTGTCCGCTGGCGCGGCATTCCTGGCAACCGGTGGCGGTGGCGATCCGCACATAGCCTATTTATGTGCGCAACAGGGGCTAAAGAAATATGGACCCGCCGAACTGATCGGCGCTGACGATTTGCCCGATGACGCTATGGTCGTCGCGATCGGTGCTGTTGGTGCGCCCACTACCAGCCTGGAACTGCTGCCATCGGTGGATGAAAGTGTGGCGGTGCTGGAAGCCTATCGCAAAATTACGGGCCGTGCCGTTGATGCCATAGTGTCCTTTGAAATTGGCGGGGGCAATTCTCTGATTCCGATTGTCGCGGCCGCTGCCAACGGCATTCCGGTGATTGATGGCGACGGCATGGGCCGAGCGTTGCCAGAAGCCACGATGATGACCTTTGCGATATACGGGATTTCGCCTACGCCCGCAGTGGCGATCGATTACGCGGGTAATGCTGAACTGATCGATGTGGACAACGTACAGGAATATGAACAGCTTGTCCGCGCATTCTCCATGAATCGCGGTGGCATGGCGATCAGCGCCGAATTCCACATGACCGGTGCGCAGCTCAAAGCATGCGTTGTTCCGGGGACGGTTTCGCTTTCGATCGCTCTCGGGAAAGTGCTGCGCAGCGCCGGCGGTAATGCTGACCAGCTTTCGGGAGCCCTTGCGGCCCTTTTCAAGCCATCGATTTACGGCGAGTTTCGCCAGCTTTATTCCGGCATTGTCGCCGATATGTCCACCAATGTGGTTGGAGGCTATGATGTTGGGCGCGCGGTAATCGAATCTATCAAGGGCGGCGAACGGCCTTTGTTTATCGATATAAAGAATGAATATCTGACCGCCCATGTTGATGGCAAGATGCTGGCATCGGTACCTGACCTGATCACCATTCTGGATTATGAAAGCGGACAACCGATCAACGCGGAGCGTTTGCGATATGGGCAAAGGGTGAGCGTGTTTGCTATAGGTTGCCCAGACCATTATCGCACGGAACAGGCATTGAAGGCCGTCGCTCCACGCTGCTTTGGCTTCGAGTTTGATTATGTGCCGTTGGAGCAGTTATGATTTAGCTTCATTGTTCCAAATTTTTCCAGTCGAAATATTGGATGCCCAATCTCAGCTGCAGCTTCGATCCTTGGTTGCAATGCAGTCTGCGATTGGAAGAAATCACAGTTTCGCTCAAATGATTGTTTGGCTAATAATCTATCTTTAGATCAGTCTTATAGCTGGCACTTCGCAAGGGCCAATGTCCGCTTCTCTTCGTAATTGCCTGAAAGCGGACCGACGGCAGACCACCCAGTTTCGGCTATCCGGCGCAACCAGCCGAAAAATAAAAGCAGTCCGTCGGCTATCGTTTAGAGTTTCGGACGCCGTTAGGCGTCGGAAAGTCGACGATGCCCGAACCGCGGGCTGCCTATGCTGAGCTATGCCCGCGCGCAGCCGGCGTGATGCCGCTATCGAGGATGCCGCCGCTGAGCGCGACACCTTGCTCGCGGTGCTCGATGCCGAGGCGGATGAGGAGGATGCCTGAGCGCGCTATGCGCACGCTCGCGAAATGGCGGAAAACCGCCAATTACGCACGCGCCACTATCAAGAGGGTGCGGATAGCATCCCGCAAAACCCGCAGAAAACCGCCATGCACCCGTGCGTGAGGTGTGTATCTGAAATGCTGGCTCGATGCGCAGCATCGCAGCCTTCTTCCCTCTCGACAAATTATAACACAAGGGTTATATAGCGACGTGCCATGGACCGTTGCCTTCCATCAAGCGTTCGAAGCCGAGTTCGCCCAGTTGCCGCTTGACGTGCGCGAAGCCCTCGCTGCGACAGCCGGGCTTTTGCAGTTGCAGGGGCCGTTGCTCGGCAGGCCCCATGCCGACACGCTGGCAGGCTCTGACTATGCCAACATGAAGGAACTG
>CAWJNG010000009.1:0-24958 GCA_963844225.1 uncultured Alphaproteobacteria bacterium | reverse complement strand
GCGGAGTCGAACAGATCCTGATCTTCTTTGCCGAGCAGGAAGCTCGTACCGCGCGCGATGGCGGGTCCGCTGATCGCACCGAGCAAATGGCCTACAATGCTGCCGCCCACGCGTGGGTCAAAGAATATCGGCACTTTGCCGACGGGAGCCTTGCCGGGATTAAGGCGGGCGACCGCGCGCGATCCCGCGCGCACCCCGATGACGTCGGCGCTTTCCAGATCATTGGCATAATGAGCGCTGTGCCAACTATAGTCGCGCTGCATGGCGGCGCCTTCTCCCGCAATGACGCTGGCCGACAGGCTGTGCCCGCTAGAGCCATAGCCGCCGGCAAATCCGTGGCTGGTGGCAAGCGCGAAACGGGTGCGGCTGTGGCTGGCGCTGCCACCTTCGCTGTTGGTGACGCCGGCGACCGCACGCGCGGCCTCCTCGACGGCGCGCGCGGCTTCGCGCAGCGCCTGAGGATCGGCCTCGCTGGCATCATCGAGGTCGAGGTTGGGCGGTGTTTCCTTTAGCAAGCGATCGGCAGGAGCCAGTCCGGCATAAATATCTTCGGGTGCCTCGCGCGCCATGGCGACGCAGCGTTCGACGAGACTTGCCAGCTCACCCTCATCCATGTCCGCCGTTGAAACGCTGGCGCTGCGCTGTCCGACAAAGACCCGCAGGCTGATATCCTGCCCCTCGGATCGTTCGACATCTTCGAGATTGCCCAGCCGCATCGAAACCGATGTGGCGGCGTTACAATAATAAAGGGCATCGGCGGCATCGGCGCCAGCGCGGGTGGCGGCACCGCACAGCATCTGTGCGCGATCTAAGGCTTCTTCGACGGTGAGCATGGGCGCGCCCTATACTTCGGCGCGCGGCGCGTCAAAATTTATTCAAAAACAGTCCGCCTGACCAAACCGGGACGCCGCGTAGCTTTAGGACGCGATTGCGGCAATGGCCTGCGTGGCAGCCAGCGCACCGCTCACCCACAAGAAGGGGATGGCCAGAGCAGCAACCCACAAGCGGCGAACATCGCGACGGAATCGAGCGTGCAAGCCCCAACTAGCGAGAGCCTGACGGCTGAGGTGATACCAGTGTCTTTCAACCCGCCGCGCCAGAGGCACCGCAAGCGCCAGAAGCATGACAAGCGAAATAACGGTAAAGGCGGTCGGTGCACCATCGGCGACGGCGCTGGTGACAAGCCAGATTTGCAAGGCGGCAAATGACATCAGAGCGGCGGCGGCATGCCACGTCATTCGGCGACCCAAGCTGCGCGCTGCAGGTACGCTTTGCGTTGAACGCCCCCATAGGCGCGGCCCGAATGTTGATGCCATATTCAGCCTCCCCCGGCTGGCGATTCCCATAAACCCACGTATTCAGTCAAAAATGGTCGAGTCAAGAGACGATGCGCCGATTCGGTTAATATATCGTCTCCATTGACCCCAGTTTCGCAACACTATTGCGTCGAACAGGTCGATTGAGGCTGAAACGGCGTGTTCAGCGATGATTAGCCGAAAAGCCATGACCCCAGCAGGCGATTAAAAGGGAAGGTGAAAAAACCCGCCAGCAACAGCGCACCGACAACAAAGCCCCGCGCCTGACTGCGGTGGCGCTGGATATCGTGGCGGCGCGCGGAAATGACCAGTACCGGGACGCCTATGAGGGTCAGCACGGACAGGATATGGATCAAGCTAAATCCGCCCGGATTGATGAAACGCATATTGAAACTGACCAGCGCGGTGATGAGCAATAGCGCCGCCCAGACCCATCCCATCATGCGGTGGAGGCGGTCGCCCCGTCGCCGCAGCATCATAAAAGGCGTGATCGCAAGGGCTGCGCTAATCGTTGTAAGATGCAGCCAGACTTGCCAGGGAATTTCGCTCCATTGATCGCGTCCGCGCGCTACTGCGACACCTACAAATCCCAAAAGGCTAAGAGCAAGCAGGCCGCAGATGCGCTCAACAATGTCTGGCTGTTTCGACTTTGTATAACGCCTACCCTTTGCCCCAAAGAATTCACTTAGCCGACTGGCCATTGTTGCACCCCTCCGTTACCCCATCATTCCATAACCATGAGGAAGGACAGAGGAATGCACAAGTCGGGGTTGATGGTCGGTTTTGCGCTGCTGGCATTAAGCGGAGCCTTGCCGGTGCTGGCGCAGACGCCACCAGTCGCGGGCGAAGCGCGGAGCGGCGATGCTGCCGTCGATCGGCTCGTCGATGCTTATTGGGCTACCGTCCTGCGCGCCAACCCGGTTTGGGCATCCTCGCTGGGCATCCGTGACTATGACGGGCAAGTGGGCGACTATTCGCTAACCGCCGACGACAAGCGCGCGGCCGAAGCGGCGACGTTTCTCAAGCAGCTCGATGCTATTGACGCGGCGACCTTATCCGCGGCGGGACGCGTTAATCAAGGAATTTTGGGGCGCACGTTGCACGAAACGATCGAGGCGAACGGATTCGGCCAGCGCGCGATTAATTTTTCGAACCGCTCGGGCTGGCATCAGGAATTCGCGGGAATGGCGGACAATCTTCCGTTCAAGACCAAAGCCGATTTCGCAAGCTATAATGCGCGGCTCAAGCAATTTTCACGGGTCAATGACCAAGCGATCGGCGTCGCCAATCAGGCGATCAAGGGCGGCTATACCTTACCGTGCGATTCACTAGGTGGGTATAAACAGAGCATCAGCGGACTGATCGCTGACGATGTTCGCACCAGCCGTTTCTATGCGCCCTATGCGCGCAAAAGACCGGATAATGTTGATGCCGAGGATTTCGAAGCCATGGCGCTGCAAGCCGCGGTGGTAATCGAGCAGATCATCTATCCCGCTTTGCGCAAACAGGCTGATTGGTTCAGCAAAAGCTATTTGCCCAAATGCGCGAGACAAGCGGGGATATCGGTGCAGCCTAGGGGCGCCGACTATTATGCTTTCCGTATCCGGCAGATGACGACGACCAATTTATCGGCTGATCAGATCCACACGATCGGCCTTGGCGAAGTGGCCCGCATCCGCAAGGAAATGGACGTCGTTGCGACAAAGGCGGGCTACCCTTCACGCGAAGCCTTTATCGAGCATCTGCGAACCGATCCGCAATATTATGCCAAGACCCCCGAGGAGCTTATGGAAAAGGTCGCCCGGGTGAATAAATCCATCGACGGCATGATGCCCTCGTTATTCCACGTCCTGCCGCGTCTCCCTTATGGGCTCCGCGAGGTTCCGGCCGAAATCGCCGATGGTACGACCACGGCCTATTATAACCCCGGTTCGCCCGAAATCGGCATTGCCGGCACTTATTATGTCAATACATCGAAGCTCGACCAGCGGCCTTTTTGGGAAATCCCGGCGCTGTCGGTCCATGAAGCGGTGCCCGGTCATCATCAGCAAATTGCGCTGCAACAGGAACTGCCATTGTCTCAATTTCGAAAGAATGGGGCATTTTTCACCGCTTTTGTCGAAGGTTGGGGGCTCTATTCGGAACGGCTGGGGATAGAAATGGGTCTGTATGATACGCCCGCCAAGGACATGGGGCGGCTGTCCTATGAAATGTGGCGGGCGTGCCGGCTCGTCGTCGATACCGGCATCCACAGCAAGGGTTGGTCAAAGCAAAAAGCGATCGATTATATGACTGACAATACGGCACTGTCGCAAGCCAATATCGAGGCCGAGGTAAACCGTTATATCGCGTGGCCGGCCCAGGCGCTCGCGTATAAATTGGGCGAACTCAAAATCCGCGAGCTGCGCGCTTATTCGGAACAAGAGCTGGGTGACAAATTCGACCTCGCCGCATTTCATGATACGGTATTGGGACAGGGCGCAGTGCCGCTCGACGTGCTCGACGCGCAAGTGAAGAATTGGGTGGCGGCGCAGAAATCGAGTTGATAATGGCAGCCTATGCGACATCCCAAAATTTGGACGACCATCCAAGACTATAGCTGGCCTCTGTTCCGGGGCGATGTACAAGCAGGGATTACCGTCGCTTTGGTGGCGCTTCCGCTTAGTATCGCGATTGCCATCGCCTCAGGTGCAACGCCAGCACAAGGCATTTTGACTGCCATTATCGGTGGTTTCGTCATTTCCCTGGCGAGCGGCAGCCGTGTTCAGATTGGCGGTCCGACGGGGGCCTTCATTGTCGTCGTCTATGGCGTGATTGCCGAATTTGGATATGACGGGTTGGTGTTGGCAACACTCATGGCAGGCGTGATCTTGACGATCGCGGGATTTTTTCGCGCCGGACGGCTGATTGCCTTTGTCCCCGAAGCTGTCATCAATGGATTTACGATCGGAATCGCGATCATCATTGCATTCAGTCAGGTCAAGGATGCTTTCGGACTCTCGATCGCATCCTTGCCGGCTGAGTTTCTGGCGAAAGTTGCTGTGCTGTGGGAAGCGCGCGCTAGCACGAGCTTGGCAGCAGTAGCGACAGCAGGGCTCGCATTATTGGTGATGATTGGATTGCGTCGTTGGGCACCGCGATGGCCCGGGCCCATCATTGGGGTCTGCCTTGCCTCGCTACTAGCCGTCTGGCTGGCGCTGCCGGTCGATTCGATTCAATCGCGCTATGGCGACCTACCAACGCAATTGCCCGCGCTCGCGCTGCCACAGATGGATGCGGCACGGTTGATCAGGCTTTTGCCGTCGGCCTTTGTCATTGCTTTTCTGGCAGGAGTAGAAAGCCTGTTGTCAGCCATTGTTGCCGACCGGATGATCGAGGGGCAGCATCGCCCAAATGCCGAACTTATGGCGCAGGGTTATGGCAATTTGGCCTCGTCACTTTTTGGCGGGATGCCCGTCACTGGAGCGATCGCGCGTACGGCAACCAATGTGCGGGCAGGCGGCAAAACACCTGTGGCCGGAATGATCCATGCCCTTACTATCTTGTTGCTAATGGTGTTGGCTGCCGACTTGGCTGGTCGCTTGGCGCTTCCGGCGCTTGCCGCCATTTTGCTACTCACCGCGTGGAACATGAGCGAACCCGAAAAATGGCCCGAATATTGGCGTTCGCCATGGACCGACCGCACGCTTTTGACCGTTACATTGGTCTTGACGGTCGTCGTCGACCTCACCGTTGCTATCGGCGTGGGAATCGCGCTCGGGTTGCTATTCCGCTGGGTCCAACGCGATCGCAATGATCAATTGTGGACGCCGCGTAGCAAATAAATCCTATCGCGGAGGCGGCATGGGCAGTGGTTCGGCGTCGGGATTGCCTTCACCGTCGCTGTCGTCGCTTGCATCAGGGAGCGGTGCGCCGCCACGCTCTTCGAGTTCGGCCGCTTTGCGCTGGCGTTCCAACATTGCCTTCTGGTCCGCTTCGACAGCGGCTTGGACGTTCGCAGCCGCCGCGTCAATTCCCGCTATACGCTTGGCCCGCTCGTCGGCGATCAAGGCTTCCCAGTCGGTCTTGTCAGCGGCCTTTTGTTCGGCTTTCGCCCCCGCGACCAGCGCCTGGGTACAGCCGGTGAAGCCGCCTAGTCCGGTCGGTGAGCAGCTATCGGTGCCAAAACGACCGACACGCTCCAGCGCGACGACCTTATTGGCCCATGCCTGATTGCGCGGGTCGGTCGGGCTGCCACCACGAAAGATCTTCGGAACGCGAAAGCGTTCTTCTTCGGGCAAGCGGCTGCACACTACGATTTCGTTGGGGCTGCTTTGTTGGCATTTGTCTTCGCCATAGACGATGACCTGATTGATCTTCTCCCCCTCTGGCCCCGTTTCCTGCGCGGTAAGGGGCGGGGCGAAAAGGGTGGTGGCCAATATCATTGCGGCGGCTAGTTGCGGACGGGTCATCATTAAATCCTTCGTCTAAGCCGGCATCGTGCCAGCGGCTGGCTGCACCCGCCATGAACAGATGCGCTGAATCAAATATGTTTGGACAGTGCAATGGCTGCCCTACAGCCGGCGCGGATGGCAAAGCTGAGCAGCGGATAGCCGGGCGCGCTTTCGGCGCCAGAAGCAATAGCCACTGCCTTATGCTCTAATTCTTCAGCGCGAAAATCGGCGACGGCGATGCTGAGTTCGGGATCGCTGTCTTTCAGTTCATCGAGTTGGTCGCGATAGTGGCGGTCGATCTCGGTTTCTACGGCGGCGGTACACGCCATGGCGGCGCGCGGCCCCATAGCTGCGGTTGCTGCGCCCAAGGCAAAGCCTGCGACATTCCATAGCGGCTGGAGTGCGGTCGGACGCACCCCGCGCCGAGCTACCATTTCGTCGAAAAAGCGGCGATGTCTTTCCTCTTGTTCGGCCATATGAGCAATGTCGCGCGCAGCGGGGTGGCGATCACCCATCACCGCCAACTGTCCGGCATAGATGCGTGTGGCACCATATTCGCCCGCCTGATCGACACGGATCATCGACGCCTTTCGCGAATTCATGGGCGCATCGTTCGGGATTTGCGTCTTGTCGCTCGTCATACTCAAGATGTGGGCTGCCGGCGCAGCAAGGTCAAGACAAGCGCCGCCGCACCGATCGAGAAAATTGCGTTGAATCCGGCGAGCGAGATCGGCCCCAAGGTCCATTGTGCCACATCGCAGCGAATGAGCGGCGCGGCCATAATGTCACTGAGCGACACCGGCCCGCTGCTTGCCGAGCTGCACGTCGTCAGCCCTTCCCACCATCCATATTCGACCCCGGCGTGGAACACGCCGATGCCGCCGCTGATCGCAATGGCGATGGCGGCGAGCAGCGTCAGCCCGCGCATCGCTACAGCGTTGCTGCGCAGTAACAGCGCGACGGCAGCGAGCAGCATGGCGGCCTGATGCGGCCAACGTTGCCAATAACACATTTCGCAAGGGTGTAGCCCAAAGCCATATTGCGAAACCAGCGCGCCCCCATAGAGTAGAATCGGAGCGACCAGCGCAACGACGGGCGCAGCATAGCGGGATGACAGCATAGCGATGTCCCTAGTTGCGGCGGGTCGGCTTGGCAGGCGTCTTGTTACCCTGCGCCATCATCGCTGCGGTTGGGGAGATGCGGCCAATGGTTTGCAGCGCATAATGGAGTTGGAAATCCTTGATGCCTTCCTTTTTCAGCTCTTCAGCGCTGGCGGTAAAGCGGGGATCTTCCTTTTCATCCTTTTCGAGCAGACTGTTGTCGACACGTTTTTCATTGATGAGGTGGCGACGCAGGTCACTTTCGCGAAATTTCGGCCGTGAGGCATAGTCGGGATCGCTAAGCTGGGGAACGCGGATATCAGGATCAATTCCGCCTTCCTGAACGCTGCGGCCTGATGGCGTGTAATAGCGCGCCGTCGTCAAGCGCAACGCGGTCGTGTCGGTCAGCGGCAATACGGTCTGCACTGACCCTTTACCGAAGCTGCGCTCGCCCATTACGACGGCGCGGTGCTGGTCTTGCAGCGCGCCAGCGACAATTTCTGACGCCGATGCCGATCCTGCGTCAATCAACACGATGACAGGAGCTTTATGCGCCAGATCGCCAGGCTCGGCGAAATAACGCTCGATATCGCCTTTGCGGCGGCCACGCTGCGACACGATTTCTCCGCGTTCCAAGAAGAGGTCTGATATGCCGACGGCTTCGTCGAGCAGGCCGCCCGGATTCGACCGAAGATCAAGAACCCACCCGCGCGGGCGGTGACCAAGCGATTTTTCGACCGCCATCATCGCGGCTTTTAAATCGGTGGTCGCATTGGCGGAAAAAGTAGAGACAGTCAGCACGCCGACGTCGCCGCTGACTTCCCATTTCACCGGCTTCAAGTCGATGATTTCGCGGGTGATCGCCATCTCGAGCGGTTTGTCATGGCCTTCGCGTACGACGGTGATGTCGATTTTCGTGCCCGGTTTGCCACGCATCTGTTCAACCGCTTCGTCGAGCGTCAGGCCGAAAATCAGTTCCTTGTTGATGTGGGTGATATAATCACCCGCCTTGATGCCGGCGCGGGCGGCCGGGGTGTCAGCTTGCGGTGCGATCACCTTTACCACGCCATCTTCCATGGTCACCGACAGGCCCAGTCCGCCATATTCACCGTCAGTCTGGGTGCGCAAATTCGAATAATCGCGCGCATCGAGATAACCCGAATGCGGGTCAAGACTGGCCAGCATCCCGTTAATTGCGCCTTCAATCAGCTTGTTATCGTCAACCGGTTCGACATAGTTGGACCGCACCTCGAGAAATACATCCATGAAGCGCGAGATTTCATTCTGGGTCGAGGCATCGACTGTGGCCATAGCGCCCGTCGCCAACGGAACCAGCGCGAGCGTGCTGAGCGCGGCTGCGCCCTGCCAGAAGGCAAAGCGGTTCTTGCGCGACGCGCGAGCGGGAGTGGATTCGGCCATGGTCATCTTTCAACAAGAGATATCGGGAGTCGGCTATAAACCTTCTGTCGCCAGTCTCCAATGCAATTGCGACGAGGTCAAGCGGCCGTTCCCGAAACGGGGCAGCGCGCCCGATAACTGTTAATCAGCTTATCCCAGCATTGCGACAAGATCCACCGGACGCCCGCTGCGGCGCAATTCGACCGTGATGTCACTATCGTTCGATCCCGCCCGTCCGATGGGCGATCCTGCATCAATCGTCTCGCCGACACTTGCGGACAGGCCGATCATCCCGGTGAGCAGCGAGGTCCAGCCTCCGCCATGGTCGATGATGATGATTTTTCCATAGCCGCGATAATCGCCTGCAAACAGGATACGACCTGCGGCTGGGGCGACAACCTGACCGCCCGGGCGGGCGGCTATGGTCAGACCGCGCGAGCGCACGCCGCTTTTGGTCACTTCGCCCAGCCCGATGATGATGCGCCCCACTACGGGCAGGCGATAGGCACCGCGGCTCAGTTCTTCGGGGGGTGATGGCGGAGCGGCGTCGGCAAAATTGGCATTAGTAGGATCCTTGGGGCGCGGTAGCGGACCTGCGAGCAACGCCAACCGCGCGCGGGTGACGCTGTCATTCTCCAAATCGTCCATCAGTTCGACAATATCGCGCGCTTTTTCACCCAATCCAAGCGCGCGGTCGGCTTCGAGCTGTGCGCTGCTCATCAAGCTCTGTGAGCGCAGGCGGCCTTCATTTTCCAGCCTTGTCAATTGGTCGCGTCTTTCTGCCAGTTGCAACCGACTGCTGTTCAACACCCGCAGCGCCACCGTTTGTTGCCCGCGCACTTCGCGCAATTGTGCCAGTTCGCGGCGTACCCCTGCGGTGCGGCGGTTGATCACCGGCATGGCGGCGTCGAGTATCGCGCGGGCATGGATCATGTCGCGCAAGGATCCCGGCTGGGCGAGCACGGTTAAGGGCGGTTGGCGGCTGAGTTGTTGGAGCGAGGCGGTGAGGGTGAGCAGCGGCTTTTGCTGTTCTGCGAGCCGTGCTTGCTGTTCCGCGAGCCGGCGCCCGACAAGTTTTACGCGCGCTTCGCCGGCGCTGATGTCGGCTTCGGCAGACTGGATACGCGCGGCGAGGGCTGCGCTGCGCTTCTTTAGGCGGTCGGCTTCGCTGCGCGCGGCCTTGGCTTGACCTTCCAGCTCGTTGCTGCGCTTCATCGCGGCAGCGGACTGATGTTTGGCGGCGACCAGTTGCGCACGTTCCTTTTTGGCGAGCTGTTCGGGGTCGAAAATGTCGCTCTGGGCGAGAGCCAGCCCGCCGCCCAGCGTGACTGCGATCGCCCCCAAAATGCCCAACGCGCGCCTCATTGCTGACCCTCGCGGTGATAGGGATGTCCGGCAATAATGCTCACCGCGCGCCACAATTGCTCGGCGAGCATGGCGCGGGCCAGAAGATGCGGCCAGGTTGCGCGGCCAAAGGCGATGGCCTTGTCTGCGCCCGCTCGTTCATCGGGGGTGAAACCTTCGGCGGCGCCCAAAAGAAAGCGGGCCTCCTTTACCCCGGTATCGCGCCAGCTTTCGAGCAATTTGGCGAGGTCGAGCGACCCCATCTGCTCGCCTGTTTCATCGAGCAATATGGTGCGGCTATGCGACGGCGCGACTGGTATTTTGCCGCCACTGTCAGGCAATTCGGTGATTTTATGGGGCCAGGACACGCGTTTCATATAGCGTTCGACCAAATCGCCCTCTGGCCCGCGCCCAATGCGCCCGCGGGCTATGATATGGAGCTTCATGCCCGCCTCAATAAAGTTAGCGGGCGCGAAACATTAGTTAACCGCCGCTGCAGGCGGGGCGTCGCCGAAGGACCACATGCGTTCGAGATTGTAAAAGCTGCGAACTTCGGGACGGAACAGGTGGACGATCACATCGCCGGCATCGATCAATACCCAATCGGCGTTGGGCAATCCTTCGACACGTACGCTGCGTCCGGCTTCCTTTTTAATCCGCTGCGCCAGCTTGTCGGCGATAGCGGAAACATGGCGCGTCGACCGACCACTCGCGATCACCATATGATCGGCGATGCTGCTTTTGCCAGCGAGCGGAATGGAGATGGTCTCCTGAGCCTGATCTTCATCCAGTTGGTGGAGGATCAATGCGTGGAGTTTATCCACGCTGTCATTGGCGGGTGCGGCGCTAGGCGCGGCATCCATTTCGGCAGGAATCAAAGCGGTCCTTTCTTTGCGGGGCTACGCAGGCGCGAACGGGTCAGCGGATCGCGCAAGACGCGACCAGAATATTGTTCGAACCAGCGGGGGTTGGCCTGCCGTATCGCAGTTGCGGATCGCACATCGGGCGAAAATCGCAGGAACACGAGGGCAGGCGGTCTCCAGTCTGTCCAATGCTTTTTCTGGTCTGCGGGGCGGACAAAGTGTCGCAGCCAACCCATGGCACGGGCTGCATGGGTCCGACCATTATAGCTTGGACGCGCGATAACCGCAATCGGCATCAACCGCGCAATCCCCCGCCAGTCGCGCCAACGGGGCAGTTGAGCCAGATTATCGGCACCCATGATCCAGATAAACTGTCGATTGGGGTAGCGCTGCACCAGCTTTTTGAGCGTGTCGATGGTATAGCGGGTACCCAATTCGGCTTCGATTCCCGTGGCGCGGATGCGCGCACGCCGTGCCATGCGCCGTGCCGAAGCGATTCGCGCAGGCAGCGGCGCCATTCCCTTCGCGGGCTTGAGCGGATTTCCCGGTGACACCAACCACCACAGCTCATCGAGATCGAGCGCATCGATGCAATTAAGACTTATCGCGCGGTGCCCGCCATGTGCGGGATTGAAACTGCCGCCTAGAAGTCCGGTGGGAATTTTACGCAATTTCGCCCGCGTGGTCAGGGCCGCACCTGTCCGGTCCCGCGCACCTGCCATTTATAGGTCGTCAGCCCTTCGAGGGCGACGGGCCCGCGTGCATGAAGTCGGCCGGTCGCAATGCCGATTTCCGCCCCCAGCCCGAATTCTCCGCCGTCCGCGAACTGGGTCGAGGCGTTATGCATGACGATGGCGCTGTCGGCTTCGGTCAGGAATCGCTCGGCAACGGCGCTGTCTTCGGTGACAATCGCGTCAGTGTGGTGGCTGGAATGGGCGTCGATATGCGCAAGAGCGCCTGACAAGCCGTCGACCTGACCCATGGTGACAATGGCATCGAGATATTCGGCGTCCCAGTCGCTGGCATCGGCGGGGGTGACATGCGCGTCGAGCGCGGCAATCGCGTCGTCGCCACGTACTTCGCAACCTGCGCCAAGAAGCGCGGTGACGATGGCGCCGGGATTGGAAAAGGCGCGGTCGATCAGGATTGTTTCGGTCGCGCCGCAAATGCCGGTGCGCCGCATTTTGGCATTTACCGCCAGCGCCACCGCTTTTTCGGGGTCGGCCGCGCCGTCGATATAGAGGTGACAGATGCCGTCGAGGTGAGCGAGCACAGGAACGCGCGCTTCGTCCTGTACGCGGGCCACCAGTCCTTTGCCGCCGCGCGGAATGATGATGTCGATCAGGCCCTGCGCGCGCAGCATGGCGCCAACGGCGGCGCGATCCTGCGTCGGGACAAGCTGCACCGCCTCTGCCGGAAAGTCGGCGGCGACCAGCCCATCAGCGATGGCGGCGTGGATGGCGCGATTCGAATGCACCGCCTCGCTGCCGCCGCGCAGGATGACGGCATTGCCCGACATTAGTCCCAGCGCAGCCGCATCGGCGGTGACATTGGGGCGGCTTTCATAAATGATGCCAAGTACGCCCAACGGTACGCGCACGCGGCTGAGTTCCAGTCCATTCGGCCGGGTAACGCTATCAATTTGCTGTCCTACCGGATCGGGCAGTTTGGCAACCGCATCGATGGCATCGGCAATGGCGGCCAAACGGTCGTCGTCGAGCCGCAACCGATCAAGCATGGCTGATGATAGGCCGTTGGCCTTGCCGGCGTCCATATCGGCGACGTTTGCGGCGAGGATGGCATCGCTTTGCGCACGCAAGTGGGATGCGGCAGATTGAAGCGCCTGCGCCTTTTCGGAGGTGGAACGGATGGCAAGTTGCTTGGCGGCGGCGCGAGCTTTTATGCCCATTTTCGAGATCAAGCTGTCGGCGTCACCGACAAGCGGCGGGGGGGAGAGGGTTTCTACATTCATGCCCCTACTCTACCACGCTTTCACATGCGTGCGAAAGTCCCGTTGCGCAGCGCGGACGCGATGCTAGGGTGAGCGGCATGAGCGGGGATATCGGCGATATTGGGGACGCGGTGACGGCAGGGCTGGTGGGCCATGCCGTCGAGCCCACCCACGGGGCGGGCAACCATGCAGCGATACGCGCACGGTGCCTCAATTGTGGCACATCATTGGTTGGCAGCCACTGCCAGCACTGCGGGCAACATGCGCTCATACACCGTAGTTTCGGCGCTATCGGCCATGATCTGGTCCATGCCGTATTCCATTTCGAGGGCAAGCTGTGGAACACATTGCCGCTGCTGGCGTGGCGGCCCGGCGACCTCACGCGTCGCTTTATCCATGGCGAGCGCGCGAGCTTCATTTCACCCCTGTCGCTGTTCCTTTTCGCTGTCTTTTTGACCTATGCAGTCCTCGCATTTGTTGGCAGCGGCGGCGGCAACACACCTGGCCTGCAAGCCGCGGCGGCTGATGTTTCGCAAACAGTGGCTGCGCGCGCCAAGATCGAGCAAGAGCTAGCAAAGATTGACGAGAAGCTTGCGGTGGCCGATCTTTCGCCGGCCAATGCGGCGAGCCTGGCTGATCAGCGAGCAATTCTGGCGCAAACGGCGGCCATTTTGGGAGTGGGCAAGGACAAAGCCGGTGGTGAAGCCAAAGGTCAGCCGCAAAAAGAGAATCGCAATATCCTCAACTTGGAAACCGGCATCGATTTTGTTGATCATGGCCTGCAAAAGGCGAAGGATAATCCAGGATTGATGCTCTATAAGCTCCAGGCCAATGCCTATAAATTTGCCTGGGCGCTGATCCCCTTGTCCTTGCCGTTTCTTTGGCTGTTGTTCCCCTTCAGCCGCAGGTTTCACACCTATGACCATTTTGTTTTTATCACCTATTCGGTGAGCTTCATGCTGCTTTTATTCGTTGCTGTCCGCTTGCTCGAATTGACAATTTTTGGCGACCCATCGGCGGCTTTTGCCACGCTTTATGTTCCGTTCCACATGTATCGCCAGCTGCGTGGAGCCTATCGCTTGTCGCGTCGCGGAGCATTACTAAGAACATCCATTTTGCTTGTCTTTTGCGTATTTGCAGTTCTGTTGTTCGGGCTGCTGCTGCTGACATTAGGGGCGATGGGATAGCCGGCAAGATCGGCGCGAGGAGAAGTGATAATGCATCCGCAATGGGCCGAACTCGACCGCCGGCATCTGATCAAGCTGGGCACTGTCGGGTTGGCAGCGCTCTCGTTGCCCGGCGCGGCGGCGGCGATGATGGCGCAGGGTTTTACCCATGGCGTCGCTAGCGGCGAGCCTGGACCGAACTCGGTGCTGCTTTGGACACGCTATGCCGCCGCAGGCGACACCCGATTAACCGTTGAACTGTCTGACAGTGCCGATTTTGCAAAGACAAAGGGCGGAGGATCGGTGACCGCGATGGCGGCCCATGATTTTACGGCCAAGTTGGTTGTCGACAATCTGATGCCCGATCGCTGGTATTATTATCGCTTTGTCGCACCCGACGGCAGCCTGTCGGCGGTTGGTCGCACCCGCACCCTTCCGCAGGGCGCGACGAGCAACTTCACCTTGGCACTATTCTCTTGCGCCAACCTGCCCTTCGGCTGGTTCAACGCCTATGGCCATGCGGCGGCGCGGAATGACATTGATCTGGTCGTTCAGGTCGGTGACTATTTATACGAGTATAAGGTCGGCGAATATCCATCGGCGCGCGACGCGCTGCCCGGACGCGATATTCAGCCAACCAACGAATTGATCGCACTAGCCGATTATCGGCTGCGCTATGCCTGTTACCGCAGCGACCCCGATCTGGCGCGACTGCATCAGCTTTTTCCAATGGTGGCGCAATGGGATGATCATGAATTCGCCAATGACGCATGGAGTCACGGCGCGGAAAATCACAATGCGGGTGAGGGGCCGTGGCCGGCGCGGGTCGCAGCGGCGGAGCAGGCATATCGTGAATGGTTGCCGGTCAGCGACGACCGTCGGCGTCATTATCAGATCGGTAATCTGGCAACGATCCTCATGCCCGAAACACGCATCACAGCGCGCGATCAGCAATTTGATCTTGATGCCATCGCCGCGACGGGCAGCGACCCGGCGACGACGCTGACGCGCTTTCGCGAGACCGCCTATGTGGACCCTTCGCGCCAGTTGATGGGCACCGATCAGGAGCAATGGTTGGCCACGACGATGAGATCGTCGGTCACATCGGGGACGCGCTGGCAGATTTGCGCGCAGCAGATCGTCATGGGCAGTCTGTTCACTCCGCCCGCGGCCAAGGACTGGTTCGGCCCGAACTTGCCCGAACCGATTTTGCGTCGCGTGCAAACCGCGCAGATGGCAGCCAAGGCGGGGCTTCCGCTCAATATGGACGGCTGGGACGGCTATCCGGCTGCACGAGAGAGATTCCTAAGCGCGGCGCAAGCTGCCGACGCAGACCTTGTCGTGCTGTCGGGCGATAGCCACAACGCTTGGGCCTTTGACCTCGAACAGGACAAACGCCCGACGGGAATTGAAATCGGAGGGCACAGTGTTACCTCACCGGGTTTCGAAGCCTATACGCCGGGGGTGGCGGATCCGGCGCGGGTATCGGCACTACGCGCTTCGTCGCCGCAACTGCAGTGGGCCAACACCGAAAAGCGCGGCTATGTCAGCGTCACTTTGTCCACCGACAAGGTAACCGCCAACTGGCACATGATGGACACTATCCGCGCCAAGTCATTGGCTGCGGACACGCACAGCATGACGGTGCAGCGCGGCCGACGCAAATATGATGGGGCCTAATTTATAGTCCTGGTGCCGAAATTGACGACCGCATTTTCGATCGGCAACTCATTGTGCCGCTCATTTGGTACCTTTACCGGGCGTTGCCACCCTGTAGCGCTCTCCAAGACGGCAAGCGAGGGCACATGTCCTTCGATCTCGAAGCGGGCGAATATATAGGCAAGACCCTCCGCTCCAAGCGCAGACGCGCCATCGGCAACATGGATGTGAAGATGGGGAGCGTCTGATTGACCTGAGTTTCCGACTTTAGCGATCACCTGCCCCTTATGGACCTTCTCGCCTTCGTGAACGACGATGCTACCGGGCTTCAGATGACCGTAAAATATATGCGCGCCCCCGGGCAACCCAATGACGATATGGTTGCCGCCTATTGTATCCAGAGTGATGGGGACTGAAGGTGGGCTCCCCGGGTTATTGTCCGCGATGCCATCGCGCACAACCTCAATGCGACCATCGGCAGCGGCGAGGACATCATTGCCGTAACCCGCCCATGCACTATTTGCGCCGGGGGTCCCCACAAAAGCGCGACCTTCGGCATCCAATTTGACAAAGTCGATGGCATAGCGCTGTGCAATGCGCGCCTTGCCATTAACAACCACTATCGTACGTCGGTGATCATTCGTATTAGAAAGCGCATTGGCAGCGACCCAGCCTCCGCCGCGCAGTGGCGGCCCGAGCATTATTGGTGCGCCAGAACTGACCATCATGGCAGCTGTGTCAAATTGGCGAAGGTTCGCCGGTGTCTCAAGCTTGGCGCCTTTTATGTGTACCCGATGAAAAAATTGAGAAGGCAGTGCGGCATCTTTGGGCAAAACCGTGTCAAAGAAAATGGTCGCGAAGGAACCGGGAGCAATTTTTAAGCTGGCGCTCGCCTCATTGACCTGCCCCGGGGTTGCGATCATGTTGATAAGCGATTGGGCGTCGTATCTGCGAAGCATCAATTTCGGTCCGATAACTTCGATGCTTTCGAGCTCAACCTCACGCGGCGAAAAGTTGGACAAACGCAATTCATACAAAAAATGTATTCCATCTTCCCCAGCGACAGGGACAGTTTGAGAACTTGAAATAACATCTAACGGCACAACCGAAGGCTGATCGGCTGAAGCCGGGCTAACGAAGATAAGGCTTAATGCAAAGAAGAGGTTATGCTTCGTCAATTGCGAGATCCCTTTATTGCTATCAGACCAATGGTGCGATGACACCCATTGCTTTTCAAGCAATTATTTTGTTCGGAAGACCTGGATCGGTTGTTGGCTAACTATAGCGGCAATCGAGCAGCGCTTAGGCTGCCGGACTGCACGGGCTTCGTTCGACTGCAGCTCCTCTATGATGTGCAGCTCATTTATAAGGCGGACTATCCTCAAACTCCTCAAAATAGGGATAATCCTCGGCGACACTGCCGGTGAAATTGGCGGGGCGCCTTTCTAGGAAGCTGGCGACCCCCTCGGCGGCGTCGGCGCTACGACCGCGCGCGAAAATTGCGCGGCTATCCCAGCGGTGGGCGCTCATTGGATGGGGGGCGCCGAGCATCCGCCACAGCATGTGCCGCGTCATCGCAACCGACACAGGCGCGCTGTCGGATGTCATCTGCCGTGCCTTGGCAATTGTCGCGTCGATCAACTCGCCGGGAGCGTGGACCGATTGCACCAGCCCAGCGGCATGCGCCTCGGCAGCCTCGATCAGCCGTCCCGAATAGCACCAGTCGGCAGCCGTCGCGATGCCAACGAGCCTCGGCAGGAACCAGCTCGAGGCGGCCTCGGGTACGATCCCCCGCTTCGCGAAAACAAAACCATATCGCGCGGTGTCGCTCGCCATCCGCGCGTCCATCGACAGTGTCATTGTCGCACCAATGCCGACGGCGGCGCCATTGATCGCGCCTAACACCGGCTTTTTGGAGTCGAAAATTCGCATCGACACGCGCCCGCCCGAATCGCGGATCAGCGGATGCGACCAGTCGATCGTGCCATCTTCGGCGACAGGGCTTGAGGCAATTTCCGGATCAACAAGCGCCTGTTTGTCGGTGCGCTTGGCATAGTCAAATGTCGCGGCCCCTGCACTTAGGTCGGCCCCGGCGCAATAGGCGCGGTCGCCCGACCCGGTAAAGATTACCGCGCGCACGTTGTCGTTCGCATCACATTCGTCGAGCGCCGCAACGATTTCCTGCATCATCTGGGTCGTAAAGGCATTCATCCGGTCGGGACGATGGAGGGTGAGAAGGGCCATGCCTTCGGTCACGTCGAGGCGAATCTGGTCATAATTGGTCATGGGTGGCATAGTGTCACCAATTATGCGTGGCGCAAGCCTGTCTGTGCAACAACCACGCGGAGGATGACGCGCCGATGATGCCGCGCTATAGGCGACCTTCGCCCCGGCGTTGCGCCTCGCTTGAGTCGCTCTCGCCGGGGCCTGTTATTTGATCTCGACAGAAAGTAACGCGCTATGGCCCGTCGCCGCCAGATCTACGAAGGCAAAGCCAAGATCCTGTACGAAGGCCCCGAACCCGGGACGCTGATCCAATATTTCAAGGATGATGCGACCGCCTTTAATGCGCAAAAGCGCGGAACGATCAACGGCAAGGGCGTGCTTAACAACCGGATTAGCGAGCATGTCTTCACCCTGCTCGGTAATATCGGAATCCCGCACCATTTCATTCGCCGCCTCAACATGCGCGAGCAGCTGATCCGCCAGGTGGAAATTGTTCCGATCGAGGTTATCGTCCGTAATACGGCTGCAGGAACGCTTTCAAAGCGATTGGGGATCGAAGAAGGCACTGCGCTGCCGCGTACGCTGATCGAATATTGCTACAAGGATGACGCGCTCGGCGACCCGCTGGTTGCCGAAGAGCATATCGCCTGTTTCAGCTGGTGCAGTCAGGAAGAACTGCACGATATTCAGGACATGGCGATCCGGATCAATGATTTCATGTGCGGCATGTTCGCCGCCGTGGGAATCCGCCTTGTTGACTTCAAGCTGGAGTTTGGCCGGCTTTATGACGGCGATTTCAGCCGCATCATATTGGCCGATGAAATCAGCCCTGATGGCTGCCGCCTTTGGGACATGACGACCAACGAAAAGCTCGACAAGGACCGCTTTCGTCGCGACCTTGGCGGAGAGGTCGAAGCCTATCAGGAAGTCGCCCGTCGTTTGGGGCTGCTTCCCGAAGGTGGCGATAATGCGGTTCTGGATCTGGATAGCCACCGCAAGAAAAAGGGCGGATAGGACACTTAACCTATAGTGACGGAGGGGTTGCCGTTGGTCGTGGGCTGTCCGTCGTCTATCGAAAAGCGGCGGGTGCAATCGTTGACCACGACTTGACCGGCTTGCCGCCTTCGCTCACAGATTGTCCATGAATTTCCCGAAAATCTGGCGCGCTGTGGCGGCCATTTCGCCGCTGCTTCTCTTTTCTGCTGCCTGCGCGACGCCGCAAACGGCGCTTCACAACCTCCCGCCAGCGACCGAAGCGACTGTAGCGGTCAATCCACAGACAGCTGCGGCGCGCGCATGGAATTATGCCGATAGTGATATAGCCGTCGACCCCAATATCGTTTTTGGCGTGCTGCCCAACGGCATGAAATATGCGCTGCTCAAGAACAGCACGCCTAAAGACAGTGTTGCGATGCGGATGCGTTTCGATGTCGGCAGCTTCGCGGAATCCGAAGACCAGCGCGGTCTAGCCCATTTCCTTGAGCATATGGCGTTCAACGGTTCGACGCATGTTCCCGAAGGCGACATGATCAAACTGCTCGAGCGCAAGGGGCTGGCCTTCGGCGCCGACACCAATGCGTCGACTAGCTTTGACGAGACTATATATCAGCTCGATTTGCCCAATGCCTCGGATGATCTTGTGGACACCGGGCTGATGCTGATGCGCGAAACCGCGAGTGAACTGACGCTCGACCCCGGTGCCATTGACCGCGAACGGGGCGTTATCCTCTCCGAAAGGCGCGCGAGAGACACCTATCAATTGCGTAGCCTCGTCGATCAGCTCGCTTTCCAGATGCCGCAAATGCATGTCGCCGACCGCTTGCCGGTTGGCACGATCGACGTCATTCAAAACGCGCCGGCATCGCGCTTGCGCGATCTTTATGACCGTTATTATCGTCCCGAGCGCGCGACGTTGGTTGTCGTCGGCGATTTCGATCCGGCGGCGATGGAGGCTAAGCTGAAGACGCGCTTTGACGACTGGAAGGGACGCGGTTCCGCCGGACCCGACCCTGACATCGGGCAAATAGATTATGCTCGCGCCAGCGCCGCCGATGCCTTCATTGACCCCGCGATCAATGATGCGGTGACGATTACTGCCTTCAAACCTTGGATCGATGAAGCGGACACCAAGGCAAAGCGCGCGCGCAATTTGGCTGAGGAAGTTGGCGAGGCGATCCTTAGCCGCCGTTTGGGTAAACTGGCGCTTGCCGAAGATTCACCGATACTTGCAGGATCCTTCGATGAGTCCAATGGCTGGAAAATATTTGATCAGGCCGGGGTTCGCGCCATTGCCAAGGAAGGCGCTTGGCGCAAAGCACTCGCACTGATTGAACAGGAACAGCGCAGCGCCATCGAATATGGCTTTACGCAGGCAGAAGTTGACGAGCAGCTCGCCAATCGCCGCACCGCGCTGCGCAATGCGGTTGCGGGCGTCGACACACGACGCAGCGAGACATTGGCGGGGATTTTGGTTCGCGCGGCCGAGGGCGATTTTGTCGTCGGACGGCCTGAAACCTCGCAGGCGTTGTTTGACGCAGAAGCGCCATCGCTCAGCGCCGCTGCCGTCAGCGCCGCCTTTCAAAAACGAATGGCAGGCCTCAGCGCGCCACTGGTCCGCGTGACCGCGAAGAAGTCCATCGAGGGCGCCCCTGCCGCTATCCTTGCCGCACTTCAAACGTCACAAAAGGCGGCGGTTACACCACCCGTTGCGACCAAGGCTGCGGCCTTTGCCTATACTGATTTTGGTGTGCCGGGGACGGTAGTCAGTGATGAACGCATCGCCGACTTGGGTATCCGACGCATCCGCTTTGCCAATAATGTGATGCTCAATATCAAACAGACGGATTTCAAAAAAGACAATGTCCTGCTGTCGGTACGCGTTGATGGTGGCGATTTGCTTCAAACCCGCGACGATCCGACACGTGTGGCGCTCGCCGGATCGCTCTATGTTGGCGGGCTGGCCGCCCACAGCCTTGACGATTTGCGCACCATTTTGGCAGGAACGACGGTCGATGCAGCTTTTGGCAGCGCAACCGACGCCTTCGGTGGTACCGCTCAGGTTTCGCCGGCGGATTTCCGGCTGCAGGCTGATCTCATGGCCGCTTTCGTAACCCATCCCGGCTATCGCGCTGACGGTCTGGCGCTCATTCGCCGTTACTTGCCGCAGCAATATGCGGCAAATGACGCAACGCCTGGTGCCGTTATGGGGCGCGATGTTGACGGTATATTGGCCAATGATGATCCGCGTGAACGGACGCCGTCGCTCGCGACTATGATGGGCCTTGACTGGGACGGTCTCAAACCTGCCATCGCCGACAGCCTGGCACAGGGCGCGATAGAGATTGGCGTTGTTGGTGATATTGATGAACAAAGCGCGATCAACGCAATTGCGGCGACGTTCGGGGCGCTTCCTGAAAGGCGCGCCAGTTTTGATCCGCGCACCAATGCCCGCAAGCGGGACTTTGCCACCAATCTTAGTCCGCGCACGTTGATCCACACAGGCCCGGCGGATCAGGCAGAGGTGCGGGTTTACTGGCCTGCGCGCGACGACAGCGATTTGCCCGAAGCAATGCGTCTCAACCTGCTGGCTAAGGTCATGCAGTTGAAACTTACCGCCGAATTGCGCGAGCGGCTGGGAGAAAGCTACAGCCCCGGCGCAGGGGCCAATTTGTCCGACGATTACCCCGGATTTGGCTATCTAGTTGCCGCGAGCAATGTCGACTTCAAGGATATCGCGACAACGCAGGCTTCGATATTCGCCATCGCCAAATCCCTGCGCGATGATCCCGTGGATGCCGATATGCTCGACCGCGCACGCAAACCGCTCATCGAAGCCATGGTCAAAGCGCGACGCGAAAATAGCTACTGGCTGCGTTATGTGGCGCAGGCGACCAGCCATGCCGACCGACTTGATCGCAGTCGCCTTTCAATTGCCGAAGTCGAGGCAGCGACACCTGCCGATCTAGAGACGCTCGCCAAGCATTATCTTGTCGACGACAAAGCCTTGGTCATCAAAGCCGTGAGCGACAAAATTTCGCAGTGATAGTGGCAGTTGGGAGGGAGCGCGGCTAATCCGCGCCACAAGGCCGCGTATAGTCAATGATTTTGAGCGTCGTATCAAGCAAGGTGTGCGCGTCATTGCGCATCGTTTCGCGCATAGGTGTTCAGCTTTCGCCGGCGGGCTTTGACTGCAGCTGAATATAGTTTTCGATTCCCATGCGTTGAATGAGGTCGAACTGCTTTTCCAGCTCGTCGACATGATCTTCTTCGCTTTCCAATATGTCGGCGAACAGGTCGCGGCTGACATAGTCGCGGACAGTCTCGCTATGGGCGATGGCGTCGCGCAGCAACGGGATTGCTTCTTCTTCCAGCGCCAGATCGGACTTCAATATTTCCTCGACAGTTTCCCCAACGCGCAGTCGTCCGAGCAACTGGAAATTGGGCAGGCCGCCAAGAAAGAGAATGCGGTCGGCCAGCCGGTCGGCATGCTTCATTTCGTCGATCGATTCATGCCGTTCAAATTCGGCGAGGCGTGCGATACCCCAATTGTCGAGCATCCGGTAATGCAGCCAATATTGGTTGATCGCTGTCAGCTCATTTTTGAGCGCGTCGTTCAAAAATTCGATGACTTTCTCGTCGCCTTGCATGATGTGCCTGCCAATCTATGTGCGGGATAATGTCGCAAGCACCATAGCGTCTGAGCAAGCTACACCCAAGCAAAAGTCGCAGATTTTCAACAAAAATCAGGCGGCGTCCGCATCTTCGCAAATGATATTGCGAGCGAAGTTCAGGCATTGTCCGCACTTGGGCTTACGACCTAATTGCGCATAAGCAGCTTTGGCGCACCGCAATTGGCCAGCTCGCGCCACTTCGCGCAAATCTTGTTCCCTTATTGCATTGCAGACGCAGACAACCATGTGCGAATCCTTCTCAATAAGGCTTGTCTACCGATAATGCGACCGATTCGCAATAGAAAAGTTGCGAATGATTATCGAGAGACGCCGTGGGGTTTCGGACAAGAGTTAAAGCCGCCGATTAGTGCGGCGCACTTTGCATCTATTCTGCGCCCATTCATCTGCACCGCGCCATCTCGCGACTGCCGGTGGCGCTCGCTCTGTGGGAAATGCGCGTCGCTGGCGTCATCGGCCTGGCATCTTGCCTTTGCGAAAGCGGATTGATGGGACATAAATTGCTGCTGGTCGAAGATGATGACGAGACCGCCCAATATTTGGTGCGTGGTTTTTCCGAAGCCGGCTTTTCGATCGACCGAGTCAATAACGGGCGTGACGGTTTGTTCGAGGCTAGCGATGGCGGCTTTGATGCTATCATCCTCGACCGCATGCTTCCCGGTATGGACGGTTTGGCGGTGCTTCGCGCCTTGCGCGCGGCCAATGTAGATACGCCGGTGATCTTTCTGTCCGCGCTGGCATCAGCAGACGACAGAATCAGCGGGCTTCAGGCCGGTTCGGATGATTATCTGGTCAAGCCCTTTGCCTTTGCCGAACTGCTGGCCCGGATAAACTTGCTGATCCGTAAACGAAGCAGCGGCAGTGCGCCTACGACGCTAAGCTGCGAAGATCTCAGCGTTGATCTCTTGTCTCGCCGGGTCAATCGCGGGGCACGCCGCATTGAATTGCAGCCGCGTGAGTATCGCCTCCTTGAATTTTTTCTGCGTCATGTTGACCAAGTCGTCACCCGTACCATGCTTCTCGAAGGCGTCTGGGACTATCATTTCGATCCCGGGACGAATGTCATTGACGTTCACATCAGCCGCCTGCGCCGCAAAATTGACGATGCCGAACCACGTCCCTTGCTCCACACCGTACGCGGCGCGGGTTATCGATTGGGGCCGGTCAGTTAGCGATGCGAAACTTTCCGGCTCTTGCCTGGCGCTCGACGACAATGCGCTTTCTTGCGCTGTTGTTCATCCTCCAGAGCCTCGCCGTTACGGCAACGCTTTACTATGCCCGCACCGCCAGCGCGCGCATTTTGGAAGGCGAACAAATTGCTCTGGTTGATGAATTGCGCGACGATTTGCTCGCCCATTATTATGATGGTGGAGAGGCTGCGCTGACGACCGGTATCAAGGACCGGCTGAGCCTCACGAGCGGCACCAATGCGGCGATCCTGTTGCTGGCGCCCGATGGTAATCGGGTGGCTGGCAATCTGGATGATTGGCCTGTCGACATTTCGACCCGGTCGCGCTGGAAAGTGATGACCTTGTTCCGGACCGGACGCGAGCGCGCCGAAACGATCGGTTTTGTTGCAACATTGCTGCCCAATCATGCGCGTTTGCTGACGGGCCATGTTATCGAAGGCAATACCAGTCTGCTGCGCGCTAACCGACAGGCGTTGCGTCGCGCGCTGGTGTTGGCGTTGCCCCTGGCGCTGGTGATTGCACTGGTTCTGGTGCGGATCGTTAATCAAAAGGCGGCCGGAGTAGGGGCGACTGTCGAGGCCGTGCGGGCGGGAGACCTGTCGGCGCGTATCATGCTTGATGGCAGCGACGACAGTTTCGACCGCCTTTCGCGCGGCGTTAATGCGATGCTCGACCGGATCGAGGTGTTGATCGTTGAACTGCGCACGGTAACAGACGGGCTAGCCCATGATCTGCGATCGCCGGTCACGCGCCTGAAATCGGTGATCGAGCAAGCGCAGCTTGGCAATAGCGACCCGGAAACGGCACAATCGCTGGCGAAAGTCGCCGCCGAGGCTGATACGCTGCTCGCCATGCTTACGACGGCGCTTCAGATCAGCCGCGCCGAAGCGAGCATGACCCGCGAGAATTTCACCGACGTCGATATTTCCGCCTTGTTCGCCAATCTGGAGGAAATCTATGGGCCACTTGCCGAGGATCGCGACATCATCCTCCGCTGTGAAACGGAAGCAGGCCTGACGGCTTTTCTTCACCGTGACCTTATCAATCAAGCGCTCGCCAATTTGATCGACAATGCCTTTCACTATGCCGAAGGCGCATCCTATATTTCCTTGGGCGCGCGCCGCGATGGCGATGGCTTGCGAATATGGGTGGCGGACAACGGGCCCGGCATAGCGGCCGATCGCCACGCCGACGCTATACGCCGTTTTGGTCGGCTTGATCCTGCGCGCCATATCGCAGGGTCCGGCCTCGGATTGGCGCTCGTCGAAGCGACGGCGCGCTTGCATGGGGGAGCGATGGTTCTGCGCGACGAATTGCCGGGCCTGCGTGTCGAAATGTGGTTGAATGCCTAAAGGGCAAACGCATGTCCGGGGCCCAGCTTGCGCGGGGCCCCGGTGTTGGCATTGACAGGGAGCGAGGGGTTAACCCGCGGGGGTGGTCGCTGACTTGGCGGGCTTTGCAGCTGTTGCCTTTGGTGCACTATGCATAGCTTTTGACGGCTTGGCCTTTGCGTCACATTTGGCAAAATGGCCCTTCGCGTCACGACACTGGGACGATTTGGCAGAGGTGGCTGCATTGGCAGGGAGCGCCGCCATCGCAATGGCCGACAAACCCATCAGCGACG
>CAWJNG010000008.1:0-207159 GCA_963844225.1 uncultured Alphaproteobacteria bacterium | reverse complement strand
GCCTGAACATCACCGTGCATTCGTACGGCGACAAGCTCGACTTCGGTCTGGTGGCCGACCGCGAACTGGTGCCCGACCTGTGGGAGATGGTCGACCTGCACATCGAGGAGGTCGCCCGCTTGTTCGAAGCCTCCGGGGCCGAGTGGGCGGTACCACAGCAGGCCCCGGCGCGACGGCGGGGGGCGATCAAGCAGGTCGCTGCCAAGCAGTCTGCTGCCAAGGAATCGGCCAAGCAGGTCGCTGCCAAGAAGCCTGTGGCGAAGAAGTCGGCGAAGAAGCCTGCGGCCAAGAAGTCGTCCAAGAAGTCGACGAGCCTGCGGCCAAGAAGTCGGCCAAGAAGTCCGTTGCGAAAAAGTCGTCCAAGAGTCGGCGACCAGAATCGGCCTAGCAGCCTGCTGTCGAGCGGTGATCAGCCGCCCGTTGCGATCGGGCGCTCGGGATCGCTCGACCACTCGCTCCACGAGCCGGGGTACAGGCGGCCGCCCGACAATCCGATCAGCGACATCGCCAACAGGGTGTGGCAGGCCGTGACGCCGCTGCCGCAGTAGACCATCGCGTTGCTGCCGACGCCGGTGAACCGTTCGGCGAGTTGGGCCGGCGACAGCATCAGTCCGTCGGGGCCGACGTGGTCGGCGTGGTATCGATTGATCGACCCGGGGATGTGGCCGGCCCTCGGATCGATTGGTTCGTGTTCGCCGCGGAACCGCTCGGGGGAGCGTGAGTCGATCACGGTTCCGCCCAGCCCGACACCCTGGGCGACGGAGTCGGCATCGACGACACCGGTCCACTCGGGCACCGGTGGGTACGAGCCGGTGGCCGGAGGTGGCGTCTCGGTCGACACCGGACCGCCCGCTGCAAGCCATGCCGGGAAGCCGCCGTCGAGCACCGAGACCCGACCGTGACCGATCGAGCGCAGCATCCACCACAGCCGTGATGCAGTGGCGCCGGAGGCGCTGTCGTAGGCGACCACGAGCGAGCCGGGGCCGACGCCGATCCGTCCCAGCACGGCCGTGAACTCATCGACCGTCGGCAGCGGATGTCGACCACCGCCGGACGTGCCCGCCAGGTCGCTGTCGAGATCGACGAACCGTGCTCCGGGCACGTGTCCCTGCTCGTACTCACGGCGACCCTGGGCACCGTCGGCGAGGTAGAACCGCACGTCGCAGACGACCAGGTCCGGTTCGTCGAGACGGGCTGCGAGTTCGGCGGCAGAGATCAACGACATGACCCGACCGTACAGCAGCGCAACGGAGCCGGTCGGGACGAGCCCGAACGGTGGTCGGCATCGGTGTCGGTGTTTCGGTCGCCTAGTTTGAAGCTGTGGCGAGCTTCGTACACAAGCCGACGCTCACCGGCGATCGTGTGGCGCTGCGACCGATCGTTGCCGCCGACGCCGACGACATGTGGGCCGATCTGCAGGACGACGAGGGAACCCGCCTGACCGGTTCGCACGGTCGGTTCGAGCGTCACCAGATCGACGCGTGGTGTGCAACCCGCGCCCTGCAAACCGATCGTCTCGATCTTGCGGTGATCGACCGCACCACCGATCGCTGGGCCGGCGAGGTCGTGGTCAACGATTGGGACGCAGACAATCGATCGTGCGGTTTTCGGATCGCGCTCGGCCCGGGCGGTCGCGACCGGGGGCTCGGCAGCGAGGCGACGCGGCTGGTCGTCGACTACGTGTTCGAGGAGATCGACGATCCGCCGGTGAACCGGCTGTCGCTCGAGGTGTACGAGTTCAACCGGCGGGCGATCGCCGTGTACGAGAACGTCGGATTCCGACGCGAGGGCATCCTGCGCGACGCGCTGTTGTGGGACGGCGAGTTCCACGACGCGATCGTGATGAGCATCCTCCGCGCCGATCGCCACGTGTGAACGCCTCCGAGCGGCGGCGAGTAACCGGCACCCCGTAGTGTCGACCGGGTCGGGAGGGGGACGATATGGGGACGCATTGGATCGTCGAGGGCAAGGTCGACCCGCGGTGGCCGGTCAACACGCGTGGCAACATCGGAGAGGTCTTCCCCGAGGTGTTGACGCCGCTCAGCTACGAACTCGGCGTGCTGGCGGCCGAGCGCGGGTGGCGCGACTCGTATCGCCAGCTCGGCGTGCTGCAGCCCGGCGACTTCGCCTCGGACGATCCGCTGATCATCGGCCTGTACGGCGGCTACGGCTACCTCAACATGTCGTTCCTGAGGATCATGGGCGTGCGTGCCCCGGGCTCGTCGGCGGAAGCGATCGACCTGTCGCTGTTCGGCGAGTCGAACGCCCCGCCGTACGTCGCCCAGAAGGGTGACCGCAACCTGCGGGCAACGCTGAAGATCCTGAAGTCCGTCATGGGTGCGCTCGAGCAGAAGCAACTTCCGGCCGTCGTCGACGACAGTTTCCGGGCGGCCGATGCGTTCATCGCCGAGCGACCGGCACTCGACGCCCCCGACGAGCGAGCTGCTGGCGTACCTGTGGTCGATGCCCGGGCCCTTCGAACACGTCTTCAAGAACCACATGACCACGACGGCGCTGGCATCGATCGTTTCGGGTGTGCTCGCCGACGCCGCTGTTGCTGCCGGCGAACCCGGGCTGGTCACCCACCTGATGGGCACCGCCGGCGACGTGCGGTCGGCCCAGTACTCGCGGGCGCTGTACGAGATCGCCAAGCACGTCAAGGCGACCCCTGCCGTCAACGCCGCGTTCGACGCCGGGGTGACGGGCCTCGATCGATCGCCTCGCCGAGCTCGACGAGGCCGAGCAGTTCCGGACGAGCTTGGCGGCGTTCATCGCCGAGCACGGTCACCGCGGTCCGAACGACTGGGAGCTGTCGGGGCGAACGTGGGACAACACGCCCGAGCTGGCGCTGGTGGCGATCGACCGGATGCGGGTCGCCGAGCGTGAGCTCGCCAGCGCTCACGACGCGGCGGCCGAGGAGGCAAAGCGCCAGGCCGCGATCGCAAAGGTCCGTCCCCAGCTGAAGCTGCTCGACCGGCTGAACTTCGACAAGGCGGTGAAGGCGTCGCCGTACTGGTCGCAGGCTCGCGAGGCGACACGCGATCGCGCCGTGCGCCTGACGATGCCGATCAAGCAGGTCTATCGCGAGCTCGTGCGGCGCGGTGCCGAGCGAGGTGGCAGTCCCGATCCGGTCGCCGTCGCGCTGCTGTCGCCGACGACCGAGCTGGCCGAGTACCTGGCCGACCCGTCGTCGAAGGCCGACCTGCTCGCCGAGCGGCTCGCCCTCCACCACCGGTTCGCGGCGGTGACGCCGCGCTTCTTCATCACGTCACAGGACGAGGTGCCGTCGATCGAGGAACTCGAAGCCGAGCAGGCGTCGCAGGCGGCCACGGTGACCGCAGTCGGCGGTGAGGTGCTGACCGGCAAGTCGGGGTGTTCGGGTGTCGCTCGGGGCCGCGTCCGCGTCGTGCTCGACCCGCTCGAGGCCGACGACCTGATGCCGGGCGAGATCTTGGTGGCACCGATCACCGACCCCGCCTGGACCCCGCTGTTCATGCCTGCCGCGGCGGTGGTCGTGAACGTCGGGGCGTTGATGAGCCACGCCGTGATCGTGTCGCGCGAACTGGAGATCCCCTGTGTCGTCTCCGTCGAGGACGCGACCATCCGGCTGACCGACGGCATGCTGGTCGAGGTCGACGGCACGGCCGGCACCGTGACGGTGCTCTCCGACGACGAGCCGTGACGACCGGGAACGTTGTCCCTGGCGGCGTGCACGGTGAGCGGATCCGGGCCGGGTCGCAGTGCTGCCGAGCGAGTCAGATCCGGCGCAAGACGTCGTTCAGCGGTCGTGGTACTCGGTCGAGATCGAGCGAACCGACCAGCAGGCGGGCGTATCGCAGCTTGCGACGGGCACCAGCACCCAAGAATCGGTGGATCTGGGCCTCGAAGCTCTGCTGCCGCCAGGCCGGCTGCTTCTGGAGGGTCTGAAACGAAGCGAGGTCTCCCTCGGCGTCGAGCAGCGCCTCGATCGACGCTCGACCGGATGCGCGGATCAGTTCGTCCTCCAGATCCGACACGCAGACGAAGAACCCCAATCGCTCCATGTCCACCCGAGTCTGCGGCGAGCCGAGACCTGCAGCTGCCAGGCCTCGCCGAACGAACTCCTCTTCGCCGGCGTCGCACATCCCGGCGATCTCGAGACCGGCCCCCTGCGGGCCGAACCGAGTGAGATACCGCACGACCGCGTGGGCGCCGCCGATCGGCACGATCACGGCACGCTCCGCTCCCAGATCCCGCCCGTGACGGCTGGCGAGCGTCTCGAGCGCGATCTGATCGCTGATCCCTTCGACCAGTACGAGCGACCGAGCAGACTCTGCGTCGGCGAGCGCTGCGGCAGCCGCCCTGATGGGCGCATCGGGGCCGCTCACGTAGCCATCGAGGGCTGCTTGGACTCGTCGATGTCCCATCGTCCCCCTCCGACAGCATCCCGATCGAACTGGGGTCAGCTTCCCACATCCGACACGTCTCCCATCCTTCACCGGCGTCCCCTCGGCGATCCGGGCAACGGGACCTCGGCCTCTTGATGATCCGGGTCATGGGCTCGACAATGGAGCCAGGTACGCGACAACGGAGGTGCGTGATGAGGACCCGCGCTCGGTTTGCCCGGTCGGCCGGGGTGTTCGCCGTGGGACTGCTCGCCGTGGGACTGCTCGTGGGTGTCGTCCCGGCGGGCGTTGCCGCACAAGACGCCGGCACGAGCCCGACCGGGGTCGTCGCGTGGGGCGACACGTTCGCGCGGCCAGACGGCAGTCCCCGCCGGATTGACGAACGTGATCGCGGTCGCCGCCGGCCAGGATCATTCGCTCGCGCTCGACAGCCGACGGCACCGTCGTGGCGTGGGGTGACAACACGTTCGGCGAGGCGACCGTGCCGGCCGACCTCCCGTCGGTGACCGCAATCGCTGCCGGCGGCAACCACTCATTGGCGCTGACGTCGGACGGCCAGGTCGTCGGCTGGGGGCAGAACGGCACCGGCCAGACGACACCGCCACCTGGCTTGTCGGACGTGATCGCCGTGGCCGCCGGAGGGTCGTGGTCGATGGCGCTTCGCGGTGACGGCACCGTCGTCGCCTGGGGCGACAACCTCTTCGGACAGACCGAGGTGCCGGCGGGGCTGTCGGGCGTCACCGCCATTTCGGCAGGCGTCTATCACGCGCCTGGCCCTGCTGGCCGATGGCACGGTGGTCATGTGGGGCGGCTACGAACTCCTACCCCGGGCGGTCGGTCCCGAGTCGGTCGTGCCGCCGGGTCTGTCCGGCGTGACGGCGATCGCCGGCGGTGAGAACCATTCCGTCGCCCTCTTGGCAGATGGCACCGTCGTCGTCTGGGGCGCGGACGGTCAGGTCGGCGCTCCGGCCGGGTTGTCGAGCGTCACGGGAATCGCTGCTGGATGGATGCACTCGCTGGCACTGCGTGCCGACGGCAGCGTCGTCGCCTGGCCGGCGACCGAGACGGCACCCCCTCGGGGACTGGAGGACCAGGTCCAAGCGGTCGTGCCTGCCGGGCTCTCCGGCGTCGTGGCGCTTGCCGGTGGGCGCCTCCACTCGCTCGCCATCGTCGAGGCGACACTGCCGACGGTGACACGCGACGTCGCAGACCAAACGGTGATGGCCGGAACGCCGGTCACCTTCAGCGTCGACGCGACGGGCTTCCCGACCGCCTCCGTGCAATGGGAGCTGAGCGTCGACGGCTCGACGTTCGAAGCCATCGCCGGGGCCACCGGCTGGGACTACTCGTTCGTCGCGACGCAGACCGACAGCGGCTCCAGCTACCGCGCCGTGCTCTCGAACCCAGCCGGTTCGGTGACGACCGGATCGGCACGTCTCACCGTCAACCTGTTGCCCACCACAGGGTTCCCCGTCGCCGGTGTCGCTGCGATCGCGTTTGGTCTCCTGGCCACCGGGACGATGCTGTTCGGAGTCCGGCGGAGGGTAGATCGCGTGGGCGTGACCGGCGTTCGTTGATCGAACTCGGTTTCGTCAGGAGGTCGCGCGCGGGCCACGCCATCACCAAGATGGCATGCCGCTGATCGCCACGACTTCGAGTTCCGCAGGCTCACGACCATCGCCGAGGGCGGCGACGTATGCCGTTTTGGCTTCTACCGCGATGGCACCGCGCCCGAGACCGAGCGAATCGATGACGTACAGGTCAAGTGGGTCGAGAGCCTCAACCGCTGAGTGACGACACGCTAGAACGTGATCATGTTCCTCGATGAACCTGCGTACGGTGACGGTGCCCAACGACTGTTTGCCGATGACCAGAAGTACATGGGTTGGGTGATGAACGGTTCGAGACTGTGGGCCTGGCAACCCGAGAGTCAGGAGGCGCTGTTCGATCTTCTCGGCTCGGTCTCCGACGGCTTCTCGATGCGACAGCGAGGGATCCTGGTCGCAGCATGCGCCTCCACGCTTGGTGACTCATATTGTTCGATGGCCTGGGGCGGAAAGCTGGCGAAGGAGTCTGACACCGAGACTGCGGTGGGGGTGCTGACCGGCTCCGACGAGGGCTTGACCCAGGCCGAGCGGGTGATGGCGCGCTGGGCGCGTGCCGTGGTCGAGAATCCGAACGCAATCACCCAGGCAGATGTCGATGACGTGCGGGCCGCCGGTTTCAGCGACGCCGACGTGTTCGCGATGACGGTGTTCGTGGCACTTCGCCTGGCGTTCTCGACGGTGAACGACGCGTTGGGAAGCCAACCGGATCCGGAACTGCGAGGTTTCTCTCCGCCTGAGGTGATCGCGGCTGTCGACTTCGGACGTCCGATAGCAGACGACCGCTGACCACGAGTCGAGAGAACCCACGACCGGGCTGCTGGAGAGCGTGCGTTGCCGCTGGCCAGGGAATCGAAAGGTCATCTGAGCGGCTTGGCTGAACCGGCAACCCCTGACTCGGAGGGCGTTAAGGCTTTCAACGGCCACGAACCTCTTTGGCTATGACGGCTATTGCAGCAGGACGCTTGCCTCCTCGACGATCGCCGCGACGTGCGACCGGCAGAGGCATGAGCGACCCGCCGACACTGCGTCCGCCGACCCCGCCGGAACCTCCCGTCGGTGGCTATGGGGAAGCATCGAGAGCGTCGACGGCACGACGTTCGAAGCGATCGCCGGGGCCACCGGCTGGGAGTACTCGTTCGTCGCGACGCAGACCGACAGCGGCTCCAACTACCGCGCCTCCAACCCGGCTGGTTCGGTGACGACCGGATCGGCACGCCTCACCGTGAACCTGTTGCCCGCTACAGGGTTCCCGGTCGCCGGAATCGCTGCGATCGCGTTGGTCTCCTGGCCACCGGGACGATGCTGATCGGAGTCGGACGGCGCCGGCACCCGCCGAGGTTCCACCCTCAGGCCATCACACGCGGGTCTGAACTGACCTAGTAGGCCGATGACTCGGACTCCGTTGCCCCATCGGCTGAGCGGTCGTGCCCGATTGCTCAGCGGTAGCAGAATCGTGAGAAACTGCTGGACACCCCTCGAACTGTGCCAATCTTCGCGCTCCGCGTCCCCGCTCGGTGGCCGCAATCTCGAAAGTTCATGTGGCGTATGAGCGAGGATTGGTCGGCCCCGCGGCGAGTGCTGCTGCGTCTGTCGTCGCTGACCGCGCTGTTGGCGGTGGCGGTGGTCGTGGCCGTGCCGGCCGGGCGCCTCGCCGTGGCCGACATGTCGTCGTTCGTTGGCGAAGATGTTGGTGACGTACCCGAGTTGGGGCCTTCGGCAGGAGTCGTGTCGTTCGGATCCGGAGGTATCCAGCCCTTGGTCCCCGGTCGGCTGCTCGACACGCGCACCGGCGTCGGTGCACCGGCGAATTGGGCGAGGCGGCGACGTTGGAGTTGCAGGTGTCCGGTCGGGGTGGGTCCCCAGGTCGGAAGGTGCGGTCGCGTTGACCGTGACCGCCACCGAGCCGTCGCAGCCGAGTTTCCGTCACGGTGTTCCCGACCGGAGCCCCTCGCCCGACGGCCTCGAATCTGAACTTCGTCGCCGGCGAGACGGTTCCCAATCTCGTGGTCGCCAAGATCGGGGTCGGAGGCAAGGTCAGCCTCTTCAACCGATTCGGTGGCACCCATCTGATCGCTGATGTCGCCGGCTGGTTCCCGGAAGCCTCCGGGTTGCAGCCGATGTCGCCGGTGCGTGTGCTGGACACCCGCATGGGGGTCGGAGCGCCCGTCGCCCCGGTCGGCCCCGACGGGTCGGTCAAGCTGAGCCTGGCCGGCAAGGCCGGGCTGCCGTCCGACGGGTGTCGGCGCGGTCGTCTTGAACGTGACGGTGACCGAGCCGACGGCAGCCGGTTTCGTGACGGTCTTTCCCGCTGGTGAGACACGCCCGACCGCCTCCAACCTCAACTTCTCGCCGGGTCAAGACGCTTCCCAATCTGGTGATCGTGAAACTCGGAGCTGGTGGCAACGTCGAGTTGTTCAACCGGTTCGGTTCGTCCGAACTGATCGCCGATGTCGTCGGTTGGTTCCCGAGCGCCTCCGAGTTGCGGGCGATCAACCCGGCCCGCCTGCTCGACACCCGGATCGGTGTCGGCGCCCCGGTCGGTGCGGTCGGGCCAGGGTCGAAGGTGGCGGTTCAGATCGCCGGTCGCAAGGGCATCCCGGCAACCGGGGTGGGTGCGGTCGCGATACCGACGTTACGGTGACGGAGCCGACGGCATCCGGGTTGATCACCGCGTCCCCGAGTGCGGGTCGCTCGCTCATCGCGTCGAACCTGGAACTTCCGGGCCGGGTCAGACTGTGCCGATCTTCTGGTGATCGTGGAGGTCGGCGCTGGCGGCGCGATCCACCTGTTCGAACTCGCACGGAGGAGCAGTCGACGATCTGATCGGTGACGCGGTCGGCTGGTTCCCGCCGCCGGTTCGAACCTGACGACGTTTCGACCTCAGACCCGGCACCGTCGCTCGGCGGCCCCGGTGACGTGGTCTCGTCGACGGGCAACTCCGGCTCGGGCGGACGGTGACGCTGGCGGCTTCGGCTGACGTTTCACCGGTCGGCGTGGACCTCGCGATCGCACCTCACCCGGTCGTGCCCGACGGCATCTTCGGAAAGGTCACCGGGTCTGTTCGCAAGTCCGACGGCACCAGGCGGGTGACGCTCGCTCCGGCGAGCCTGGACGACGCGTTCAACGACATCGACTCCACGTTCAAGGGCCCTGTCGACATGGCGCCCGTTCAGATGCGCGCCCCGCCGTCGAGTCGGAGTCGCCGTGTTCATCCTCGGGAACGGTCTCGATGGCGGCGCCGTCGATCTCGACCTCGGCGCCGACATCGATTACGACCTGTTGGACAAATACCTCAAGGTCCTGCTCGAGGGGGAGGTCACCGTCACGCTGAACGTTCGATCAGCCGGGCGAGCGTCACGTGTCGCATCGAGGGGCCACCGCTGGTCAGTGTGTTCGGCGTGATGCTGGCGGAAGTTGCGACCGGGATCGACGTCGGCGTCGCCGTGTTCGGGTCCGCCGAAGCCTCGATCTCGGCCACGGCGTCGGCAGCCGTCGGTTTCGTCGCCAACGCCCTCGACATTCGAGATCTGTCCGAGATGGGCTTCGATCGTGCCCAACAGGTCGGCGGTCAGGTGACCGCTCAGTTGACGTTCCGGCGTTCGAGATGGACCTGAAACAGTTCGGATTGGTCGGCGTGGTCGCCAACGTCGGAGTCGACGGCACCGTGTCGTACACGCTGCCCGACTGCGTCGAGATCAGCGCCGGTATCAGCTCGGCGCTGTCGGGCGAGCTCGGCCGGTGGGCATGATATTGCTCAACATCGAGCTCGCAGGTCGGTCGTTCGGCCCGTGGACGATCTACCAGTCGAATGGCTGCAAGCCGCAGATCTGGACCGGTACCTTCACCATCTATCTCCGCCACATCGTCACGAACCTCGACGCTGGTGGGAGGTTCGCCGGCAGATACGACTATCAGGAGATGGGCTCGTATGTTCTGCGAGTGCCACCCGACAACCAGACCGGGGCGGACGGTTCGGGTTGATCTGCGTGTCGATCTCGGCCTCGGGCACGATGCGACAGACATGGGTTGAATGTGCCCTTCCATTGCTCGGCACCCCGGTTCGGGACTACGTCTGGAACTACTCGCCGATCGTGCGCAGCCAGGCGATGAGGTCCGAGTACGAGCCGACCTCCGAGACACGGAGCTGGCCACCGATCCGGCCCATGAGTAGCCGTGGACCCAGGGTGACAGTGGCCAAAGAAATCGGCGCAGACCACCCGGTGCACGCCGAGTGGTCAACCGGATGGGTTCGTCTACAGCGGCGATCTCGAGTACTTCGTGCTGGGCTGGGGGGTGACGGCTGGGTTGGCCCCGCTGAACGACACCAATTCCCAATCCCGACCGCCTCGTCGGAAGGACGACCTGGTCGCTGACCAATCCGCCACCTGTCTTGGCGACGACACCACGACGGGATGTTCGTTCGCGGCGACCTACAACCTGACGCTCACCGCGACCCAGACCACCGCCACGTCGCCTGCCGACTCGATCGCCGCGGTGAACGGCTGACGGCTCGGGTCGGATCGCCCGGGATCGGTGAGTTCCCGTTGTGCGCCCTCGCTGCCCACACTCCTGGCATGTGCGCCACTTCGCCAAAGCCTCCGTTCGGCCGCTGGGTTACAGTGACGATCTGGCGAACATGGCCTGCGGGAGGCCCATGCACGTGGTGACCACATACGACCGATTCGATCTGGTGCCGATCGTTTGCTCGCGCTGTCGTGCGCTGGTCGCCGTGCCGACGTCGCTGCACAACGCTGGGGTGTGACCGGTCTGATGGTCGTCGTCGCACTGGCATTCGCCGGATCGGCCGCGATCGTCGACGCCCGGTCCGGTCGGATCCCCGACCGGCTCGTCATCGCCGCCCTGATGCCGATCCTCGCCGTCGTCATGTCGTCGGCGATCGCCGGATCTGGGGTGCCGGTGCTGGGAGCGGTCGTCCTCGGCAGTCGTGGCCTTCGGTGGCCCGATCCTGATCGTGCACGTCGTGTCTCCGAGTTCGCTGGGCTTCGGCGATGTCAAGCTCGCTGCGGCACTCGGCGCTGCGCTGGGCCTGATCGAGCCCGGTCTCGGTCTGGTGGCGCTGTGTGTGGCGTCCGCCGCGACCGCGTCCGTCGGCTTGCTGCGTCGTCGCAGGTCGCTTCCGTTCGGTCCCGGTCTCGTGCTCGGCGCGACCACCGCCTTCCTGATCGCCGGGCAGCTCGGAGAGGAGGCATCGCGATGGCGATGACCGACCGTCGTATCGCTCCTGTCTCTGCGGCCTCGACGCCGGGCGCCGAGTCGCGCGGGTTCCGACCGGGCTCGCGTCGGCGTGCTCGGATTGCAGCCGGTGCGGCGCTGGCCGCAGTCGCGATCGGTGGCAACGTCTTGATCTACGCCTCGCTCGATGACAAGACCGAGGTGCTGCAGGTCGTGCGCAACGTCCGGGCGGGTGAGGTCGTCACCAGCGACGATCTCCGCGTCGTCGAGGTCGATCTCGATCCGACCGTTCCGGCGGTCGAGGCCGATCAGATCGGTTTGGTGGTCAACCAGTACGCACGGGTGTACATCACGTCGGGGAGCCTGATGGTCGAACAGCTCGTTCAGCCGACCCCTCTGGTGTCGGCGGGGGCGGGTGTGGTTGCGGTCGAGATTCGTCCGAGCCGGGTGCCGTCCGGCCTGCGTGAACGCTCGCGCGTGATGCTCGTCGTGGTTCCCGAGAACAACGACGAGGAGTTGTTCGTCACGACCGGCCGAGTCGTCGCCCGCGGCAGCGACGCCGACGCGGTGAGCGGCGTGTTCGGTCTGTCCGTCGAGGTCGCCGAAGCCGACGCCCCGCTGGTCGCGGCCGGCAACGATGTCCGGGTCGTCGTGCTCGATCCGGGCAGCGACATCGCCACGGAACAGGGCGGCTGATGGCGATCGTCGCCGTCGCCGGGGATGCCTGCACCACGACGGCGGTGGCGCTGGCGTCGGCGTGGCCGGCCTCGGACGAGGCGATCCTGGTCGAGGCCGATCCGAGCGGTGGCGATCTCGCAGCGTGGTTCGACATGACGTCGTCGCCATCGCTGTCGACGGTGGTCACCAGGGTGCGCGACGCGCTGGGCGACTCCGCTATCATAATCCGCGATGAACCTCATCGCCTGCGCGGTCTACGCAGCCGCGCCTTTGACGGCGAGGGCTTACCGACCGAAGCGCGCGACATCGTTGCAAATGGCCGGGTGACCGGCTGGTTGCTCGATACCGCATCGGCCAAACAGCTTGGGCTAGTCCCCACGGGTCATGCGAGCCGCGGCGGTGGCGCTTCGGGCGTGAGCACCAGCAATGTGCACCTTGCACCCGGCGCACGGTCGCCTGCCGCGCTCATGGCCGATGTCACAGAAGGCATTTATGTCACTGAATTGGCTGGCCAAGGCGTCAATCCGGTTACTGGCGATTACAGTCGGGGCGCGACGGGTTTTGCCATCCGTGACGGCCAGATTGCCGAACCCATCGCCGAATTCACCATCGCCGGCAATTTAATCGCCATGTTTGCCGCGATGACCGCCGCCGATGACCTGGAATTTCGCCACGGCGTCGATGTCCCGACCCTTCGGATCGACGGCATGACCGTCGCCAGCAGCTAAAGCGCCAGAAACAATGCCCGGTCGCAACCTCGAAGCCATGATCGCTGCAACGCGCGAAGTCGGCGATATGGCGATGGCGCGCTGGCGGGGCGAAGGCAAAGCCGTTGATGTTCAGTATAAATCACCCAATAATCCGGTCAGCGACGTCGATCTGGCGGTCGATGCGCGGCTGAAAGCCGTTCTGGGCGCGATGGTGCCAGAGGCGGGATGGTTGTCCGAAGAAACCGCCGATAACACCGACCGGCTGTCGTGCCGCGCCATGTGGTGCGTCGATCCGATTGACGGCACACGCGATTTTATCCGTGGCCGTCCCGGCTGGGCGGTGTCGGTGGCACTGGTCGTAGATGGCGCGCCTGAACTGGGGGTGCTTTATGCACCCGCGCTGGATGAACTATGGGTAGCACAACGCGGCAAAGGGGCAGTGCTGAACGGCGATTCACTGCGCGCCAGCCACCGCCAGAAATTCGCTGGATCGCGCGTCCCCGCCGACGCCCTGCCGAGTGTCGACAGCGACCTTGTTATCGTGACCAAGCCCAACAGCATCGCGCTGCGCATGGCATTGGTGGCCGATGATCGCGCTGATCTGGTTGCCACTTTGCGCTGGGGGTATGAGTGGGATGTAGCCGCCGCTGCGCTAATTGCTATCGAAGCGGGGGCGGTCGTGACCGATGCCTTTGGCGCCCCGCTGGTTTTCAATACGCCGCGAGCCCAGGCCTTTGGCGTTATTGCCTGCGCGAAGGGCATCCATCCCGCGGTCGTTGACCGGTTGGCGGAGCGCGCCAAAATCCTGGCGCCGGCAGGTTAGCACCCTTGACATCGAGGCCGACTCACCGTAACGGCCCAGCCATTCCGACATCATATCCGGACGGCGAAGCGCGCCTGCGCATCGTGGTCCGTTTTTGCGTTGGAACCAGACGCTTTGAGATGGAACCAATTGCCAAAGGTTCTGTGGAGCAGGAGAAAGAAACACATGGCACGTATTGCGGGCGTCAATTTGCCCACCAACAAGCGCGTAATTATCGCCCTTACCTATATCCACGGCATTGGTCGTAAGACCGCCGCCGACATTGCCACCAAATTGGGAATCGACCACGCCCGCCGCGTTCAGGACCTGTCCGACGCCGAGGTGCTGCAGATTCGTGAAACGATCGACGCTGACCTGACAGTCGAGGGTGATCTTCGCCGCAACACGGCGATGAACATCAAACGCCTGATGGACCTCGCCTGCTATCGCGGCTTGCGTCATCGTAAAGGTCTGCCGGTTCGTGGCCAGCGCACGCACACAAATGCGCGCACCCGCAAGGGCAAGGCCAAGGCTATCGCTGGTAAGAAGAAGTAAGTTCGCGACCGCAACCCTTCTTCTCCGCCGGAGACTGCTCATTTCCTAGCACCACCGGCATACACACAGATTTTCAGGATACGGGAATAATATAATGGCTCGTGAACCGCAGCGCCTTCGTCGGCGCGAACGCAAAAACATCTCATCGGGAGTCGCCCATGTCAATGCGACCTTCAATAACACGATGATCACCATCACCGACGCACAGGGCAATGCGATTGCCTGGTCGAGCGCCGGAACGATGGGATTCAAGGGCAGCCGCAAGTCGACTCCCTATGCCGCACAGGTTTGTGCCGAAGACGCTGGCAAAAAGGCCGCCGATCACGGCGTCCGTACGCTGGAAGTCGAGGTTAAGGGCCCCGGTGCTGGTCGTGAATCGGCGCTTCGAGCGCTGCAGGCTGTGGGCTTTCACATCACCTCTATCCGCGATGTGACCCCGATCCCGCACAATGGTGTCCGCCCGGCCAAACGCCGCCGCGTCTGATGCCTTTTTCCCGGACCGGCGGCATGTGCCGCATGGTCCGTTTATTGAATTCACGCCGGACGGCTTGGCTCCACCCCTCGCCCGTCCCGCCAAAAGCAAAGGGAAAACCATGACTGTCAATATCCGGAACTGGCAGGAATTGAAGAAGCCCAGCAACCTGGAAATCAAGGCTGGCAGCGACGGCAAGCGCAAGGCAACTTTTGTTGCCGAACCGCTTGAACGTGGCTTTGGTCTGACGCTGGGCAACGCGCTGCGTCGCGTTCTGCTCTCGTCGCTCCAGGGGGCGGCGATTACGTCGATCAAGATCGAGAATGTTCTACATGAATTCTCGAGCCTGACCGGTGTGCGCGAAGATGTCACTGACATCGTCCTCAACGTCAAACAAATCGCCCTCAAGATGGAAGGCGAAGGCCCGAAGCGGCTGCAGCTTTCGGCGACGGGGCCCGCAACAGTCAAGGCCGGCGACATCATGGTGTCGGGTGACATCAAGGTGATGAACCCCAGCCATGTTATCTGCCACCTCGACGAGGGCGCGACGTTCAACATGGAATTGGTTGCCGACAGCGGCAAGGGCTATGTCCCGGCCACGGCCAACCGTCCCATTGATGCACCGATCGGCCTGATTCCGGTCGACTCGCTTTATTCGCCGGTGCGTCAGGTTGCATATAAGGTCGACAATGCCCGCATTGGGCAGGAGCTTGACTATGACAAGCTGAACCTGACCGTCGAAACCGACGGTACGGTAACCCCCGAGGACGCCGTCGCCTATGCTGCGCGCATTCTTCAGGATCAGTTGCAGGTATTCGTCCACTTTGAAGAAGCGATGAATGACAGCGGCCTGATCGGCGTGGCAGCCCCGTCTGCAGCGAGCGACGAATCCGATGTCAATCAGCTCAACCGCTTCCTGTTGAAGAAGGTCGACGAACTTGAACTGTCGGTACGCTCGGCCAATTGCCTCAAGAACGACAATATCATCTATATTGGCGATCTGGTGCAAAAGACCGAAGCCGAAATGCTTCGCACTCCCAACTTTGGTCGCAAATCCTTGAACGAAATCAAGGAAGTGTTGTCATCGATGGGTCTGCGCCTTGGCATGGACATCCCCGGCTGGCCGCCTGAAAATATCGAGGAAATGGCCAAGAAGCTTGAACAAGAGCTGCTGGGTTAAACAATATACCGCCCCGGTTTCGGCCGGGGCGGTCATTCGACGGGAAAGGGTTGCCCCGCATGCAACCTGGTCTGGGCTACCTCATACGGGCCTTTAACAAACGAAGGACGATAACATGATTCATAAAACCGGTGGCCGTAAGCTTCAACGCACCAGCGCGCATCGCACCGCCCTTTTTCGCAACATGTCGGCTGCACTTATCAAGCATGAGCAGATCCTGACCACCGTTGCCAAGGCGAAGGAATTGCGTCCCTATGTCGAAAAGCTGGTCACGCTGGCCAAGCGCGGCGGGCTTGCCAATCGTCGACTGGCGATGGGCCGTTTGATGGATGATGCACAATTGTCCAAATTGTTCAGCACGATCGCCGATCGCTATGCTGATCGCAACGGCGGTTACACCCGCGTCGTCAAGGCCGGAATTCGTGCTTCGGACGCCGCACCGATGGCAATCATCGAATTTGTCGATCGCGACGTCGACGCCAAGGGCCAGGATTCGGGTCCGGCGATGAACGCAGAGATGGAAGAGGCTTAAGCCTCACTCTCGCCTTCACAGGCAAAGCAAAGGGACCGAAAGCACCACGCTTTCGGTCCCTTTGCTTTGGACCAGCAGTGTGAAGGCGCTTGCTCTCGCTCCTTCCTGTTCTACATTGGCAGTACGCCTGACGAAAGGAGCGTCCTGTCATGCGATCACGTCTCCTTCGCGCTTTGCTGGCGCTAGCAGTCCTGATGATGCCACCAATCGGGGTGTTGGCCCATGACGGCAGGACACACATCACCATCACAAAGGACCCGAGCATCGCTTATCCCGACACCCGCCGCGACGCCATTGTCGAAACCCAGTTCGGCATCGCAGTCGCCGATCCCTATCGCTGGCTGGAAGATGACGTCCGCGTCAATCCGCAGGTCGCCGATTGGGTAAAGCGCGAAAATGCAGCAACGCAGGCGTATCTAGAAAATTTGCCAGGTCGCGACGCACTAGCGAAACGGATGACCGAACTGTTTGACTATGAACGCTTTGGTGTCCCCCGCAAAGCCGGGGAGCGCTATTTCTACACGCGCAATGACGGGCTGCAGCCGCAATATATACTCTATGTCCGTGAAGGACTGAAGGGCAAGCCGCGAAAGTTGATCGATCCCAATGGCTGGGCCAAAGATGGCGCGACCGCACTCAGCGAATGGGCGCCATCCGATGACGGGCGGTATTTGCTTTATGCGGTGCAGGATGGCGGCACTGACTGGCGTATCCTGCGCGTCCTAGATGTTAATACGGGCAAGGATCTGGCCGACGAAATTCGCTGGGTGAAATTTTCCGGGCTAGCATGGGCCAAGGACGGCCGCGGATTTTACTATTCACGTTTTCCGGCTCCCGCCAAGGGCGCGGCGTTTCAGTCGCTCAACGAACACCATGCCGTCTATTTTCACTTAGTGGGAACGCCGCAAAGCGCCGACGTTCTGATACACGCCACACCCGATCGCCCCCGACTCAATCATAGCGCGGAGGTCACGGATGATGGGAAATATTTGCTGGTCACCTCCTCAGAGGGAACCGACGAGCGCTATGGCGTGACGCTCTACTCGCTTCGTAAAGGAGCACGAAAACCTGTCGTTCTGATCGACGATTTTGCCCATGATTGGAACTATGTCGGCAACAAGGGGCCGCATTTCATCTTTTTGACCAGTAAAGATGCGCCGCGGCGGCGGCTGGTCGAAATGAATATCAAACATCCTGAAAAGCTGACCGAACTGGTAGCCCAAACTGCCGGAACACTCGTCGGCGCGACCCAAGTCGGCGCGCGTATCATCCTGTCCTATCTTGGGGACGCGAAGTCAGAGGCGCGGATGGTAAGCCTGTCCGGTGAGCCGATCGCCGAAATCCGACTTTCCGATATTGGATCAGCCGCAGGGTTTGGCGGCAAACCAGATGACCCCGAGACATTTTACGCCTTTTCGAGTTTTGCGCGTCCCACGACGATCTATCGCTTCGATACTATAACCGGAAAGAGCGAGATTTTCGCCGCACCGAAGCTGAGTTTTAGCCCCGATGATTTTTCGGTGGAGCAACATTTTTACCCATCAAAAGACGGCACGAAAATTCCGATGTTCGTCGTGATGAAAAAAGGTCTCGACCGCAGTCAAGGGTCGCCGACACTATTATACGGCTATGGCGGGTTCAATATTGCCCTGACGCCGGGCTTTTCAGCGACGCGCCTAGCGTGGCTCGATGCCGGGGGCGTTCTGGCTATCGCAAACCTGCGCGGAGGCGGCGAATATGGCAAGGCATGGCATGATGCGGGACGGCTAAACCATAAACAGAATGTATTCGACGATTTCATCGCTGCGGGCGAATTTCTGATCGCCGACGGGATCACCGGAAAGAGTCAGCTGGCGATTGAGGGCGCGTCAAACGGCGGACTTCTCGTCGGTGTCGTGACAAACCAGCGGCCCGACCTTTTCGCTGCGGCGCTGCCCGCAGTTGGGGTGATGGACATGCTGCGATTTGATCGCTTCACTGCAGGGAGATATTGGGTCGATGACTATGGCCATCCCGACAGGGAGTCCGATTTCCGTAACCTGCTAGGCTATTCTCCCTATCATAATATCAAGAACGGCAGCAGCTATCCGGCGATCATGGTAATAACGGCCGACACCGATGATCGGGTCGTGCCGGGGCATAGCTTCAAATATGCGGCAGCGCTGCAGCATGCCGATATCGGCGGCAAACCGCACCTTATCCGCATCACGACCCGCGCGGGTCATGGATCGGGCAAGCCGACCGATAAGATTATTGCCGAGACGTCGGACAAATACGCCTTCATCGCCCGTTGGACCGGTCTGAAGATCGAATAGCCGCGCCTTGGCGGTTCACCCTCTTTGTGCAGATGTTGAAATCGGCTAGTAGATAGGATGACACGATCCACCAACCGCACCTCCTAATTTTGGAAAATATCCCATGTCTTTCGTCTTTGCACCCAGCGCCACAACGACAGAAGAGCAATGGCATGAGGTCGGCGAAGCGGCGGCGGCGCTCACCGCGGGAGAATCTGACGGAATCGCCAATATGGCCAATGTTTCGGCCTTGCTGTGGCAAGCAATCCCCGATCTCAACTGGGCAGGATTTTACCGCTTTGACGGAACTGAGCTGGTTTTGGGCCCCTTTCAGGGCAAGGCAGCTTGCATCCGCATTGCGCTCGGCAAGGGCGTATGCGGCGCCGCGGCGCGCGACCGGACGAGCCAGAGGGTCGAGGATGTATTTGCTTTCCCGGGCCATATTGCCTGCGATGCCGACAGCCGCAGCGAGCTGGTTGTGCCGATTGTCGTCGATGATCGGCTGGTGGGCGTGCTCGACTTTGACAGCCCGCGTCCCGGTCGCTTTTCCGATGCCGACCTGGCAGGCGCCGAAGCATTGATCAATCGCATCGCACAATCGCTAGTTTAGCGCCGCTTGCCCCAAAATGGGACGCGAGTGCCAAGGTAAACGGATTCGCGGAAATGCTGTAGATTTGCTAACAGACTGTTAACCAACTGGTTGTCGCCAACGGGGCAAGCGATCAGCGAGGGCGGGAGTTAGTCATGCGCACGATAATATTATTGGGAGTTGCCGCAGGGTCGCTGTTGCTAGCCGGCCGCGCGACGAGCGCCGAAGTGCCAATGACTGATGGAGAGCCGCAAACGACGTTGGATCAGTCGGCATCTTATCATGATAAGCAGCTTGAATATCGCGTTCCTGCTCCGACTGATGGCCGCGTCTATACCGGTTATCCGGACCGTATTCCCAGTGAAGTCGATTATCGCCGCGGTGGTCGCTATGATGCGCAGGGCCGCTGGACAGGAAGCTGGAACGGCACCTATGAATCCCCCGAGGGGAGGCAGTATCACGGCACCTATGAGGGCACATATGAAGGCCGTGCAGGCACCGCCTATCCGCCGCCGCCCTACGAAACCAACAGCCATCGTGACGGCCCGCCGCCTCGGGACCACTACCAGCATGGCTATGGGTATGGTTATGGTTATGGCTATTATTCGCCCGGCGTTGTGGTGACGACGATCATCACCGGCGCGCCCGTGGTGACCGAAACGGTCGAAACGACCACCACGACCAGCTATGTCAACGTCCCGGTGCGTAAGCGCCACGTTGCCAAAAAGCGGGTATGGCGGCCCAAGCCAAAGCCGCGCTGCAGCTGCTGAGGTGAGAGCATTTCGAAGCCATCATGTAGCCTGCTTTCCCGACCGGTAAGTGGCCCGCATCGGACTCGCCTCATCGCATCACACGAACGGTTCAGCGCCGCGAAAGCTTCAGACCGCTATATCGGCACCATTGCGGGCCAGTTATCGCGTGCCCGCCCCTTAGGGGATGAACCTCGATGCGCAAATTTACCAGCTTTTCGACCGCCGCTGCCGTTGTGATTACTTCGGTCGGGCTATCCGCAACCTCTGCCGAAGCGCGGGGACGCCATGGCGGATGGGGCCATCGCCACCATGACCGGCTCGATGCCGGCGACGTTATCGGCGGCATTTTAATCCTTGGCACCATCGCCGCCATTGCGGGCGCGGCCAGCAATTCAAAAGACCGGTCGCGCCAGGATCGCGACTATCGCTATGACCCGCCCTATCGCCCTGACGACCAGCGTGATCGCAATTATGAACGTCCCGATGATCAGGAACGCGTCCCAGCAAATTATCCGGGCAGCTATGATGCCAATTCGCGCGCCAGCGAAGCCTGTAGCTGGGCGGTCGAAGGCGACATGGGTGATGGCGCCCGCGTCGACAGTGCCGATGATGCACGGCGCAATGGCGAAGGTTGGTATGTGACGGGAACCGCGTCCACGTCTGACGGGGACGTGCGCAGCTTTGGTTGCACCTATCAGCAAGGGCGCGTCGTCGACGTTCGATTTAACGACTGATCATTCGCACTCAAGTTTCAGCATTTCAAAGGCTCTTTCACCCAAGGCGGAGAAAGAGCCTTTGCTTTGTCTAACAATATCCTCCCGATGAACCTGCGCTAAACCGAGTATGAACCGCAGATAAGCGTGGGGTTCAGCGCCACGTCACCGCGCCCTTGCTATACCCTGTGCAACGGGTCGCAATGCTGCCGCCTGAAGTTGAAGGAGACCGAACCATGGCTATCAAGCCCCTATCGAAAGCCGCAGTCGGTGCGGCCGTTGCCGGCGCAATGATGATCAGCGCCGCCCCTGCTCAGGCGCGCGATCGCGACCATGACGGAATTAGTGCTGGCGAAGTCATCGCCGGTGCGGTTGTTATTGGCGGACTGGCTGCCATCCTGGCGAGTAGTAACGATGACCGTTATGGTTATGACGGCCGTTATGACAGCCGCTATAATAATTATCGCGGCGACCGTTATCGCGATGGTCGCTATAATAATCGCTATGGCAACAGCCGCGCGGCCGTGAATCAATGCGTCCGTGCCGCCCAGAACCGCGCTAGTCGCTATGGCCGTGCCGATGTCACCGAGGTGACCGGCGTTGATCGCAAACGTTATGGTTATAAGGTCAAAGGCCGTCTCGTTGTGCAGAACGGCTACCGCGGATACGGTAGAAATTATGACAAGGGCAAATTCAGCTGTGTCGTAAACCAAGGCCGCGTTCAGGATATCCGCTTTTCTGGCCTGCGCCACTAGCCGCTACTTATACCAAGCACTTCTAACCCGGACCCGCCCATGCCCTGGCATGTGGCGGGTCTTTTGTTGCGCCACTTGCAACTCACTCTTTGGCGTCGCATGAAGCAGCATGATCAAAAACAGCCTGCTCGCAGCCCTGTTGCTGGCCACCCCGGCCGCAACATTCGCCCATGACAGTCAAACCAGCGCCGATCCGGCGCGCCTGAAAATGCTGGTCGAAAAACTCGTATCATTTGGCACGCGACATACCCTCTCGTCTCCCACCGATCCAAAGCGCGGAATCGGTGCGGCGCGTAGCTGGGGTGCTGACGAGTTTGCCCGCATCGGCAAGGCGTGTGGCGGTTGTCTGACGGTCCAGCGCATTTCCGACCGCTTTGAAGGGCCACGTGCCCCCGCCGGGGTGATCGTCGAGGATGTGCTGGCCATTCAAAAAGGGACAGGCGACCCTGCCGATGTCATCATGATTGCAGGCCATATCGACAGCCGCGTTACCGACCCGATGGACGCCACTAGCGATGCCCCCGGCGCGAATGATGACGGATCAGGCAGCGCACTGGTGATGGAGGCAGCGCGGCTACTGTCGCAAAAGCCGCATCGGGCGACAATCATCTATGCCCTGCTGTCGGGAGAGGAACAGGGACTATGGGGTGGTACGTTACTTGCGCGCCATGCCAAGGAACAGGATTGGAATGTCGTCGCCATGCTTAACAATGACATAGTCGGCGGGACCCATGGAACCGATGGAACCATCGTCGACAAGCGCGTGCGTATATTCAGCGAGGGCATCAGGTCGTCCGAGGATCTGGACGCGCAAATGGCGCGGCGCGGCATTGGCGGCGAAGATGACGGCCCATCGCGCGCACTCGCCAAAGCGGCACTGCGGGTCGCCCAAGCATCGCCCGCGATCGGGCTGGACGTTCTGGCGGTGCGCCGACCCGACCGCTTCCGGCGCGGCGGCGACCATTTGCCATCGCTCGCAATGGGCTATCCGGCAATACGCTTTACTGCAGGAATCGAGGATTATGACCACCAGCATCAGGATTTGCGGACCGAAAATGGTCGCAAATATGGTGACACTGTCGACGAGATGAATTTCGACTATCTGGCACGAGTGACCGACCTGAATGTGGCTCTGGCAACAGAGTTGGCCGATGCGCCCTCTGCGCCGACGGGCGTATTCATTGACGGTGCGGTCAGTTCCGACACCATGATTCACTGGCAACCGGTCAAGGGTGCGGCCGCTTATCATGTCTATTGGCGCCGCGCCGACGCCAGCGCATGGGCTGACAGCCAGTTGGTGTCCGCCACCGACCCTACCAAACTCTTGCTGAAACATGTTGTCATTGACGACAATTTCTTTGGCGTGGCGGCAGTTGCCGCGGACGGACAAGAGAGTCTTGTGACATTTGCAGGGATTCCATCCCGGCTCTGAACGGCTGCTAAACCAAATCGTAAAGCTTCCAAGCTAATGATGGCGATGGGACCACAATCGCCCCGGGGATTATCTTCCCGTGACAGAAAACGGTCGCCTATGTCTCCTCTGAATGACAGAGCCGCAACGCAAAGCGGCACCAACTCAAGACAACCGCGTCAATCGCGGCTCGTACAAGCGTCGCTTAATAACGACCGCTTAGGCCGCATTAATGTGCGTGTCCGGAACGTATCCGAGTCTGGAATTGGAGGCATCTGCGAGCTCACTTTACAAATTGGCGAACGGATAACGGTTCATTTGCCAGGCCATCGATCGATGAAGGGGATTGTCCGGTGGTCCTATCGTCAGCGTTTCGGAATCGAAACCGACTCGCGCATTCACATCCCGCAATTGCGCGCGGCGCATGGTGGCCATTTGCCGTCGACCGACAGTAGCGTTGAATTCAGGATCATTCCGCCCGTTAAAGGCGATTTTCGTCGTCCGGCCGTGAAGCCGCGACGCGACTAGGGCGACACGCCGACCATTTTAAGAAGGCTGGGTGCTATAAGCATCATCGCTTTGATCCGCGGCCGCGTGTCGAATAAATGCATCGTCCACAATGGAAAACCGGCGCGGATTTCTCCGCGCCGGCGCCCCCAGTTAGTCTTGGGTAAGTTAGTATCTGGATCTAGTTATCAGGCGACGCGACGCACTTCATTGCCTTCTTCGTCGATATCGCGAAGCACATAGCCGCGGCCCCAGACGGTCTCGATATAATTTTCGCCTTCGCAAGCGAGCGACAATTTCTTGCGCAGTTTGCAGATAAAGACGTCAATAATCTTGAGTTCGGGTTCGTCCATTCCACCATAAAGATGGTTGAGAAACATTTCTTTGGTCAGCGTCGTGCCCTTACGCAGGCTGAGCAGTTCGAGCATCTGATATTCTTTGCCGGTCAGATGGACGCGCATGCTGTCGACTTCGACCGTCTTGGTGTCGAGGTTGACGGCCAGCTTGCCCGTCTTGATGACGCTTTGACTATGGCCCTTAGACCGGCGAACGACTGCATGAATACGCGCGACCAGTTCATCGCGATGGAAGGGCTTGGTGACATAGTCATCGGCACCAAAGCCGAACGACCTCACCTTGCTGTCCATTTCCGCGATGCCCGAAAGAATTAGCACCGGTGTTTGAACTTTGGCGGTGCGCAATTTCTTGAGCACATCATAGCCATGCATATCGGGCAGATTCAAATCGAGCAGAATGATGTCGTAATCATAGAGCTTGCCTAGATCCAGGCCCTCTTCGCCCAGGTCGGTCGTGTAGACGTTAAAGCCTTCTGTCGTAAGCATCGTATCGATTGCTTTTGCGGTCGTCGGCTCGTCTTCGATCAACAGTACGCGCATTGGACACCCCTTGATTGATTCCCTTGATAACCCCGCAGATCGGCCCGACTGGCCTTTCCTGGTGTTATCCCCCGACCCCAATGCAGGGCCGCTGGAACATTAACCATGAAACTAATGAAGGGAAAAGGTTAATTTTGATTTAATCTAAGGATTCCGGCGAGTCGCTTGCCGCGCAACTGTGACGAAGCTGCGAGACCAGATAGTCAGAGAGCGCCGTTACCCGCGCGGGACGCAACCGCGACGGTGGCGATACAAGATGCAGGCCTGACGGCGCAAATGGCCATTCGGGCAAGACACGAACCAGCGATCCATCGGCCAGTTCGCGCGCTGCAATAAATTCAGGGAGCATCGCGATCCCCACTCCTGCAACGAGCAGCGGTAGCACTATATCCCCGTTGTTCGTCAACATCGGTCCGGCCGGAACAATCGTTGCCTGCTCATCCCCGCGCGCAAAATGCATCGGCGTCGCTCGGTCGCGATGACCATAGCCGATCAGCCGATGACGGCTAAGGTCGAGCGGATGGCGGGGGCTACCGTGACGTTCCAAATAGGAGGGGCTAGCCAGCAAGGCCCGCGGTACGGGGCTGATGGTCCGGACTAACAGGCTGCTATCGGGCAGGTCTGCGATCCGCAACGCCAAATCAAACCCCTCGCCAATCACGTCAATTTGCGCATCGCTGAGCACCACATCAATCTGCACAGCCGGATGCTGCGCCAGAAAGCGCGCCAGCGGTTGGCCGAGCATGCGGATGCCAAAGCTCATGGGAACGGTGATGCGGATAGGCCCCGACAAATCGGCGCGGTCATCGCGCGCGGCCTCGGTCGCCGCTGAGGCCGCCGCAACCATCGCCTGCGCCTCCGCCAGCAGGCCAGCGCCCGCCGTCGACAATGTCACCGAGCGCGAGCTGCGGTGGAACAAGGTGATACCCAGCGATGCCTCCAGACGACTGACCGCTTTCGACACACTCGCCTTTGACAGGCCGGTCGTCGCTGCCGCGCCAGTAAAGCTGCCATTTTCGGCCACGGCGGCAAAGCAGGCCCAACCGTCAAAGTCAGGAAGCATCCCGTAGATTACCTTAATTATGGAAACGATATGTTTCGATATATGCTATTTTAGAAACAATGGAAACAGCTATCTAGGGCTGCAACAGCAACAAGCTGCGGGTCGCGGGACAAAGTCGACCCGCCGAGACGAAAGGACGGAACATGATCGAAGTTCGCAAATTCGAAACTTTGGGCCACGCCAATCACGGCTGGCTTGAAGCCCGTCATCATTTCTCCTTTGCCAATTATCACGACCCCGACCGCATGGGTTGGGGCGCGCTGCGGGTGTGGAATGATGATGCCATCGCTGGCCAGTCGGGCTTTCCACCGCATCCGCACCAGGACATGGAAATCATCACCTATGTTCGCACTGGCGCCATCACCCACCGCGACAGCATGGGCAATGAAGGGCGCACCGTCGCGGGCGATGTTCAGGTCATGAGCGCAGGAACCGGCATAACCCACAGCGAATATAATCGTGAAGATGAGGATACGACGCTGTTCCAGATCTGGATCATCCCTGATTCTGCCGGGGGCAACCCCGGCTGGGGAACACGGCAATTCCCCAAGCCCGACCGGTCGGGACGATTTATCACGCTGGCCAGCGGGGTCACAGGCGATCACGCCCTACCCATTCGTGCTAATGCGCGCGTGGCCGCAGCGACCATGAATGCAGGCGACGAGGTTCAATATTCGCTCGCAGCCGGCCGCCACGCCTATCTGGTGTCCGCTAAGGGAAAGATTCGCGTCAATGACGTCGAGGCCGATGCCCGCGACGGTATCGCGATCCGCGATGTCGGCACCATCATAGTCGAAGCGATCGACGACGCCGAACTGGTGCTCGTTGACAGCCTCTAGACACCCCTCGGGCCGCCGCTTGTCCTCTCCCCTGATGACCGCGCGGCCCACCCGCTCTTCGAAAGCACTGGAGACTTAAGATGACAAAGATACTTCGCATTGATGCAAGCGCCCGCCATGTCGGTTCGACTACGCGCGACCTTGCCGACCGCCTGATCGCCAAACTGCAAGAGGCCGATCACGGCGCCGAAGTGGTAGTGCGCGACCTGGCGCGGACCCCTCCCCCGCTACTGACGCAGGATTGGGTCCACGCCAATTTCACCGACGATGCAGCGCGCAATAACGATCAACAAGCGGCGCTTGCAGTATCGGACGCGCTGATCGCCGAGCTCGAGGCTGCAGACACTATCGTCATTGCCGCCCCCATTTATAATTTCGGCGTTCCCGCTGCGCTCAAGGCTTGGGTCGACATGATCGCCCGCGCACGCAAGACGTTTCGCTATACCGAAACCGGTCCTATCGGCCTGTTGACCGGCAAAAAGGCCTATATTGTAATGGCGTCAGGCGGCACAGCGGTTGGCAGCGAAATCGACTTCGCGAGCGGCTATTTACGCCATATCCTCACCTTTGTCGGCATCACCGATGTCCAGATTGTCGCCGCTGACCAGTTGATGGTCAATGCTGAGGCCGCATTGGCCAAGGCTGGCACCTATATCGACACCATCCCCCTCGCGGCCTGAGACCAGCCCTCCTTCAGGCCGTGCGCGCCGGTGCCCGCCCCCCTTGGCAGTCGGGGTAGGCACCGGATTAGCATCATGATTAGGCCGCGCCTTTCGCATTGGTCGTCCGCGCCTTCTGCCCTATAGGCCAACGATGCTTTTAACCGATCACATCCTCTTCCTCGATGGCGAGTCCATCGTCATCGACAAGCCGGCGGGCCTTCCTGTCGATCCACCGCGCGACGACAGCATCAGCCTCGTCAATCATCTCGACAGCTTGCGCTTTGGATTTAAGCGCTGGCCGCTCGCGGTGCATCGGCTTGATCGCGACACATCGGGCTGCCTGCTCCTTGCACGTAATCCGAAGGCGCACGCCCGCTTCACCAAAGCGTTCGAAGCGCGCGAGGTCGAAAAATCCTATCTCGCCATCCTCGATGGCATCCCTGAAGGCGAGGGCGGCACCATCGACCTTCCGCTGCGCAAAATTTCGTCTGCCGAAGAGGGCTGGCGCATGGTCGGCGGCGCGGTGGGAGAACGTGACGTCAAGGCAGCAAGTTCGGCGTGGGAAAAGATAGCCGTCGTCGGCAATCGCACGCTGCTGCGTTTTCGTCCGACAACCGGTCGCACCCATCAATTGCGCGTCCATGCACTCGAGGGCCTGGGCCATCCGCTGGTCGGCGACCCCGTTTATGGCAATGGCGGACCAAAAGGTCAGACACAGCTTCACGCCGAGCGGCTGATCGTTCAACGCGCAAACAAGCCGCCGATTATCGCCGAAGCGCCCTTCCCCGCCAGCTTTATCGCGCTGGGCTTTACCGCGCCGGAGGGCGCCGAGCCGACCCGTGGCTGATATTCCCGAGTCCGCGATCAGCGAGAAGTTTCTCGCGGGAACCGGACCGGGGGGACAAAATGTCAACAAGGTCGCCACCGCGTGCCAATTGCGCGTCAATGTTTATGCGCTCGGCCTACATCCCGATGCCTTTAAGCGCCTGAAATCGCTGGCTGGAAGTCGGATGACGAGCGACGGTGAACTCATCATATTGGCGCGCCGCTATCGCAGCCAGGAAGGTAATCGAGCCGACGCGCGCCAGCGAATATCCGATCTGATAGATGCTGCGCTCGTCCGCCCCGAACGGCGGGTCAAGACCAAGGTCAGCAAGGCCGCCAAGGCGCGCCGCGTTGACAGCAAAAAGGCACGCGCGTCAGTGAAGGCAGGACGCGGGCGGGTGCGCGGCCACGATTGACAGGCGCACGCGGGCGAGCAAATCTGCGCAACTATCTATGTGCAACCTCTACCGCCTCGATGCCGCTGCCAACCAGATCGCCGCCACTTTTGACGCCGAAGTCGGCGCTGATCCGTGGGACGGCGGTTATGTTGCGCCCATGCGCCCTGGGCCGGTAATCGTGAGCGACGGGCACACCGGATCGCGGCGCTTCATCCGGCCAATGTTATGGGGCTTTGCGCCGCCACCAAGCGCCCGTTCTCCGGTGACCAATGTCCGCAACCTTGCCAGCCCCTTCTGGGCCGGCACGCTGCGCCATGCCGAGCTACGCTGCTTGATCCCCGTTACCCGTTTTCAGGAATGGTCAGGCGAAAAAGGTGAAAAGACGCAGCATTGGTTCTTTTTGCCGTCGCGGCCCATTTTTGCCTTTGCGGGGATTTTTCGGCAAACCGAGGACTGGCCGACCTTTGCCTTTTTGACCACCACGCCCAACCGTCTTTTCGAACATTATCATCCTAAAGCTATGCCGGTAATTCTGCACCCCGAGGATTATGGTTGCTGGCTAACGGCCGATTGGAAGCAGGCCCAACAGCTGGTGGCCTCCTATCCCAGCCAGCTGATGGCCGTCGGTGACCGTCCATCGACAGCCTAAATTTCACCATGTTCCTTTACCTTCAAGTAACTAGCAGGGCGTATAACTGCGGCAGGATCAGCTAGTAGGGATCGCATTTCACTGTGCTGGAAAAGATAACCACCCCGGAAAAGCCAGATAAGGAAGTCCGCGGCGCCGCGCGCGCGCCGGTCAAGGCGCGAGCCCGCTTTCGCGAGGCTGGCCGCAATCCTTTTGATGTTGAGTTGCACGACCTGTCATCGACGGGTTTCCGTATGGTGACATTCAGCCGGCCGCATATAGGCAGCAGCATCTGGGTGACGCTGCCCGGCCTCCATACGCTCGAAGCGGTCATCCGGCGCGGCCACAATAATGAATTTGGCTGCGAGTTTGTCGAACCGCTGCATCCGGCGGTTGCCGAATATATGCAGCGGCGCTTCCGCTAAACCGGCGCAATCTCTGACATCATCAAAATATGCTTCCACTCGCTGGGTCGCACCGGTGCGACCGACAAGCGCGACTGACGGATGAGTTCCATATCGATCAGTTTGGGATCGGCCTTGATCGCAGCGAGCGTCACCGGATTGGCGAGCGGGCGGACCGGCGCCACGCGCACCACTACCCAGGGCGATCCCGGTTCGGCGGTCGGATCGGGAAAGGCTGTTTCGGTGACTTTCATAATGCCCACACAGGCTTTGCCCACATTGCTGTGATATAAAAACGCCTCGTCGCCGACCTGCATCTTCATCATGTTCAGCTTGGCGGTGTGATTGCGCACCCCGTCCCAGATGCCGGTGCCGTCGGCCACCAGATCGTCCCAGCTATAGGCGTCGGGTTCGGATTTCATCAGCCAATATTGTTTTGTCATCTCATCCTTCTAATCATTGTGCCGCGATTGAAAAGAGCCGGGCTCTTTCCCCGCGCTCCACAGGCTCCTACATGCAGCATTTGAGAATCGCGGGTCTTTTGCCCGCCCCAGTTTGGATGACAAGATGACGGCTGCTGTTCCGATGATTTCCATGGCCCTGCCGGCCGACCAGTTTGCCGATGATTTCGGCGCTTCGTTTGAACGTTTTGGCTTTGCGATGATCGCCGACCATGGCATTGACCCAGCGCTGATCGACCGCGCTTGGGACAAGGCCAAGGCGTTTTTCGCGCTGCCCGAAGAGATAAAGCAAAGCTATTTCATTCCCGGCGGTGGCGGCGCACGTGGATATACTCCGTTCGGCACCGAAATTGCCAAGGGCGCGACTGAGGTCGACCTTAAGGAATTCTGGCATGTCGGTCGCGATCTGCCCGATGGCCACCGCCTCGCTGCACAACAACCGAACAATATCTGGCCGCGCGAAGTGCAAAGTTTTCGCGACACATTCGAGACGCTTTTCGCCGAATTTGACCGCGTAGGCGCGCAATTGCTCTCGGGCATCGCCCGCTATCTGGGCCTAGCACCCGATTTTTTCGACGATACGGTGGCTGATGGCAACAGCGTCATGCGCCTGCTCCATTATCCCCCCGTCACCGCGCCCGCCAAAGGCATACGCGCCGAAGCGCATGAGGATATCAATACCATCACGCTGCTTTTGGGTGCCGACGAAGCCGGCCTGGAAATCCTCGACAAGGACGGCAGCTGGCTCCCCGTCGCCCCGCCGCCGGGCGCGATGGCGGTTAATGTCGGCGACATGCTGCAACGGCTGACCAACAACCGTCTGCCCTCCACCACACACCGCGTCAGGAACCCCGACGCAGGCCGCGCCAGCATTGCGCGTTATTCCATGCCCTATTTCCTGCATTTCCGGTCAGATTATCTGATCGAGACGTTGGATGAATGTATCGATGCCACGCATCCGAACGCTTATCCCGAACCGATGACAGCAGATGATTATCTGCAACAGCGGCTGCGTGAGATCGGGCTGATTAAATAGGGCCGGAGATGGTTTGGCTCGGGACCCTATGCTAAAAAATTCTTCAAAAATTTGTCCGGATAATCGGCAATGGGGTGGTTTGCACGCGTCAACGGTCGCGCATCTGGGGAGCAGCATTCATCATCACATGGAGCGACGAACGGATAAAGAATATTGCCATCGCCGACCCGATCACAATGTCCGGCCAAGGCGACGCAAACAGAGCAACCGCACCGGCAGCAATCAATACGCCAAAGTTCGAAATGACATCATTTCGCGAACATTCGAACGTGCTCGACATATTGACGTCAAGAGAGCGAAATCGCCACAATAACCGCAAACACACGAGATTAGCGACGAGTGCGAGAGTCCCAAATATTAGCATGAGCGTGGACGAGGGCGGCACGCCCGTTCTAATCTTGATGAAGACATTAATTGCGACGCCAACACCAAGTAAAAGGATGAGCCCTCCCTTGAACATTGCGGCTCCGGCTTTCCAACGGTCGCTGCGCGCCAGCGCATAAAGGCTGACCCCGTAAACCATGGCATCCCCCAGCATGTCGGCGGCATCGGCCATCAAAGCGGAGGAACCGGCGACAATAGCTGCACCGAATTCAAAAAAGAACATGGCTGCATTTATGACAAGAACGATGATCAGGACACGGCGCTGGTCCGCTTGCCGAACGAGCATCTCGAGTTCTTGCCCTTTAGCGGAACAGCATGAGTCTGACATTGGTGGCGAATAAAGGATCGCAGAATGATCTGCAACTGACGGCAAGTCTACCGTTCTGCCCAATAATCAAACACTAGCTGTTGCTGCTCGCGAATGAATCGCGCCGCAGCCGCGCCTTCCCAGGGTCCAGTGTAGCCGAGGAGCAGCGGGATGCCGCCGACCCACCAGCCCTGGCCCGGCAAGCCGTCGCTTTCGCGAACCACCAGCACCGCCATATCAGGCTCGCCGTCGAGGGCGCACAGCCGGTCGACCTCGCCGAGCGTCTGGCACAGGGCGCGCATTTTGGGGCGGCTAAAACGGAAACCCAGATCGCCGAGCAGTTCGGAATAGCTTACCGTGCGCCCCTCGCGCGCGGCCTCGGTCAGAATAATGCGAATATGCGGTGCATCGCTCAGCGCACGGGCGTCCGCCGCGACCGGCGCGTCGCCAAGCCCCTGATCTATGCCTTTTTGGGCGGCCATGGAATAAATCCTGATGTGCGTTGAACATAGTCGGCATAGGCGGGCCGAGTCTTGTGCAGCCCCTTTTCTAGCAGCGCCTTGCCCGACCAGCGCGTCAGGGTAAAGGTCAGGAACAGCGGCGCGATCAGGCTAGCGAGCCCCACCCACATCCCGGCATCGGCGGCAAGCAGCCATATCCCCCACCAAGTCAGCGCATCACCGAAATAATTGGGGTGCCGCGTATAGCGCCACAACCCGGTGTCGAGCACCTTTCCCTGTGTCGCTGGATTGGCGCGAAAGGCGCGCAGTTGGGCGTCGCCGATGCTTTCAAAGGCCACACCCGCCAGCGCCAGCGCCACCCCGGCCCAGCCCATCACACCCACCGAATTCCACGGTTCAGCCGCGCTCGCCCAGAGGCCGATCTGTGCGGGCAAGCAAGTGATGAACAGCAACGGTGCCTGCAGCAACCACGCCATGACCAATGCCGCGCGCGCCCAGCTCCAACCCTTCCTCTCGATCGCGCCGCCAATGATCCGGGTATAGCGCGGGTCCTCACCCTCGCGTCGCCAGCGCAGGAACAGATGCCACGAAAGCCGCAAGCCCCACAGCGCCACCAGCGCCAGCAACAAAGGACCGCGTAGTCCGCCAAGGCCGACCTGCGCCACCGTGCCCAGTGCAACCAGAAGCATGCCGAATGCCCAGAAACTGTCGATGAAGGATACATCGCGGATCGCCACCGACACCCGCCACAGGATCAGGATCACAACGATCAGGCCGAGGAAGTTCAGCGTCAGCACCATCGGCAAGGCTGTCATGATCCGTCTCCTGCTTCGTCCCCCAATATGGCCTCGATCGATTTGACCGCACGTTCGGGCTTTTTGGGGATACAGCTACGATAGACCTCGAATACTTTGGCCATATCGACACGAAAATCGCCCGAGGGCCAGATCATTGGACCCAGCCCGCCGGTCTTGGTCCCATAATCCATCATACCGACGACCAGCGGCACTTTGGCGGCGACAGCAATATGATAAAATCCGGTGCGCCATTTCCGGGTCTGGCTGCGCGTGCCTTCGGGGGCAACAGTTAGCATGAATTCGGCACGGCGGGCGAATTCGTCGACCATCTGCTGCACATAGTCTTGCCCACCCGTGCGATCGACGGGGATACCGCCCATTTGCCGCATAAACCGCGCAAGCGGCCATTTGAACAGCGACAATTTGCCCATGAAATGCGGGCGAATCCCGATATCAGCAGTCAAACCGAGAAAATTGACGAAATCCCAATTGCTCGTGTGGGGCGCCGCGATGATGACAAAGCGCCGCGGCTCGGGAACCTTGCCCACCGCGGTCCAGCCGCGCGTCCGGTACAACAACAGCAACAACCGCCGCACGATGCGCGCCACCCATCCCGGTGGATCATCTTCGATACCCGTCACACCCTCTCCTCTTCCCCGACACAGGCTTGGTCTAAAGCGCGATGGGGTGCAAGTCGCTCTCTTGTCTCTTTCGCCCTTTGCCTTGTGACGCGCAGCTTGCTATCGGCGCGCAACCATGGCGAACCCCACCGATGATCCCGACAACAACAATCCCGTGATCGGCATGACCGACACGCCGTTCGGCAGCGCGCTGTCCGAACGCTATTTGGTTTATGCTTTGTCCACGATCACCGCGCGGTCGCTTCCCGATCTGCGCGATGGATTGAAACCGGTTCATCGCCGATTGCTATGGGCCATGCGCGCGATGAAGCTGGATCCCTCGCAGGGCTATAAAAAATCGGCGCGCGTCGTCGGCGATGTCATCGGCAAATTTCACCCGCATGGCGACACTGCAGTTTATGATGCGATGGTCCGCCTCGCGCAGGATTTCTCGCTACGCTACCCACTCGTCGACGGACAGGGCAATTTCGGCAATATCGACGGCGATAACGCCGCCGCCTATCGTTATACCGAGGCGCGGCTGACACGCGTTGCGGTCGACCTGATGCAGGGACTAGACGAAGGCACTGTCGATTTTCGTCCCACCTATAATGGCGAGGATGAAGAGCCCGAAATCATGCCGGGGCTATTTCCCAACCTGCTCGCTAACGGCGCGAGCGGGATTGCCGTCGGCATGGCGACCAACATTCCGTCGCATAATGCTGCAGAGGTTATCGACGCTGCGCTGGTGCTGATCGAGAACCCGGCGGCCGAGCTCGCTGATCTGCTTCAGCATGTAAAGGGGCCCGATTTTCCCACTGGAGGCATCATTGTCGACAGCGCCGAAACGATCGCCCACGCCTATGAAACCGGACGCGGCGGATTTCGAATCCGCGCCCGCTTTTCCAACGGCCGGCTCGACGATGGGAGCTGGGAAGCTACGGGAATTGAGAAATTGTCGGGCGGCACCTGGCAGCTGGTTCTCAGCGAAATTCCCTACGGTGTCGCCAAAGGCAAGCTGATCGAGCAGATTGCACAGCTGATTTCCGACAAAAAGCTTCCGATTCTCGAGGATGTGCGCGACGAATCGGATGAGAATCTGCGGATCGTCCTCGTTCCCAAAAGCCGCAACATTGACCCCGACATCCTGATGCAAAGCCTTTTCCGGCTGACCGATCTTGAAACCCGCTTTGCGCTTAACCTAAACGTCCTTGACGCGACGCGGACGCCGAAGGTGATGGGTTTGCACCAGCTGCTCACCGAATGGCTGACGCATCAGATTGTCGTGCTAGTCCGCCGCGCCGAGCATCGAATTGCCAAGATTGACGACCGGTTGGAACTGGTCGCGGGCTATATCATCGCTTTCCTCAACCTCGACCGGATCATCGAAATTATCCGCAGCGAAGATCAGCCCAAGCCGTTGATGATCGCGGAATTCAAGCTAACCGATCGTCAGGCAGAAGCCATCCTCAACATGCGGCTGCGCAGTTTGCGCAAGCTGGAAGAAATGGAGCTGAAACGCGAGGAAGCCGATCTTACCGCCGAGCGCGCCGAGCTGGTCAAGCTGGTCGAAAGCCCGGCGCGCCAACGCACAAGGTTGCGCAAGGATCTGGAAAAGCTTCGCGCGGTTTACGGCCCAGATACAAAGCTGGGTGCGCGGCGTTCCACGCTGGCCGAGGCTGCGCCTGCCCGCGACATCCCGCTCGACGCGATGATCGAGAAAGAGCCGATTACCGTCATCCTGTCCAAGCGCGGCTGGGTGAGAGCGCAGCGCGGCCATGTTGCGGCCGACCAATGGGCCGAATTCAAATTCAAGGACGGCGACGATCTGCTTTTCGCCGTGCACGCCCAGACTACCGACAAACTGCTGCTGGCCGCCAGCGACGGACGATTTTTCACCGTTGGCGCGGACAAGCTGCCCGGCGGGCGCGGGTTCGGCGAACCGCTACGCCTGATGGTCGATATCGACCCGGAGGCGCGTATCGTCGCGATGATTCCGGCCAGCACAGAAGGTCGCTTGTTGCTTGCCTCGACCAGCGGGCACGGCTTTGTCGTTCAGATGAGCGAAGTCGTCGCCGAAACACGCAAGGGTCGCAACGTGGTCAATCTAAAACCCAAAGCGCAACTTCTCGTTGTCCGCGCGTTGGCGACCAATGACGACAGTGTCGCCGCGGTGGGCGATAATCGCAAACTTGTCGTTTTTCCGCTGTCCGAAGTGCCGGTGATGGCACGCGGCCAAGGCGTGATGCTGCAACGCTACCGCGACGGCGGACTCTCCGATGCAACCAGCTTTGCCTTTTCCGAAGGTTTGAGCTGGGCAATGGGCGGCGACAGCGGACGCACCCGCACCGAAACCGACCTGACCGCGTGGCGCGTCGCACGCGGCGCCGCCGGACGGATGCCCCCAACCGGCTTTCCGCGTAATAATCGCTTCAGCTGAGCGCATTTATTGTCTTCCGTAAACAGCATCTTAACTTCGATGCTACTACGCCCGCTAGGAAATGGGTAAAGGTCGCACTCAACCCGACATCGCTGCCATCAGCGATCCGGCACAAAGCCGGCCGACACTATATGTCGGCTGGATTGATGCGCTGCCCGTTCCGGCGGCGGTCATTCGCCCGCTAGCGCGCGGCAATTTTCGCCTTCATGCCAGCAACGCAGCCTTTGATCAGCTGGGCCTTTCTCCCGCCGGTGCCGACAGCCCGTTCGAACTGAAACGTGCGATCGAACAGGCCTGCCATGAACCTGTCAACAATCTCGACTTCACCTGCCGGCTCGGCGACGGAATTCGTGCCCGCGATTTGCGCGGTGCAATTGGTCTGTTGTCGGCTGAGGACGACAGCGAGACGCTTTTCCTGCTAACCTTGATCGACCGCACACAGGAATTGATGGTCGAACGCAATTTGCGCCGCGAACTGGTATCGGACAGTTTGACGGGCCTGCCCAATCGCACCGGATTTGAAGAATTGGTCGAACGGCGGCTCGAGGATGAGCAGTCCGATGACCACGCCATTTTGCTGCTCGATCTAGCGCGGTTCAGCCGCATCAACGAACATGTCGGGCCGATGGCAGGTGACGAGCTGATTATTACCGTCGCGCGCCGTTTGAAATCAAGCTTGCGCAGCGGCGAGATATTGGCGCGCACCGGCGGCGACGAGTTTGCCATTTCCTCGCGCATCTCCGGCGGCAAGGCCGATGTTCGCGAAATTGCACGGCGCATCCGTGGCTGCTTTGACCATCCATTGCGCATCGGCGAGCTGAAAGTCAGCGTCGATTGCGCCGTCGGCTGTGCTATTCAGGCGCAAGGGGATGGCGACATTGCCGACCAGCTGCGCCACGCACAAATCGCGTTGAAGCGCGCCAAGCGGACCGACCGAATCGAAATTTACGAACCCGAAGCGGCCATGCTTTCGCTCAACCGTTTTGGACTGGAAACTGAGCTACGCAGTGCGATCGAAAAGGATCAGCTGCATCTGGAATTTCAGCCGCTGATCGAGTTCGAGACCGGAAAAGTGGCCGGGTTTGAAGCGTTGGCGCGATGGAATAACGAGCAAGGCAATATGATCTCGCCCACCGAGTTTATTCCGGTGGCTGAAGACTCGGGGCTGATCGTGCCGCTCGGCCAATGGGCGGTAAACAAGGCCGCCGAAACCTTGGCCAATTGGGACGAGAAAAATGGCGGAGCGGTGGTCGATTGCCATGTTGCTGTGAATGTGTCGGCGATACAACTGGTCCGCGACGATATTGCCGCAGTGCTACGACAAGCACTGGCGACCAACAGAATTACCGCCGACCGGCTAATGTTCGAACTCACCGAAAGCGCCATCATCGGCGATCCCGACCTCGCATTATCGGTTCTCAACGAACTGAAGGCGCTCGACGCGCGGGTTGCTATGGACGATTTCGGCACCGGCTATTCCAATCTGGCCTATCTGCAACGCCTGCCGCTCGACGTGCTCAAAATTGACCGCAGTTTTGTCGACCGGATGGTTGATGACCGCGAAAAAGTGGCGATTGTCCGCACTATTCAAAGCCTCGCCGAAACGCTCGGTATGAAAACCACGGCAGAGGGCGTTGAAACCACCGACCAAGCGCGACTCTTGTCGGCGCTCGGCTGTGATTTCGGGCAGGGGTTTTTGTTCGCGCGGCCGTTGAAAACTGACGATGCCTTCGCCTTTTGGCGCGCCTCGCTCGATCATCCGATATTTTGATCGAGCAGCGCCGCGACGCGCGCGGCATCAGGGAAATCTTCGCGAACCCAAGCCGCCTCGACAGTTTTCAATATGCGCGCAACCTCCGGCCCCGCCGCAATACCGCGCGCAACAATGTCGCCGCCTTTAAGCGGTAGGACGGGTGGCTCCCAGCCAAGCAACTGCTCTACAGCGACCCTTGCGCTGCTGGTATCGCCATAAAGCAAGTGGATATCGCGCGCTACGTCCGCGCTAAATTCATAGGCCAGCTGACGCACCGCACGCAGGTCTGTATCGGCATGATCGCCAAGCAACATCAGATGTTTACGCTGCCGCGTCGACAGACGCAGGCGGTGCGCGACCCCGGCCGCGGCCTCTTTTCCGCCCGCGAGCAGCGCTGATAGCCGCCGGATAGCAGACGCACCGACACCAGCTGACTCTTCATTACGAACCAGCCGGTCGATTGCGCGGTTAAGATCGCGTTTGGATTCAGGAAGCATCGTCGCAAAAATACCGTCCGCAGCCATCTGAGCGATAATCGCACGCGGATCGGACAGCGCCAATATCTTGAGCAACTCATCGGCGACCCGCTCTCGCGACAAGCTTTTCAATGACGCGCGCGCCGCGACAACGGCCGCATGCGAAGCGGGGTCGAGCGGTCCTTTCCCGAACCGCGCCGCAAAGCGATAGAAGCGCAAAATCCTCAAATGATCCTCGGCAATTCGCGTCGCGGCATCGCCGATAAAGACCACGCGTCCAAGCTTCAGATCGCCCAGCCCGCCAAACCAATCGCTTATCACGCCGGTTGCGGGATCGGCGTAAAGCGCGTTGATCGTGAAATCGCGCCGCGCTGCATCTTCGCGCCAGTCATCGGCAAAGGCGACCGTCGCGCGGCGTCCATCGGTCGCCACATCGCGACGCAAGGTCGTTATTTCGTAACGGCCGCCGTCGATCACAGCCGTCACCGTGCCATGCGCAATGCCGGTCGGCACCACCTTGATCGCTGCCGCTTCCAGCCGCTCGGTCACCTGATCAGGAGTTAGCGGGGTCGCAAGATCGACATCGGTCACGGTCAGACCTAGCAAGGTATCGCGCACCGCACCGCCGACGTAGCGCACTTCTCCGTCACCAGACGAAAGCGCCGCAACAATATGCCGCAAACCGGGCGCATCGCGCCACGTCGCCGCGGGCAAATGACTCATTTGTGCCAGCCCGTCGGCATCCGCCGCGCCAAATTGATAATGATACCCGCTGTCACGCCCCAGATCCGCCGCCCTTGCCAATGCATGTCATAATAGCGCCGCGCACGCCCCTGCCAATGCGCCTCATGAAGCGCATAATTGTCGGCATTGAAAAGCGTATCGAGCGGGACTTCAAACCAGTCCTCTACCTCGTCGGGATTGGGTTCAAACGCCAGATCGGGAGGGATCACGCCCAGCACCGGGGTGATCAAGAAACCGCTGCCCGATCGATAGGCCTCGGTCTGTCCCGCCACCATCACATCACGCGGACTTAGACCAATTTCCTCTTCGGCCTCGCGCAGGGCTGCATCGATGGGATCACGGTCGCACGGATCAATCTTGCCGCCGGGAAAAGCCACCTGCCCCGCATGATTGCGCAGCCATTGCGGACGCTGGGTTAAGATGACGCCCGGGTTGGGCCGATCGGTAAAGGCAATCAGCACCGCTGCATCGCGCACCTTGTCCGCTTCCTCCGCCAGATAGGCCTCATCCTCGCCCGCATCGGGTAGTAAATGGGTCAGCGCATAGCGCAATTTTTCCGACAGCATCAGGCGGCTGCCAGCGGAAAACATATGCCATTGGACCAGATGACGGGCGGATCGCTTCCCTCGGCCAAAGCCATCTCGACCAATTCATAATAGAGCGGTCGGCTGATCCGCGCCTCCAACCCGCCGCCCTTGTCGCCGCGCACATGCAGCCGCGGATCGGGGTTGGCGGGATCATCACCAAAACTCAATCTGTGGTCAGGCCCCGCCAGCACCAGATCGTCGGTGTCGAGCCGGAACAGCAAATCTCGCTGCCTGCCCTCGCCCTCGCTTTTTAGTTCGACGGCGCGAAATGCCGTGTCCTGGACCCCAATCGCCAGCCGTTCGCCCGGCGTCACCAGCACATGACTGCCATCGTCCTCGCGCCGCAAAATAGTCGAAAATAACTTGACCATTGCAGGGCGGTTGATCGGGTCACCCTGATGAATCCAGCGGCCATCGGCTTGGATTTCCATCTCGCTGTCACCACAGCGCGTCGGATTCCACGTCTCGACGGGTGGCAATTTGCGCGCCGCCAGCAATTCGGCAGCTTCGGTCAAGCTAAGCTGCGAAAAATCGGTGGGAAGCGAAGGGACGGGGCTGACCATCCCCCCGACATAGGCGGACAGGCGCACGGTGCAAGTCCGACAGGTTAACGCGGACCGATTGTTCCACCCGTTGTTGGCACCTTGTGCACACCAATGTCTCGCGCAAGCAGGCGATGCGCGTCAAACGGCCCCGGCAAATCCCAGGCGCCCGTCGCATCGGCGGTGAAGCCAAAAAAGCGGCTGTAATATTCAGGATCACCGATCATCATCAACGCACCATCGGCGCTGCTTTCGGCGGCTTTCAACATATGCGCCATTAGCAGCTGACCATGGCCGCCGCGTTGCTGTGCAGGCATCACCGCGACGGGTCCCACCATCACCAGCGACGTGACAATGCCATCGGCCGCCTGATGCGCGACGGGCCAGCATTGGATCGTCGCGATCAATGCGCCGTTGTCCTGCGCGGCAAAGCTCAGCGCCTCGATCGCCTCCATTCCCGCCCGCAGGCGATAAGCAGTGCGGCCGTGGCGATCCGCGCCAAATGCCGCATCGAGCAATGCCTCGACGCGGTCCGCTTTAATATTTGCCAATGGAAGTAACTCGACCAACGCCCGCCCTTTCGCTAATGCGGCGGCGCTTTAGGGGCGCGCGACCATATTGCAAAGCGCAATATCGACCGCCCGATCGACAGGATGATGGCGTGACTGACCAATTATGGCTGGAAGTGGACGGACTGACCGTTCAGGTGCTCACCGGCGTTTACTCCGAAGAGACCCACTTGCCCCAGCCGCTGCGCATATCGTTGCGCGCGCGACTCGCAATGGCCGATCATTATGACCCGTCGACGCCGCTCAGCACATCCAAAAGCTATATGGATCTGAAATTCGCCGCGACGAAGGCGATTCCTGACAATGTCCATTTTATTTTGATCGAAAGTGTCGCTGACCATATCATCGACACCTTATTTGTTCAGGATGACAAGGTTGAAGAGGTTGAGGTGAAGATCGTCAAACTCGCCATTGCCGAAGAGGGCGAAGAAATTGGCATCACCATGCGGCGCGCCCGCAAATGACCGGCCAGCCGCCGCTGGCGCTCGTCACGGGCGGGCTGCACCGCGTCGGGGCGGTGATCGCGGCACGACTGGCGCGCGCAGGCTATGCTCTTGCTTTACACAAGCGTAACCCGGCCGAGGCAGACGAGGCCCTAGCCGAGGCGCTCGCCGCAACCGGCGTTCCGATGAAGCGCTTTCGCTGCGACCTAGGCGATGCATCGGCGGTGGATGCTCTGATACCCGCTATTGTCGCACATTTCGGGCGTGCGCCCGACCTGCTGGTCAATAATGCAGCTTATTTTGCCGAAGGCGATTGGCAGGATCTGAACGCGAGCGATTTGACGGACATGATGCAGGTCAATCTTCACGCGCCAGTGATGCTGGCCAAGTCACTCGTCGCCGCGAGCTCCCCCGATACGCGGCCCGTAATCGTGAACATCGTCGATCAGCGCGTCGCCAATCCGGTCCCCGACCAGATCGCCTACAGCCTGTCCAAACAGGCGCTGTGGCAGGCGACCCGGACCCTCGCGGTGGCGTTCGGCGGTCGCGCGCGCGTCAACGCGGTTGCCCCGGGCCTGACGATCGCCACCGACGATTATAGCGCTGCACAAATCGACCGACTGGCCACCCGCATGCCACTCGGCACGCTTCCCACCGCCGACCAGATTGCTGATGCGGTCTTATATCTTGCGCACGCCGAGGCAACGACCGGCCAAACCATCTTCGTCGACGGTGGCGCACATCTGTCCCCACAGGGCCGCGATTTCGTGCATCTGGAACAGGACTGATAGCCGTACCGCCATCCTGTCGACAAACCAGCGGTCATTCTCCGGATTGTGCGACCAGCTTTGGAAGAACGAGACAGACTAGCCAGAGTGACATGCAGGCCACAACTGCACCGAGGATCACGTCCGTGAGATAGTGCGTGCCTTCGACGGGGGTCGCTGCCAGCATCGCCACATTGGCGATGACGAGCGGCGCGCGTATGGTCGGCTGACGGGCAGCAAAGATGAGCAGCAACACGCCGGTAGCCGCATGAAAACTGGGGACAGAGACCAGTCCGACAAGATGGCCAAGATCGACAATCGGCATGACGTGTTCGCGCAGTTTCGGGATGAGTTCGGGCTGCCACAGGTCGCTGATCGGCAGATAGGGTATCGGGCCATGCCATAGATAGGCGAAGGGCCCAACCGCCGGGGCAAACCGAAAGGCAATCAGCGTGACAACCGCGGAAACCCATATCGCAGCAAGAAAATTCTGCGCCTCGCGACGCTGATGCGTCATCGCGAGATAACCCAGCAGGATCACCGGAGAAACATAGATCATCGAGTAAGCAGCACGGCTCAGCAGCTGAATGAGCGGATGAGCGGCGACCATTTGGTACCAGCTCAGCCAATGAAAATGGAGTGCGACATCGCTGCGATACAAGAAGCGGTCGTAGAATCCGTCACTGTAGGATGCGACGGGATAGCTTGCGATCGTGCCTAGCAGCGAAATTGCCATAAGCAGCCCAATATATTCGGCGATGTCATGGATGATGCGAGTAGAGATCGAAGAAGGACGGCGGTATCCGAAGCGGATCAACGCCAGCGCCGCAAACGCCGCCGTGAAGTTCAGCGTAGCAGGTGCCAGCGGGTCGATCGACAGACCGGCGCCGTGTATCAGGAGCGCAACGATGAATGTGCTGGCGATCAACGCAGCGCCGAACCAGCTGAGAGGGATCACCTGGCCTGTTGCAGGTAGGTCGTTGGCCGAAGCCGGATTGGAACCGAGCGCAAGCGAATGGAAGGCAGACATGAAAATACCTGGCGTTGCCGGATTATCCGCCGAATCGGCGTCGCGAGCGGTGAGCGGTCGTTCGCCTTAAACCGATATTTTCAAATCGTGAATAGCCAAATTATTTCGAAACAGGGGTGCACCTCATCAAGGCCTGCCTGTTCAATAAATATGCACTGCCTTGGTCACGAGATAGCCGTCGAGACCTTCGGGGCCGCTTTCGCTCCCGAAGCCCGATTGCTTGATACCGCCAAACGGCGTGTCGGTGGTTGAAATCACAAAGCTGTTAACGCCGACCATCCCGCTTTCGATCATCTCTGCCAGCTGATTGATACGGCGTCCATTTTCGGTGAAAGCAAAGGCTGCGAGGCCAAAGGGAAGCCGGTTGGCTTGCTCGATTGCCTCGTCAAAATCCTTGAACGACCGCATCAGCGCCATCGGGCCAAAGGGCTCATGATTCATCGCGTCGGCGTCGAGCGGTACATCGGCAATCGCTGTCGGCTGGAAGAAAAAGCCCTTGTCGCCCGCTTCGCCGCCGGCAACGACGCGCGCGCCCTTTGCCTTGGCATCGGCGATCATCGCCTCGAGCGCGGGAGCGCGGCGGCTGTTAGCCAGCGGTCCCATCTGCGTGTCGGCGTCGAGCCCGCTGCCGACCTTCACCTTGGCGGTGCGTTCAGCAAATCCCTGCACAAAAGCGTCATAAATGCCTTCCTGCACATAAAATCGTGTCGGCGAAATGCAGACTTGGCCTGCGTTGCGGAATTTCTGCCACACGACGCGGTCGAGTGTTTTTTCCAGATCGCAATCGTCAAAAATCAACACTGGCGCATGGCCGCCAAGCTCCATCGTGATCCGCTTCACCCCGTCAGCGGCGAGTTTCATCAGATGCTTACCGACGACGGTCGATCCGGTGAAGCTGACTTTGCGGATGACCGGACTGGCCAAAAGATGCCGGCTGATATGGTCGGGAACGCCATAGACGAGTTGCGCAACTCCGGCGTCGATTCCGGCGTCAGCGATGCACTGCATAATCGCGCTGGTGCAACCTGGCGTTTCTTCTGGCGCCTTGGCAATAACAACGCAGCCTGCTGCGAGTGCCGGAGCAATTTTCTTTGCCATCAGATTGACCGGAAAATTCCAGGGACTGAAGGCGGCGGTTGGCCCCACCGGCTGTTTCAGAACCATCGTACGCTGTCCCGCCGGACGCTGGAGCACGCGGCCATAGATGCGCTTGCCTTCTTCAGCGAAATAATCGAACAACCCCGCCGCCGAGGCGACTTCGCCGCGCGCTTCGGCAATCGGCTTGCCCTGTTCGAGCGTCAACAGCGTCGCAATCGGTTCAATCCGTTCGCGAATGTTAGATGCCACCTTGTGGAGCAACGCGGCGCGCTCGTCCTGCGTCTTGGCGCGCCACAACGGCCACGCCGCGTCGGCGGCCGCTAGCGCCTCGTCGAGATCGGCCGTGGTGGCAATGGGCAGCTCGGCAATTGTTCCGCCAGTCGCCGGATTAAATACCGGCGCGACATCCCGCCCTTCCCCGCTCCGCCATGCGCCGTTGATGAACAATTTCAGGTCGGCATCATAGGTAGCGGTGGTCGCGGTCATGGAGGGATCCTTTGGTTTCATCTGTAACGATGACCTCGATATAGGCGTGCTCAGCTGTAATTAAAGCTGATACTGATCCTCTCGCCCTTGCCCTTATGCGGCACCACCTCGTGCCGCAGCCAGCTTTCCCACAAAAATACGCGGCCCGCCGCAGGTTCGGCATAGACAAAGGGGCGAAACTCCTCGGGCGCATCGTCGGTCCGCTGCGGCGCGGCCATCATCATCGGCAGGCGCGGATCCTCCAGCTTGAGCGCGCCCGAACCAGCTGGAACCGCGACGTAAAAGGTGCCGGACACAATGCTGTGCGGATGGATGTGTCCGCTGTGGGTGCCGCCTGGTTGCAGAACATTGACCCACAGGCTGTCGAGCCGCAACGGTTTACCCAGATCAAAATGACAGGCGACAGCAAAGGCCTTCACCTGTTTGTCGAGCAGGCGCTTCAGGTCTGCAAAGGCCGGATCGCGCTGCGGCAGGTCGGACAGGCTCGCATAGCTGGTATAGCCTTTATAGCCATGATCGCGCGACCAGCGCCTCCCCGCCCCATCCTCTTTTGCCAGCAGAAAACAGCTTTGCTCCAGTTCGGCGAGCAGGTCGCCGTCGCCGAGATCGGCCTCCCAGAAATTGGTCACAAAGAGCGGACGAGCGGTCATGTGGCTGCTTTTCGTTTCATCAGATAGATGGGAACCCCCGCCAACAACAGAACCGCAGCCCAGCTTAGCGCCTCGACGCCAGCGCCAATCACCGTCCATGCGCCATAGAGTATACCGCCGCCGACAATCAGAGCGAAAGCGGCGCTGCGGGGCAACCTACCCTGCCGCATCAACCAGCCCGCCGCCAGTGCGCAGCCAACATAGACGACCAATATGACCGAAGTTGTTATCAGGATCAAAAATTCGAATAATTGCGCCGTTGTCCTGCTCATATTGAGCAACAAGACGATGGTCAGCACGCCGGTTGACAACAGATGCGCATTGACTGGCACGCCTTTGGCGTCCTTGCCCGCTAGCCAGCGCGGGAACAGGCCGTCGCGGGCCAGTGCAGCAGGTAGTTCGGCTTGACACATTACCCAGCCGTTGAGCGCGCCGAGCGCGCTGACGGCGCCAAAAGCCGCGATCACCATTCCGACATTGGTGCCCCAGAAACGGTCGAAGAAATCGGCGAAGGGCGCGCTCGATACACTCAGCGTCGCGGCCGGAAGCATCAGCACGACGGCCGAGCATACGAAGATATAGATAAGACCGGCCCCGCCTGTTCCCAGCATCGTCGCGCGCGGAATTGTCGTTTGCGGATTGATCACCTTGTCGGCGGGCACGGTCGCCGCTTCAAGCCCCAGCATCGCCCATAAGGTCAGCGTTGTGGCCGTTGCGATCGATGGCAGGTTGATCTCGGCTGCATGGAAGGGCGCGACCGCCGCGGCTCCTTCTGATCCCAAAACCCAAAGAGCCAACAGGATGATCGCGATAAGTGGCAGAATTTTGATGAGCGTAACAACCAGCTGGAATCGCCCCGCAGTTCTGGCTCCGCGCAAATTTAGCAAGGTGAACATCCAGACAAAGGCGATAGTCGTCGCCACTGCGATACCGGGCGATGACAAGGCGGGGAACAAATGACTAAGGTAGCTGACCCCTGCAGTCGCGATCGCGGCATTGCCCATCCACATCGAAATCCAATAGGCCCAGGCCACGGCAAAGGCGGGTCCGAAACCAAAGGCCTCACGCGTATAGATATAGGGGCCGCCCGCTTCCGGCATCGCGCGCACCAGTTGCGAAAATATGGCGGCAAGACACAGTGAACCGCCCACCGTAATCAACCAGCCAAACACCGAATTCCAACCCAGCGGCGCCAGACTGGCCGGCAACAGGAATACGCCCGACCCGATCATGCTTCCCATGACCAGCGCCAGCGCCGCCCATTGGCCCATCCCGCGCGGAGCGGGAGTCGCTGTGGCTGTCATATAATGTCCTGACGCTGGTCGTGAAATTGAGAGATCTGAACTGTCTTGTGCCCCATGCTGAACTGGTGCCACTGGAAAGGCGTGCCGGTCAAGCAGTCTTGAATTCGTGCCTAGACACTGTCAGCCTGTTCGCAAATCACGGTGAAGATGCGGAAGGCGGATATCGAAATGGATTTAATCGCGGACGGACTGCGTTTCCCCGAGGCACCCGTCGTGTTGCCCGACGGCAGCATTGTCGTAACGGAAATTGCGGCGGGGCGTATCACGCGCTGCTGGCCCGATGGGCGCAAAGAGATAGTTGCAGAGCCCGGCGGCGGGCCAAATGGACTCGCGGTCGGCCCCGACGGAAAGCTATATTGCTGCAACAATGGCGGCTTCAACTGGGCTGAAGAGGGCGGTTATTTAACCCCGCACGGCATCGCCGACGATTATTCTGGGGGGCGGATCGAGCGTATCGACATCGACACTGGCGCGGTAGAAATTCTGTATCAATCGGGCGACCATGGCATAAATTTGCGTGGCCCCAACGATATCGTCTTCGACGCGCATGGCGGCTTTTGGTTCACCGATCATGGCAAGGTCAACTATGCCAAACGAAGCCATGATATTGTCGGCATTTTTTATGCAAAGGCCGATGGCAGTTTTATCGAGGAAGTAATTTTCCCGTCTAACAACCCCAATGGCGTCGGTCTGTCACCCGATGGCAAGACATTGTTCGCCGCCGAAACCTACACCTGCCGCCTGATGAAGTTCAACATCATCGCGCCGGGCAAAGTCGGGCCCGACGCTGGCCCCGGCGGACCCGGCATCCCCGTCTATCGCCCCGGCGGCTATAAATTTTTCGACAGTTTGGCTATGGAAGACTGTGGCAATATAGCCGTCGCGACCATCGGCGAGTGCGGAATCAGCTGTATCTCGCCCGACGGCGAACTGGTCGAATTTGTTTCGACCGACGATATTTTCACCACCAACATTGCTTTTGGCGGAGACGATATGCGCGATGCCTATCTGACCCTGTCAGGCACCGGGCGATTGGTAAAAACCCGCTGGAATCGTCCTGGCCTGAAGCTGCAATATTAAAGGAAAAACCATGACCGATGCCAGCTGGGCCATCGACATCGACCGCGACAATATCGCTTCTGCAAAGCTAGTGGAGGAAGCCGCCGCACCGCTCGTCTTGGGCACAATCCGCGTCGCGATCGACAGCTATGCGATGACCGCGAATAACATCACCTATGCAGTGTTTGGCAAACCGTCGGGATTGTTCGGCAACGACCAAGGCTATTGGGATTTTTTTGCCGAGGATGACGCGCCGGGCCGTCTGCCGGTCTGGGGCTTTGCCACCGTTACCGAAAGCGCCGTCGATGGGGTCGCGGTGGGCGACCGCTTCTATGGCTATTATCCGATGGCGAGTCACGCCGTGCTGGAACCGGGAAACATTGGCCCGCATGGCTTCACCGACATCACCCCGCGCCGTACCACATTGCCGCCCATCTATAATCACTATCAGCGGATCGAGGCGCTTGTCGACTATCGGGTCGCGGACCATGATTTTTGGCCGGTGTTCCGCCCCCTGTTCCTTACCGGTTGGTTGATTGCCGACCAGTTCGAGGATGAAGGTGATTATGGCGTCGAGCAAATTTTGATCGCCAGCGCGTCGAGCAAAACCGCGATCGGGCTGGGCTATTCGGTCCAACAACGGGCAGGCTCGCGACCCCAGACCTTCGGGCTGACAAGCAGAGCCAATCTCGACACGCTGGCGGCGCAAAATATCTATGACCATGTCATCGCCTATGACGATATCACGGCCCTTGATTCCAGCAAATCTTCAGCCTTGGTCGATATGGCAGGTAATGGCGCGGTGACCCGTGCGGTCCACACCCATTTCGGCGACCAGCTCAAGGCGTCGATCGTGGTCGGTAAATCGCATTGGGATGCACAAAGCGAGCAGGCCGCGCTTCCCGGTCCCGAACGTCAGGGCTTTTTTGCTCCCGGCCGCAGCCAGAAGCGTATTGCCGACTGGGGCGGGGCAGCTTTGGGGCAGAAAATCGCTTCCGCGTGGCGCGGCTTTATGGAAATCGCACCGCGTCTGGCACGTATCGACAAACGCAACGGCGGCGACGCAGCTCTTACCGCTTATCAGGAAATGCTATCGGGCAAGGCCGATCCCAAGGCGGGAATTGTCGTCATCCCATGACCATCAGCGCTGTGATTTTCGATTTCGGCGGGGTCATCACTTCGTCGCCCTTTGAAGCGTTCAACCGGCTGGAAGCGGCGCGCGGATTGCCGCGCGATTTCGTGCGCCGGGTCAACAGCGTCGATCCCGACAACAATGCCTGGGCCAGGTTCGAACGCGCCGAAATCGACGCCGCTGCGTTCGACACCTTGTTCGCCGAAAATGCGCGCGCGCTTGGGCATGAGCTGGAGGGGCAAGCGGTGCTCGATGTGCTGGCCGGTGCGGTACGTCCGGCAATGGTCGCGGCGCTCGACACTCTGAAGACGCACGGCTTCACCCTTGGCTGCATCACCAACAATGTGCCGTCGGGCAAAGGCGCGGGAATGGCACAAACCGAAGCAAAGGCTGCCGAGGTTGCCGCTATTATGGCGCGCTTCGACCATATAATCGAATCTAGCAAAGTCGGCGTGCGCAAGCCCGACCCGCGCATTTATCAGATGATGTGCGACGCGCTGAACCTGTCTCCCACCGCCTGCGTCTATCTCGACGATCTGGGCATCAACTGTAAGCCGGCGGCCCAATTGGGGATGCGCGCCATCAAGGTGACAAGTGGCGAACAGGCGATTGCCGATCTGAGCCACTTGCTCGCAATCGCGCTGCCCTGATCTTAGCTGCTTACCATTAAAGTCTAATGGGCGAGCAAAAGCGCGAATTGGCCGCCTTCGACCAGATATTTGGTGGTCCCGCCGAATAATGTCTCGCGCAATCGGCTACGGCCGAACGCGCCCATGACAATTAGCTCAACCTTCAATTCAAGCGCGGCGCGTTCGAGCGCCATGTCGACTGTCTCCTCGACAGGCGGCACCATATGCAGTTCGGCATGAATGTCGTGTCGAGACAGATAGCGCAGCGCATCCTCGGCTGCGAGTCCCCCATCATCGTCGCCGACTACAACCAGAGATACTTGTTTGCGCCCGATCAAGAGCGGCACCGCTGCGCGTATGGCATTGGCCGCTTGCGGACTTCCGTTCCACGCAATCATCGCGGGCGCCTCGAGGTCGAGCATCTTTGCCGCTTTGGGTAACGCCAGCACCGGCGTCGAAACCGCTAGAGCCAAATCGCCCGCCAGTGTCGAGGGTCCTCCAGGCTCGCCCCAACCATTGAGCGAAACAATTGCAAGATCGGCAAGCGCTGCAGCGCTTGCCATGACCGCGACGACATCGCCATCAGCCTGTACGACATCGCTGGCGACATCTTCTCCGGCGAGCTTTTCGGCCAGTTGCTCTGCCAGCTTGGAATCCTGTTCTTGCACGGCTGCCATCGCACCGCTGGCCAAATATGCGCCGCCAAAAGGATCCATGGCGATAAAATTTCGAAAGGCTGTGCTGATCATGAAGCGGACATGGGCATTATGTTGTCGCCCCAGTGACAAAGCTGTTTCCAGACGAGCATCAAGTGCAGCGCTTGCATCGGCATGAACCAGAATAGACCGCATGACGGGCCTCCTTTCAAAAAATTGATAAGTCGACTTTGCCGCATCCTCGAGAGGCCGTCTTTGATTGAGATCAAAGCGTGGAGCGCCATTGACCGATTCAAGGTGCCATTCTATCTCGACACCCCTCTTACTGCCGGATCGGCAGCCCAAATACGGACGAAGATGGAAGGCCTGCGCTGCCATGAAGAAGATTTTCCCCGATTCCGCCTCTGCGCTCGACGGTTTGTTGTTCGACGGCATGCATATTTGCGCGGGCGGCTTTGGCCTGTGCGGCATCCCCGAACGACTGATTGACGCGATCCGCGATGCAGGCACCAAAGACCTCACTATTGCCAGTAACAATGCCGGCATCGATGGTGAAGGCCTCGGCAAACTGCTCCGCACCCGCCAGGTCAAAAAGATGATCAGCAGCTATGTCGGGGAAAATAAGGAGTTCGAGCGCCAATATCTTGCGGGCGAGCTCGAAGTCGAATTCTGCCCGCAGGGCACACTCGCCGAACGCTGTCGTGCAGGCGGCGCGGGCATCCCGGGCTTTTACACCAAGACCGGCGTCGGCACCGCTGTTGCCGAAGGCAAAGAGGTCAAGAATTTCGACGGACAGGATTATATTCTCGAACGCGGCATCTTTGCCGATCTGGCGATCATCAAGGGCTGGAAAGCCGATGAAAGCGGCAATCTCATTTTCCGCAAGACCGCGCGCAATTTCAACCAGCCGATGGCAACCGCCGCCAAAATCTGTGTCGCCGAGGTCGAAGAAATCGTCCCCGTCGGCAGCCTCGACCCCGATTGCATCCACCTGCCCGGCATTTACGTCAAAAGGCTGATCGTCGGCTCGCCCTATGACAAGCGAATCGAGTTCCGGACGGTCCGCGAACGGGAAGACGCCTGATGCGGCTCGCCACGATCGCACTTGGCCTGTTACTCGCCGGCTGCGCCACCAGCACACCACCTGCGCCCGCCGTTCCGCCGCCACCGGCCGCAAACGCTAAACCGCCGGTGCCGCTGCAATATCTTTATGGCTCGGCGGAAGCGGCGGCGCTGGTCCGACAAAGCTATGCTCGCCTGACTGCGTATGCCGTCGAGCAAGTCAAACGCCGCCCGCAAAACAGTGTCGTCCTGACGTCCGGTGCCACCGTGGACAATCCAAAATTCGAACCCTGCGGCGACAAGCCTTTTGCAGCCGTGTTCGATGCCGACGAAACCCTTGTGTGGAACCTTGGCGCGATGCGTTACTTCGCCGAGCAGGGAACCGATTTCGACCCCTTGGTCTGGGACCAATGGGAGAAAAGCGGTGCTGGCAAGGCAAAAGCCATGCCCGGCGCGGCCGCAATGGTGGACGCGCTACGCAAGGCGGGCGTCACCGTCATCGCGAATACCAACCGCAGCGCCGCCAATGCAAAAGGCAGCGAAGATACGCTGCGTGCTGCAGGTCTCGGCGATTTTAAGCATGGCGAAACACTGTTTTTAATGGGCGACGATGCCGGCGGTTCGAGCAAGGACCAACGCCGTTCCACCATCGCATCGCGCTTTTGCGTGATCATACTCGCGGGCGATCAGCTTGGTGATTTCAGTCAGCAATTCAATGACAAAAGCCTGTCGGGCGCGGCTCGCACCGCCCTCGCTACTGGTCCGACGCCAAGCGCCCTTTGGGACAGCGGATGGTTCCTGCTACCCAACCCCGTTTACGGCCCGTGGCAAAAGCTGGACTGGGTCGATATTTTCTCCAACGCGAACAAATGGGAGCCGCAGTCATGAGCTGGACCCGCGATCAAATGGCGGCCCGCGCCGCGCAAGAACTGCAAGATGGATATTATGTCAATCTGGGGATCGGTATCCCGACGCTGGTGGCGAACCATATCCCTGACGGTATGGAGGTCACCCTCCAGTCCGAAAATGGCATGCTCGGTATCGGCCCCTTCCCCTTTGCGGGCGAAGAAGACCCCGATCTGATCAATGCGGGCAAGCAGACGATCAGCGAACTGCCTCAATCGGCCTATTTCAGCTCATCGGACAGCTTTGCGATGATCCGTGGCGGCCATATCGATCTCACCGTTCTGGGTGCGATGGAAGTTGCCGAAAATGGTGACATTGCCAACTGGATGATCCCCGGCAAGATGATCAAGGGCATGGGCGGCGCGATGGATCTGGTCGCCGGGGTTAAAAAAATCATCGTCGCGATGGAACACACATCCAAACATGGCGACCCCAAATTCATTCCGGCATGCACGCTGCCGCTAACGGGCAAGAATGTCGTCGACATGATCATCACCGATCTGGCCGTGTTCAAGCGCCCCGATCATAGCAGCCCGTTCAAGCTGATCGAGCTTGCGCCCGGCGTGACAGCAGAAGAGATCGCAGCCAAAACAACCGCGCATTATATTGTCTGACGTTGCGGCCAATCCGGGATCGACCTGGCTGATCGTTGGAGGATGGCTCTCTGTTATTGCGGCGGTCCTCCATATTGCGTGCATTTTCGGCGGACCCGACTGGTATCGCTTCTTCGGTGCGGGCGAGGGCATGGCGCAGGCCGCGGCGCGCGGCGAGTGGAAGCCCGGAATCATCACGCTCGCGATCGGCACGATATTGCTGGTCTGGGGAGCTTTTGCCTTTTCGGGTGCCGGCGTGCTGCCACGTCTGCCCCTGCTCCGCACTGGGCTGATCGCTATCACAGCCGTCTATCTGTTGCGCGGGCTAGTCTTTATGCCACTGCATTTCTGGCGCCCGCAACATTCCGACAGTTTTGCGATCTGGTCGTCGGCGATCGTGCTCATTTACGGCATTGTCTATTGCATCGGCACAGTGCGCGCATGGCCATATTTTGGGCCCGGAACCTGACTGGCATTCACAAGCGCGCGCGGGGGGTGACGGAAGAGAAAGTCGCAGCTAAGACGACGCCTGAACATGAGCTCGCAGTCTAATCAAAAATCAATGAAGCGGGCTTTTGCCTTTCTGGTCGCAGTCGCCGCGCTGGGTTGGATTGGCTGGCTTGGTTATCACGCCTCTGGCGGCCACCAGCCCCTTGCCAGCGTAGCGATCCCGATCGAGGCCGCCGAAAAGCTACCTGACACGCCGGCACAATGGCGCGGTCGGATCGACTATCGCTCGCTCGACCGGCAGTTGGCCGAACTTTCGCGGCGACCGGAAATGGCTGGGCTGGCGGTGGCGGTGGTGGAAGACGGTGAGTTGCGCTTTGTGCGCACTTATGGCGTCGCCGATGCTTCGACTGGCGCACCTGTTACGCCGCACACGCTGTTTCGCTGGGCCTCGGTTTCCAAAACCGCGACGGGGGCGTTCGCGGCTGCGCTCGCCGCGGATGGCATGATCGACCTCGACCGTTCGGTTGCGAGCTGGCGCACGACGCTGCGCCTGCCCGGCGGCGCCGAAACGCGGATAACGGTCGCGGACTTGCTAGCCCAGCGCACGGGCCTCACCAAAAATGCCTATGATGACAAGCTGGAGCACGGGCAGGATCCTTCGTCGTTGCGGGTAAATCTTGCCGGTGCACCGCTGCAATGCGAACCTGGCACCTGCCACACCTATCAGAATATCGCTTTCGACGCCGCGAGCGAAATATTGAGCAAAGCCGCCAAAAAATCATTCGCCGACGCCGTCGAGAACCGTTTCTTCCGCCCGCTCGGCATGGTCAGCGCGGGATATGGGATGGAGCGGCTAACGAGGGCCAAAGATTGGGCGCGACCGCACAACGAACACCATGTGCTTCCTGTTAAGGAAGCCTATTGGCGCGTTCCCGCCGCTGCTGGCGTCGAAAGCGATATTGTCGATTTCTCCAAATGGATGCAGGCGATGATGGGGACGCGCCCTGCTGTGCTGCCGGGGCCGGTGCTGCAGCTTGCGCACCGCCCTCGCGTTGGCACGGCGCGGCTCTATGCCGGGTCCTTGCGACAGGCCATTAGCGAAGCCTCCTATGGCCTTGGCTGGCGCAACTTTACTTATGGAGGCCTCCGGCTTGAAGGCCATTCGGGGGCGGTTTCGGGCTATCGCGCGACAATGATTTTCGAACCCGCCACGCGAACGGGCGTCGTTGCCCTGTGGAACAGCAATTGGGGATTTCCATTTCGCATCCCCTTTGCAGCGATCGACAGCTATCACAAACGCGAAGACGCCCGCTGGCTCGACCTCAGCGAGCTGCCGCCGCGGGCGGGTGCCGCCGTGAAGGCCATACCGATCACAGAGGATCCGAAAAGATAGCTGCCCCTTGCCCCGCAATCCACTGCCTGTGTATCAGGCGCGCGGCGAAAGGTGGGAGGAGAATCATCGATGCGCGTGCTGCTGACAGGTTCGTCGGGCTGGCTCGGGCGCACGCTCGCTCCGCTGCTCAGCGAAAGCGGCCATGTCGTCACGGGGCTCGATGTCGTCCCAGGTGCATACACGCAGGTGATCGGAACCGTCGCTGACCGCCCACTGATCAACCGGACGATGGGCGAATATGGCATTGACGCCGTCATCCATAGCGGCGCGCTCCACAAGCCCGACATTGTCCGTTACCCCCGCCAGGCCTTTGTCGACGTTAATATCAACGGCACGCTCAACCTAATCGAGGCCGCCGTCGCGGCAGGCAACGACCGGTTCCTGTTTACCTCGACGACTTCATTGATGGTCCGTGACGATGTGCACGCTGGCGCCAGCGAAGCGGGTGCGTGGTGGATGGACGAGGATTTCGGGCCGCTCGCACCGCGCAACATTTATGGCATCACCAAGCTCGCCGCCGAACAGTTGTGCCGACTGGTCCACCGCGAGCATGGCATCAATGTCGCGATTCTACGCACCGGGCGCTTCTTTCCCGAGAATGACGATACGCTGGCGGTGCCAAGCGGGCTGAACCTCAAAGCCGTTGAAATGCTTCATCGTCGACTGACAGTCGAGGACGCTGCAGCCGCCCATATCGCCGCGTTGGACCAAGCCGCACAAATTGGCTGTGACACATTTATCGTGTCGGCAACACCGCCCTTTGCTCGCGAAGATGCCGCAGAGCTGGCGCGCGACGCCGGCGCGGTGATTGCGCGCCATTTTCCGCACGCCGCCGACCTGTTTAACGCAGATCGGGTGGGAGTTGCCGCAGCGCATTACCCGCGTCTATGACCCATCCCACGCCGCAAGGCGGTTGGGCTGGCGGGCGACGACGGATTTTGCCTCGGTGCTCGACGCGCTCGCGGCAAGGGAGCCGCTGCCCTTTACCGATGACCCCGGCTATATATCACCCATTGTCACAGCGGGTTCGAAGTCCTGGAAGGATGAAAATTGTACGAGCTGATTACCGCCAACCGCAATTATTCGAGCTGGTCGCTGCGTCCCTGGGTGCTGATGACCGCGCTCGACATCGAATTTGATGACCGTATCGAGCCGTTCACCGCTCCGCAAAATTACGACAGCTTCCACGCTTTTTCGCCGACGGGACAGGTCCCGGTGCTGATCGACGGCGACCGGACGATCTGGGATTCGCTTGGCATCACGCTCTATCTTGCAGACCGGCACGATGGAGTCTGGCCCATCGATCCTGACGCACGCGCGTGGGCGCAAGCAGCTGCATGCGAGATGCACAGCGGTTTTGGCCCTTTGCGCAACGAATGCACAATGAATGTCGGCGTGCGCGCCGCTCCACGGCCGATGTCGGACGGACTCAAGACCAATCTCAAGCGCCTTGCCGAATTATGGGCCGAGGGGCTCGATCGATTTGGCGGACCCTGGCTTGCAGGCCGGAATTTCGGCGCGGTTGACGCTTTTTATGCCCCGGTCGCTTTTCGCGTCCGCACCTATGGTTTGGAGGTTGGCGCAGCTGGTGCGGAATGGGTCGCCACCATGCTTGCCCATCCAGCGATGCACGACTGGGAAAGTCAGGCGCTCGACGAAAGCTGGCGCGAAGAAAGCCATGAAGAAGAATTGCGCGCCTGCGCTGCAATCATCGCCGATTACAGAAAGCGCTAGTCCGTTAACGCTTCGCGTACCACCGCAATTCCAGCCTCGCGTTGCGCCTTCAGTTCGATTTTCAGCTTCGCCGGATCGCGCGCAAACACGAAACCGAAACTAACTCCGCCTTCTTTGCCTATTGTCGCATGGTGCAGCTTGTGCGCCTGCACCAGCCGTTTTGCATAGCCGCGTCTCGGCACCCAGCGGAAATAGCGTTGGTGAACCAGCCCGTCGTGGACGAGCGTGTAAATGATGCCATAAAAGAAAATGCCCAGTCCGATCCATGTCGCGGGTTCCCACGCGCGCGCGCCCAAAATCATCGGACTACCCAGCATAAACATCGAAATGCTCATCGCGGCGCCGACCAGTGCGAACTGGTCATTCTTCTCAAGTCGTTTGTCGTGCGGCTCATGATGGTCGCGGTGCCACGTCCAGCCAAAACCGTGCATGATATATTTGTGACTCGCCCAGGCGACACCCTCCATCGCAATGATGGTGGCCAATATCAGCGACAAGATAGCAATGAGGGACATGCAAGCGATCATAAGCCCGTCAATGCAACGACGCCAGCACCTAGCGCAATCGAAGACAAGCGCGCCACTTTGTCACAGAGCGACCATGCAGCGCGATGAAACGACCGAAAATTACGTTTTTTACAACCCTTCGCTTGCAAAGTTATTGTGCAGGACTAAGTGGACCGCATGACCAAACCCCGCACACTCTATGAGAAAATTTGGGACGCGCATGTCGTCGAGCGCCGTGATGATGGCACATGCATCGTCTATATTGACCGCCACCTCGTCCATGAAGTTACCAGCCCCCAAGCGTTCGACGGCCTTCGCGCCAGCGGGCGGAAGGTGCGTCGGCCAGATCTGACACTGGCGGTCCCAGACCATAATTTGCCAACCACAGCGCGTCTCGACGCGGCCGGCAATAAGGTTCCGATTGCAGACGCGCAAAGCGCAGCGCAGCTTGCGGCCCTAGAAATGAACGCTCCCGCTTTTGGCATTCGTTATATCGATGCGACTGCCGCCGAGCAGGGCATCGTCCATGTTGTTGGACCCGAGCAGGGCTTTTCGCTCCCCGGCACTACTATCGTCTGCGGTGACAGCCACACGGCATGCCATGGCGGCATAGGCGCGCTCGCATTTGGGATTGGCACCAGCGAGGTCGAGCATGTGCTCGCGACCCAGACCTTGCTGCTCCAGCCCGCCAAGACGATGGAAGTGTGTGTCGAGGGCGAAGTTGGACCGGGCGTCACAGCCAAGGACATCATCCTTCACATCACCGGCACCATCGGTGCCGCAGGCGGTTCGGGCCATGTCATCGAATATACCGGCAGCGCGATTCGCGCGCTCAGCATCGAAGGGCGCCTGACGATCAGCAATATGGCGATCGAGGGCGGTGCGCGCGCTGGTCTCATCGCTCCCGACGATGTGACATTCGCCTATCTGAAGGGGCGACCCATGGCACCCAAGGGCGAGGCATGGGACGCCGCCGTCGCCTATTGGCGCGGTCTGGCTACCGATCCGGATGCCCGGTATGACAAGCGAGTCGCTATCGACGCCGCCGACATCGCGCCGAGCGTGACGTGGGGCACTAGCCCCGAAGATGTGGTGCCAATCACGGGTGTCGTTCCCGATCCGGCCAGCTTTGCCGATCCCTCCAAGCAGGCGGCTGCCGCCAAAAGTCTCGCCTATATGGGACTGACCCCGGGCACCCGCATGCAGGATGTGGCGGTCGAGAATATCTTTATCGGCAGCTGCACCAACAGCCGGATAGAGGATATGCGCGCCGCCGCCGCCGTGCTCAAGGGTCGCCACAAGGCGGACGGCGTAAAATGGGCCATTGTCGTTCCCGGCAGCGGCCTCGTTAAAGCACAGGCCGAGGCCGAAGGTCTCGATCGCATTTTCATCGACGCTGGACTGGAGTGGCGCGAACCTGGTTGCTCGGCATGTCTGGGGATGAACCCCGATAAAGTCCCGCCCGGCGAACGCTGCGCCAGCACCAGCAACCGCAATTTCGTCGGTCGCCAAGGCCCCGGTGCGCGCACCCATCTGCTCAGTCCCGCGATGGCGGCGGCGGCGGCGATCACTGGCAAACTCACCGATGTGCGCGAGTTGACGTCATGACCCCGATCACCACCATCGAAGGGCGTGCCATTCCGTTCGGGCTCAAAAATGTCGACACCGACGTCATCATACCCGCGCACTGGCTCAAGACCATCAGCCGGGAAGGTATGGGACAAGGGGCGTTCGAGACGATCCGTGCCGAAGACGGCAATATTTTCGACCAGCCCGAATTTGCTGACGCGCCGGTCCTGATCGCGGGCGAGAATTTCGGTTGCGGTTCCAGCCGCGAACATGCTGCCTGGGCTTTGCTGGACAGAGGAATCCGCGTCGTCATCGCGCCGAGCTTTTCGGACATATTTTCGGGCAATGCGGTCAAGAACGGCATCCTGCCGGTCGTACTGCCCCAAGCGGCCATCGACCGACTGATGGAGGTTGCGGCAAGCGATCCTATCCATGTCGATCTGGAACAGCAGACGGTAACGACGCAGTTTCAGGACCGCTATGTCTTTGACATTGATCCGTTTCGAAAAATGTGCCTGCTCGCAGGGCTCGATGAAATCGCATTGACCGAAAAAAGCGACCAAGCGATTGGCACATATGAAGCACGCATTGCCAGCAACCAGCCATGGCTGCATGGTGTTGCCTGAATAGGGGCTGCCCACGGCAAGGCCCCTCAACTTACACAAGGAGAATGTGATGAAAGCCCTGTTGTCGCGCGCCACCGGCGGACCCGAAACGCTCGAACTGGGTGAATTGCCACGTCCTACCGCCGGACCGGGTCAGATCGTCATCGATATAGCGGCTTGCGCGGTCAATTATCCCGATGTGCTGATCATCGAAGATAAATATCAGTTCAAGCCCGAACGCCCCTTTGCTCCGGGCGGCGAAGTAGCGGGTATCGTGGCAGAGCTTGGCGAAGGCGTAACCGAATTCAAAGTTGGCGACCGTGTCATCGCCGGTTGCGGAAACGCCGGCATGGCGGAAGCCATCGTCGTTGGCGTTAACAATACATATCACCTTCCCGAAGCCCATAGTTTTGTCGAAGGCGCCTCGCTGCTGATGACCTATGGCACCAGCATCCACGCTCTCGCCGATCGCGGCCATCTGGAACAAGGCGAAACACTGCTCGTCCTTGGCGCATCAGGCGGCGTCGGCATTGCGGCGGTCGAATTGGGCAAGGCCATGGGCGCACGCGTTATCGCGGGCGTGTCCAGCGACGCCAAAGCACAAATTGCCCGCGACGCAGGTGCCGACGATGTCGTCGTTTATGGCTACGCCCCCTTCGACAAGGAGGCGTCCAAGGCGCTCGCCAGCCGGTTCAAAGAGGCGGTTGGGCCCAAAGGCGCCGATGTGATCTATGACGCTGTCGGCGGCGATTATTGCGAGCCCGCGCTGCGCTCGATCGCCTGGGAGGGGCGCTATCTGGTGGTGGGCTTCCCCGCTGGCATTCCGCGCCTGCCCCTCAATTTGACCTTGCTCAAAAGCTGTGATGTGGCCGGGGTTTTTTGGGGCGCCTTCGCGGCGCGCGAACCCGAACGCAACCGCGCGAACATCGCTCGGCTGTTCCAGCTTTGGGGACAGGGCAAGATTGCACCAAAGGTTACAGAAACCTTTGCTCTCGCCGAGGGCGGCAAAGCCATTGCCAAGCTTGGTGACCGTACTGCAGTCGGCAAATTGGTCATCACCATCTGAAATATCGACCCGCCCCTGCGTTAACCGAAACTCTGCGCGATTTGGCGGCAGCATCAGGCCGTCTGTCGGTGCGCGTGGTGCCTGGCGCCGGACGCAATGAGGTCAAGTTGAGAGACGGCATGGTGCAAGTGCGCGTTACGGCGCCGCCCGCCGACGGGCAGGCGAATGACGCGGTTCTGCGACTTCTGGCAGCGGCGCTAGATCGTCCACGCTCGGCTGTGCATCTGCTCCACGGCGCAACCAACCGCAGCAAGATTATCGCTGTCGATATCGGCTGAAATTGGGGGGTGTCACGGTTAACCCTTTATCAGTGGCTACTGACTATAGTCGAATATCCGATATTTATCGCGCAAGGCAAAGTTATGGCGAAGCGTCGCTCACCATCCAAAGACAGTGCCGCAGGGATCGGCTACATTTCGCGCACCCGCCGTGCGCAACTGGTCGCGGAATTTGAAGGCGATTTGGGTATTGATCACAAAGCCCGCGCCAAAGCCGCCTATGAGGCGCATCGGTGGCAGGTTATCAAGGCGATCATCGTCTGGACGATCGCGCTGATGTTCTTTGCCATCGCCTGCCAGAAACTCTGGTTGATGGGCCAAAAGGTCGATGTCCCATTTTCCGAGATCAGCCCGATCCGCGAGTGGTTCTAGACGAGTTGCGACCTTTTTGACATTAATCAGAAAACAAATCCGGCAATCTCGCTTAGCCGAAACCGATCAATAGACCCGCGCTTTCGGTTCGATATAGCTGACATCGTCCGACAGCGTATATTCGTGGACGGGGCGATAATCGATGGTCACCGTGCCGCCCTTGCCGCCCCAGCCGTCGAACCAGGCCGCGGTGTGCTTCATCCAATTCTTGTCGTCGCGGTCCTTAAAATCCTCATGCGCGTGGGCGCCGCGGCTTTCCTTGCGGTTATAGGCGCCATGCAGCGTCACTGTGGCCTGCGCGATCAAATTGTCGAGTTCCATCGTCTCGACCAGATCGGTATTCCAGATCAGACTGCGATCGGTCACGCCAACATCCTGCATCCGCGCATAGGTGGCGGTCAGCTGCTTGACGCCTTCGGCCATAAGCTCGTCATTGCGGAACACGGCGCAATGCTTTTGCATATTCTTTTGCATCTCGACACGAATTTCCGCGGTCGGCGATCCGCCGCTGGCATGGCGGAAATGGTCAAGACGTCCGAGCGCCAGATCGGCGCTATCCTTCGGCAGCGCATCCTGTTTGGCGCCGGATTGAACCGTTTCGCGTAGTCGGTGTCCTGCAGCGCGGCCAAAGACGACCAGATCGATCAAGCTGTTTGAACCCAGCCGATTGGCACCATGCACAGACACGCATGCGGCCTCTCCGACCGCAAATAGTCCGGAAACCACAGCATCGGGGTCGCCGTCGCGGATAGTGACGACTTCGCCATGATAATTGGTCGGAATGCCGCCCATATTATAATGAACCGTCGGCGTGACGGGCAAAGGCTGGCGCGTCAGGTCGACGCCTGCGAAAACCTTGCCGCTCTCGGTGATTCCGGGCAGGCGTTCGGCCAGCACCTTGGGATCGATATGGTCGAGGTGGAGATAAATATAGTCGCCATCGGGACCAACTCCGCGCCCTTCGCGCATTTCGAGCGCCATCGAGCGGGACACAACATCGCGCGACGCCAGATCCTTGGCGCTGGGCGCATATCGCTCCATGAAACGCTCGCCCTCGCTGTTGGTGAGATAACCGCCCTCGCCGCGCGCACCTTCAGTTATCAAAACACCCGCGCCATATATTCCGGTCGGGTGAAACTGCACAAATTCCATGTCCTGCAGCGGTAGACCAGCGCGCAACACCATGCCGCCGCCATCTCCGGTGCAGGTATGCGCCGAAGTTGCGGTGAAGAAGCAGCGGCCATATCCGCCGGTCGCCAATACCACGGCCTGGCTGCGGAACCGGTGGATGCTGCCATCTTCCAGACATAAGGCGATTACGCCGCGGCACACGCCATTTTCCATGATCAGGTCGAGCGCGAAATATTCGATGAAGAAGTCGGCATCATATTTCAGGCTCTGTTGATAGAGCGCGTGCAGCATGGCGTGACCTGTGCGGTCGGCCGCCGCTGCCGTTCTTTGGACCGGCGGGCCTTCGCCCATATTTTGCATATGGCCGCCAAAGGGGCGCTGATAAATGGTGCCATCGGCATTGCGGCTGAACGGCACGCCAGCATGCTCGAGCTCGTAAACTGCCTGCGGTGCTTCGCGCACCATATATTCGATCGCATCCTGATCACCGAGCCAGTCGGACCCCTTGACGGTGTCGTACATATGCCATTGCCAGTGATCGGGGCTGTTGTTGCCCAAACTCGCGGCGATCCCGCCCTGCGCCGCCACCGTATGGCTGCGCGTCGGAAAGACTTTGGTGATGCATGCGGTCCTGAGGCCGGCCTCGGCAGAACCCATCGTAGCGCGGAGGCCGGAACCACCGGCACCGACGACGACGGTGTCATAGACATGATCAATGATTTTATAGGCCTCGGTCATGCCCCGGCACCCCCGGCAAACGCCATTCGAGCGATGGTGAACAGGCCATAGGCCGCCCCCGCGATGGCATAGAAATTCAAGATAACGAGCGACAGGATGCGCGGCGTTTCCGCATGCACATAATCCTCGATCAGTACCTGCAATCCCAATCGCAAATGCCAAAATACGCTGACGACAAGCAGCATCAGCCCCAGCGCGACCATCGGAGTCGAGGCCCACAAGGCAACCTCACCATGCTCGGTCAGAGGCAAGCGCAGCAATGACACGACAAACCAAGTGACGAGCAGCAAATTGCCCAGCGCGGTCAGCCGCTGCTGCAGCCAATGTTGTGATCCGTGGCGCGCCGACCCCAATCCGCGCACCTGTCCGAGTCTGGTTCCGTTACCCATTGAGCATCCCCGCAAAAATTGAGAGCCAGACCGCCGCAGTGGCGAACAATCCAGCCAGAACAACAATGATTGCCCATAGCTTGTTTTGCTTCAGCTCATATCCGGCGCCGGTATCCAGAATGAAATGGCGGATGCCAGAGAACATGTGCTGGAAAAACGCCCAAGTCAGCCCGATCAGCACCAGCTTGCCCAATATATTGGTGACCATATGAAAGGTCCCGCCTGCCGGATCGTGCCAGACACAGGCGAGAAAGGCAGCATAGGCATCGGGGCCCGCCGCCAACGCGCCCAACCACCACAGGAACATCGACGCGCCGACAATTGCCAGCCCGTCACCGCTCGCGCGATGGAGAATAGAGACCAGCATAGCCGGCCCCCATTTATAGATTTGCAAATGTGGAGAGAGCGGCCGTGCGCTCTTGTCCGTGCCAGCCATGGTGGCTTCCCCTAAAAATGGTCTGCTGAACCGATGCGCCGGTTTAGCGCGATGGCCACGATATGCAATTGCTTAGCGCCCTTTTAGCAACGCAAAAGGTCAAAAACCACTTGATGGCGACAATGGCAGCACGGCATCAGCCACCGTTACGACCCCCATTTAGTCCTTGTCGCGGTTCGCATATATTAGCGCGGCCAGCACCGCCGCCGACCCGATTCCGATTCCCGCTGCCGTCTTCCAGTTCACCGGACGCTTGTCAGATTTATCCTTCGACTCCGCTTTGGCGGCAGCATCCTTCTGCTGTTGAAGCCGCCGCGTTTCGCGCAAAACTTCATTCTCGCCTTCATCATCGGGAAGGGGGTCATTGGCGACGGGTTCGGTCATGCGTTTCCTCTTTCGGGCTTATGCCAGGGCTTGTTCCACCGGCACATAATCGGTGCCTACAGCCTCCGATACCGCTTCGAACGTCACCTTTCCATTCCAAACGTTCAATCCGTGCGAAAGATGCACATCGCGGCGCATCGCTTCTTTCCAGCCTAGGTCGGCAATGCGCAGCGCATGCGGCAAAGTGACATTGTTGAGTGCATAGGTGCTGGTGCGCGCAACAGCGCCCGGCATGTTCGCCACCGCATAATGAACAATGCCGTCCACCACATAAGTGGGATCGGCATGGGTCGTTGCATGGCTGGTTTCAAAACAGCCGCCCTGATCGATGGCAACGTCGACCAACACCGACCCTGGACGCATTGTGTCCAGCATCGCGCGCGTCACCAGCTTGGGCGCTTCGGCCCCCGGGATCAGCACCGCGCCGATCACCAAATCGGCATCAGCCACACATTCGGCAAGATTGGCGCGGTTGGAAAAGCGGGTTTTGGCCCGCGACTCGAAAAAAGTACCGACATGTTCGAGTACTTCGGGGTCGCGGTCGAGGATGGTGACGTCGGCGCCAAGGCCCGCCGCCATTTGTGCCGCATTAAACCCGACAACGCCGCCGCCGATAATGCACACCTTGCCCGGAGCAACGCCCGGAACTCCGCCGAGCAGCACGCCGCGTCCGCCATGCGCCTTTTCCAGCGCGGTTGCCCCGGCTTGAATTGACATGCGCCCCGCCACCTGGCTCATCGGCTTGAGCAGCGGTAGTCCGCCATGCGGGCTGGTCACCGTTTCATAGGCGATGCACGTTGCGCCAGATGCCATCAGGTCGCGTGTCTGTTCGGGGTCGGGAGCAAGGTGCAGATAAGTATAAAGTATCTGACCTTCGCGCAGCATCTGGCGTTCGCCCTTCTGCGGCTCCTTGACCTTCACCACCATCTCGCAACGCGCAAAAATATCGGCAGCGGTCGAAACAATCTCAGCCCCTGCCTCGACATAATGTTCATCATGGGCGCCAATGCCTTCGCCGGCGCCGGCCTGCACCAACACTTTATGGCCATGTGCATGTAGTTCGCGCGCGCTTTCGGGCGTCAGGCCGACCCGATATTCATGATTTTTGATTTCCGTGGGGGTTCCAATAATCACGCAATGCTCTCCAACTGGTTTCCTGTGTAACCATTAGCCGCGTTTGTCCTCGCCTGTATAGCGCTGTCATCAGGTTGCGGTGCAAATTTTCGTATCTGGTTAACGACGAATTTACCAGCACTGGGCCATAGGTCATTCCCCGGTTAGCGCGTGGTCGCCTTGGGCCAAACGACCATGTGCCCAAGCATGCAATAGAGGTATAACATAGTGGCTAAGGAAAATCCCATTCTCCGACTGGAAGTCGACCCCGTTTTGATGGCCGACCGTTTCCCTTTTTATGATCCAGACGGCCAGCTTCGTGCCGATGCCGCAGAAATCCACGCGATTATCGCTGGACGCGAAGATGAAATGGCCGCGGCCTATTGGACTGCCTTTAACGCGCTACCGAACAATGCACGCAAGGCCGATGGCGCCCTTCTGGCGTCTTATATCGCGGGAAGCGCTAAACATATCAGCCTGAAACTGTCGGACGCCGACGGTCAGGCGGCGGCGACCATAGCGTGCCAGAACGCGCATATGTCGCTCTATGTTGGTATTCCCATTGCATCGGTGCTGTCGTGCACATGCGAATGTCATAAATTGGCGCTCGAATATGTTATCGACGCCTGTCGCGACGATCCGGCACGAATGACGCGCCTCGGCGGGGCGATCAACCGCCTGGCCATGCTCGAATTCGATATCATGCTAGCCTATTCCGAAAAGCTGAATCGCGCCGCAGCATCAAGCGAACGGCGTCAACTTGCCGGTGATTTTAACAAATCCATCGCCTCGCTGGTGCAGGACACTGACGGCGTCCGCCAACAACTCGTTCTTCAGGCCACTTCGGCCGATCAAGCGGCCAAAGGCATGATTGCCAAGACGAGCGAAGTCGCTGCAGCGTCAGAACAGTCCGCCATGGCCATGCGCGAAGCCGCCTCGACCGCCGCCGGGCTCATCCGCGCGATCGAAGATGCCCGTAGCGAAGTCGAAGCCGCAGCTGACATTGCAACCAAAGCGTCTGAACAGGCAGGCGAGGCTGTCGCCATGTCCGAAACCCTGTCGCGTCATGCCGAATCAATCGAATCAATCCTGGGACTGATCCGCGAAGTGGCGGGACAAACCAATCTGCTGGCACTTAACGCCACCATCGAGGCCGCTCGCGCGGGCGAAGCGGGACGCGGCTTTGCCGTCGTTGCACAAGAGGTCAAAAATCTCGCCAATGAAACCGCCCGCGCCACCGACGACATCGCAGGCAAAATCACCGCGATCCAGCACGCCACCAAAGGTACGGTTCAGGCCAACCAGTCGATCCAGTCGACCGTTCTCGACGTCCAGACCTCGGCCGAGCGCATCCGCGACGCGATGGACGCGCAGGCACAGACCGTCACCTCGATCACCGCCGCGGTGGATGAAACTGCACTGGCTGCGGACAGCATGTCATCGACCATTGCCGCCATCCGCAACGATTCGGGCGTCGTGGCTTCCGAGATAAGCTCGTTAACCGACGCTTTTGCCACCATGGGCCAGCGGCTGCACGACCTCAGCGAAGCGGCCGGGCAGTTCAGCAAGCGCGTCGCCTAACCGCTATTTGCCGTGCCGTCACAACCATTTGGCGCCGGCAGCTAGCCACCGCCGCCCGAGGCCGCTAATCGGGGCGCATGACCAAGAATATCCTGCTCACCGGTGCCTCGCGCGGCATCGGTTCCGCCATCGCCGCCGCGCTGGAAACGCCCGACATCCGTCTTGCCGCGCTATCGAGCCGCGACGGCGACCTTGGCGATCCGGCTGTTCCGGTGCGTTTGTGGCAGGAATGTCTCGAACGGCTTGACGGGCGCATCGACGTTCTGATCAATAATGCCGGGATATTTGAGCCCAATCCCATCGAAAACAGCGATGCGCAGTGGCGCGACAACTGGAATCGCACGCTCCAAATCAACTTGACCGCAAGCGCCGAACTCTGCCGCCTTGCCGTGTTGCATTGGCAAGGACGCAAAGGCTCGGGTCGCATCGTCAATATCGCCAGCCGCGCCGCCTATCGCGGCGATGGTCCGACCCAGTGGCACTATGCCGCATCCAAAGCCGGAATGGTCGCGATGACCAAAACAATTGCACGTGGTTATGCCGCACAGGGCATCTACGCCTTTGCCATTTGTCCCGGATTTACGATGACTGGTATGGCGGAGGAATATCTGGCGAGCCGCGGCGGGGGCGCATTGCTCGCTGAAATTCCGCTGGGCCGCGTTGCCGAGCCACAGGAAATTGCCGAAATGGCGCGCTGGTGCGCACTCGACGCACCGCCCTCGATGACCGGAGCCGTCCTTGACGCCAATGGAGCCAGCTATGTCCGCTAGGATGTCACTTGCCGTCCTTGTGCTCCTCGCCGCCTGCACGCCCGCCGTCCCCAGCATAGCGATTCCCGCGCCAAGTCCGACCGTCGACGCTGCCACATTGGCGAAGCAATGCGAGGGGCATGACGGTTGGAGTGACCCCGCCCCGCCTGCAACCCTTTTCGCCAATGTCCATTATGTCGGAACCTGCGGCATCACCGCGCTCCTAATCACCTCACCCCAAGGTCATGTGCTGATCGATGGCGCCACCACGCAGGCCGCCGACGGCATTGCCGCCAACGTCGAAAAGCTGGGTTATAAGCTGAGTGATGTCCGCTTGATCCTTTCCAGTCACGAGCATCTCGACCATGCTGGCGGCATCGCCGAGCTGCAGCGCCGGACCGGCGCCAAGCTGGTCGCACGTACCGCAGCCAAGGCGACACTGGAAAGCGGAATTGCAGAACCCGAAGATCCGCAATCGGGTCTGTTTCCAGCTTTTCCTGGCGCCCATGTTGGCCAAATCGTCGGCGACGGCGAAATTGTGCGATTGGGCCCGCTCGCCTTTACTGCCCATGCAACCCCCGCCCATTCGCCGGGATCCACTAGCTGGAGCTGGACGAGCTGTGCGGCCAAGGATTGCCGCAATATTGTCTATGCCGACAGCCTGACCGCGGTTTCCGCCGACGGCTATCGTTTTAGTGACCATCCTGCCCTGATTGCGCGGTTCCGCAGAAGCTTTGACACTGTGTCCGCCTTGCCTTGCGACCTGCTGTTGACCCCGCATCCGGGCGCCAGCGCGATGTTCGACCGTTTCGCAGGCCGGGCGCCGCTGTTCGATTCGCGGGCGTGCCAAGCCTATGCCGCTACGGGGAGCAACCGGCTCGATGTCCGGCTGGCCAAAGAGGCCGCCTCCGCGCCATGAGCTGGATTATCTCATTGTCCTGCACCCGCGCCGAAGCCGAAGCGCTGACCGGCAACCTGTCTGAGCTGGACGCGCTGCTGAATCCACCAGTGGTCGTCACGCGCGAAATCGATGAGGCGGCCGGGCTATGGCAACTCGATGCCTATGCCGAAACCAAGCCTGCGACTGCGCTACTGACGCTTTTGCAATCGCTGATCCCCAGCGCGGCGGGTAAAGCGCCGGTGATTGAAAAACTACCCGACGAAGATTGGGTTACGCTCAGCCAACAGGGGCTGGAACCGGTGCAGGCGGGACGCTTTTTTGTCCACACCAGCAGCCATGCCGACCGCGTGCCCGCTGGCGCCACAGCCTTCCTGATCGACGCCAGTCAAGCCTTTGGCACTGGTGGGCATGATACGACCGCAGGTTGCCTTGGAATGCTCGACCGGCTCGCCCGCCGGGGAGGGCGTTTTCGCAATGTCGCCGACATTGGCACCGGCACCGGTTTGTTGGCCTTTGCCGCGCACGCGCTATGGCCGAGCGCGCGGACGCTAGCATCGGACATCGACCCCGCGAGCATCCGTGTCGCCGCCGACAATGCGGCGATCAACGGCGTGCGAACCGGTCATGGCCCCCATGCGCTGCATCTGTGCGTCGCGCCGGGTACCGATCATGGCGACATAAAACGCCGCGCGCCTTATGATCTGGTGATCGCCAACATCCTTGCCGGACCACTGATCACCCTCGCCCCCGACATCAGCAGCATCACCGGACCGGGCGGGCACCTCATTCTTGCTGGTCTGGTGGCGCGCCAGCAGGCGGCCGTAGTTGCCGCTTATCGTGCGCAGGGATTTCGCCTGATCGAAAGCGGCGGCAGCGCCGAATGGCCTTGCCTTCATCTCGTCAAGCGCGTGCGCCACGGCTGGCGACGTCCCGACCGCGCGCGCCACCGCGTCAGCCCGTCAGACGCGAGCTTTGGGAGCTGGTGAGCCAAAGTCTGTTCATACCCCGCAGTCGCCCGTCGGTCGAAGCGTTGATTGCCAATCGCGTATAAGATGATTAGGCACCCGGCATGACCGATAACAGCACAGCCACACCCAATGACGGCACCAACCCTTGGGCGATACCCGTTCGCAAACCCCTGCCCGGCGATAGCAAAGCCAAAAAGGGAAACAGCTTTCCGCGCAAGGTCTGGAACCTGCTCGTGGGGATCAAGGACGGGTTGGCGCTCGTTTTCCTACTGCTGTTCTTTGTCGCGCTGTTCGGTATTTTCTCCGGTCGCCCCAATGCCTCGCTCCCTGTTAACAAGGGCGCTCTGGTTCTAGATCTCGACGGGGTAATCAGTGAGCAGCCGTCCGAAATCGACCCGCTGGCACTGTTGACCGGCGCGGGTGGGCCGCAAATACGCGAGATTCGGTCACGCGACGTCGTCCAAGCCCTTAACACCGCCGCGACCGATAAACGCGTGAGCGCGGTCGTCCTCGATCTCGACCGCTTCCTTGGCGGCGGACAGGTTTCGCTGGCCGATATCGGCAAGGCGCTCGACACTGTGCGTGCGCAAAAAAAGCCGGTGCTCGCCTATGCCACCGGTTATAGCGCCGACAGCTATCAGCTCGCGGCGCACGCCAGCGAAGTCTGGGTCGCCCCGATAGGCGGCGCAATGATTGCCGGCCCCGGCGGATCGCGCCTCTATTACAAAGGCTTGATGGATAAGCTGGGCATCACCGCCCATGTTTACCGCGTCGGCACCTTCAAGAGCGCGGTCGAGCCCTATATCCGCAGCGACCAGTCACCCGAAGCCAAAGAGGCCGACCTCGCCTATGCAAGCGAGTTGTGGGACAATTGGCTGACGGAAGTGAAAAAGGCACGTCCGCAGGCCAAGATTGACGCCTTCATCGCTGACACCGTCGGCGCGGTGCGCGACGCAGGAAATGATCTGTCCAAAGCTTCGCTCGCGGCGGGACTGGTCGACAAGGTCGGCAGCCGCATGGATTTTGGCCAGCGCGTTGCCGAAATCAGCGGAACCGAGGATGATAAGCAACCGTGGGATTATAACGCCATTCCGCTCAAAAATTGGGTCGCCGCCAATCCGCCCAAAAAGGCAGGAGCAGCCATTGCTGTCGTCCCCATTGTTGGCGAAATTGTCGATGGCGACGCGCCGAACGGCCATGCTGGCGGCGACACGATTGCCCAGCACATCATCGATGCTGCCGACGATGATGGCGTCAAAGCGCTTGTGCTGCGGGTCGATTCGCCTGGTGGATCGGTCATGGCATCCGAAGAAATCCGTCAGGCGTTGCTCGTCGCAAAGTCGAAGAAGCTGCCCATTATCGTCTCTATGTCGAATGTCGCCGCTTCGGGCGGCTATTGGGTTTCAACCCCCGCCGACCGCATTTTTGCAGAGCCCGAAACCATTACCGGCTCGATCGGCGTCTTTGGCATTATGCCAGGTTTCGACAAGGCTCTGGCCAAGGTTGGTATCGGCGCCGACGGCATTGCGACCACGCCGCTTTCGGGTCAGCCCGATCTGCTGGGCGGTGTCAGCGACGAGTTTAATCAGCTGGCACAGGCGAGCGTCGAAGATATTTACGCCCGCTTTACCGGTCTTGTCGCCAAGAGCCGCAAGCAGCCGCTCGACAAGATTCAGGCCATTGCCGAAGGGCGGGTCTGGGCTGGCGGAACCGCGCGTCAGCTAGGCCTCGTCGATCAGTTTGGCGACCTCAACGACGCGATGAAGGCCGCAGCCAAGCTCGCCAAGGTCGAAGGCGAATATCACGCCAAATATTTCGAAAACGAGCCGAGCGGGCTTTCGCGATTGTTCGAGAGTTTTGCCAATGACGACGCACAGGCGTCGGGCCCGCGCGGCTGGTTCGGGCTTGCATCGATGAACCGCCAACTAACCGAGCGTCGTTTGATCCAGGATATGGACATGCTTTCGCGCAGCGGATCAATTCAGGCCAGCTGCCTCGACTGCCGCGCCTATATGCCGATGGCTTTGCGCCCTGTCAGCGCTGAGAGCAAAGGCTGGCTGGCTGCGCTCGGGGTCTTGATGCGCTAGGTTTTTCGTCGTTTGCGCTGACGCACAAACAGCATCACAAAGCCGAGCGTCGCCATCAACAGGCTGAAGCCCGCAAAACCGATCAACAGCGGATGGTGCGTGTCTTCGCGCTCCTGCAAATCCATGATGTGCAGACCCCAAAAGACGTCATAAGCGCGCCAGAACCGCGTCCGCAGCGCCAAAAACTCGCCCGTGTCGGCATCGACATAGGCATGAATGCCATCGGCATAGACGATCTGCCACGCCGGGCGCCCCCGCCGTAGCTCAAGCGGGTTGGCGTCGCGCGAAAAGCGCCGAACAGAGAGAATCCGTCCCGGCGATTTCAGCGCCGCATCGGCAATTGACCGCGCATCGGCAGCTGACACGGGAGGCAATAGTGCGCCAGTTCGGGCATCGGCAGCGCGACTGTCCTTATCGCTAAAGCGTATCAGCCATACCGGTCGGTCACCGCGCATTTCCAGTCGAAGCCCGGCGACAGGGCGCCCATCAAATTGCGGCGGTGTCGCCACAAGGTTGGCGGGCACGTCCATCGGCGCGCTACGCAATTCGCTTCCGCGCACCTCCTCGATCGGCTTGATCACCATGATCAGCCCCGACAAGGTCCACAATATGATCGGAACGCCAACGAGCCAGCCGAGCCAGATGTGGAGCTTCATCAGCTTGGCGCGGGTTCCCAGTCGCGACCAGTTCATGCCGGTACTGCAATCGCCTTTGCATGACAGGCAATCGCGTCAGCAAGCGTGTCGACCAGCGCCAGGGGCAGATCATGCCCCATGCCGGGGATGAGCAGCAATTCAGCGCCGGGGATATTGGCAGCGGTATCACGGCCGCCCTCTACCGGCACCAACGGGTCGGCTTCGCCATGTATGACAAGCGTCGGGGCGCTGATGTTTTTCAGCATCATGCGCCGGTCACCATCGGCGACAATTGCCGCCATTTGCCGCGCAACACCTTGCGGGTACCAGCCGCGTTCATAATCGCTGCGGACACGTCGCTGTAAGCGCTCTTCTTCGGCGGGATAGGCGGGGCTGCCGATCACCCGCGCCGCGCGCACCGAATAGGCGACCATATCTTCCTTGTCGCCACTCGACGGGCGGTTGGATAAAACGCGCATCGCCTCCTTGCTGCCACTCGGAAGGCGGCGGTTGCCGGTCGTCGACATAACCGAGGTCAGCGACAGCACCCGCTGCGGATAGCGGGCAGCAATATGCTGAGCGATCATCCCGCCCATCGATGCTCCGACAATATGCGCGCGCTCGACGCCCAGTTCATCGAGCAGCGCAATGCCATCGGCGGCCATGTCCGTGAGACTATAGGCACTACGCGGTTTGAGCCCGACTAGCGCTTTGACGAACATCCATTTGATATTGGGCACCCCCGCCGCATCGAATCGCGTCGACAGGCCAACATCGCGATTGTCATAACGGATGGTGCGAAATCCATGCGCGACCAGTGCATCGACAAATTCGTCGGGCCACAGCGTCAACTGCCCGCCCAGTCCCATGACAAGAAGGATCACCGGCGCGTCGCGCGGACCCTTGTCCTCATAGGTTATCGAAATTCCGTTGGCCGTGGCGCTGGCTGTTGTCATTGGGTCCGCTCTCCTGTTGCGATCATCACTCTAACTGACACAGCAGCTCAGTCTCTGCCAGCCTTTCCGCCGCGATAGACGGGAAGCGCCAACTGCCAGCGGATTGCCGCCGCGCGCAAGGCAAAGCCGGCAACCGCTGCCAGGATCGCCGCCACGCCGGTTGCAAGCCCCATCCACAAAAGCAGCACATAAAGCCCCGACGCGAGCGCTCCTGCCGTCACATAGAGTTCGGGCCGCACGATTATCGACGGCACACCAGCCATCATGTCGCGGATGATCCCTCCGACGCAGCCGGTAATCACGCCCATCAGCAAGGCAGGGACCGGCGGCACGCCCCAGGCGATTGCCTTGGCCGTCCCGAACACGCTGTACGCCGCAAGTCCTAGCGCGTCGGCCCATTCCATTAGCCGGCCATGCCACCAGCGCTCGGGCGTGATCCAGACGAGCAGCGCAATTGCGATACACACCGCGGCAATTGCGCCATCCTGCACCCAGAATACGGGCGCACCAATGAGCAGATCGCGAACGCTGCCGCCGCCAACGCCCGTGATCAGTGCAAAGAAGCTCGCCGTCACCAGTGTCTGTCGCAAGCGCACCGCCATCAAAGCGCCGGTCAGTGCAAAGATCGAAATGCCTGCAAGATCGAGCAGCCGAATCAGCAATGCATTGTCGACACCCAGAATGTCAGCGATCATCTCAGATGTGGATGGGCTTGCCCGTCACCGCCATGGCGGCTTCCTTGACCGCCTCGCTGTGCGTCGGGTGGGCGTGGCAAGTATATGCGATGTCTTCGCTGGTCGCGCCAAATTCCATTGCTTGCGCGGCCTGAGCGATCATGGTGCCGGCGACACTGGCGATGCACCAGACGCCGAGCACACGGTCGCTCTTGGCATCGGCAATCACTTTTACAAAGCCATCGGGTTCGTGATTGGTCTTGGCACGGCTGTTCGCCAGCATCGGGAATTTCCCGACCTTGATCTCGCCGCGCTCTTTGGCCTGTTCTTCGGTCAGCCCTACCCCGGCGATTTCGGGCATCGTGTAAACGACCGACGGGATGACATCATGGTTCACAATGCCCGTCTGTCCGGCAATATTTTCGGCGCAGGCGATGCCCTCATCCTCGGCTTTATGCGCAAGCATCGGGCCGGGAATGACGTCGCCAATCGCCCATATGCCTTCGATTTTGGTGCGAAACTCATGATCGGTTTCAATCTGACCGCGCTGGTTGACCTCCAGCCCGGTCTTATCGAGACCTAGGCCATCGGTGTTTGGCCTACGCCCGATCGACACAAGAACGACATCGGCCTCCAGCGTCTCGGTGTCACCGCCTGCGGCAGGCTCCAGTGTCAGCACGGCCTTCTTGCCCTTGACTTGGGCCTTGGTAACTTTGGTCTTGAGCTTGAACTCAATGCCCTGCTTTTTAAAGATCTTGTTGGCTTCCTTGCGAACGTCACCGTCCATGCCGGGCAAAATCTGGTCGAGAAATTCGACGCAGGTTACTTTCGCACCAAGCCGCCGCCACACACTACCCAGTTCCAGCCCGATAACACCGCCGCCGATCACCACCATATGCTCTGGAACCTTGGCAAGCTCGAGCGCGCCGGTGGAATCGACGATGATCTGCTTGTCATTATCAACGTCAACACCGGGAAGCGGCGTCACCGACGAGCCCGTGGCGATGATGATATTCTTGGCGCGCACAGCTTTGCCCGCAACCTCGACCGTGTCAGGGCTCGTAAATTTCGCATAGCCCTTAAGCCAGTCGACCTTGTTCTTTTTAAACAGAAACGCGATCCCGCCGGTCAGACTTTTGACCGCGTCCAGACGCTGACCGTGCATCACGGGCAGGTCGAGCTCTGGCTTAACCTTGATGCCCATCGACGCCATCGTACCGTTCGCCGCGACGTCGAAATATTCCGACGCATGAAGCATCGCCTTCGACGGTATACAGCCGACGTTGAGGCAAGTGCCGCCCAGCGTCTCACGCCCCTCGGCGCAAGCGGTTTTCAACCCCAATTGCGCTGCACGGATCGCCGCGACATAGCCGCCGGGACCGGACCCAATTATCAGGACGTCATAATCATAGTCAGCCATAATCTACTCCATTCACCCCCCGGACATTACCGCGAAGGCGGAATCACATATCGATCAACAGACGCGTCGGATCCTCAATCGCTTCTTTGATGATTTTCAGGAAGGTCACCGCTTCGCGACCATCGATCAGGCGATGGTCATAGCTGAGCGCAAGATACATCATCGGGCGTATGACGATTTCGCCATTCACTACCACCGCGCGGTCCTCGATGCGGTGAAGGCCGAGTACTGCCGACTGCGGCGGATTGATGATCGGGGTCGACATCAGCGATCCGAACACGCCGCCATTGCTGATGGTAAAAGTGCCGCCGGTCATATCCGCCATCGTCATCGAGCCTTCTTTGGCGCGCTTGCCAAAATCGCCGATCGTCTTTTCAATGCCAGCAAAGGACAGGCTTTCGGCGTTCCGGATTACGGGGACGAGCAATCCGTTAGGGCCACTGACCGCAACCGACACATCGACATAATCAAAATAGACGATCTCTTCGCCGTCGATCTGACCATTGACCGAGGGAATATCCTTTAGCGCCAAGCAGGCTGCTTTGGTAAAAAAGCCCATGAAGCCCAGCCGGACGTCATGCTTTTTTGCAAATAAATCCTTATATTTGGTCCGCGCCTCGATCACCGCCGTCATATCGACGTCGTTGAACGTGGTCAGCATTGCGGCGGTATCCTGCGCCGATTTCAGCCGCTTGGCGATGGTTTGACGCATCCGCGTCATTTTGACCCGTTCCTCGCGACGCGCTGGCCCGCCGCTTGCGGCAGGCGCTGCCGAGGGGGCAGGTGCAGATGCAGGGGCGGCATTGTCGGGCGCGCTATTGGCGGCGGCGAGCACATCTTCTTTGGTCAGTCGGCCGTCCTTGCCGCTTCCCTTGATCTTGCTGGGGTCCAGACCATGCTCGAGCACCAGACGGCGCACCGCTGGAGAGAGGGTCGTGACACCGTCATGGACATCGCTCGACGCGGCCGCTGGTGCGGGGGCAGACTCAGCCTTTGCCGCGGGTGCCGGTGCGGGTGCCGGTGCGGGGGCTGGCGCAGCAGCAGCTGCTGCTCCGGCGCTGCCGTCCTCGACCGTCGCAATGACGGCGCCGACGGCGACTGTGTCACCTTCGGCTGCGAGCTGCTTGCCCATCACACCGGCACTAGTCGCCAAAACCTCAACCGCCACCTTGTCGGTTTCCAGGCTGGCGATAGGCTCATCAACCGCCACCGCATCGCCCGGCTTTTTCAGCCACTCGCCGATGGTCGCTTCGCTTACGCTTTCGCCCAATGTGGGGACTTTGACTTCGCTGCTCATAACTTCTTCTCTCATCCGTTCCCGCGATAGCAAGGACATAAGGTCTATTTCTTCTTCCGCCGAATTTCTGCGCGCACGCTCAGTCCTAGCGCGTCGGCGACTAAGGCTGCCTGTTCGGTCTGGTGACGGCTCATCAGCCCCGTCGCGGGCGACGCTGCCGCCGCGCGCCCGGCGTAGCGTGGCCGCAATTCGGCATGCCCAGCTGCTTCGAGACTTTCCTCGATCAACGATTCAACGTGGAACCAACTCCCGTTATTCTTTGGTTCTTCCTGCGCCCAGACCACCTCTTCAAGATTCTTCATCCGCTTGAGCCGGACTGCCAGCGCCTCGCCTGGGAAGGGATAAAGCTGCTCAATCCGGACAACGCTCACATCGTCCAGCTCGGCGGTGTCGCGTGCCTCCATCAGGTCATAGGCGACCTTGCCCGAACAAAGCACCAGCCGTTTTATCTTGGCATCGGCAGGCGGAGTCATATCCGACAAGATGCGCCGGAAGTGGCTGTCGCCCAGAAAATCATCGCGCTTGCTGACCGCGAGCTTGTGGCGGAGCAGCGACTTGGGGGTCATGATGATCAGTGGCTTGCGGAAATCACGCAGCATCTGTCGGCGCAATACGTGGAAATAATTGGCCGGAGTCGTGATGTTGCACACTTGAATATTGTCGCCCGCGCAAAGTTGCAGGAAACGCTCCAACCGCGCGGAACTATGTTCTGGCCCCTGCCCTTCATATCCATGCGGAAGCAGCAGCACGAGCCCGTTGGCGCGCAACCACTTGGCCTCTCCGCTAGCGATGAACTGGTCGATCATGATCTGCGCGCCATTGGCGAAATCACCAAATTGCGCTTCCCACAGCACCAGCGAGGTCGGATCGGCCATCGCATAACCATATTCAAAGCCGAGCACGCCATATTCCGAAAGCGGGCTGTCGAGCACTTCGAACCGGCCATGGGGCAGTGTCGCCAGCGGAATATATTTCCGCTCATTGGTCTGGTCGACCCACACGGCATGACGTTGGCTAAAGGTGCCGCGCCCCGAATCCTGACCCGACAAGCGGACCTGATAGCCTTCGCTCAGCAGGGTGCCGAACGCCAGCGCCTCGCCGGTTGCCCAATCGAACTTCTCTCCCGATTTGACCATATCGGCTCGCGCATCGATGACGCGGTGCAGGGTTTTGTGCGCATCCAGATCATCCGGGATCGTGGTAATGGTTCGTCCCACGGCGTCGAACAATTTGCGTTCGACGCCTGTATCGACATTGCGGCGGGTGCTGCCATCTTCTTTGGGTGCATAAAGGCCCGACCAGCGCCCGGCGAACCAGTCGGCCTTGTTGGGCTTATAATTCGCCCCCAGTTTGAATTCGCTTTCGAGATGATCGGTGAATTCGGCGCGGTGTGCCGCGACGAACCCGTCTTCGATCATATTTTCGCTAACGAGGCGCGATCCGAAAATCTCACTGACCGGCGGATGCTGGCGAATGACCTTGTACATCAGCGGCTGGGTAAAGCTCGGCTCATCGCCTTCGTTGTGTCCAAAGCGGCGATAGCACCACATATCGATCACGATATCGCGCTTGAACTTCTGACGGAAATCGATCGCCAGTTTACATGCAAAAGTCACCGCTTCGGGATCATCGCCATTGACGTGAAGGATTGGCGCCTGAACACCTTTGGCCACGTCGCTGGGATAGGGCGACGAGCGCGCAAATTGCGGGCTGGTGGTAAAGCCTATCTGATTGTTGACGATGAAATGGATGCAGCCGCCGGTATTATAACCGGGGACACCAGAGAAGCCGAGGCACTCCCAAACAATACCTTGCCCCGCAAAGGCCGCGTCACCGTGAATAAGCACGGGCAGCACCTGCTCATGCTTTTCCAGATCGTCGCGGTGAACCTGCTGTGCGCGTGCCTTGCCAAGCACGACGGGGTCGACCGCCTCAAGATGCGAGGGATTGGGGACGAGCGACATATGGACACTGATCCCGTCGAATTCGCGGTCGGTCGAGGTGCCGAGGTGATATTTAACGTCACCCGACCCGCCCACATCCTGCGGATTGGCGGAACCACCAGAAAATTCATGGAAGATGACTCGATAAGGTTTGGCCATCACATTGGCGAGCATGTTCAACCGCCCGCGATGCGCCATGCCATAAACGATTTCGCGGACGCCATATTGGCCGCCATATTTGATGATCGATTCCATCGCTGGAATCATCGCTTCGCCGCCATCGAGACCGAAGCGCTTTGTTCCGACATATTTCTTGGCGAGGAATTTCTCCCACTCCTCGGCCTCGATCACCTTTTTGAGGATCGCCTTTTTGCCTTCGGGACTGAATTCGACGCGCTTGTCGGCGCCCTCCATCCGCTCCTGCAGGAAACGGCGTTCGTCGACATCGGCGATATGCATATACTCGAGGCCGACGTGCCCGCAATAATTGGCCTGTAAGATGGCCACGACTTCGCGCACGCTGGCTTTTTCCAGCCCTAGCGTTCCTCCCATATAGACAGGCCGGTCCTGATCCGCACCGACAAAACCGTGATATTCGGGGGTCAAGTCCGGCGGAATTTCGTGCTTGCTCAAACCCAAGGGATCGAGCCGTGCCGCTAGATGACCGCGCACGCGATAGGTGCGGATCAGCATCAGCGCCTGAATCGAATCCACCGCCGCGCGCTCGACCTCAGCATCGCTCAGCGTTGCGCCGGCCTTGGTCGCGGCGGCCTTAACCGCGACCTGCATTTGCTGCGGATCCAGCGCCGCCGTCCAGTCATCGCTGTCGATCAGCGGCCAACCCGGCGTCGCCCAACTTGGCCCCGCCTGCACTTCGTCCAAATCAAAAGCTTGTCGTTCGAGGGTCATTTTTTATTCCACTCACACAGCGAATGGCCCGGGAAGGGGCAAGACATGAACGCCCGGCGGCAACAGCTGTTGCTGCCGGGCGGTTTCATTACACGCGTTCCTTGAGCACCTCGACCAATGTGGTCCCAAGTTCAGATGGGCTGGCTGAAACAGTGATGCCGGCAGCTTCCATTGCAGCGATTTTGCTATCTGCATCGCCCTTGCCGCCCGACACAATCGCACCCGCATGTCCCATGCGGCGGCCTGGAGGAGCGGTGCGTCCGGCTATAAAGCCGACCGTCGGCTTCTTGCGGCCGCGCTTGGCTTCGTCGATCAAGAATTGCGCGGCTTGTTCTTCGGCATCGCCACCGATTTCGCCGATCATGATGATTGATTTGGTGTCATCGTCACCTAGAAACAACTCGAGACAATCGATGAAATTGGTACCGTTGATAGGGTCACCACCGATGCCGACTGCCGTGGTCTGCCCAAGCCCGACATTTGTTGTCTGGAACACCGCTTCATAGGTCAGCGTGCCCGAACGCGAGACAACGCCGACGCTGCCCTTCTTGAAAATGCTGCCGGGCATGATGCCGATCTTGCACTCATCGGGGGTTAGCACGCCAGGGCAGTTGGGACCGATCAGCCGCGATTTCGACCCCGAAAGCGCGCGCTTGACCTTGACCATGTCGAGCACTGGGATACCTTCGGTGATGCAGACAATCAGTTCCATTTCCGCGTCAATCGCCTCGAGGATCGAATCGGCGGCGAACGGCGGCGGCACATAGATGCAGCTGGCGGTCGCGCCGGTCGCGACCTTCGCTTCTTCAACGGTATTGAAGTTCGGCAGCCCGATGTGGACCGTCCCGCCCTTGCCTGGCGTCACGCCGCCGACCATTTGCGTGCCATAGGCCAGCGCCTGTTCGGTGTGGAATGTGCCGGTGGCACCGGTCATGCCTTGCGTAATGACCTTGGTGTTCTTGTCGATGAGGATGCTCATGCGTTCCGTTCCGTTTCTCGTGCCCCTGAGATGGCAGGGATCCATCTCCAGATATAGGCATCACGCGCCATAGTGTTTCGCGAGCGCAAATGATGGGCCCCTGCTTTCGCAGGGGCACAGGGATTAGGCGAGGCTGGATTCCAGACCCTTACAAGCCGCCAGCAGCTCCTTCACTGCATCGACCGACTTGTCGAAGTTCGCCTTGGCCGTATCGTTCAGCTCGATCTCGACCACGCGCTCGACGCCATTCGCGCCGATCACCACCGGCACACCGACGTAAAGATCGTCGACGCCATATTGGCCGGTCAGATTCGCGGCAGCAGGCAGGACACGTTTTTTATCTTTGAGGAAGCTTTCGGCCATCATGATCGCGCTCGTCGCGGGGGCATAATAGGCCGAGCCATTGCCGAGCAATTGCACAATCTCGCCGCCACCCGAACGGGTACGCTGAACGATCGCATCGATCTTGTCCTGCGTCGACCAGCCCATTTTGATGAGGTCGGGGATCGGGATGCCCGCGACGGTCGAATATTCGATCACAGGAACCATCGTGTCGCCATGTCCGCCTAGAACGAAGGCGGTGACATCTTCGACTGATACATTGAATTCCTCGGCCAGGAAGTGGCGGAAGCGCGCGCTGTCGAGCACACCGGCCATGCCGACGACCATATTATGCGGCAGACCGGAAAATTCGCGCAGCGCCCACACCATCGCGTCAAGCGGGTTGGTGATGCAGATAACAAAGGCGTTGGGGCAGTTGGCTTTGATGCCCGCGCCGACCGCCTTCATCACGCTGAGGTTGATACCGAGCAGATCGTCGCGGCTCATTCCCGGCTTGCGCGGAACGCCTGCGGTGACGATGACTACATCGGCGCCCGCAATATCGGCATAATCACTGGTGCCCTTGAGCGTCGAATCAAACCCGTCAACGGGAGCGGCTTGCGACAGGTCGAGCGCTTTGCCCTTAGGCATACCCTCGGCGATGTCGAACAGGACGATGTCGCCCATTTCTTTCATCGCGGCGAGATGCGCCAACGTTCCGCCGATCATTCCGGCTCCGACCAAAGCGATTTTCTTGCGTCCCATGGTGCGCGGCACTCCCTTCGTGGCAAGCCCAGCAATGTTGAACAAACCGGCGGCGCATGGGCCAAAGCACCACGCCGGTCCCAAGACTGGCGACGCCCTACGCCGATTCCCGCACGGAAACAACCAACAAAGGGGGTAAAACCTAGCTTTTTCTGCGAATAGTTCGCAATTGCAATATGTGGCGGCGCCGAGACCCTTATCGACAAATTTTCTTGCGGTTTGGCGACATAAAGATAAGCTATCTGCCGGTCGATTTGGGAACTGCCGCGTCACATCAGGCTTTAGACGATTGACCATGATTGAGGAGGTCTGCCATGTCCATCCGCCTATTTCCTTCTGCCTTCTTCGTTGCAACCTCCCTCGCCTTCGCCGCGCCCGCGCAAGCGAGCGACAAAGGCTGGGACGACGCCGGCTCTGTCGCGCGCGATGCGCTGGTTGTCGCAGCCTTTGGTGTGCCCGCCGTGCAGGGCGACTGGGACGGACTGTTGCAAGCTGGCGGCAGCATCGGCGGCGCAGCTGTCGTCACCTATGGTTTGAAAGAGGCTTTTCCCGAACGCCGCCCTGACGGTAGCGACCGCAAAAGCTTTCCGTCGGGCCACACTTCAATGTCCTTTGCCGCCGCCGCCACGCTGCATAACCGCTATGGCTGGCAGGTTGGCGTTCCCGCGCAGATCGTCGCCGCCTTCGTCGGGCTCAGCCGTGTCGAATCGCGCAAACATCATGTCCATGACGTGCTGGTCGGGGCCGCCATTGGCGAGGCGTCGGGTTTCCTCATCACCCGCAAGGCTAACGACCGCGTACAATTTTTCCCCTGGGGTGACAGCAAAGGCGGCGGCATTGCTATGACGATGCGCTTCTAGCGCTGCGATACTAACAGTCTTTACCAATGGTTATCGCCGCCACATTAGGCTGCGCCGATGACCCAGTTGATCATCAGTTTCGATACCGAGCTGTCGCCGCGCCTGTATCAACAGGGCGCCGACGCGCGCGCCAATTTTGAAAGCTCGGTTCTGGCGCGGTGCGAAGAAGGCGAATATGGTATTCATCACCAGATGGATCGGCTCGAAAATCATGGGTTGACCGGAGTATTTTTCGTCGATCCAATGCCCGCGATGGTTTATGGTCCCGCTATCATTGCCGACATGGTCGAACCCATCGTCGAACGTGGCCATGAGGTCCAACTCCATATCCACACCGAATGGCTGGCCTATGCTAAATCCAATCCGATCGCACCATTGGAGGGACGCAATATTGGCGACTTTCCACTAGAGGCGCAGCGCGAACTGATCTGGCACGCGCGCAAGCTGCTGATCGCGGCTGGCGCTCCCGAGCCGATTGCGTTTCGAGCCGGTAATTTCGGAGCCAATGACGATACGTTGCGCGCGCTCGCTGCGCTTGATTTCGAATATGACAGCAGTTTCAACCGCGCCTATATTGATCAAGGATGCAATTTGTCGCTCGACCCGACCAATTTAGGCGTCCGCATACATCAAGGGGTTTGTGAAATTCCGATCAGCGGGTTGATGGACCGCAGTGCCAGCTTTCGCCCGGCGCAGCTGTGCGCGATGTCCGAAGAAGAGATGCGCGACGCACTCGACCATGCAGCCGCGTCAGGCGCGATCCAGTTTTCGGCGTTCAGCCACAGCTTTGAACTGCTCAGCCGCGACCGCAGCATTCCTAATCCGCTACTTGACCAGCGGCTGGAGGACTTATGCGCGACCGTGGCCAACGACCCTCGCATTCACAGCGGTGGGTTTGCAGACCTACCCGAAGCGCCGCGCCGGCCCGGCAAGATCCGCGTTGCCTATGCGAGACCGCTACGGACTTTGCGACGGACGATGCAACAAGGCATGAATTATTTGCGCTATGAGGCGCGGATCTTGCCGCGCCTCTAGCCGCACTGCCAACTCATCTATTTCCCGGTGAGCGCAGCGAGCAAGATCCGCCAATGCAGGATATTGTCGTCGAGCGCCTTGACCGGCAGCCGTTCATCCTTGCCATGAGCGCGAAAATCGATGGGGACGATCACCCAACTGCCCCCCGCACCATAAACGGGGATGCCTGCCACGCGGAATGGCCGGGCGTCGCTGGCGCCCGTCGACATTTCGGGTGAGATTGGCATTCCCGGGTGGAGCGTGTGCACCGCCTTTTCGAATGCCGCGGTGACATCGGGGCGAAGCGGAGAGACGAGCGACGCGACATAGGCATCGTTGCGCGTCACCACCACTTCGGGGTCGGCAACGATCCTTTCGAGGTCGGCTTTGACATTGTTCGGGTCGATGCCGGGAAAAATGCGGCAGTTGATCATCGCGGTCGCAAGTTGCGGCAGCGCATTGTCGGCGTGACCAGCGAACAGCCGCGTCGGTACACAGCGGGTGCGCGTCAGCCCGACCTCGCCCTCATCAGCCTCGATCACATCGGCAGCGGCGCCATCATTGGGATCTTTCAGCCAAGCACGCATCGCATCACCCAATGCGCCCGATTCCTGCTTTTGCCGCTCCGAAAAATAGGCGCGGGTCGTTTCGTTGAGCATTGGCTCAAACCGATGCGCCTCGATTTTATCGATCGCATGCGCAAGACTGTAAATCGCATTGTCGGGGCGTGGTTTGCTGCTGTGGCCGCCGCGATTGCGGACGGTCAGCGTGTAACCGGCGAAGGTTTTTTCTGCGGTTTGCATCAGGAAGCCGGCCGGACGCCCGTCGGGAAAAAATCCGCCCCCGCCGCCATCGGCATTGAGACCATATTCTGCGTTGAGCAGATCCTTCCATTTGCTCGCGCCCAGTTCGGCACCCTTGCCATTAGTTTCCTCATCGCCGGTGAAGAAGACGATAATGTCGCGTTTGGGCTTGAACCCCGATGCTTTGAGATCAAACAGCGCCTGCGTAATGCCGACCAATCCGTCCTTCATATCGATCGAGCCGCGACCATAATAATAGCCATCGCGTTCAGTGAGAAGGAAAGGGTCGGTCGTCGAATCCTCGCGCTTGGCTTCGACGACGTCCATATGACCCATCAACAAAATTGGCTTGCCCGTCGGCTTGCCGTCGGCGCGCCACCGCACATACAGCGCCGCTGTCTTCTCGGTGACATTGGCCACTGGATCGGTTGAATCATAGGGCAGAATTTTGATGTCGGCGTCGGCAAAACCATGCGCGCGATATTGGTCGCCGAGATATTTGGCGAGTTCGGGCACCCGGCCGCGACCGAAAACTGTCGGAATGTCGATTAGCGTTTTGAACATATCGTGCGCCGCGGTGTGTCGCTCGGGCGACAAGCTGGGCGCATCCTTGCCGAAAGCCGGCGGCGCCAGCGCACATAGTGCAGCAGCAGACAAACAGCTGACAAACGTCCTCATCACAACATTCTCCCCTTTGACTTGGTCTTAATCCGCTTCCCCATGCCCCAATGCCAGATAAGCATCCGATTGCATTTCGGCGAGGCGGCTGGCGGTACGTTCAAATTCAAAGGCTCCATCGCCCGCGACATAAAGCGCATCGGGCTGCGCGGCGGCGCTGGCCAGCAATTTGACCCTATGTTCGTAGAGCGCATCGACCAGCGTCACAAATCGCGCGGCCTCGTTGCGATTATCGGGGCCCATTTGCGGAATGCCCACGATGATGACGGTATGAAATTGCCGCGCAATCGCCAGATAGTCCGACGCCCCGCGCGCCTCCTTGCAAAGCCGCTTGAACGAGAAAACCGCAACGCCCTTCAGCGCCTTGGGAACGTGCAGCATCCGCCCTGCGCCGACGTTGAGCTCGAGCGTCGGCACATGCGCGCGATCCTCGGGCGGATAATCGGTCAGGCGGAAAAAGGCAGCCGACAGCGCGGCGCTGGCTGCATCATCGGCAGGAACAAACCAGCGCGCGCCATCGCCAAGCCGATCGCGGCGATAATCGGTCGGACCGTTAAGCCCCAACACGTCGAGCTTTTCCTCGACCAGCGCGATGAAGGGCAAAAAATGTTCGCGGTTGAGCCCATCTTTGTAAAGATCAACCGGCGGTCGGTTCGAGGTTGCGACCACCGTCACCCCCCGATCAATCAGCGCAGTGAACAGGCGCGACAATATCATCGCATCAGCGCTGTTGTTGACCACCATTTCATCAAAGGCGAGACACCGCACATCGGCGACCAAAGCGTCGGCGACCAGCGGAATCGGATCGCCGCTCTCGCTTTTGCGCACTTCGCGCATCTGTGCGTGGACGTCGAGCATGAAGGCGTGGAAATGGACGCGCCGTTTGCGATTGATAGTCAGGGCATCGTAGAACAGGTCCATCAGCATAGACTTGCCGCGCCCGACAGCGCCCCACAGATAAGCGCCGCGCGGCGCATCGGGTTTTCTGCCCGTCAGGCGCCAGAGCAGGCTGCCACGCGGCGGCACTGCTTCGAGTTCAGCCTGCAATATATTGAGCCGTTCGGCAGCGGCGCGCTGCTCGGGATCCGGCCTGAGTTCGCCGCCAGCTACTAGCGCGTCATAGGCAGACAGCACCGTCATATCAGGGGATCGGTGCGCGCACGGAGCGGTCTTTGCTCGCCTTGCGGATGGTGCCGGCAAAGGTCAGCACGATATGGCTGTCGTCATCGCCCTGCACGACCAGGCCACGCAAGAAGATCAGCCGCCCCGTCTCGCGCACCTGTTCGACTATGGCATCAAGCGGCTCGCCGAGCCGTCCGGCGCCAACAAATTGCGTCGACAGATCGAGCGTCACCGAGTGACCGGCGTTCAATGAGCCAAATTGATGCGATGCGGCGAAAAGCCCAATGTCGACGAGCGCCAACGTAACTGCGCCATGCACATTGTCACCCAAATTGCTGTGCTTACGTTCGGGAAACATCCGCACGCGCGCGCGCGGGCGACCGTCGGCAGTCGGCGATTCAAGCCGCACCGACAAAGGCTCAATAAAAGCATTGAAACGGCTCTGGTCCTTGAGATTCCAGCTAGTCCAGTCGCCGTCGAGTGTTTCCGCGTCAAAGTGCTGGGCGCGGACCTGTTCTTCGATTCCGTCGTTCACACCTGACGCTCTGCCGTCATCTTCTTGATCTCGGCTATCGCCCGCGCCGGGTTCAATCCCTTGGGACAGGCATTCGCGCAATTCATGATCGTGTGACAGCGATAGAGGCGGAAGGGATCTTCGAGCTCGTCGAGCCGCTCGCCAGTCATTTCGTCGCGGCTGTCGGCCAGCCAACGATAGGCTTGCAACAGGATCGCCGGCCCCAAAAATTTATCACTGTTCCACCAATAGCTAGGGCAGCTTGTCGAGCAACAGGCGCACAATATGCACTCATAGAGCCCATCAAGCTTTTCACGCTCTTCGGGAAACTGCAGCCGTTCCTTGCCGCTCGGGGGCGGTGTCTTTGTTTGGAGCCAGGGTTCGATCGATGCATATTGTGCATAGAAATGGGTGAAGTCGGGAACCAGATCCTTAATGACTTCCATATGCGGCAACGGGGTGATCTGGATGTCGCCTTTGCAGTCCTCGATCGCGGTCGTACAGGCCAGCCCGTTCTTGCCGTTCATGTTCATCGAACAGCTACCGCAAATTCCTTCGCGGCACGACCGACGGAAGGTCAGACTTGAATCCTGCTCGCTCTTCATCTTGATCAGTGCGTCGAGCACCATCGGGCCGCAATTGTCGGTGTCGATTTCAAATGTGTCGAAACGCGGGTTGTCCCCCGTGTCGGGATCATAACGATAGACTTTGAATTTGCGAATCTTGCCCGCACCCTCTGCCTTGTGGGTCGTACCGCCTTTTTTGATGCGGCTGTTTTTGGGCAAACGAAATTCGGCCATGATGCAAAGTCCCTTAAGTTCGGACACGGCGGTTCGAAAAGCGGTCCGTTCGAAGCGGGCCTAATCCTATTGATCGCCAACGACAAGGGTCGACGGTGCAATTTGCCGGACAAAGCAAGGCGGTTCCCGATTCAGTGCGGCCTCTCCTCTCTTGTTTTGCCCTGCAATAAGCCGCGCTGTTTCTGTTGTTTCCCCCGCGCAGCTTCGCCGCTAAAGCGCAGACCAGATGAGCGAGATACCCGACCAAAATTTGTCCCAACCGGCCGCATCGCCCGAGGGTGTGACCAATCGTCAGGTCGCGCGCGGGCTGGGCACCACAATATTGGCGCGCATGGGCGCGATCATCGAAATCGTTGCGCAGCCGCTTTATGTGTTGATGTTCGGCCTTGCCGGCTATGGTCTTTATGCAGTGCTGTGGGCCGCCATCAACCTGCTCGAGAATATATTTGATCTGGGCATGACCACCGCGATGCAGCGCACTGTTCCGCAATCGGCCAGCGATGCCGAAGCGGCGGCGGCGTTGCGCACTGCGATCATCGTTGGTGTCGGTCCATGCCTGCTGGTTGCGGCTATCATTGCCTTTTTTGCGGCCGAACTTGCTCCCTTGCTCAATGTCGCCGCCAAAGATGCGCCGCTGGTCGCGCCGTCGATCCGCATGTTCGTCTGGGCGCTACCGCTATGGGCTTTTGTCGAGATTGCCACCTCTGCGATGCGCGCTCGAATGGTGTTCGGAGCCGAGATTCGCCTGCGCATCCTGTGGGAGCAAATAATCCGCCTCATTTTGGCTGCGCTTTTCTTCGCCGGCGGGCTGGGGCTTACGGGCCTGTTCATCGCGCATATGTGCTCGCTGACCATCACCGCGCTGCTCAGCGTCCGGCTGCTTGCACGCTATTATGATTTTGGCTCGCTGACGCAGCGTCCCTGGGCGCCGCCTGTTGCCATCAACACATTTTGGGCGGGCCTGTCGATCCTCCCGTCCAATGTGATTACCCGTCTTTTCGGCGATGCCCCGGCGCTGATCCTCAACCTGCTGATACCCGGCGCCGCCGGCGCCAGCGCGGCAGGACTGTTCACCATCGCGCGCAAATTGTCGAGCGTTGTGCAGCTGGTACGTATCGCCTTTGTCTATGTACTCGCCCCGCTGGCGGCGAGCGCCGAACGCGAAGACCGCGCGCAGGTAGCGGGCATTTATGCCTATGCGGTGCGGTTGATCATGGTCATCGCTTTACCACTCGCGGCCGTTCTCGCCGCGGGCAGCGCGTCGCTGCTCGGCCTATTCGGTCATGAAGCCAAAATCGCGCAAGGCGCGGTCATCATCCTTCTCTTTGCCCGCGCTATCGAGGCTGTCGTGGGAACATCCTTGCCGGTGCTTCAGGTCGTTGCCTCCTTCCGCCACCAACTAACCGCCAGTTTTGGCGGCGTCGTGGTGGCCATCGCGGCTGGTTTCCTGATTGTCGATCATATGTCTGTGCTGACAGGGGTCACGCTTGCTATGGCGATCGGGCTGGTCGTGATGGCCGCGATCCCGATGGTCCAGCTCTGGCTAATCGAGAAGATAAGCCCATTCGACCGTCAGTTTTCGGGGGTTGCGATCAAGAGCCTGCTGATCGCGCTCGGCACCGGGGGCGGCGCCTTGCTGGTCAGCCGCTTGCCCGACGCCATCGCGCTTCCCTTGATCGTAGCTTTAGCCGTGGCGGCGATCTGGTTGTCGCTACGCAGCGCATTGCCGCTCGCGGATCGCCAGTCGCTCGGCAAGACTGCACGGCGTCTGCGCCTCGTTCCTGTTGCCGCTGACAGCACCGCTAGTTGACGCATAGCCCCTATCGCCGCTAATGGCGCGACCTTCTGCGCCGCCGATTTTGAACGGAGCGCCTCTTTTGGATGGCCTTACCCATGTACCAGACCGAACTCGCCCAAAGCGGCAAGCGCCTGTTCTTTATCCGCGGCACCTATATTTACATCACCATCGCAATAGCAACGCTGATCGCGTGGTGCAGCCGCGATATCGGCCCGTTCGCTAGTGCCGTCGCCGATTGCGCATGGTTCTGGATTTCCTTTACGGTTGCCGCATCAGGCGCGCTCGTTCGTGTGTTCACCAGCGGCTGGGCCGCCCTCGGCACATCGGGCCGTGCGAAGGTTGCCGCCGAAGCCAGCGAGCTCAACACAACCGGCCCGTACAGCCTAGTTCGCAACCCACTCTATGTAGGCCGCATCCTCAATTTCACCGGCATCGCTATGCTGTCGGGGAGCTGGGTCTTCGGGGCAATCGTCTTTCTACTTGGCGTCCTGATTTACGAGCGCATCTCGATTTACGAAGAAGAGTTTCTGCGCGAAAAATTCGGGACCGCACATGCCGCATGGGCCAAAAATGTGCCCGCGTTGCTCCCCCGCCTGTCGGGCTGGGTCAAGCCAAAATATGCCTTTTGGTGGAAACGGATGATCTGGCGCGAACAGAATAAGCTGTTTCTTCTGGCCACCGCGGTTTTTCTGACCTGGTTCGCCCGCCTCGGATTTGACACCGCCGCCATTCCCGCCGATCAATGGGGCTGGGTCTATGCCTATGGCGCGTTGGTCGTGATCCGCTTTTTCATCGGCGGATTGAAAATGATCGGTTTCTTCAAAGAATTGAGCTGAGCGATATGGCGGGAGAGCCGCTTGCGCCCCTGATTGCTGTTGTAGGTTGTGACGGGTCGGGTAAGTCGACTCTGTCGGCAGACTTGCTCGCGCATATCGCCGAATCGCGCGCCGCCGCAAACGGGTATCTGGGCCTTGGTTCGGGCGAGCAAGGCCGAAAAATTGGTGCGATTCCCTTGGTGGGTCGGCCGCTCCATCGCTGGCTCGATAGTATCGCCGACCAGTTGCGCGAGCCCGAAGCACCGATCCCCGGTTTGCTTGCGGCGCGTTATGCCCTGCGGCGTTCGCGTAAACGTCGGGCACGTTTTGAGACCGTTCTTGACCTGCGCCGGTCGGGAAAGACCGTTGTCACCGACCGCTATCCGCAGATCGAAGTGCCGGGATTGCACGATGGGCCCATCATGGCCGGCCGAACCATCGACCCACGACTCGCCGCGCTCCAGACCGAAGAGCGCCAGCTTTATGCCGAAATGGCAGCCTATGTTCCGACGCTGGTCATTCGACTGCACGTCGATGTCGACACAGTGATGGCGCGCAAGCCTGACCATGACCGCGCCCTCATAACTCGCAAGGTCGCGACCGTCCCCGACCTCCATTTCAACGGCGCGCCGATGATCGATCTGGATGCAACAATGAATTATTCTGAGGAATTGGCGTTAGCGATAGCGGCGGTAGATGAGGCTTTGGTCGCGGCCTAATCTGTCGCTCGGCGTGCCGCCAATATCTCCTCGATCAAGACAATATCAGCGGGCTTGTCGGCGTCGATGCAAGCCTCGCCTTCGGGCAACGCAACAACCCGGACATTGAGGCCAAATCGCTGACCAGCCCGCGCGATCGCCTGATGGATGGTGAGCAATCGCAGTACCGCACTCAGCAGCAGCCACGGCCCAAATGCCGCGACGATTTTCAGTCCCTTCTTGCGGTCGCGCTCGATGCTGCTCCAGAAATCGAGCAGCGGCGTCACACGGCGCCCGCGCAGCACAAACATATTTGCACCTGACCACCAGCCGCCCCGAAATTTCAGCCACGTCCGCCGCGACTGCGGATAGCGGGCGATAAGGGTCGCGCGCTCGACCATCGCCACCGCCACATCGCTGTCACCTACGCCTGCCAGGAAATCGGCAATCATCACGGGGGTCAGCAAGACATGATCGGCGGTGGTCACCAGCACCGGCGCGTCGGCGTCGGGTAAAATGGAAGCGATTGACGCACTGATCCCGCTTCCTGAATCGACAAAAGTCACGGCCGGCAATCCGGCGAGCGCGGAATCGGCAGCCAATGCCGCACTATTCTGCGCCAGCACGCTGATGTTGCCAATCAAGGGAGAGGCATCAAGCGCGCGCACGACATGCAGCAACATCGCCTCACCCGCGACGGGCAACAGCGCTTTGGTTGCAACCCCGCTGCCGGTCAAAAGCGGGTCGACACCAGGTCGGCTGCCCGCCATGACAAGAGCGGAGATCGGCACCGGAGCGGAGGTGGGAGGCGTCACTTTGACGATGCGGGAGCGGGCGATGCAGGAACAAGCTGCTTTGCTGTCACGCCGCGCAGAAAATCGCTCGCCTCAGGCAGGATGGGGCCTTTGTACCGCAGCGGCTTTGTCAATGCCATGACCAGGTCATTGTGGCTGAGCCCGGGATATTCGCGCAGGATGACCGATCCGCCGACCTTTTCGATCGCGGCTGCCAGCCGCACACTGTTGCGCGGGCGTACTACCGTGTCGGCCGTCCCCGCGCCCAGCCATAAGGGCGGCGCATCGGGGCGGACGAAGTGGATCGGCTGAGTCTTTTCGATAGGGCGTATATCACCCATCGCCACATCGGCGCGGCCGCCCTTTTCAAACGGAAAAAAGTCATAGGGGCCCGCAAGTGCCGCTACGCCGCGAATGACCGAGGCGTCGCTGCCCGCCGCCTTCATCCATTGCGGGTCCAGCGCCAGCATCACCGCATTATAAGCCCCCGCCGAATGGCCCGACAGCGCCAGTCGCGACGGATCGCCGCCATAGGCCCCGATATGCTGCTCGGTCCATGAGACGGCGGCGGCGCTATCGTTCAGGAAATCGGGCCAATGCCCCTTGGGCACGATACGATAATCGGGGATGACGGTGACAAAACCTTGCTGCGCAAAAGCGCGCCCGACAAAACCGTAATCATCGCGGTTTCCGCTGTACCAGCCTCCGCCATAAATAAAGACCAGAACCGGCAGCTTGTCGCCTGTTTTGGTCCCGGTCGGAACCCAGATATTCAACTTTTGCCGCGCGCCGGTGCCATAACGCTGCCCCGACGCTTGCAAGGTCGCCCCCTCGCTGTCGCCAAGCAATTTATCGCCCATATTGAGCGACCAGGCTCCCCAGGACACCACCAATCGGGTCAGTCCGCCAAACAGCAGGAATAGCAGCGCCGCCACAATGACAAATTTGATCATCCGCCTCGATCCCTTGCTTTTCGTCGCTGTCATCTTCGCTTGCCTTCGCGCCGCCCCAATGCCTAGTGTCGCGCAGCGCCCTACAGCCGATGGGACGAGCGACGCAAGCAGGGAGAGTGAAATGGCGACGACGAAACTGGCTAGTGGTTGGGGCAAGCGCATCGGCAGCGCCGCGCTGCTCTTTTCGGCAGTCGGCATGGCGCTGGCGCTTGGCGGCGCGTTCGCAGCCTATTTTGGTATCGTTGATGCGCTCACGGGCTTTAAACAGCTGTTTACAGCCACCTATCTGGCGCTTGCAGGCGGCGCGCTGGCGCTGGTGGCAATGACCATTCATGTCGTGCGCCACAGCGCGTCGATGAAGTCGGTCGGCTTGGCGTTCCTGATTTCTGTTTTGCTGCTCGTTTATGTCGGTATGTTCCGCAACAAAGCGCAGGCCGTGCCCGCCATCCACGACATTTCAACCGACCTTGCCGACCCGCCAACCTTCACCAAGTTGGAAATACGCAAGGACAATCTGGACGTGGTTCCCGATGGTGGTCGCGCTGATATGAAGGCCCTCGCCCCTGCCGCTCGCCTCGCAGCGTGGCAACGTGAGGCCTATCCCGATATTGCGCCGCTGACTGTCACGGGCAGCGTTGCCGACACTGTTACCAAAATTACCAATTTAGCCAAAGCGCACGGCTGGGCTATCGCGATCAGCGATCCATCCGCCGGTCATGTCGAGGCGACCGAAACCGTGTCGCTTTATCGTTTCAAGGACGATATCGCCTTTCGTGTCCGCGCCGACCCCGCCAATCCTGCCCAGTCGATTGTCGACGCCCGTTCGGTCAGCCGCGTCGGAGTTAGCGATGTGGGGGTTAACGCACGGCGCATTCGCACGGCATTTGCTGAGCTAAAGGGTCAATGACAGGGGCGCAGCCTTGCTAACCAAGGGCGATGATTTCCCGCTGCATCAGACGAGCGAGCCCGTCGCCTTTGCGGGCGACAATCGCAATTTTTATGACCGTTATTTCTTCAACGGCGTCAGCCCCGATGGCAGCCTGTTTTTCGCTGCCGCGATGGGTTTTTATCCACAATTGGGCATTGTCGACGCCAGCTTTTGCGTCATCGTCGAGGGCGTCCAGCACAATCTTCGCGCAAGCCGCCGCTCTGGCGGAGAACGGCTTGATCTTAACGTCGGGCCGATCAGCGTCGGCATTGACGTCCCGCTTGAACAGGTGACGTTGAAAGTCACTGCCAATGATAGCCCGCTAACCGCCGAGCTGTGCTTTAGCGGCCGCCACTTCCCAATCGAAGAACCACGCTTCATCCGTCGCAACGGCACACGCTTGTTCATGGACTATACGCGGATGACGCAAAACGGGCATTGGGCGGGCTGGCTGTCCTGCGACGGCACCCGGGTCGATTTGGACAAAAGCTGGTCCGGTACCCGGGACCGGAGCTGGGGCATCCGTCCGATCGGTGCCGCCGAGCCACAACCGCCGCCAGAGGGCAATTTCAACCAGTTCTTCTGGCTGTGGACGCCATGCAATTTCATCGACCGCTCGCTGTTTTTTCACAGCAATGACGATGGTGACGGCAACGCATGGAATCGCCGCGCAGTGATAATTGCAGACGATGGAAGCGAACAACATTTCAACGACGCTCGATTCACCGTCGACTGGCAAAGCGGAACCCGCCGTATCGCCGCGATGCGTGTCGATCTTGGCGCCGGACGCCATTTGACATTGACCCCAGCCGCTCAGGTTTTTGCCATGAGCGGGCTTGGCTATACCCACCCGACATGGGGCCATGGCATCGACCATGGCGGTGATGCGGTCGCGCATGACAGCCAAAGCGCGGACGAACGCGCATGGGGCAATCCGCTTGCCATGCATATCCAGGCACGGGTCATCGCCGAACTGGTCGACGGCACCGCGACGCACCGGGGAGTGGGTATGCTCGAGCAATTGTTCGTGGGACCCCACGCCGCCACAGGTCTGACGGGTCTGATGGACCCTGTTGGGTGAACTTTCCTACGGGACCCGACGCCATAACGCCGGACTGGCTGGCAAGGGTGCTGGATCAACCAGCAGGTAGCTTGCGCGGCTTTACAACGGCAACGGTTGGCACCGGCCAGATGTGTGACAGCTTTCGCCTGACGCTCGACTGGGCCGATGTGTCATCGGCTGCTCCCGCCACCATCATCGCCAAATGCCCCAGCCATGATGCCGCCAGCCGCCACATTGCCGCGCTCACTGGTACCTATATCAAGGAAGTCAGCTGGTATCGCGAACTGGCACAAAAAAGCGGCGTCGCTGCCCCGCATTGCTATTTTGCCGCGATTGAACCCGACGATGTCGAGTTTCTGCTGCTGCTGAGTGATCTCGCCCCGGCCGATCAAGGCGACCAGATTGGCGGGGTTGCACTTCCAGCCCTGTTGCCTTGCATCGATCAAGTGACAAAGCTGCACGCGATGCTGTGGAACGATCCTCGGCTCGACACACTGCCGTGGCTGGCGCGCGACAATAGCGCGCTTGTGCGCTCGCTCTTCGCCACACTTTATACCGGATTTCGTGACCGCTATGCTGGCCGCCTCGCGCCCGATGTCCTCAATGTCGGTGCAGGACTGGTCGAACGGCTCGACGCCTATCTGTCGCGCCAGCCCGCTGCGCGCACCATCGTTCACGGCGATTTGCGGATCGACAATATCCTGTTTGCGCCCGGCGGTGCGCAGTGCTGGCTCGTCGACTGGCAGACAGTAGGGCGCGGAAGCGGTGCCGCCGATCTTGCCTATCTGATCGGTACCAGCATCGCTGATCCGTCCTCGCGGGCAGCGGCAGATCGCCCCGCCTTTGACCATTGGTTCGCAGGCCTTAGCGAGGCAGGCGTCACCGCCGATGCGGACGCATTGTGGACCGACTATCGTATCGGCGCGCTCAGCGGCTATTTTATGGCGGTGTTTGCATCGATGAATGTCGAGCGGACGCCGCGCGGCGATGAAATGTTCGCGGTGATGGCCGAAAGGCCTGCACGGCAGGCGCTGGATTTGGGGAGTTTAGGACTGCTGTGATGGCAAAACGCGCCTATCTTCATATCGCCCGCCAACTAAACGCAAGAAGATGATAGAAATTGGCCAAATTGCTTCATTTTTCTAAGACTTTTACTCTTGAAGATATCAATAATTACATTCGCGTATCGCAACGAAAAGCCCATATCTCGAGGCCGCAATTTAAGCGCCCGTTTACCAACTGCAGCCTATATCCCCAGCCCAATGGAACAACACAGCGACATTGCGACGATATTCTCGGCATGGGCCGCGCCAGCGTTGACCTTTGCCGCGGTTATGATCGCAGTCGGGTTCGCCCTGCGCTTCGCAATCCCGCGGGGACGAACGCGTCCTGTACGCTTGAAAGTGTTGCTGCGCGCGCTGCTACCGTCTCGAATCGTGCGAAGCGCTTCTGGCCGCGCCGATATCTGCTGGTTCCTCTTTGGCATATTATTTTCGGCAAGCGCGCTCGGCTGGGCGCTATGGTCGAGCGAATGGTACGCAGCTCAAGCGCTGCGCGGTCTGCATGCCTTGCTTGGACAGCCCGCGCAGATCAGGGTGCCGCCATGGGTCGCAGCCACGATCATGACCTTCTCCCTCTTTGTCGCCTATGAGTTCGCATATTGGCTCAATCACCGTTTAAGCCACCGCATTGGTTGGCTGTGGGAATTTCACAAGGTCCACCACACCGCCAAATCGCTGACGCCACTCACCAATTTTCGCGTGCACCCGGTCGATTCAATTATTTTTTTCAACATGGCCGCAGCATCGGCTGGTCTGACAATGGCGCTGGTTCTCTTCTTCCTCGGTGGCGGAGGTTATGGCTTCACAATCCACGGAACAAACGTCCTTACCTTTCTTGCCATCATCATGTTCAGCTATTTGCAGCATTCGCATTTATGGATCAGCCTGCCTGGTCGGGCCGGTCACTGGCTGCTGAGCCCGGCGCACCACCAAATCCATCATTCGGTCGAAAACCGTCACCATGATCGCAATTTCGGCGCGACGCTGGCCATATTCGACCGTCTGTTCGGAACGTTGCATCTGCCGACCGCAAAGCGCGAAAAGCTGCGCTTCGGCGTCGATGGACTCAGCTATGATCCGCATGGCGCCCAGGGGTCGCTATTTATGCCTTTTGTCGATGCGGGTCGAAGGGTCGGCGGAGTATGGGCGCAAACCCCCGCTGCAACCTCAAAACATGACCTGCTGCTGGGCCGCCCCTTCCCTTCGCTCCTTCCGTCGGCGAAAAAATCTGGCTAGCGGTCGGAGAAGAGATAGGCGGCATCGCGCCTTATCGTTTTGGATAGCAGTCTAGGGCGCTCCTCGTCAGACCCTGCGGCAATCGTCACAGCTCATATATTGATATGCACGCGATAGCAGGAAGCGCTATCTTCATTGCCGCCAGATTCGAGTCATTGGGCCGATATCGCCGACGCCATCTACGACGCTTTGGAACCCTGGCATTGGCCACAGGTATCTTAATGGTCTAGCATGTGGATTGATCCACAGGTCACATCCAAACAATCAAGGAGACGCATATGTCGAGTGAAGGACTGCACGCACCACGGGAACGTTTGAGCAAGAAGACGCTGTCGATGCACCATGCGATTGTTTCGCTGATGGAAGAACTGGAGGCCGCGGACTGGTATCAGCAACGCGCCGATGATTGCGAGGACGAAGCGCTCAAGGATGTGCTTCTGCACAATATGCGCGAAGAGATTGAGCATGCCGCAATGGTGCTCGAATGGTTACGCCGTAACAGCGCCGATTTTGACAAGGAATTGCGCGAATATCTGTTCACCGAGGGCGATATTGCCGGCCATGAAGAAGAGGCAACAAAAGACTGAACATCAACCTCGCGTGGCTCAGCCACACGCGATCCGCAAAAAGGGCGACCCATTGCTGGGCCGCCCTTTCCGTTTGCTCCGTCCGTCGACGAAGAAAAGTGATTAGCGCTTCGAGAACTGGAAGCTGGCGCGGGCCTTGGCCTTGCCGTACTTCTTACGCTCGACCGCACGGCTGTCGCGGGTCAGGAAGCCGGCCGCCTTGACCACCGCGCGCAGCGTCGGCTCAAAGCGGGTCAATGCCTGCGAGATGCCATGCTTGACGGCTCCGGCCTGTCCCGAAAGCCCGCCACCCTTGACGGTAGCGACAATGTCATACTGGCCGATACGATCGGCGACGCCGAACGGCTGGTTGATCACCAGACGCAATGTCGGACGTGCGAAATACACTTCCTGGTCGCGGCCATTGACGGTGATTTTACCCGTTCCGGGCTTCAGCCAAACGCGCGCGATGGCGTCTTTACGACGACCGGTCGCATAGGCGCGGCCTTGCGCATCGACAATTTTTTCGCGCAGCGGCATGGTGCTGACAGGCGCTGCGATGCTGGCTTCATTGCCGATGGCAGCTCCGGTGCCTTCAACGGCGCCGGCGAGATCCTTGAGATCGGTCACGGTCTGTTCGTCGGCCATTATGCACCCACCTTATTCTTGCGGTTCATCGACGCGACGTCGATCACTTCGGGGTTTTGCCCTTCATGCGGATGGTCGGTGCCGGCAAAAACGCGCAGGTTGCGCATCTGCTGACGCCCCAACGGGCCACGCGGGATCATGCGTTCGATAGCTTTTTCCAGCACGCGCTCGGGAAAGCGGCCTTCCAAAATTTTGGCAGGCGTCGTTTCCTTGATTCCGCCGGCATAACCGGTGTGCTTGTAATAAACCTTATCGGTCATCTTCTTGCCGGTGAAGCGCACCTTGCCCGCGTTGATGACGATGACATTGTCACCGCAATCGACGTGCGGGGTGTAGCTTGGCTTATTCTTGCCGCGCAGGATGCTGGCGATGATCGATGCGACGCGGCCTACAACCAGACCGTCTGCGTCAATCAGCACCCATTTCTTTTCGACCGTCGCGGCATTGGCCGACTGGGTCGTTTTGGTCAGCGCCTTCATCATGGCGACCTCCTCAAACGATGGATGATGGCAATTGACCTAGGGTCAACCGCCCGAAACAGCAGCGCCGCCCGGCCCAGACAGGGACTCGGCGGCGCTTCTGAGCGGGCCAATGGCGCTCAATGAGCGCAAAGTCAAGGCTCATGCGGCTTTGCTGACGGGTAACTCAATACCTTTGAGCCCTTCGCATCGCGCTTCGAAGACAAATTTCGCTTTGGGCAATGTGTCGCGTCTAGTGGCAGCGAAGAAGGCAGCAAGCGCAAAAGCCCGCACGCGCGAAGCGGCAAACGGCGCAGGGTTTCATGCTTCATTATGCCCGATCCGATGCAGCCCTGCGGCAATTGTCGCGACCAATATCGCGCCTACCACTTGGTGCAGGACGGCAATCCATAATTGAACCCCCGTCACGGTGGTCAATATCCCAAGCCCGATCTGCGTGCCGACGACTGCCAATGTCAGACCGGCTAATCTACTAGCCTGCAACCGCCACAATCGCCGCGCGAGCAGCAGCAGCGCGGCGGCCACCAGCCAAGCCCACCAGCGATGCAGGAAGAAAATCAGAAAGGGATCGTTGGTCAGCGTCGACCACATGCCGCCCGACCAGTCGATGCCCTGCGGTACGAAATGGTCGTTCATCAGCGGCCAGTCGCTCGCCACATATCCGGCATTCAGTCCGGCGGTCCACGCGCCCAGCAGCAACTGAATGGCCAGCAGAGCGGCAATGCCGACCGCGGCCCCCTTCAACCGCGCAGGCCGGGCGGTCGCCGGATACCGGTGCAGCGCAGACAAATCGCGCGCCGTCCACACCAGCCCGCCGAGCAGGAACAGCGCGGTCAGCAAATGGATCGCCAGCCGGAAATGGCTGACATCGGTGCGCACTGACAATCCCGATTTGACCATCCACCAGCCGATCGTGCCTTGCAGCCCCACCAGCGCCGCCAAGGCAAATAGCCGCCAAGCATAGCCAGCTGGAATGGCGCGGCGAAGGGCGTACCAGGCAAAAGGAACAAGAAGCGCAAAGCCAACCAGGCGGCCCAATATGCGGTGCAGCCATTCCCAGAAAAAAATCGCCTGAAAGGCCGCAAGCGACATGCCTGCGTTGATCTGCTGATATTCGGGGATCTGCTGATATTTGTGAAATTCGTGCAGCCAGTCGGCATGGGTCAACGGCGGCAGCATGCCCGACACGGGCTTCCATTCGGTGATCGAGAGCCCCGATTCGGTCAGGCGGGTAATGCCGCCCACGGCTACGACCGCAATGACCAATATGGCCACGCACCACAACCAGCGCGCCAGCGCGGCGGGACGCGGCCCCGAACGAGTTGCCAAAGCAGAATCTTGCGTCATGGCCGCCCTATCGTCGCTTGCCGCGCCCGAGGCAAGGGGGCCGCACCCACGCAACGACAAAATTCATAGCAGCGACAGGATGGCATTGGTAAGCGCTCCCCATGCGCCGCATTTTCTTCTTTCTGCTTCCGCCCTGTCTATTGCTGGGCACCCTTGGTCAGTCCGCCTCGATTGCAGCCGCCGAGGCCAAGGATAGCCTCGCCAGCGCGTCTCCTTATTCGGCGCTCCGTTCCTATGAACAGCGCATCGCCGCGATCGGATTTCGCCTGACCACCGCCAATTCCCGCTGGTGTCCGCAGCAGGCCCCGCAGCTCGGCTGGATATTGGGCGATCCGCGGCTTTATGATCCGGCGCGCTGGCCCGCAGCGCGGATGGTCTATGGTGCTGGCTCGACCGACACACCCTTTATCGCTGCCCTTGCTCCTGACGGTCCTGCGGCGGCCGCAGGCTTGAGCGTGGGAATGGGGGTGACGGCGATCAACCAGATAGCTTTCTCGCCCCCCACCGACGATCCCTTTACCCGCATCGACGGATTTGAAACCGCCGTGTCCACGCTACCCGCGACGGCGGTCGTCAATGTGACCGATGCCAGCGGCACCATTCATCATCTTCACCCCGTTACCGGCTGCGCGAGCGATTTTCGCGTCGACGCAAAAGACAAGCCAACGGGTTCCGCCGATGGCCGACTGGTCCAGATTTCGGCGGGATTGGCGGGCTTCGCACGCGATGATGACGAGCTGGCGGCAGCAGTCGCGCACGAGCTGGCGCATAATATCCTTCGCCACCGTGCACGGCTCGATGCTGCGGGCGTCGATCGCGGGCTGTTCCAGCAATTTGGGCGCAGCGCACGCCTGACCCGCCAGACCGAGGTAGAGGCCGACCGCCTTTCGGTCTGGTTGATGCAGGCGGCGGGGTACGACACGCAAGCGGCGGTCCGCTTCTGGGAGACATTCGGGCAGCGCAACGGCGCCGTTCTATTTCAAGCGGGCACCCATCCACGTTGGCGTGCGCGCGTCGTCGCGCTGCAAAAGGAAATCGACACGATCAACAGCATGAAAGCGCGAGGCGGTGATTTGCACCCGCCGCTGCTCGATGCGCCGCCGCCCTTGGATTAGAATGGCCGACGCCCTATTTAGGATCGACCCCTCCTCAACGGAAAGACAGCTGCATGACCAAGGAAACTGCTATTTTTGCCGGAGGCTGCTTTTGGTGCACCGAAGCGGTCTTTCAATCGCTTGCGGGCGTAGAGAGCGTCGAAAGCGGCTATATGGGGGGGCATGTTGCCAACCCCAGCTATAAACAGGTGTGCAGCGGTGCAACGGGCCACGCAGAGGCGATTCGTATCGGCTTTGACCCGGACGTGATCAGCTATGCCGATCTGCTCGATGTTTTCTTTGGCACGCATGACCCGACCCAACTCAACCGTCAGGGCAATGACGTCGGCACCCAATATCGCAGCGCTATTTTTCCGCTCGACGCCGCGCAGGCCAGTGCCGCGCCCGATGCGATTGCGCGCGCCAAGGACAATTGGCCCGACCCGATTGTCACAACCATCGAACCGGCTTCCGACTGGTATCCGGCCGAGGATTATCACCAGAATTATTGGGAAGGCGAAGGTCAAAGCAGCCCCTATTGCATGGCCTCCATCCCGCCCAAGCTCGCCAAGTTGCGCAAAGGTTTTGCCGACCGGTTGCGCGAGGAATAAATATCGTAGCATGCCGGTGGCGCGCCGCCGCAACGCCTTCCCTTGATCTCGGTTCATGGCTATGGCCATCAACATGAAACCGATCCGCAAAGCCGTCTTTCCCGTCGCCGGTCTGGGGACCCGATTCCTTCCTGCAACGAAGGCCATCCCCAAGGAGATGCTGCCGATTGTTGACCGGCCGCTCATACAATATGCGGTCGATGAGGCGCGCGAGGCGGGGATCGAACAGATGATCTTTGTCACCGGTCGCGGCAAAGGCGCGATCGAGGATCATTTCGATATCGCCTTTGAGCTGGAAAAAACAATGGCCGAACGCGGCAAGGATTTGACGGTGCTCGAGCCGACACGCCTTGGTCCAGGTAATTGCGCCTATGTCCGGCAGCAGGAGCCGCTGGGTCTGGGTCATGCGATCTGGTGCGCGCGCTCCATTGTTGGCGACGAACCTTTTGCGATTTTTCTGCCCGACGAGCTGATGCACGGGTCGCCCGGCTGCATGAAGCAGATGGTCGACGCCTATCATCAAACGGGCGGTAATCTGCTCTCGGTTCTTGAGGTGCCTCACGAACAAGTGTCGAGCTATGGCGTCATCGATCCCGGGGCGATGAACGGCGCACTGACCGAAGTACGGGGGCTGGTCGAAAAGCCCGCTGTTGACGCCGCCCCTTCCAATCTCATCATCTCGGGCCGCTATATTTTGCAACCCGAGGTCATGCGCGTACTGGAAAGCCAGGAAAAGGGCGCGGGGGGCGAAATCCAGCTCACCGATGCGATGGCGGCTATGATTGGCACCCAGCCATTCCACGCGGTGACATTTGCCGGCCAGCGCTTCGATTGCGGGTCCAAAGCGGGTTATATCCACGCCAATCTGGCACTCGCGCTCGAACGCTCTGACCTTGCCGACGAAGTACGCGCCTTTGCGGTCGACCTGCTGAAATAGTCGGGTCGTCGCGCTTTGCGGACCGGCGCCATCGTGTATTCAGCTTGTGCATGCTAGGGCCTTTGGCTTCGCCAATTGAGAGACTGAAAGACCTCTGATGCGCGCCCTCGCCTTGCTCCTTATGTTGCTCCCGCTCGCACTTACTGGCTGCGTCAGTACGGTCAAATCGGTCGTCACGGCGCCGGTCAAGATTGTCGGTAAAGCCGCGGACTGGACGACAACCAGCCAGGATGAAGCGGACCGCAATCGGGGTCGGGCCATGCGCGCGCAGGAGGAGCGACTGGGAGAGCTGGCGCGCCGCCGCGACAAGGCCAGCGCCAAATGTCACAAAGGCGAAGAAGATCAATGCCAACGCGCCGAAATCCTCGATCATGAAATCGAAGCCGAAATGTCTGCCCCGCGCTAGAACCAAGTTTTAACTTACGTTTTTTCAAACTGGCTCAGTTGACGGCACTCCGTGCCATACGTTGCAAAGTGGAAAGCGCGGCTTCGAGGGCAAAATCGATGGGCGGCTCATCATCTTCATTGGCCGCCTCGGTCGCGATATGTTTCGTCGAACCGGCCTCTCGAATCTTGCGGCGGCGTTCCATGCCCGATTCAAAACGCGCAACCATGGCACCCAATGAGGCCGAGTTTTCGGTCGGGTCGACCGACTGAAGACCAGCCCGAACGGGCGCGGGCGGCACATCCTCTGGCGGCGCGAGTTCGCCGAGCAAGAACGGCTCGCCGTCATCATCAGCCAATTCGGCCAGCACGAGGTTGGGCAATTCCGGTTCATCATTGATCGCTGCGATGCCCGAAGTTTGATCATCGGCATGCAGATCATCGCCGCGATCATTCTCGGCCATCTCGGGCAGGTCGCGACCAAGCGTCGGGCCTAGACCCCCGGCTGGCAAATCGCGCGCGGCGCGAATGGGCGGGCGCGGGGCGTCGTCGGGATGCCGGTCGGCGCGGCGGCGAAGCAGCGCATCGCCGCCATCATCTTTTGGTTCGGCACGCGCCGCAATATGGCGGCGCTTTGCTTCATTGCCGTGCGCGTCGGATTGGGTCATCGCCAGCGCGACAAGTACCGCCAAAAGGCCAGCAATCACCGCCATGCCAATCGCGAGCGCCAGCCTTCCGGCATCGCCCACCGGCGGCACGAACAGCGGCGACAGCCGGTCGAGGTAGAGGTTCCATGCCAGACCGCGGACCCACGCCATGGGCATCACAGCTGCGAACAGAAAAGTCAGCGCGACCGCACCCAGGGCGGCAGGCGCAGCCGGACGGAAGCCGCCGAGCAATGACGCCCCCTTGTTCAGCCATGATCCAAATTCAAATTTAGCCATTGGCACCACTTCAGCATCCTCGTCGAGGCAGCTGTCCCTCATCATCTTCAAGCAGCAAGCGATGCGGCATTTTGCCGCAGCAACCGCTGGTAAACAGGGTCGTAACGTAAAATGTTTGACGACCAGTTACGATGTGTCTCAACAAAATCACGCGCCGTTTGGCGACGCTCTTCCCAATTTTCACGACCAGAAAGCAGCGCGGTCAGCGCCGCTGCAATCGCCGCCGGATCATCGGGCGCGAACAAGCTACCGGTGACGCCATCCTTGATCAGTTCGCGGTGCCCCCCAACATCGGACGCGGCAACCAGTTTTCCCTGGGCCATCGCCTCAAGCGGCTTGAGCGGCGTGACCAGATCGGTCAACCGCATTTGCTTGCGCGGATAGGCCAATATGTCGATCAGCGAATAATAGCGTTCCACCTGATCGTGCGGAACGCGTCCGACGAAATGGATGCGCGCAGCAGCCGGTGACGCCGCCGCCTGCTGCTTGAGCGCCGCCTCCATCGGTCCGCCGCCGACGAGTAGCAATTGCGCCTGCGGCTGTTCTGCGACAAGCGCCGGCATTGCAGAAATCAGATCGTCGATACCCTCATAATCATAAAAGCTGCCGATAAAGCCGATGACCGCATCGCCTTCACCCAGTCCCAGCGAGACCGCTAGCGCTGCATCGCGCGGCAGTGGCGCGCCGAACAGGTCGAGATCAACACCGTTGGGCGAGACCACAATCTTGTCGTCTGCAACCCCGCGCGCCATCAGGTCGTGGCGCAGTCCGTCACAGATAACCGCGACGGCGTCGGCCGATTTGACGGCATGGGTTTCGAGCTGACGGGTCAGGAAATAACGCGCACTCCCTTCGCGGCCTGTGCCATTGCCCACCGCCGCATCTTCCCAAAAGGCGCGGATCTCATAAAGCACCGGAATGTCGCGTCGTTTGCCGATCCGCAGCGCCGCCATGGCGTCCATCACCGGCGAATGTGCATGGAGAAGATCGGGCTTCCATGCATCGACCAGCGCATCAATCCGCGCCGCGAGCGCGCCGATTTCGCGCCATTCGCGGATTGGAGAAGGCGCCGGTGCAATCGGCGGAGTGCGATAAAAAGTCAGGCCATCGACGGTTTCGCCGTCCGCGCCCGGTTCGGGGTGACGCACGCCAGTGACCCCCGCCACGTCCCAGCCCTTGGCGATCTGGGCCTTCATCAGCGCGCGGGTACGAAATGTATAGCCGCTATGCGCGGGCAAACTATGGTCGAGAACATGCAAAATGCGGGTCATATTCACCGCGCTTTGCCAGAGAAGCCTTAACGCCGCGTCAACCCCGTTCCGTTAGGAGCGACAAGGGCGGCGCCTATGTCCGCGCCGCAAACAGGAAAGCCGCATCGCCCCATGGTTGACAATTTTGCCATCGGACTGACCCATGCGCTGATGGCGATTGCGCTGTGGCGCCTGCTGTACCGCGACGATTTAGACCATGAGGTCACACCGCGGCAGCAATGGACCAGCCGCAAATCATCGATCGAGGACCCAGCGCGAGATGCGTGACATCGCCTTTATCGCCTTTTTGTTCGCCTTCATCGGGGTCGGCTTTCGTAAGCCGTTCCTGTTGGTCCTTTGCTATTGCTATATCGATATCGTCGCGCCGCAAAAGCTCAGCTATTATCTCATCAATTCGATTCCGATTTCGTTGATCGTCTTTGGCCTCGCCATCCTTGGCTGGCTGACCATCGACGACAAGCGCGACACCCGGTGGTCGGGACGGCAAACCATACTTCTGCTCCTATTATTCTATTGCGGGCTGACCACGATGCAGGCCGACTTTCCGGTCGAGGCACTGGATAAATGGGACTGGGTCTGGAAGGCTTTGCTGTGGGCCATCTTCCTTCCGCTCACGCTGCGCACCCGGTTGCGAATCGAGTCGCTGACGCTGATCATGCTGTTGTCAGCCGGGTCGATTGCGATTTCAGGCGGCATCAAGACCGCGGTCAGCGGCGGTGGCTATGGAACGCTGGAGCTTTTGCTCAGCGAAAATTACGGCCTGTACGAAGGCAGCATCATGTCATGCGTCGCGATCGGCATCATTCCCTTGATCCTCTGGTATCGCAAGCATGGCACCATCTTTCCGCCCGACTGGCGCGTCTCGGTCTTTTGCTATGCTTTATGCTTTGCCTGCGTCCTTATCCCTATCGGAACCGAGGCGCGGACCGGTCTTGTATGTCTTGTGGTGGTTGCCGCGCTAGCGCTGCGCGCGGTCAAGCATCGCTTTGTTTATGCCGGGATCGCCGCCGCGCTGGCGGTCGCCTCCATCCCGTTCCTGCCGCAAAGCTTCACCGATCGGATGGAAACCATCCGCGACAATAAATCCGATGAATCGGCCTCGACCCGCCTCGCCGTCTGGGCCTGGACGTGGGACTATGCAAAAGACAATCCGTTCGGCGGCGGCTTCAACGCCTATATCCAAAATCATATCCGGGTCGAACTGTCAGCGGGCAAATATGATCCTGATGCCCCGACGAACGACGAACCCACTTCCTACACCGATAAATCGCGCGCCTATCACAGCAGCTATTTCGAGATGCTCGGCGAACAAGGCTATCCCGGTCTTGCACTCTGGCTCTTGCTGCACCTCAGCGGTCTTATCCAGATGGAGCGGCTGCAGCGTCGCTATCGCAAGACACGGCGCGCCGAGGAGCAATGGATTGCCCCCCTCGCCACGGCGCTTCAGCATGGCCATGCGTCCTACCTTGTCGGATCATTGTTTGTCGGTATCGCCTTCCAACCCTTCATCTACATGATGCTGGCGCTCCAAATGGGGTTGTCGACCTATTGTCGCCGCCGCGAGCGTGAGGCGGGCTGGCGCCCGCTCACCGCGCGTCCGGCGGTGCGACCGGTAATGCCGCAGCTTCCTTCTTCCTCATAAATCAAGCCGAAACGGAACCATGGCGCGCGCGATGCGCTAGGTCGAAAAGGCCCGCGTCGCGCGCGCGCCCTGTCACAGGGCGCAATTGCGGGGTGCGTAGGCCCCGATATCACGCTATGGCGCCAAAATATGATGGCTCGCTACCGAACAAGAGGATTGATGTGCAAAAATTCTGGCTGACGACCGCCGCAACTTCCAAGCCCGAAACGCCGCCGCTGCAGCAGCTGCAACTATGGTGGACTGACAGCCTGGACTGGGTCAACAGCCACTGGTTGCAGATCGGCATTGCTGTGATCGCCGGACTGGTCATTTATTGCGTCTTGTCCCTGCTGCGTAGCTGGGCGCTCAGTCGTGCGCGCAAAGCCGGGGGCGATCTGACGCTAACCGAAATCATCCTGCGCGTGGTCAACAAAACCAAGTCGCAGGTTCTCGCGATCGTCTCGGTTCGATTGGTCGCCGGTTATGCCGACCCGCCGGCACTGGTGATGCATGCTATCAACATGATTTTTATCGTCGCCGCGGTCATGCAGGTCGCCATCTGGGCGCGCGAGATCGTTTTGGGCCTGATCCAGCGCCGCGCCGACGAGGGTGACAATGAAACACTCGTCAACGCGATGGGCATCATCCGTTTGCTGATCAGCGTCGCGCTATTCGCGGTTGCCGCTATTGTCATTCTCGCCAATCTGGGTGTCAATGTCACAGGCCTGGTCGCGGGCCTTGGCGTCGGCGGCATCGCCATCGGTTTGGCCGCGCAGGGTATATTCTCTGACCTGTTCGCGGCACTATCGATTATTTTCGACCGTCCGTTCCGCAATGGCGAAGTGATCAAATGGGACAATACTATCGCCAAGGTCGAACGCATCGGCCTGAAAAGTACGCGGCTCCGTTCAATCAACGGCGAGTTGCTCATTGTTTCCAACACCAATTTGCTCAACAAGGAAATCGCCAATTTCGCGCATCTCAGCCGCCGCCGGGTAGAGCTGCCGGTCGGCGTCATCTATCAAACCAGCCCCGATATGCTACGCGCGCTGCCCGCCCTGTTGCAAAAGCAAATCGAGGATGCGGGGCATGAATTTGTCCGCTCCAGCTTTACCGGTTTCGGCGATTCCAGCCTCAATTTTGAACTATTGTTCGATGTGCATAGCGACGATTATAATGTCGTCGCTGCTGCGCGCTCGGACGTCGGCGTTCATATCTTCGAAGCGATGAGCCAGGCAGGCTATGACTTTGCCTATCCGACCCAGACGACCTTTACCGCAGCGCCCGATGGCGAGATGATTCTCCCCTATGCCGAAAGCGTCACAATGAAGCCGCCAAAGGAGGCCAGCTCCAAAGCGGGCTGACGCTACGGCGTGGGCGGTCTATTGCATGGCCCTTGTGCAATACGGCCTCACAGGCCTAAAAAGCGGGCCTTCACACGCTTTGTCAGGGGAAAATATATGGCCACAATCACGCCGCAAGAGATGCAGGCCAAAGTCGGCGAGCATCTTGGCACGTCTGATTGGGTGCTCGTCGATCAAGAGATGATCAACAAGTTTGCCGATGCCACTGGCGACCATCAATTCATTCATGTCGATGTTGAAAAGGCCAAGCTGACGCCTTTCGGCGGCACCATCGCCCATGGCTTTCTCACCCTGTCCTTGATGCCTAGGCTCGGCGCCAGCACCGATGGCCCCAAGGTTGGCGGCGTCAAAATGGGCGTCAACTATGGTTGCAACAAGGTGCGCTTCCTGTCGCCCGTCCGTTCGGGCAAGCGCGTACGCAGCCATGTCAAATTGCTTGAACTCGTCGAAAAGCGCCCCGGTCAGTGGCAACAGACCACCGAAGTATCGGTCGAAATCGAAGGCGAGGATAAGCCCGCACTGATCGCTGAATGGATAAGTCAGTTTTTCGTTTAGCGGCCTCCTCCCCGGTTAAGGCCCCCTCCTACGCAACCATAAAGGAAATTCATCATGCGTGACGCCGTCATAGTCTCCACCGCCCGCACCCCGCTAGTCAAAGCCGGTCGCGGAGCTTTCAACAACACAACATCGCCGACGCTGGGTGCCTTTTCGGTCAAGGCCGCCGTCGAGCGGGCTGGCCTTGATGGCGGCGAAATCGACGACGTCGTCTTTGGTGCCGCCATGCAACAAGGCTCGCAAGCCCCCAATGTCGCGCGTCTGATCGCGCTGCGTGCCGGCCTGCCCGTTACGGTCCCCGCCATGTCGATCGATCGCCAATGTTCGTCGGGTTTGATGACCATCGCCACTGCCGCCAAGCAGATCATCATCGACCGCATGGACATTTGCGTCGCTGGCGGAGTTGAATCCATCTCGAAAGTCAGCGGCAGCGGCAAGATTTTCATCGAACCCGACGCCGAACTGATCAAGATGCACCCCGACACCTATATGCCAATGATCGGCACCGCAGAGGTTGTTGCCAAACGTTATAATATCAGCCGCGAAGCGCAGGATGAATATTCGCTCCAGTCGCAGCAGCGCACCGCCGCCGCGCAGGAAGCGGGCAAGTTCGACGATGAAATCATCGCCTGTCACGCCACCATGGCGATCAAGGACAAGGAAAGCGGCGAGATCAGCTTCAAGGACGTCGTCGCCGACAAGGATGATTGCAACCGTCCCAACACGACGCTTGAGGGTCTGGCGTCGCTGAAGCCCGTTATGGGCGAGGGTCATACGGTCACTGCGGGCAACGCCAGCCAACTCAGCGACGGATCCTCGGCTTGCGTTGTCATGGAAGCCAAGATTGCTGAAAAGCGCGGCCTGACCCCGCTCGGCCGCTATGTCGGCATGGCGGTTGCAGGCACCGAACCTGACGAAATGGGCATCGGTCCCGTATTCGCGATCCCCAAGCTGCTCGAACGCTTCGACCTCAAGATGGACGATATCGGCCTGTGGGAACTCAACGAAGCTTTTGCCGTGCAAGTGCTTTATTGCCGCGATAAGCTGGGCATTCCGGGTGACATATTGAACGTCAATGGCGGCTCGATCTCGATCGGCCATCCTTTTGGCATGACCGGCGCGCGCTGCACCGGCCACGCCCTGATCGAGGGCAAGCGTCGCGGTGCCAAATATGCCGTCGTCACCATGTGCATCGGTGGCGGCCAGGGCGCTGCCGGACTGTTCGAAATTTTCTGACGCCGCAGCGGGTCGATCCGGTCCAATCGGGCCGGGTCGACCTCTTTGGGCCAATGCGCCCTGCAGGGGAGAGAGATTATGAGTGCCATCGGCGTTATCGCGATATTGCGCGTACAAGCGGGCAAGGAAGCCGAATTTGAATCGATCTTTGCCGAACTCGTCGCAGCCGTCGATGCGAATGAAGCGGGCAATAGCTATTACCGACTATTCCGCACCGACGACAGCGGCGTCTATAAAGTGCTCGAATGTTATGACGATCAGGCGGCTCTTGAAGCCCATCGCGGAACCGATCATTTCCGCACCATCGGCGCACGGCTTGGCCCCTGCATGGCCGGAGCACCCGAAGTAGAAACACTCAGCGCGGTATAGGGATCATAGGCAATGCGCCTTGGCATGATCAGTTGCGCAACATGAATTGAGTAAGGAGCGAAGATGAGCGATGCAAAATCGACGGCGCAGGCGCTTTACGATGCCTTTGGAACGGGCGATATGGACGCTCTCGGCGCGCTGCTTGCTGAGACCGAATGGCACGAGGCCGAGGGCATGCCCTATGGCGGCGTCTGGCAAGGCTTTGCGCAGATTGCCGAAAAAGTCTTTGGCCCCATCACCGCACAAATTGACGGCTTCTATGCTGACGTCGATGAAATCTTGCCGCTAGACAATGACCGCGCGGTCGCGTTCGGGGTCTATCGCGGCGACGAGGGCAAAGTCGCGGCGCCCTTTTGCCATGTGTGGACCGTAAGTGACGGGCGCATACGCAAATTTGTCCAATATGCCGACACTCATTTGTTCCGCCAGCAGACGGGATTGCTTTAACGCCCATGCGCATGCGCCGGGGGAAGGCCTTACTCAACCTCTGCAATCTCCGACGCCCGATCCCCCAACAGATAACGCGGCCCCGCCCCGCGCTGCGCCGCCTTGTCGTGGACATTGTACAGGCCGCATTTCTTCAAGGACAGGCAGCCGCAGCCGATGCAGCCGTCGAGCAGGTCGCGCGTCCGCTCCAACGAAGCAATCTGCCCGCTGATCCGTTCGCGCAAACCTTGACTGATCCGCGACCAGTCGGCGGCATTGGGGGTGCGGCCGGCGGGAAGCTGGGTCAGCTCATTGGCGATCTCGTCAAGACTCATCCCCAGTTGCTGCGCGATCAGGATGAATGAGACGCGGCGGATGTCGGCGCGCAAAAACCGCCGCTGTCCGCCCGCCGACCGCAAGGCTTCAATCAGCCCCCGGGCTTCGTAAAAGCGAATCGCCGATACCGCGACTCCGGTCCGCTTCGCTAATTCTCCGATCGCGATCAGATCGCGCTTGTTCACAATATATTCCTTTAATTTCAATGTAATATAACAGCCAGCAACGTGCAGGGAGGGCATATGAAATTTCCGCTTGACCTCAACCTAACTTGAGCTTGCATAACCATCGCGTCAACTCGAATCGAAAGGCTTTCCCTATGACGCACCCTTTTATCGAACATGTGAACATCACCTCTAGCAACCCCGACCGCAGCGCCGCGCTGATGACTGCATTGTTCGGCTGGAAAGAACGGTGGCGCGGGCCATCGCTCAACAATGGCACCACCATCCATGTCGGAAGCGAAACAGCCTATATCGCCTTTTACACCGGGCCCGACGGCGAGCACGCCGCCGTCCGCTATCGCAAGGGCGAGCCGCTCCAGCATATCGGAATACAGGTCGATGACATTGATGCGGTCGAACAACGTGTGATCGCCGCCGGTCTCACCCCCTTCAGTCATGGCGATTACGACCCTGGTCGCCGCTTCTATTTCCTCGACCATGACGGCATCGAATTTGAGGTGATCAGCTACAACGCCGCGAAAACCAGCTGATATTCGCAACATATCTGCTCCTGTGGCGTTGGTTTCACAACCGCACACCCACAGGAGACTCTTATTATGAGCGACGACATCAAAACCAAATTCTGGATTTCTCTCTTCGACAGTCCCTTTTTGATGGTCGGTCTCGAAGGTCAGCAAGGGCACAGCATTCCGATGACGGCGCAACTCGACAAAGACGCCAACAGCGCCTTCTGGTTGTTCACGACCAAGGATAATCGCCTCGTGGATGGCGGCGCGGCCATGGCGCAATTCGCGGCCAAGGATCACAGCCTGTTTGCTTGCATCTCCGGCACACTGGTAGCCGAAGCGGACAAGGCCGTGTTGGACAAGCTATGGAATAGCGGCGTTGCGGCCTGGTATGAAGGCGGCAAGGACGACCCCAACCTCCTTCTCCTGCGCTATGACCTGAACGATGCTGAAATCTGGACCGCCGACCCGGGCCTCAAAGGCGCATTCAAGCTCGCGACCGGAATGGCAATGACAGCAAGCGATCTTGGCAAACATATTAAGGTGGCGCTCTAAAAGCGGCCTTCCCCCGCCAAAGGGTCCCCTAGAGCATAATCCGCCCATCCGCGAACCGAAACCCGCCCGCACGATCGCTTGCCAGCAACACCGGCCCGTCAAGGTCGACCCATCGCGCCCGCTGCGCCAGCGCAAAGGCGGGAGCAATGGCCAGACTGGTTCCAAGCATACAGCCGACCATCAGGTCCAGCCCCGCCGCCTCGGCGGCATCGGCCAATTCGATCGCCTCGGTTAACCCGCCTGCCTTGTCGAGCTTGATATTGACCACCTGATAGCGCCCGATCAGCTGCGGCAAATCGGCGCGGGTGTGACAGCTTTCGTCTGCAGCGAACGGAATCGGGGCCGTGACACCATCGAGCAAAGCATCGCGTCCCGCTGCGACAGGCTGCTCGATCAAAGCAACCCCGAACGGTAACAGCGCCGATGCGGCGCCCACGACGTCACGGTCGGTCCAGCTTTCATTGGCATCAACGATCAGCCGCGCATCGGGCGCACCTGCCCGGACCGCCGCGACGCGCGGGCGGTCTCCTTCACCTGTTAGCTTGAGCTTGAGCAGTGAGTAACCCTTGGCCGCCGCGCGCCCTGCCGCATCGCCCATCGCATCTGGCCGGTCGAGCGAGATGGTAAAGGCGGTCAGCAAAGGTTGCGGCAAGGGTAAACCTGCCAATTCCCACACAGGCTTGCCTACCGCCGCCGCCTCGGCCTGCCACAAGGCACAATCAAGCGCATTACGCGCTGCCCCGCGAGGCAAAAGGCCCGCCAAACGGGCACGGTTGAGGCTTTGCCCGTCCAGGGCCTGAATTGCATCGCGGCACGATTGCGCGCTCTCGCCTTGATAGTAAATCGGCGTAGCCTCGCCGCGACCCGTCACGCCGCCGCCTTCCACGGTGGCCACCACGACATCGACGTACGTCTTGGCACCGCGCGCAATTATAAAGGCCCCGTCGACCTGCCAATTTTCGATGCGTACGCTTTTCAGTTGGAAGTCCATCACATCGCTTTATGATGCTCTTCGATGGCCGGCAAATCTCTTGCAACGCGAATTGGCGAGCTGGCCCACCGGCTGGCTATTGAAGCGCATGCCGCATGGCTTGGCGCGCGGGATCCGCGCGTGCCGATGGCCGCACGATTGCTCGCACTGGGCGTCGGCGCTTATGCGCTGTCACCGATCGACCTCATCCCCGATTTTATTCCAATACTCGGCTGGCTCGATGATCTGTTGATCGTGCCGCTGGGATTATGGACAGTGCGGCGCATGATCCCCCGCGACTTATGGGCCGAACTCCTCGCCACCGCCGAAATTGCCAGCGAACGTCCATCGAGTCGGCTGGGGATGGCGATCATCCTCATCCTGTGGGCGCTGCTGCTCTGGATTGTGTACTGGAGCGTTCGCACCTCGCCCTGGCACTAGACGGGATTATTTTGTCGCAATGGCCATCGGACAGATTATTGACGTCAATGACAAGATGCAGGCGGATTACCGTTATGAACTGGCGGCTTTGACCGGCGAAGATTTTGCGGCGGACTTCTGTCCCATTTTCTCTCCGCAAGAAATGCTCGAAATGGGGGTGTTCGAGGGCAAATATTGCAATGATTGCCGCAATGAATTTCCGCCAAGCTGGTTTGAGAATGCCAGGATTAGCGAAGCACCCGACCCCGACCTCAACTATTTCGGCGTCAAAAGCCGCCAGCCGTTAAGCGTGTGGAGGGAAAAGGGGTGGATATATGGCCCCGACCCGCGCGGCTGGTTTCAATGGTATTGCCGCTATTATCTCGGCCGCCGGCTACCCGAAATCGATGCGATACAGATTAAGCGCTGGCGCGGCTTCGCCCGCCATGCGGGACAAATCCGTGCCAATTGCGCCCCGGGCGACATATTCTGCCGGCCTCGCCAGCGACAGGCGCTGCTACAATGGTCCTATGACCCGTTGATTTAGCGCCCGCCTCTTGGGCTCTATCCGCCGTGCTTGCGGATCCAGCCTTCAACCACCGGTGCGATGTCGTCGCGCCATTTGCGACCGTTGAAAATGCCGTAATGGCCTACGCCCTTGGCCATCAGATATTTCTTGTGACTCGCGGGTAATTGCTTGGCCAGCGTCAGTGCTGCCTTGGTTTGGCCGATACCCGAAATATCGTCGCGCTCACCCTCGATCGCCAACACGGCAATGTCAGTCATCGCCGCCGGATCAACAAGCTGCCCACGATGGACATATTCACCCTTGGGCAGCAAATGGCGCTGGAACACCACGTCAACGGTTTGCAGGTAAAATTCGGCGGTCATGTCACACACCGAGCGATATTCGTCGTAAAACTCCTTGGTCTTATCAGCGTTTTCGCCATCGCCATCGACCAGATGACCGAACATCTCCCAATGGCTCATCATATGGTTGCCAAGGTTCATCGACATAAATCCGGCCAGTTGCAAAAATCCCGGATAGACCCGCCGTCCTGCGCCCGGATAATAGGCGGGAACCGTTGCAATGACATTTTCGGAAAACCAGGCATAGGGCCGCGTCGTCGCATGCGCATTGACCGCCGTTGGGGCCGCGCGCGTGTCAATCGGTCCACCCATCATCGTCAGCGTTTTGGGGCGACATTTGTTATTGTCCGCCGCCATCAACGCTGCGGCGGCATAGCTTGGCACCGACGGCTGGCACACGGCCAGCATATGCGCGCCGGGGCCGATATGTTCCATCCAGTCGATCAGATAATCGACATAATCATCCAGATCGAACTTGCCCGCCGACAGCGGCGCGTTTCGTGCGTCGCGCCAGTCGGTGACCCAGACATCATGGTCGGGCAGCATGCGCTCGACCGTCCCGCGCAGCAGCGTCGCATAATGGCCCGACATGGGCGCCACTATCAACAGCTTTGGCGCATTCTTGCTGCCTTTATGCTTGAAATGCTTGAGTTGCCCAAATGGCTTTCGCGCCTCAACTACCTCGGTAACCCGCACCATGTCGCCGTCGACTTCGGTTTCATATAGGTCAAATCTGGGCTTTCCGCGCGGCGCGGCGGCGTGGGCAAATACCTCGAGCGCGGAGCCGAACATCGGACTTGTGCCGAAATATCCCAGCGGATTCGCGGGATGCTGAATGACTTGCGCGCCCGCTGTCGCTAGGGCACTCGCGCCGGCAAGCCAGCTCTTTTGCATCTCAAAGGCATGATATAGCATTGAAAATTGTTCCTGATTCCGTCGCAAGGCACCGATCACGCGCCTCATGTTTGAGCCTCAGTCTAGGGCTTCAGTCTCATTGTGCAATGCATCATTTTGTCCGACTTCAGGACCTTTGAAGTCCAGCGCGACTTTGCAGCGTTGAGCAGGCGCAGAGAGGCTGCTAGGGCCTTCGCAAATGGCAACAGAAACAGCTTCGCCCGCCGCGTCTCCCGCAACAGACGCACCCGAACCGCACCGCCGCAAGCTCGGAAGCCTTCGGATGATATGGCGCTATGCCAGCCAATATCCGGGCCAACTGGCGATTGCTGCAATTGCACTCAGCGTTGCAGCATTCGCAACGCTAGCTATTCCCTGGCAGTTTAAAGCCATGATCGACAGCGGCTTTGTCGCCGGCGGCGGCGATGTCGCGCCTATTTTCCGTATCTTCTATGTCATCGTCGTCATATTGGCGCTGGCGACGGCAACGCGCTTCTATTTCGTCAGCTGGCTCGGCGAGCGGACCGTCGCCGACATTCGTCAGGCCGTGCAACGCAATCTGCTCAGCCTCGCGCCCGCCTTTTTCGAAGAAAATCGCCCCTCTGAGATCGCCTCGCGGATGACGTCGGACACGGCCATCATCGAACAGGTAGTCGGGACGACCGTCTCGGTCGCCCTGCGCAATCTGGTGATGGGAATCGGCGGCGTCGTCTATCTATTCTGGCTATCTCCCAAATTGACGGCGGGCATGCTGCTCGGGATCCCGGTGATTGTCATGCCGATCGTCCTGTTGGGACGCCGCTTGCAGAATGTATCTCGGACGAGTCAGGATCGGGTGGCCGACATTGGCGCCACCACGGCTGAACAATTGGGCGCGATGAAGATCGTGCAAGCCTTTGGACAGGAAGAACGCGAGGCGGAACGATTCACAATTGCCGTCTTGGCCAATTTTGCCACTGCCAAACGGCGCATTCGCCTCCGCGCTCTAATGACCGCGATCGTTATTGGACTGCTGTTTGGGGCGATTACGACCTTGCTTTGGTATGGCGCAGATGATGTTGCACGGGGCCAGTTGACCGGCGGAACGATTGCAGCTTTCGTGCTGGTCGGGGGGCTCGTCGCGGGGGCCTTTGGATCGCTTACCGAGGTTTATGGCGACCTACTGCGCGCCGCTGGTGCGGCCGAACGTCTCAACGAGTTACTCAACGCCGAAGCCACTATTGCGCCTCCCGCCCATCCGCGCGCACTGCCCGATCCTCCGCGCGGAGAGCTGGAATTTTCCGATGTCGAATTTCGTTATCCTACCCGCCTCGACACCGCGGCCTTGCACCATTTCTCGCTTGCTATCCGCCCGCAGGAAACTGTCGCCATCGTCGGCCCCTCGGGCGCGGGCAAGTCAACTTTGTTTCAGCTCGCCCAGCGCTTCTACGATCCGCAAGCCGGCACCATCCGCATCGACGGCGTCCCGCTGACCGAGGCCGACCCCGCCGACATCCGCGCGCGCATCGCGATGGTCCCGCAAGAAACCGTAATTTTTGCGGCCTCGGCGCGCGACAATCTGCGCTATGGCAATTGGGAGGCCAGCGACGATGCGCTGTGGGAAGCGGCTCGAAACGCCAATGCCGAGGAATTTTTGCGCAAACTCCCTGACGGCCTCGATACGTTCATGGGCGAAGGTGGGGCGCGCCTGTCGGGCGGTCAACGCCAACGGATCGCTATTGCGCGCGCCCTGCTGCGTCAATCGCCGCTCTTGCTCCTCGACGAAGCGACTTCGGCGCTTGATGCTGAATCCGAACGGCTGGTGCAGGATGCACTCGACCGGTTGATTCATGATCGCACCACCATCGTGATCGCCCATCGCCTCGCGACTGTCCGCGCCGCTGACCGCATCATCGTCATGGACGATGGGGCGATTGTCGAAGAAGGCAAGCATGATGATCTGGTTGCCGCAGATGGTCTCTATGCCCGCCTCGCGCGCCTGCAATTTCAGGACAACCTTGCCGTCGCCTGACCTTATACCTTATGAATCAAAGGAGATTTCGGATGCTGCATCGCTTTACCGTTCCCGCCTATATCAATGCGCTAGGTGCGCTTTCGGGGCAACTTGACAAAGCGCGGGTCTGGGGTGCCGACAATGGCGAGGACGAGGCGCGGCTGATGGCAGCGCAGCTGGCACCCGACATGTTCCCGCTTTCGACGCAGATCCGTTTTTCCTGCAATCAGGCGCTTCAATCGATGACCCGCCTGGGCGCCGCGGGCGCACCCGAATTGGCGGAAGATGCGAGTGATTTTGCCGGAATGAAGGCACAGATTGCGACCACAAGCGACTTTTTGTCTGCACTGGATCCAGCGACACTGGACAGCGATGCGACCCGCACGGTCAGTTTTGATCTACCCAATGGAATGGCGTTCGATCTCAGCGCCGCCGATTATGTGCGCGACTGGGCGCTGCCCCAATTCTATTTCCACATCATGGCGGCCTATGCCGTGATGCGGCAGGCTGGCGTGCCACTCGGCAAGGCGGATTTTGCTAGCTATATGATGCGTCACCTGCGGGCCGGCACGATGCCAGCCGGCTGACCGGCCACCGGGGGGGGCGTTAACCCGCCCTATATCAGATCGCGATATGCATGGATTCCGGGAAAGGCGATGCTTTCGCTGCCATTGCGCCGGATAGCACCGATTGCTTGATCGACGCGCAAATATCGCGCCTTTGCGTCGGGTTCGAGCAGGATCGCCGCGGGCTCGGCCCGCGTTGCGGCAGCCTTCACCAACTGGCCCAGCTGCGCTAGATCGACGGCTTCATCATTCCAGCGGATGATGTCTAACGTATCGATTGTGACATGATTTTGGTCTGCAATCGGCAGGGCCGGGCCATCATTGGCTAGGCTGATATCGACCATATGATGCGGCGGCGGGATGGTGATGATGAACATCACCAGCATGACAAGCATCACATCGATGAGCGGTGTCGTGTTGATGATCGGATCGGCATCGGGGCTGGTGCGAAAGATACTGCGGTGGCGGCGCATAGCGATTCTCCCGTCAAAGGGGAGCGGACCATCTGCGGTGGAACGCCAGGCGTCCGATACCCCGTTTATATAGAGGTAATCGAAGAATCCCGATCACCGCTAGATGTAACGGTATAACATCTTGTTTATTTTTACAAGTCCCGTTTAGGAAGTCGACCGACCACAGCTAGGACCCGATCAATGCGCAGCTCGCGCCCATAAAGAAAGGGCGACACCTTGCGGTGCCGCCCTTCTTTTTTGTTCCATCCCGTTCGGGAGCGGAAACCGTTCTTACATGCCCGAGTTAGGACCGTAAGTGATTTCCACGCGACGGTTCTGGTCGTTGCGAACGCCATCGGCGGTTGCAACAGCCGGACGGCTTTCACCGAAGGCTTGTTCGCTGATCGAGCCATCGCTGATACCGCGAGCTGTCATATAGCTGCGGGCCGCGTCAGCACGACGCTGCGAGAGACCGACGTTATACTTCGCCGAACCCGACCGGTCAGCGTGACCTGCGAGCATAACCTGCTGCCCCGTGCAACCACGGTTGTAAGCGCTGATGGCGTTGTCCAGCGTCGACGCCGCTTCGGGCGTGATGTTCGACTGATCCCAGTCGAAATAGACGATGTACGGACCAGGCGCACACACCACAGGCGGCGGAGGCGGCGGGGGAGGCGGCGGCGGGGGAGGCGGCGGCGGCGGCGGCGGCGGTGCCGGAGCCGGTGCCGGTTCTGCACCACCAAAGTTATAGGTCAGCGTTCCCATCAACGAGTGCGAACGGAAGCGGGTCGAAACGTTACGACCAACCTGATCAACCAGATCGACATTGTCAGCGTTGAAGAAACGATACTTCAGGCCAGCGTCGATGTTCTTGGTCAGCGGAGCACGGATGCCCGCAATAGCCTGCCAAGCAAAGCCTGTGTCCGAATCGTTAAGAAACGCGCCGGCAAAAACAGGAGCAACCTTGACGCGGGCTACACCAGCACCACCGCCAACGAAGCCTTGAAGACCATCGTCATCACCAAAGTCGAACATACCGTTGACCATGAAGCTCAGCGCATTGCTTTCGCCGTTCAGGGCCGTTTGACCGGTGTAGAGCGGGCCGGAGCCGTTCACGGACTGCGGAATACCGGGGGCAGTGAATGCGCCCGAATTGATGCCCGCATTACGATAGCCGACTTCGACTTCCGTGCGGAACGCACCGAAATCATAACCGACGGTACCCTCGAAATCATAACCAGTGTCATGATTCAAGCTACCAGCATTATTGATTGTGCCAATATCAAGGTTCATGTCCTCGACCAGCATGGCACCTGCACCGACACCGACATACCAAGAATCGTCGCGCGCCAAGGCAGGCGACGCCAGAGCTGTGGAGGCCATTGCCAAAGCGACAGCAAGCTTCCTCATAGTAAATTCCCCTTTCAATTGAGATATACTTCTCGAAGACGTCCTACTCGTGCCTTTGGTTCCGTGCAAGACAACAAATCGTCATTCTGTTGCTAAAAAGTCGCACTTTGGGCCCTTGTGGGGGAAAATTTAGCCCGAATTCAACACGCCCTGATCTACCAATAGGGGAGAGAGAGCGTCGAGCATGTCGTAAGCAGCCCGAATCAAACATTTTTCCCTCACGGGATAAGCGCCGAATAGGCGGCGCATTCGATCTATCTCGATAGAATCGCAGTATTTTCCTGTCCGGAAGCCTGAAGATGATATTTCGAGCAAATCACCTTATGTCCTCACTTTACAGTGCGATTTGCTTGGCCTCCCCTGACCAGCCGGCCGCGTTACTTGCGCTCCCGCCTTACAACTGCGCTAGACCAGCATGGCGACCCCGCGTCAGCACCTCATTATGCGCAATTTTCTTCCTGGCGGTGCAATGAGAAGAAAAGGCAGGCCAAAGCGCGCGCGGAGTCACCCGATCGCTCTTTTTCCATTCGTCCCTGATATTAGGGGATATAGAGCCAAATCTTCTAATCATCAGAGGCAAAAGGAAGCTATGCTTCCACCATCCTATCGCGGCGGCCGCTCGCTCGCGCAGCAGGATGCGATATCGCTAAGAGCCGCCAGTCGCTCGTCAGATTGTTCCTGGGGTCAATGCGGCGGCGACAAAGTCGAGACGCATAAATATTATCTGGTGCGGCATCCTCGCGCCGCTTTCAAAGCTAGATTTGGTCAAGACATCGTTCAATAGCGTCGATGGCGCACGACAGCGCTTGCCGGCTCAGCCGGAAAAGCAGGTGACCAAGCGCTCTCACCCGTCTTGATCAAAAAGGCGCTCCCATTTTCGATTGCCATCCTCTATTCTCTTCACAATATTTCCATCGACACGGGGAGTCGCACGATGATTTTTTCACCATTATTCCTCTCACTGGCCGTCGCGGTAGCCACGCCGTCCCAAATGGTCGACACGTCGCGGGAAACCTTCGCCAAATGCCTGCGCGTACACATGAAAAAATCACTCGATGCCAAAATGTCGGACATCGATTATGAAGCCGCGATCAAGACCGTTTGCACCAAAGAGCGCGATATGTTTCGCGATGCAGTTATCGCCCTCGACAAAGCCAGCGGTTATTCTGCCTCCGATGCGGATGATGATGCCAAGGCACAGATCGACGATTATTATCTCAACTTCAGCGACAAGTTCATGGACTATTCGGCAACAAATACCCGCCCAGCCGACTAACGTCGCTTGATAACACAAGGCGCGGGCCATCGCGTCGCGACGCCTATACTCGCCTATTCACGGCCGGTCAGCTGCGGCGAGCCATGAAACTGCGTCCAGTCCAGCGGGCATTGTTTGACCGGCTGGGTTTTGCTGTCGCTGCCGTTCGAGATCCAACAATCGTCGAACACCGAACAATAGCAGACACGCACCTTCAGGTTCAGTCGCTCCTTGTCGAACCGCGTCCACAGCTCGTCAGGGACCTTTGCACGGTCGAGCTGCGCGAACATCAGATCATCGCCCGGCCGCAACACCTCTCCCACTATGCTCGCCATGCCCAGCGACAGCGGCTGGGGTTGCTCCAGACAGCAAGCCGTCAATATCTCGGCAAACCCCGTATAGGCGCGCTCGCGGTGCCGAATCTCCAGTCCCTTGATCGTGGCAGGGCCGACCCCCTTGTTCGTCAGCGACAACCGGATGAGCGGCAATCCTTCGGCCGACTGGTTCGACGATTCATAGGATATGTGCGGCCACACGCTCGCAATCTGCATCTTCTCGGTAGCCTCGGCCCCGACAAAAGTGAAATAGGCTACAGCGACCGACAATAAAAACGCCGGCACCGCGACCAGAAAATTGCTCACGGCGAGGAGGGGGAGAAATCTTAGCGCGCGCTGCACCGAAGATTGTTTACCCGACCCTGCTTGCGCCGCCAGCTGCTCCTCAAGCCGCGCCAATCGCGCTTCAACCCCCGGCGCAGGGCCGGGATCGGGCATGTCGGCTCGGTCAGAAGGAGCGCTCATAAATGGTGAGGTGCCCCTGTTTCAAAGTGAAAGCAAGACGGAAAAGAGAGCAGTCCTCAGACTCGATTTGGCCATTTTGGGCATGATCAATTTTAAAATATCGCTCAGCATGTTAGGCTAGCCCCAACGTCCATTTAACTCCCTCTTCCAACAAGAATGAGAATTGCCATGCGCCTCGCCTCTGCCGCTGCTCTCTTGCTCGCAACCCTCACCGCGCCCGCCGCGGCGCAGGACGCGGCGCTCACCACCATCGACGCTGATCAACTGACCGCGACGGTCAGAACGCTGGCATCGGACCAGTTTCAGGGGCGCGCGCCGGGGACCGTCGGCGAATATCGCACGACCGGCTATCTGATCGGACGATTGCAGGCGCTGGGGCTCGAACCTGGCGGGGTCGATGGCGGCTGGACCCAGCCCGTTCCGCTGCTTCACACGCGCCTTGGCACGCCGACTACGCTCGAATTCGACCATGATGGCACCGCGCAGCAACTGGCGAACGGCACCGACATCTATGTCTCGACCCTGCAATCGAATGACATTGCAGCGGTGGACAATGCGCCGCTGGTCTTCGTCGGCTATGGCGTCACCGCGCCCGAACGCGGCTGGGACGATTTCAAGGGACAGGACCTCAAAGGCAAAGTCGCCGTCTTCCTCGTCAACGACCCCGATTTTGCTGCCGCCGAGGGGGAGGCGGTTGCGGGCAAATTCGGCGGCCGGACAATGACCTATTATGGCCGCTGGGTTTATAAGTTTGAAGAAGCCTCGCGGCGCGGCGCGGTCGCCGCGCTCATCATTCACGAAACAGAGGCGGCGGGATATGGGTGGAACGTCGTCGAAAGTCCTGGCGGTGAAAATTATGACATCGTCCGTCCCGCCGATCAGGTCACAAGCCTTTCGCTGCAAGGTTGGATTTCGGGCGACACCGCGACCAAATTATTCTCCAGCGCGGGACTCGATCTCGCCAAACTGCGCGCGGCGGCGCGGACCAAGGCGTTCAAGCCGGTTTCACTGTCCGGCGTGACGCTCAAGGCGGCTTATCCGGTGGCGCATGAGGTTGTGCAAAGCCAGAATGTCCTCGCCAAAATCCCAGGCAAAACGCACCCCGACCAAGTCGTGATGTTTGGCGCACATTGGGACGCCTATGGCGAAGGTGCGCCCGACGAAGACGGCCATATCTATCGCGCAGGTGCCAATGACGATGCACTAGGTGTTGCCGGACTGCTCGAAATCGCCCGCCAGTTCAAGCGCCAGCCCGCCCCCGACCGCAGCCTCGTCTTCGCATTTTGGACTGCCGAGGAGCGTGGGCTACTTGGCTCTGAAAGCTATGCCACCCGCCCCATTTATCCGCTCGAAACTACGGTCGCCAACCTGACCCTCGACATTTTGCAGACCGCAGGAAAATCGCGTGACGTTATATTGGTCGGCAAGGGGCAGGACAGCCTGGAAGATGACCTTGCCCGTTTCGCCGCCAAACAAGGCCGCACCGTGGCTCCCGAAAGCCTGCCCGAGCGCGGGCTTTTCTATCGCGCCGATCATTTCAGCCTCGCCAAACGCGGTGTTCCTGTCCTCCTGCTGATGGGCATTGCGGGCGCCAGCGACCTGGTCGACGGCGGCAAGATTGCGGGGCAGGCGTGGGTCGATGCCTATACCGGCAAATGCTATCATCAGGCGTGCGATGCGTGGAGCAAGAACTGGGACCTTGCCGGAGCGGTGCAGGATATTGCGGTGTTGTACGACATCGGCAATGATCTAGCCTATTCGACGCGCTGGCCGACATGGAAAGCCGGCTCGGAGTTTAAGGAGTTGCGAGACAAAAGCGCCGCCGCGCGGCAGTAAAGAGGTAGCACGCCGCCCGCCCAAGCAAAGGACCCGCCTATGCCGATCATGGCCGCCCGTCTCTATCGCAATGGTCAGCGCATCCGCGATCTTGAACATGACGAGACGATTCCCGAGGATTGCACCGACGAATTTTTCTGGCTTGGCCTATACGAACCCCACCCCGACGAGCTGGCGCGCATTGCGCTGCGCTTTGGACTTCACCCGCTCGCGGTGGAGGATGCGCTCAAGGCGAACCAGCTTCCCAAGGTCGAGGTTTATGGCGAACAATTGTTCGTCATCACGCGAACCGCGCATCTTGAAGAGGGCGACATCGCACAGGGTGAGACCGCCATTTTCGTCGGTCCCAATTTCATCGTCACCGTCCGCCATGCCTCGGCGCGCACGCACAGTCAGGTCCGCGAAAAACTGGAAGCCAATCCGGCGCGGCTTTCGCATGGGCCGGACGCGGCGCTTCACGGCGTCATCGACTATATCGTCGATCGCTATTTTCCGGTCATCGACACTATCGAGGAAGCGGTGCTCGACATGGAGGATCGCGTCACCGAAACCTCGCTCGACGCCGCGCAGATCCGCCATTTGCTGGCGCAGCGCCATGAGCTTATCCGCTTTCAGCGCATCATCGGAATGATGAAGGATGTGGTCGGCCGCCTGACGACGCTCGACCTGCCGTGCATCGACGAGGCAACGCGCCCCTTCTTCCGCGATATCCTCGACCATCTCGCCCGCGCCGAATTCCGCCTCACCGGCTTGCGCGACATCATGGCCAGCGTCATCGAAACCAATGGATTACTAGAACAACAACGCCAGGGCATTATCACACGCCAGCTTGCCGCATGGGCGGCGATCCTTGCCGTACCCACCGCCATTGCCGGTATCTATGGCATGAACTTCGTCGCCATGCCCGAATTGCACTGGCGCGCCGGTTATCCCCTATCGATCGCGTTTATGGCCTCGATTTGCACACTGCTCTACTGGCGTTTTAAACGCATCGGCTGGCTTTAACGGCGTTTACGCCATCACCTTTGCCATCATTCGTTCTTCCTTATCGATCCACGGCGCCAGGCTGGGGCGCGCCAAAATAGCGTCGCTCCATGCGGCAATTTTAGGATAGGTCACCGGGTCAATCCGGACTCCGCAGTGACGCAGGTTCACAAAGCTCGACGCGACGGCAATATCGGCAAGGCTGATCGCGTCACCGACCAGAAACCCGCTGGCTGGAATGGCCTCTTCCAAATAGGCCAGCAGCTTGGGCAGCTCTTCGGTTTCGGCGAGATCGGCTGCCGCCAGATCACCTTCGCGGCCCAGAAATTTCGGCGAAACAATGCGATTAAAGAACATTTTTCCACCACATGCGGCGAGCACAGTATCGCCAAACTCGTCCCACCAGATGACGCGTCCGCGCGCCTCGGCCTCGGTCGGAATCATCATAGGATCGGGATATTTGGCTTCAAGATAATGAATGATCGCGCTTGAATCGGCGAGCCGATAGTCGCCGTCCTGCATCGCGGGCATTTTGCCCAGCGGCGATGCGGCGCGAAAATCGGGATCGGGATCGCCGATGCCGACGCCTTTGACCTCGAACTCCAGTCCTTTCTCGCCCAGATAGCCTAAGACTTTGCGTACAAATGGCGACACCAACGACCCGTAAATAATCATGCTTCAACTCCTGTTCTGTCAGCCATGTTACGCGATACGTTGCACGACGCAACCCAAGGCCGTGCCGCAATATCTGCCATATATTGCCCTTGCTAATCATTGCATTGCATGGAACATAATGTCTCGGGGACGCTGCAGCTGCAGCTAGTAAGCAGGACAATAAAAATGCGCCCATTTCCTTGGGCAGATCGGCTGATTGGGCTGCTGGTTCGCTTTGTCGGGCTGGTTATCCTGCTTGCCACCCTCATCACGGCGGTGGGGAGTTTCGTCTATAATCAGAGACAAGAGGCCGAGCAGGCCAGCCGGCTAGCGACGCAGATCGATGTCCATCTCAAGGATCAACTGGCTGTTCTCGAAAGCGTCCGCGCCTTTTATCAATCCAGCCCCACGTCGAGTGGTCCTGCAATCCGGACCTTCTTAGCCGCGTTACAACCGCAAATTCGCGCACCGGGAATGGAGGGCGTCGGGATTGCGGTCGCAATGCAACACGCAACCCCTTCGGCGGTCGAGGAGCGATTGTTCAAAAACTATGGACGCACGATCCCTGTGTGGCCCGACAGCGACCAGCCCATCGGCTTTCCCATCGTGCTGATCGAACCCAATAATGTACGCAATAAAAGGGCGCTGGGTTTTGATATGTACAGCGAACCCGTCCGCCGCGAAGCGATGCAGCGCGCCTGGCGGTCGGGTAGGCCGGCTGCCAGCAATCTTGTCCATTTGGTGCAAGAGGGTGGGCAGGCAAAGCAACCAGGATTCCTGATCTACCTCCCGCTTTATGCGCACCAAGACGAAAATTCGGGTGACGGCGCGATGTCTGATCCGTCCCTTGCGACCACGGACGAAAGGAGGGACAGCATCGACCCCGCTGCATCCGACACGCAGCCCCGCCCGGTCGAAGGATTTGTTTTTGCGCCTTTTCGCACTCATGATCTGATGAAGGCCGTGCTCGGTTCGCAACTAACGGCGATCAAGGGCATCGAAGTGCGCGCCGGAATCCAAACCGGCGCGCCGCTGATTTACAGCCACGGCACAATGCACTGGGGCGGGCATGATGAGCTGATCCATGTCGCCGACCGGACCTGGTCGATCCGCCTTTCTTATGGCCGCTTCACCGGTCGCCTTGGCCGCCCGCTAGGCATTCTTGTCTTCGGCATCGCGCTGGCTCTGGTCGCGGCACAGCTTCATAATGTGCAGCGCCGCCGCATCGGCGACCTCCAAGAGCTGGCTGAAGAACGGGCGCGCCATGCCGAAGACCGCGAGTTGATGATGGGAGAAATGGCGCACCGGATGAAGAACGCTTTCGCGCGCATCGGCGCGCTTGCGCGCATCACTCTGCATGAAACGGGTAATCTTACCGATTTTGAACAGCGCTTTGATGGCCGATTGCGCGCGCTGTCCAATGCCAAACAGCTCCTCGTTACCGGCACCGTGGACACGGTAGAACTGGGGGCAATTGTTCGCAAAGAGCTACAACTCGCCGGTTGGCCCGACGCCAAGGTCGACACCATCGCTGGCCCGACGGTGGCTCTTGAGGACGAAGCAGCGCAGGCTATCTCGCTCGCTGTTCACGAACTGGCCACCAACAGCGTCAAATATGGCGCGCTGTCAGGTGAGGGAGACCTTGTCGTCGACTGGCAACGCGAAGGCAATGAGCTAAGCTTGCGCTGGATCGAAAGCGCGCTTAGCGAGACGCCGGTGTTTGATCAGGAAAATTTCGGCTCGCACTTCATCCGGTCGCTGATCGAGCGCCAGCTCAAGGGCGAGTGGACGCGCACCGCGGGCGACCATAGCCTGACCATAAGGATCCACTGGCCGATCAATGACTGAACCGCGCAACGACTGGCACTTCTGGATCGATCGCGGCGGCACTTTTACCGATGTCGTGGCGCAACGCCCCGATGGCGCGGTCGTCACCGCCAAATATCTCAGCGAAGACCCCGCCCGTCCTGGCGACGCAGCGGTCAATGCAATTCGCGATCTTACCGCCTGCCCTACTGGCGCGATTCCCCCTTGCGCCATCCGCATGGGGTCGACCGTCGCCACCAATGCGTTGCTTGAGCGTAAGGGCGCGCCGACCTTGCTCGCGATCACGCAGGGTTTTAAAGACGCGCTCACGATTGGGACGCAGGATCGGCCTGACCTGTTCGCTCGCGCCCACCACCGCCCCGCCCCGCCCCATGCTGCGGTGATCGAGATTGCCGAACGGGTCACCGCCGACGGAGACGTCGTCACCCCGCTCGACCGCGAGGCCGCCCGCGCCGCGATGTCCGCCGCGCACAAAAGCGGCCTCGACAGCATCGCAATCGTGTTGATGCACGGCTATCGCTACCCCGCCCACGAACAAGAGCTCGCCGCCATCGCGCGCGAGGTCGGCTTCACCCAAATCTCGACCAGCCACGACGTCAGCGCGCTCATAAAGCTTATCGGACGCGGCGATACGACCCTCGCCGACGCTTATCTTTCCCCCATCTTGCGCCGTTATGTTGATCAGGTGTGCACAGCGCTCGGCGATGACATTGCGCCGCAGTTTATGAAAAGCTCAGGCGGACTGGCCGCAGCGGACAATTTTCACGGCCGCGACGCCATATTGTCGGGACCCGCAGGAGGTATCGTCGGCATGGTCGGAATCGCTGAAGCGCTCGGCCTGTCGCAACTCATCGGATTCGACATGGGCGGCACCTCGACCGACGTCAGCCATTATGCCGGCCGGCTAGAGCGCGACAATGAAACGATGGTCGCGGGCACCCGCATTCGTGCTCCGATGTTGCGCATTCACACCGTCGCAGCGGGCGGCGGCTCGATCTGTCGCTGGGACGGGGCACGTCTCCTCGTCGGCCCCGAAAGTGCAGGCGCCAACCCCGGCCCTGCCGCTTATGGGCGTGGCGGACCGCTCACCGTCACTGACTGCAACGTCCTGCTCGGCAAAATCAGCCCTGCCCATTTCCCGCGCCTGTTTGGCGCACAAGGCAATGAAGCGCTCGATACGCACGCGGTCGCCGCGCGCTTTGGCGCGCTCACCGCCGAAGTGAACGCCGCAACCGGCCAATCGCTCAGGCCTGAAGCTCTTGCCGAAGGCCTGCTGGCCATCGCGGTTCAGCAAATGGCCAATGCGATCAAGCGCATCTCGATAGCGCGCGGGCATGATGTCACCCAGAATTATGCGCTGGTCGGTTTCGGCGGCGCGGGCGGGCAGCATGTCTGTCTCGTTGCCGACGCACTCGGCATCGGGCGCATCATTCTCCATCCGCTCGCCGGCGTATTATCGGCCTTTGGTATGGGCCTTGCGCGTCCCTCAGCGATCCGCGAACGCACGATCAACATCGCCCTCGATGACAATTCGACCACTATCCTCGATCAGGTCGAGGCAGAGCTCACCGTTCAAGCCGAGGCGGAACTCACCGAAAGCGGCGAAAGACGCTCGTCGAGCTTGCTGTTCGTCCGCCTCGCCGACAGCGACAATGTTATCGAACTGCCGCGTGCCTCGCCTGACGGCACTGCCCAGGCCTTTGCCGCCGCCTTTCGCCAGCAATTCGGCTATGCCCCGCATGATGATCTGGTTATCGACCGCATCCGGGTAGAGGTCAGCATCGCCGCGACGGACGCCCCTGCCCTGCCGCGCCCCACAGCAAAGAGCGCTTTTGCCCCCGAAGCCACGCGCGTCTGGTGGGAGGGCGCATGGCACAATAGCCCGCTGCATCAGCGCGACCGCCTTCCGGCCGGCGCGCATATTCCCGGCCCAGCGATCATCGTCGATGCCCTGTCAACCACGCTGGTCGATCCTGGCTGGGATGCAGAGGTTCTCGCGGACGGAACGCTATCGCTCATTCGCACCGGCGCGGCGGCTGCGCTCGTATCAACTCCAAGCGACACCGGCACCCCCGACCCCGTCCGGCTTGAAATTTTCAACAGCCTGTTCATGGCGATTGCCGAGGAAATGGGCGGCGCGCTGCAACATAGCGCCTCGTCGATCAATATCCGCGAACGGCTCGATTTTTCCTGCGCGCTGTTTGATGCGCAAGGCCGGCTTGTCGCCAACGCGCCGCACATGCCAGTGCATCTGGGCTCGATGGGCGAGAGCGTCCGCACCATATTGCGCCAGCGCGGCACTGATGAGCGCGGTCAACCTCGCGACGGGCGCGGCATCCGCGCTGGTGATGCCTATGCGCTTAACGCCCCCTATGACGGCGGCACGCATTTGCCTGACATCACCGTGGTCATGCCGGTGTTCGTCACCGAACAGCCAGAACTCCCCGGCCTTCTTCGTCGCCGCACGCGGCCATCATGCCGATATAGGCGGCATCGCGCCCGGGTCGATGCCGCCTGACAGCCGCACAATCCATGACGAGGGCATCCTGTTCGACAATATGCTGATCGTCGACAATGGCATATTTCGCGACGATGCAGTCATCTCGCTCTTGGCATCTACCCCTTATCCGGCGCGCAATCCGGCACTCAATATCGCGGACCTCAAGGCGCAGGTTGCCTCTTGCCAGCGCGGTGCCAGCGCGCTTGTCGACCTCGCCGCCGCACAAGGCACAGATACCGTCACCGCCTATATGGCGCATGGCCAGCATCAGGCCGAAACCGCGGTACGCCACCTAATCGCACGTCTTGCCAATGGCCATTTTCGCTATGCAATGGACAATGGCGCCGAAGTCGTCGTCGCGGTCCGAGTCGATTCTGCCGCGCGCCATGTCACCATCGATTTCACCGGATCATCGCCGACGCAGGACAATAATTTCAATGCCCCTCTGCCTGTCGTTCGCGCCGCAGTTCTTTATGTTTTACGCACCATGCTCGACGACCCCATTCCGATGAACGAGGGCTGCCTTGCTCCCGTCACGCTGATCGTCCCCGAAGATTCAATGCTCCACCCGCGCTTTCCTGCGGCGGTGGTCGCGGGCAATGTCGAAACCAGCCAGGTCATCACCGATGCGTTGTTTGCCGCCTTTGGCGCAATGGCGGGGTCACAGGGAACTATGAACAATTTCACCTTTGGCAATGACGATTACCAATATTATGAAACCATCGCCGGCGGGTCGGGCGCTGGTCCCGATTTCGACGGCACTGCCGTCATCCAGACGCATATGACCAACAGCCGCATGACCGATCCTGAAGTCATGGAGACCCGCTTTCCCGTCATCGTCGAGGAATTTTCCATCCGGCGCGGATCGGGAGGCAATGGCGCGCATCGGGGCGGCGACGGCGCAACCCGCCGCATCCGCTTTCGAACCGCTATGGACGCCAACATCCTTGCCAACCGTCGCAAGATTCCACCCTGCGGCCTCGCCGGAGGCGACGACGGCGCACCGGGACGCAACTGGGTCGAGCGCAGCGACGGAAAAATTGAAACCTTGGCGGCTACCGGCAGTGCGCACCTAAAAGCCGGCGACATCTTCTGCATCGAAACCCCCGGTGGCGGCGGTTATGGCAAGCCAAAGCGAGAGGGCTGATTCATGTGGGTGTTGATTGGTATCATCGTCATCATCGCGGGCTTTCTGCTCCGCTTCAATCCGCTGCTCGTCATCATGGCAGCAGCGCTCGCGACCGGGCTGGCGGCGGGACTCGATTTGGTCGCGATCATCGCGGCCTTCGGCAAGGCATTTAACGACACCCGCTATGTGAGTATCGTCTGGATTGTCCTCCCTGTCATCGGCATGCTCGAAGCTTTCGGACTGCAAAACCACGCGCGCACCCTGATTGGGCGGATGAAGGGCGCAACCTTGGGCCGGCTGCTCACTGGCTATTTGCTGCTGCGCCAGGGCATGTCGGCGGTTGGATTGACGTCGGTTGCCGGTCACCCGCAAACTGTTCGTCCGCTCGTCGCGCCCATGGCCGAAGCTGCTGCCGACGCCAAAAACCCCTCACTGACCGACGATCAACGCGAAGAGGTCAAGGCCTATGCCGCCGCGACCGACAATGTCGGACTGTTTTTTGGTGAAGATATCTTTCTTGCGATCGGCTCCATCTTGCTGATGAAGGGCATCCTCGAAGGCTATGGGATCAGCCTTGAGCCGCTCCACCTGTCGGTCTGGGCTATCCCGACCGCGATTGCAGCCTTTCTGATCCACGGCTTAAGGTTGCGACGGCTTGAAAAGCGTATGGCTGCTCCAGCGGAGCCAAGCGCATGATCACACTGGAATTCGTCTATGTTTTCGCAGGGCTGACCTTTGCGTTATTTGCTATCCTTGGTCTCCTCGACCGCAGTCATCCGAAACGAATTGGCAATGCCATTTTCTGGGGCCTGCTCGCGTTATCGATGCTGGCGGGTGACCAGCTTGGAGATTTCGGCAACGGGCTGCTCGTCCTTGCGCTCGTCGCCATTGCCGGGATCGGGGCCATCGGTCGGGGTCCAGGCGGTGAGGTACCAGCAGAAGAACAGGCGGCCCGCGCTGCTAAACATGGTCCCTTTCTGTTGCTCGTTGCGCTTATCATTCCCGCGGTTGCACTCACCGGCACTTTTCTTTTCAAATGGGTGCCGGGGCTCGTCGAGTCCAAACAAACGACGCTGATCTCGCTCGCCTTTGGGGTCATTATCGCGCTGGGGGTCGGCATGGCGCGACTCAAACCATCGCTTCTCCTTCCCGCACAGCAAGGCCGCCGTTTGCTCGACGCCGTCGGCTGGGCAGCGATCCTGCCGCAAATGCTTGCCAGTCTAGGGGCGGTGTTCGCGCTCGCCGGGGTGGGCGAAGTCGTCGGTCAGTTGATCGGCACCGCGATACCGCAAGGCAGCTTGTTCGGCGCGACGCTTGCCTTTGGCTTGGGAATGGCGCTCTTCACGATGGTGATGGGCAATGCCTTTGCTGCCTTCCCGGTGATGTTCGCCGCAGTCGGTATGCCGCTTCTCATCACACAATATGGCGGCAACCCCGCAGTCATTGCCGCTGTGGGGATGCTCGCGGGGTTCTGCGGAACTTTGATGACGCCGATGGCAGCCAACTTCAACCTTGTCCCCGCCGCGCTGCTCGAACTTAAAAATCCCTATGGTGTCATCAAGGCACAGATCGGCACTGCGGTGCCGTTGCTCGCGGTCAATATCGCCATCATCTATGTCTTTGCTTTCAGATGACGCATCTCACCCCCGAAACCGCTCAATTGTTCGCCGTCACTACCCTGTCACACCTTGGCCGCGAATATCCCTACAAGATGGATCTGGTGCTATCCGGACCAGAGGATATAAAGCCGCCGCGCGAGCATCACCCGATCTTCCACGGCAGCTTTGACTGGCACAGCTGCGTCCATGGCTGGTGGCAGGTGCTGCGCCTCCTTCGCCTCCATCCCGACATCGCCGCCGCGCCCCAAATCCGCGCGCGGGCCGACGCCATGCTGGTGCCCGACAAGGTGGCGGGTGAGCTCGCGTTTCTCGCGCGTCCCACCGCCGCTGGATTTGAGCGCCCCTATGGCTGGGCCTGGCTGCTCGCGCTCCATGCAGAGGCAGAAAGGCATAACGCGTTTTGGGCCGACGCTCTGGCCCCGCTCGCGACCGCCTTTGCCGAGCGCTTCCACGCCTTCTTGCCAAAGCTCAGCTACCCCTTGCGCGTCGGCACCCATTTCAACATCGCCTTCGCGCTCACCCTCGCGCGCGATTGGGCTGAGCCGCGCGACCCCCGCCTTGTTGCAGCTATCGACGGCCGCGCGCGAGCCTGGTTCAGCAACGACAAGGATTGTCAGGCGTGGGAACCGGGCGGCGACGAATTTCTCTCTCCTGCGCTCAGCGAGGCGCATCTGATGAGCGTCATCTTGCCCCCCGCGGCCTTTGCCGATTGGTTCGGCGCCTTCCTGCCCCGCCTCGAACAGCGTCAGCCCGTGACCCTCTTCACCCCCGCGCATGTCTCTGACCGCAGCGATGGCAAGATCGCGCATCTCGACGGCCTGAGCCTCAGCCGCGCGTGGAACTGGCGCGCCATCGCCGCCGCGCTCGGCCCCGCGCATGCGCTTGCCCCGATCGCAGAGGGCGCCGCGCAAGACCATCTTGCTGCCGCGTTGCCGCATGTCACCGGCGACTATATGGGCGAACATTGGCTCGCGAGCTTTGCCCTGCTCGCGCTCGCTGGCCTTTGACAGCGCGGCGATTGACAAGCGCGCCCCGCCCACGGCACATCTATGCTCAGGGGAGAAACAAGTGACCGCCAAAATGCTGCGCCCGACCAGCTTTGACGTTGCGGACCGCGCCGGCGTGTCGCAATCAACCGTGTCGCGTGCGCTGCGTGGCAGCCCGGGGGTCAACGCCGAAACCCGTGCCCGCGTCGCGGCCGCCGCGCGCGAGCTTAGCTATGTCGTCGACCGCCACGCCTCGTCGCTCCGCCTCAAAAGCAGCGAGACACTGGCACTTGTTTGCATTTGCCGCCCCGGCGAGGATCGCAGCGCGATCAATCCCTTTTACTTCACCCTGCTTGGCAGCATCGCGGCGGCCACCTCGGCACGCAGGTTCAACCTGCTCGTTTCTTTTCAGGAAGGCGCTGACAATTTTCGCTCCGATTTCGTGACGAGCGGTCTCGCCGACGCGCTGATCGTCATCGGCACAACGAGCAACACCGCAGCATGGGACTATTTCGCGCAGCAACAGGCCGCGGGGCTGGAATTTGTCTGTTGGGGCAGCCCCGGCGGCGATTTTCACTGGATGCGCAGCGACAATGACACCGGCGGGCGTCTCGCTGCCGAGCATCTTGTCACCGCAGGCCGCCGCCGCATCGCCTTTATCGGCCCCGCCGATTCCGCCCCGCGCCAGTTTGAGGAACGCCTCGAGGGTTTTGCCGCAGCGCTCGCCGCGCACAAGCTCAGTCCCATCGACTGGCCCGCCGCCCCCGCGCCCGACCGTCATGCCCAGGGTGTCGCCGCCGCGCGCGCGCTCATCGCCGCGCACCCCGACGTCGACGCCATTTTCGCGGCCAGCGACATGCTCGCGCTCGGCGTGCTTCAGGGGTTGAAGGAAGCGGGCGTGCGGGTCCCCGAACAGGTCGCGCTGATCGGTTTTGATGGCATCCGCGCCGGCACCCACGCCGACCCCGCACTCACCACATTGGAGCCCGATCTTGATGCTGCGGGCGAAGCGCTAGTCGCGATGGCGCTGGAGGATAGCGACTATAGCCAAAGCGGCTCGCGCATCCCCGTCCGCCTTGTCGCGCGCAACAGCGCGTGAAGGACCACCACTCCTGCTCTCCTGCATAATCCCCGCAAGCGGACGCGGCGTCCAGCCCTAGTCCGTGGGCCGCCGCGCCATCACCTTAATCTCGACCACACCGGTTGGTTCGTAAAGCGCTGTAATCCCGATCGCGGTCCACGCCGGAAAGGGTGCCTTGATATAGCGGTTCTTGACCTCGGCAAATTCGTTGATCTGTCCCGCCAGGTCGGTGTGATAGGTTGTGAGGTCGACCACATCATCCCATCCGGCCCCCGCCCGCGCCAGCGTCGCGCCAATCGCGTCAAAAGCGCGGCTAAAGGCAGGCGCCAGCCCCTCCTCGTCCGAGCGTGGCGCCGCGACGACGCCCGACAAGTAAATCGTGTCGCCCGCCACCACCGCATCGGCATAGCCCACAGCCTCCTGAAAGCTCAGCGCCTGCGGATCGGTAGGCATCAACGAAGTCTTTGCCTCGCCCGCCAATGCGGGTGATGCGACGAGGATGGTGGCTATGAGTGTGGCACCAAGAAATTTTCTCATAAATCATCCCCAATAGGCAGATCACCAAAAAATGCGGTCGTCAAAGTCATACTGTGACAGAGGCGTTGCACGGTGGCAATCTGGGCTGAAAATGAAAGCGACTGATTGAACTATCTGTTGACCTTAGTGCGGCGAACCGCCTCGGCATTTTTTGGAACGAAGTGAGCGATGACCATAGTTTAAATATTTTTGCGCCGACCGAAATGTCCGATTGCTCATGCAAGAGACTGTGGCACCCGAAAAACGGCCAAGATCCAATAGACGCAATTTGCTGTTCAATATTGCCTCGATGGCTTCGCGATCATTGATTCGAACGACAATATTATCTCGCTCAAACCAAATCATCCATCGCTACCCCCAACGCCTCGGCCAGCTTGCGCACCGTCGCCACCGACCCCCTGCTGCGCCCCGCCTCGATGTCGGCAATCTGCACCCGATTGACGGCCGATTTTCCCGCCAGCTTAACCTGTGACAGGCCACGCACATCGCGATAGACGCGCAGCGGGTTTTCACCGGCGATGAGGCGCTTGGCAAATTCGGCAGGGATTAGTTCGTCGGCACCCGACGCGAGAGCTGCCTTGGCGCTGTCATAACTGCGCAGATCGGCCAGCTGGTCGGCCGCATCACGCAGACGGTCATATTCGGCCTGGGGAATCGTCACCATTTTGTTCACCGGATCACTCCTTCATTCATACATGCTGCCGCACGGGCCGATTTCCAGCACCGCGAGGACGACGCCATCGTCCATAATAACGCGCCAATCCCCGACCCGTAGGCGGATGCCGTCACGACCTTTCAGCGCCCTGACATTGTTAGCCTGTGACGCGGGATCGGCGGCATAGGCCTCGACTTTGGCGACGATTCGCGCTGCCATATTCGCGGGCATCCGCACCAACGCCTTAATCGCGGATCGCGTATAGCTGATCGGCTTCATGGCGTTCATGTAGTTTACAACTACATTGTAGTCGAGAACTACATTCGGCAGTGAGAATCCCCTTCGCGTTTATGGACCCCGCACACCCCTCCCCCCTTGCATTTCCCCCCTTTCGCGGCCTAGTGCAGGGCAACGTATTCAAACCCGCGCGCGCGACTCTCTATGTCCCACTCTCCCGGCTGGGCGTGGGGGTCTTTCCCCGCCGCGCCACAACAGGGACATGGTTTTATGACTAGCACCGGCACCGACACATTGGGCACCCGCGACACGCTGACCGTCGGCGACAAAAAATACGCCTATTACAGCCTTGCCAAGGCGGCGGCGAAGCTGGGCGATGTATCGCGCCTGCCCTTTTCGATGAAGGTGCTGCTGGAAAATCTGCTGCGGTTCGAAGATGGCGGTTTTACCGTGTCGACCGATGACGCGCAGGCGCTCGTCGACTGGCAAAAAGACCCCTCTTCCTCCAAGGAAATTCAATATCGTCCAGCGCGCGTGCTGTTGCAGGATTTCACCGGCGTTCCGTGCGTCGTCGATCTGGCCGCGATGCGCGATGCGATTGCCAAGCTGGGCGGTGACACATCGAAGATCAATCCGCTCGTCCCCGTCCACCTCGTCATCGATCACTCGGTGATGGTCGACGAATTCGGCACGCCAAAAGCGTTCGAGCATAATGTCGAGATTGAATATCATCGCAACGGCGAGCGCTATGACTTTTTGAAATGGGGATCGAAGAGCCTCGACAATTTTAAAGCGGTGCCGCCGGGAACGGGCATTTGCCATCAGGTGAATCTGGAACATATCGCGCAGGCAGTTTGGTCCTCAAAGGATGCTGAGGGCAATATGGTCGCATATCCCGACACTTGCGTCGGCACCGACAGCCATACGACGATGATCAACGGGCTCGGCGTGCTCGGCTGGGGCGTCGGCGGAATAGAGGCAGAGGCGGCGATGCTCGGCCAGCCGGTGTCGATGCTGATCCCCGAAGTCGTCGGGTTCAAGCTGACGGGCAAATTGGCCGAGGGCGTCACCGCGACCGACCTTGTGCTCACCGCGACGCAAATGCTGCGCGCGCATGGCGTCGTCGGACGTTTTGTCGAATATTATGGTCCCGGCCTCGACGGTCTGACCCTCGCGGACCGCGCGACGCTCGCCAATATGGCGCCCGAATATGGCGCGACATGTGGCTTCTTTGGCATTGATGACAAGACGCTCGATTATATGCGCCTGACCGGACGCAGCGAAGAGACGCTGGCGCTGACCAAGGCCTATGCCGAGGCGCAGGGCCTGTGGCGTCACGCTGACATGCCCGACCCGGTGTTCACCTCGACCCTCGGGCTCGACATGTCCACGGTGGTGCCCAGCCTTGCCGGACCCAAACGCCCGCAGGACAAGGTTGTGCTGACCGAGGTTGACGATGAATTCCACGCTGACCTCAAATCGGTTTATGGCAAGGATGCCCCCGCGCGCGTCGCGGTTGCGGGCGCCGACCACGACATTGGTGATGGCGACGTCGTCATCGCCGCGATCACCAGCTGCACCAACACGTCGAACCCCGGGGTCATGGTCGCCGCAGGACTGGTGGCTAAGAAAGCCAATGAGCTGGGCATGAAACCCAAGCCATGGGTGAAAACCTCGCTCGCTCCGGGAAGCCAAGTCGTCACCGACTATCTGGTCAAATCGGGGTTGCAGGAGCATCTGAACGCCATTGGCTACAATCTGGTGGGTTATGGCTGCACCACCTGCATCGGCAATTCAGGGCCGCTGGCGCCGCCGATTTCCGAAGCGATCAACGGCAACAACATCGTTGCCGCTGCCGTCCTGTCGGGCAACCGCAATTTTGAAGGACGTGTGTCGCCCGACGTACGCGCCAACTATCTCGCTTCGCCGCCGCTGGTCGTCGCCTATGCGTTGAAGGGCACGGTAACGCAGGATTTCACCACTACCCCGATCGGGCAGAGCAAAGACGGCGTCGACGTCTATCTCAAGGACATCTGGCCGACGAGCCAGGAGGTCGCTGACACGATTGCGACCAGCGTCAACCGCGACATGTTCGAAGCACGTTATGCGCATGTCTATCGCGGTGACGAGCATTGGCAAAAAATCGACGTCGAAGGGTCGGACACCTATCAATGGCGCGCGGGATCAACCTATGTCGCCAACCCGCCCTATTTTGATGGCATGGAAATGACGCCGGCGACGGTCGCCGATGTCATCGATGCTAAGCCTTTGGCGATACTTGGCGATTCGATCACCACCGACCATATTTCCCCCGCTGGCGCGATCAAGGCAGACAGCCCGGCGGGCAAGTGGCTGATGGAACATCAGGTCAACCGCGCTGACTTCAACAGCTACGGCTCACGCCGCGGCCACCACGACGTGATGATGCGCGGCACCTTTGCCAACATCCGCATCAAAAACGAAATGGTCCCCGGCATCGAAGGCGGAATGTCGCGCTATGGCGACGAAGTACTGCCCATTTACGACGTCGCAATGCGCCACAAAGCCGACGGCACGCCGTTGGTGGTGGTCGCCGGCAAGGAATATGGTACCGGCAGCTCGCGCGACTGGGCGGCAAAGGGCACAAACTTGCTCGGCGTCCGCGCCGTCATTGTCGAAAGCTTTGAACGCATTCACCGCTCCAACCTCGTCGGCATGGGCGTACTCCCGCTGCAATTTAAGGACGGCGACACGCGCGAAACACTGGGCCTGACCGGCGACGATAGCTTTACCATCACCGGCATCGCCGATCTCAAACCGCGCCAGACGGTGACGGTTACGGTGACTCGCCCCGATGGCACGAGCATCAGCTTTGACACGCTATGTCGCATCGATACCGCCAACGAGCTCGAATATTATATGAATGGTGGCATCCTGCACTATGTGCTTCGCAAGCTGGCTGCATGACAAGCGAAGAGGCGACCGGGGCCGATAAGGCCAAGGAGACAATGAAGGACAAGGTCGCCGATAAAATGGCTGAAGCCGCGCAGCATTGGCGCGGTTCTTTGCTCCGCCGGATCGTCTATTTTCGCGCCAACTGGCAGCACGAAGTTTCGCAGATCGACCAGGCGGCCGTCGTCGAACGGATCCGTCCCGACAGCGCCTGGTCAACGCGCTACGCCTTCATGATCTGCATGTCGGCGGGTATCGCAATTATCGGCTTGCTGCAAAACAGCGTCGCGGTGATTATCGGCGCGATGCTCATCGCCCCGTTGATGGGGCCGATCATCGCGCTGGGCTTTGCTATCGCCACCGGCGACTTCCGCTGGATGAAGGAAAGCGTAAGGACCCTTTTGATCGGGGTGGTTCTAGCGCTGATCCTGTGCGTCATTTTGGTGAAAGCGTCGCCCATCGAGGCGGTCACAAGCGAAATCGCCGCGCGAACGCGGCCATCGCTCTTCGACCTTGGCGTCGCACTTTTTTCGGCTCTCGCCGGCAGTTATGCGGTGGTGCGCGGACGCGAAGGCACGATCATCGGCGTCGCCATCGCCACCGCCTTGATGCCGCCGCTCGCGGTTGTCGGTTTCGGCCTAGCCACTGCGCAGTGGAACATTTTCGGCGGCGCGCTCTTGTTATTCTTTACCAACTTCATGACCATTGCGCTGTCGGCGGCGATAGTCGCGCGAGCCTATGGTTTTTCAGCGCGATTGTCTCCCGACACTTCGCGCTGGCAAACCTTGATCATTATCGCTTCTTTCCTGTTGCTCGCGCTGCCCCTCGGCTATTCGCTGCGCCAGATTGCGTGGGAAGCCACGGTGCAAACGCAGTCCAAGGCCGCAATTCGCGACATATTTCCTAAAAATAGCCGCGTCACTGACCTGCTCGTCGACTCCTCGTCGTCGCCCATATTGGTGCAGGCCTCGGTCCTGACGCGGACGGCCGAAACGGCGGCGGATAGCCGCGTCAAATCGGCCCTCGAGGTTCGCCTCGGTACCGCCGTATCGGTGACGATCGATCAATATCTGATCGGGTCTTCGGTCGACCTCGCAGCTGCCCGCAACGACATCGAACAGATGCGCGATGCTACCGCACGCGGTATGCACGATAATGTGGAGATCAGCCGCGACCTGGCGTTGCTCGCCGGAGTCGACGCCAAAGCGGTGACGGTCGACAATGTCAAAAAGCGCGCGACGGTGCGCTCGGCGCGGCTACCCGACGCCGGCCTTGCTGCCTATCGCGCCCTCGAGCAGCGATTGAGCCGCGCGCGGCCTAGCTGGTCGGTCGAACTGGAACCCCCGTTGCTGCCGCTGCCATCGGTTACCGTCGCCGATGGAAAAATCACCGATGCGTCGGCCGCCAAATACGCCTTGCTGTTATGGGCCATTCGCCGCGCGCCTATTTCGGTCGAGCTTAAAGGATCTGGAGCGCTTATTGTGCAAAAACGGCTCTTGGCCGATGGGGCAACTGTAACAATTGCCGAAGGCAGCGGCGAAGGCGATGGCGATGTGACTGCCAATTGGCAGACTGCCGACGCTGCTTCATGACCTAGGCCATATCGCAAACCGATATTGGCATTTTCAGTCGCCGTTCATCGCCGGCTGGGGTCGATAGCGGCCAACGCGTTCATCAATGCGCGACCTTCGTCATCCTTAAGCGCTGCATCGCGCAAGCGTTGTACCGCAGGCGCAGCGTCGCTGGTCGCTATGAGCGACGGCAAGAGCCGCATTATCGTAGCGAAATTGTGTAGGCCACGGGCATGGGTATCGCCATAGCCCTTCACCAGGCGCTGGCATCGGATCACCTCGATACCGAGCGCGAGGTCGCGTCTGGCCGCGTTGAGCGCCGATGCAAGCCAAGCGTCAATGCGCTCGGACTCGACAGCGAACCTAAATGTGCCGCGGCGAAATCGCCTAAGCCCGCTCAGGAGATAGAGCAGCATGAAACCACCCGTTTTCGACGTGGTGACGGTACGGTCCCGTTCGAGCAGGGGCGCGATGTAGCGGCGCGCGCGATCAGAATCGACCATGTGCCGCCCGATCCAGCGGGGCAGCATGTCGCACAATTCTTCGAAACGCGGGTGCATGAATTCGGTGACATGGACAATCTTGTCATCACCCGCCCGGGTCTCCTCCAGCACACGCGCAAGGCGGCTTCCACGTGTTTTCAGGTCGGCGACACGGATGACGTCCTCATAGGCCATCCATAACGCCAGATGGCGCGCCGCTTCGCGGGTCAAGGTCCAGTCCTTGTCGTCCGACAATTGCTTTTCTGCATCGGCGATCGCCACCAGCCGATCCAGATAACTGCTGGCATAGGCCGCATCCTGATAATCGGTCAGCCGTTCGACGCCCAGCGTCGCGGTTGCCTGGACCGCAACCGGCAGGCGTTCGGCGACCTGACGCCGGAGGGAGGAAAGTCCACTGACGATAGCAGCGGACGACGCATTTTTCGCTGGCGCGACACACGGATCGCGCGCAATTTCAAACGCGGCGGCAAAAGCAGTGAGGCTCGCCTCGACGCCGACCTTGCCGCGCCGGATCGCGTCTTCGAACGCATCGCGGGTAAAGGGCAGTGCCTCGGAGCCGGCAAGCGCGCCGAACAGAGCTGCACTGATGACGCTGCCGCTGCGTTCGGCCAGCGCCTGCAGGTCGGCCAGCACCAGCTTGCGCGACGATGTGCGGCAAGCCTCGAGCACCTTTGCCGGGCTGGTAATGCCGTCGCCCATCGCCGATTTTTCGGCAATCGCAAAGATGCGGTGGCTCGAGGCGATCAACGTCGTGCGATCCGGGGTGACGATGCCGCGCGCGATGGCGCGGCCCGCCTCCATCAACTCGGACGCGAGGACAATATCGACATCGCCCGGCACCGGCATCAGCGCCTGCACAGGCTGACGGCCTTCGGGATCGGGCGGGCAGAGTTCGAGATAATAAACGGTCGCGCCGGTGCGCTGCGCGACGCCGGGGACCGATGTCGCCTGAACGATCCAACCTTGATCTTCGGCGAGTGACACGATCCAATTGGCGAGGACGCCCCCGCCCTGACCACCCAGTGCGTTGATCGAGAGGCGAACCGGCGCTGTCATGCTGCGCGCGCCAGACGTCGGCGCTCGGCGCCCTTTTGCAACCGGCCGATGACCGCCATTGCGATACGGTGGCGAACTCTATCCCAGCTGCTGGGGTTATGGACGATGTCGGCGCGCCAAAAGCTAGGGCAGAGTATGGCTGCATGGGCGATTTCGCCGCACACGCCGCAGCCGACGCAATCATTGTTGACCGCCGCCACCGGGTCTTCACGCAAAGGATCGGGATTAGGCTTGATCGTCAACGAGGGGCAGCCCGACAGTCGGATGCAACTATGGTCGCCGGTACAGACATCCTCATCCACGCCGAAACGTTGCCGTACCAGCCGCTTGCCCTCCTTCACGGCTTTGGCGAAAAGCGGCTTTTCGCGGCGCTGGCGGTTGAGCATGCATTCGGACTGGGCGATCACCACTTTGGGGCCGCTCGCCTTTGTCGTCATCGCTTCCTTGAGCGCGCCCTTCATCTTTTTGAGATCATAGGTTTTGACTGTGCGCACCCATTCGACGCCGACGCCGCGCACTGCCTGTTCGATCTCATGGCCCATACTGCGTTCAGGGTTGTCACCGCGCGACGACAGCAAGTCCTGCCCGCCGGTCGCCGCTGAATAATTATTGTCGACGATCACCAGGACATTGTCGTTCTTGTTGAACACCGCATTGCCGACGCCGCTTGCCAGCCCGTTATGCCAGAAGCCGCCATCGCCCATCACGCTGATAGTGCGACGTTTCGCATCCTTGACGTTGAACGCCGATGCACCAGCCCAACCAAGACCATATCCCATTGTTGTATTGCCGATTTCGAAGGGCGGCAGAATCGAAAATAGATGACAGCCGATGTCGCACGACACGTGAAAGGCACCAATTTCCTTCCTGAGCAGCTTCATCGCGGTGAAGACCGGGCGTTCGGGGCAGCCAGTGCAGAATCCCGCCGGGCGCTGCGGCACGTCAGGCATTGCCAGCGCGGGGGGGTCGCGCGGCGTTGGTGCCGGGGCGTTGGCGTAGCGGTGGAGAAATGCCGCGAGGCCGTCACTCATCACCTGTCCGGTATATTCACCCGCGCGGGGCAGCACGTCCTTGCCCGACAGGATCGTATCGATCCCCTTTTGACGCAGGATCAAAGCGATCGCCTGTTCGATGAATTCGGGCTGCCCTTCCTCGATCATCATCACCGCGCGCTTGTCGCGGCAGAAATCCGCAATTTCGTCATTGAGCAAGGGATAAGTGACGTTGAGGACGTGGAGCGGAATGCGGCATTCACCATAACGGTCGGCAAGCCCGGCCAGTTCGAGCGCGCGGATCAGGCTATTATACATTCCGCCCTGAACGATGATGCCAAGATCCGGATGCAGGTCACCAGCGAAGGTCTCGTTCAGCTTGTGCTTGGCGATATAATCGATCGCGGCGGGCCAGCGACTGTCGATTTTTTCATGCTCATGCGCGAAATTGGCGGGGGGCAAGACGATTCGATCGGCATCGCGCACCGGATTTTCCATCGCTTCGCGCAAGGGAAAGGGCGGACGAATATTGTTTTTTGCCTCGAACTTGCCGTGCATGTGGCAGGCGCGAATCCGCAGCTCGAGCATGACCGGCGTCTTCGATGCTTCGGAAAGTGCGAAGCCATGTTCGACCATGGCGACAATTGTAGGCAGATTGGGACGCGGGTCGAGAAGCCATATCTGCGATTTCATGGCAAAGGCATGACTGCGCTCTTGCATGATCGAGGAGCCTTCGCCGTAATCCTCCCCGACGATGATGAGCGCGCCGCCCGTCACCCCGCCGGACGCGATATTGGCAAGCGCGTCGGACGCAACATTGGTGCCGACCGTCGATTTCCACGTCACCGCGCCACGCAGCGGATAGTTGACCGATGCCGCCAGCATTGCCGCCGCCGATGCTTCTGACGCCGACTGTTCGAAATGGACGCCGAGTTCCATGAGCAGCGGATTGGCGTCGGCAAAGACGTCCATCAAATGGCTGATTGGTGCGCCCTGATAACCGCCAACATAAGCGACGCCCGATTGCAGCAGCGCCTTGGTGACGGCCAAGATGCCCTCACCGTGAAAGGTCGCGCCCTCGCCGAGGCGAAGGCTTTCCACTTCCTTGGCAAAGGAACGCTCTGCCATGTCAGGCCGGCACCAGCGCAAGTACGCGCAACGGACTGCCCGATCCACGTATGATTTTTAGGGGCGGAGCAATCACGATTGCGCCGGTCGGCGGCAATTGATCGAGATTGATGAGGCTCGCCAGCCCGAACTTGTTGGCTCCGTGCATCAGCATATGGCACGGAAAGGCAGGATCGAAACCAAAGGCTTGCCCCGCATCGGTGCCGACCGTTTCGACACCGACACCGCGCACATTGCGTTGTTCGGCCAGAAAGGGGATGACGGCGGAATCCCATCCCGGCGTATGCGGGCCATCCTCTTTGAAGTTCTGAAATTCGTCGGGGTCGGTGCGTTTCGACCAGTCGGTACGGAACAGCACCCAGGCGCCTTCAGGAATACGCCCGTGCTTGGCTTCCCATTGTTCGACATAGTCGATGGTGACGAGGAAATCGGGATTGGCGGCCGCTTCTGCAGACCCGTCAAGCACACAAGCCGGGCCGATAAAGCGGTCAACCGGGATCGTGTCGGTTGAATTATTCTCGTAGTCTTTACCGGTAACGAAATGCACGGGCGCATCGAAATGAGTGCCGGTATGCTCCCCGCATTTGAACCAGTTCCAGTACCAGGCCGGCCCGCGCTCGTCATATTCGGACAATACTTCGATCTCGAAGGGTGGGTTCTGGACATATTCGTCTGGCAATTTCAGCACTGGCGTTTTCGGTTCGAGTATCTGGGTCAGATCGACCACTCGCACCGCGCCGCTTGCCAGCGCACCCGCCAGTCCGTTTAGAACATCACCGCCTGCGTCCGCCATCGTTGCTCTCCTAGATAATCATGACGCAAAAGATGACATATTCACGTGAATAGTCAACCTACTCATAGCGGATGACAGCATGCTCCTGCACGGCTAGAGCAACGATCCATGGCTGTCAGAAAACCCGATGCCGCTCAGTTGGCCGACCCCGCCCATCCCGATTTCTTGCTCGAGGGCTCGCCACTCTATTGGCTAGCACGGGTCGCGGGTCGATACCGGCTCGACATGGATATGGTATTGAAACCGATCGGCATGGACGTGCCGCGCTGGCGCGTGCTCGCCATCCTGAGCGAGTACGAACCCGCCAGCGTGTCCGAACTATGTAGTCATGCGGTCATTCGCCTGTCGACGATGACCCGAATCGTTCAACGCCTCGCCGATTCTGGTCTGGTCGCAACCCGCCAGCGCGAGGCAGACGGCCGTGTCACCGAAGTTACCCTCACAGATGCCGGACGCGATGCCGCGATCATCGTCCACACCCAAGCAAGCCGCATCTATCGTCACGGCTTCGACGGATTTTCCGCCAAAGAGGTCGCAACCCTCAACGCCATGCTGCAGCGCCTGTTCATTAATTTTGGTCGTCCGCCGCGCTGACCGGTATCAGCCGTCACCACGCTCTGGCACCACAGCCATTGCCTCGATTTCGACTAGGGCGGCCGCTTCCATCAGGCTCGATACCTCGACCACTGCCATTGTCGGATAGTGCGCGCCAAAAGCCTTGCGATATGCCGCACCGATTGCTTTGCCTTCGGCCAGATAATCCGCGCGGCTGGTGACGTACCAGGTCATGCGGACGATGTTGGCGGGGACCGCGTCCGCTTCGCCAAGGATTGCGACAATATTGGCAAAGGTCTGCGCACATTGCGCGGCCATGCCGGCGGGAAAATTTCCTTCGGTATCCCAGCCGACCACGCCTGCGGTCAGCACCAGCCGACCGCTCGCGGCCATGCCGTTTGCATAGCCTTTAGGCTTGGGCCAGCCGGCGGGAAGCAATGTGCGCGGCGTCATCGTCCCGTCTCCGCATGGCGTGGCGGTTTGGCCTTTTGTTGCAATTCTCTCTGCTTCTCGCGCGTCTTTTCGCTTTCGCGCATCAGCTGCGCTGCGCCCGATAGATAAGGGTCGGGTACTGCGACAGCCCGCTTGCCGTACCAGGCGGCGGCGCGGATGGTAAAGAAGGGGTCGGTCAAATGGGGCCGCGCTAGTCCGACCAGATCGGCGCGCCGGCACGCTATAATGGTGTTTACCTGTCCTGGCTCGGTGATCGCGCCCACGCACATCGTCCTGATATCCACCTCATTCTTTACCGTTTCAGAAAACGGCACCTGATACATTCGGCCATAAACAGGCGTCTGATCGGGCACCGTCTGCCCTGACGACAAACTGATCAGATCGCATCCCGCTCGCTTGAATGCGCGCGCAATCGCGATCAGGTCTGCCTCGTCCAGTCCGCCCTTGTGCCAGTCGCTGGCAGACAGCCGCACCGACATCGGCTTTTTTTCCGGCCAGACACGGCGCATCGCTCGAAAAACCTCTAGCGGAAAGCGCAACCGGTTTTCAAGCGACCCGCCATAATCGTCGACGCGCTGATTGGTTAGCGGCGAGAGGAAACTGGCAAGCAGATAGCCATGCGCGCAGTGCAATTCGAGCATGTCGAAACCCGCGCGGGCGGAGCGTTCGGTCGCGGCTGTGAAATCGGCGGTCACCTTGTCCATCCCTGCCCGATCGATTTCGCTGGGCGTCTGACTTTCGCCGTCAAACCAAGGTAGCGGCGACGCCGATACCAACGGCCAATTGTCCCCCGGTTGGGCGATCGGGTGATCGGGATTCTCCCAGCCAAGCTGTGTTGATGCCTTGCGTCCAGCATGGCCAAGCTGCATGGCAAACTTAGCCTCACCATTGGCATGGGCGAAATCGACGATCCGCTTCCACGCCGCCTCCTGCGCATCATTCCACAGTCCCGTACAGCCGAGCGTGATCCGGGCATCGGGCGATGTACAGGTCATCTCCGCATAAATCAGCCCCGCGCCGCCGATTGCACGCGCTCCATAATGCATGAAATGCCAGTCGCCGGGCATACCGTCCACGGCCCGGTATTGCGCCATGGGCGCCACAACGACGCGGTTGGCAACCGTCATGCCGCGAAGTGTCAGCGGCGTGAACATCGGGGTGGGACGCGATTTCGAAAAATCGGTTCCTGTTTCCGCTGCGTAGGAGCGATAAAAATCATCCTCCACCGCCGCAAGAAATTCGGGGTCGCGCAGTTCCAAATTGTCCCAGGTGATCGATTTTGCGCGCGACATCACCATCATTGCGAACTGCACCGGCGGCATATCCCAGGACCTGGCGACATGCTCGAACCAAGCAAGCGATACTTCGGCATTATGCTGAGTGATCTCGATCGCCGTTTCGCGGTCGTCGCGATAGGCGGCGAAGGCGGCGGGAATATCATTCTCGTTCGCCATCAGCGCATCGGCGAGCGCAATCGCGCTTTCCATCGCCAACTTGGTGCCGGACCCAATAGAAAAATGCGCGGTCGCCATCGAATCACCGACTAACACGATCTTGCCATGCGACCAGCGCGTGCAAGAAATTCTAGGAAAGTTGCGCCACAAAGACCTGTTAGTGAGCAATGGATGCCCTTCCAGATCAGCAGCAAATATCGTCTCCAGCGCGCGCGCGGCTTGCTCTTCGTCCATATCGGCGAAGCCGTGCGCTGCCCAGCATTCGGGGGTCGTTTCGATCACCCAGGTGGAACGCTCGGCTTCATATTGATAGCAATGTGCGACGATTATGCCGTGCGGTGTTTCGCGGAAGAAATAGGTGAAATCATCGAGCGGACGGGTCGAGCCCATCCAGGTGAACTTGTTGCGCGTTGGCGTGACGACGGGCTCAAAAGCCTCGGCATAATAGTCGCGGATGGCGCTGTTGATCCCATCGGCACCAACGACGACATCAGAATCGGCGAAGCGTGTCTCAATCGCTGCAGGGTCAATCGCCTCGTTATAATGGAGTACAACGCCTACGGCCTGCGCACGCCGCTGCAAAATCTGGAGTAAGCCCAATCGCGAACAGCCCGCAAATCCATTGCCGCCGCAGCGTATATCATGCCCCTTGTAACGGATACGGATGTCGTCCCAATAGGCGAAGGCCTTGGTAATCATGTCGTAGGATTCGGGATCGCGGCTGAGAAACTCACCCAATGTTTCATCGGAAAATACGACGCCGATCCGAACGAGTTGTCAGCCCGATTCTGCTCGAACAACTCAACTTCCCAGTCCGGTCGCGCCTTCTTGGTCAGGATCGCGATAAAAACCACCCGGTCCACCACCAACGATACTGATCTTCAAGAAACTGTCCCCCGTCATGATAGGCGATTTGCAAGTTAGCCGATTTCACCTAACGCTTCAAACTTAAAGCGATTTCGTGCATAGTCGAATTTATGATGCGGGAAACAGAAATAGAAACGGATGATTGGCGAATAAGATGCTGGCCGGACGGCATGCGTTAGTCACTGGCGGCGGCAGCGGAATCGGCGCGGCAATCGCGCGACGTTTGGCGGCTGCAGTCGACGGTGACGATCACCGGCAGACGCCCTGAACCGCTCATGGCGCTTGCGGCTACGCTTTGCGGAGTGGTCGCGATTCCCGGAGATGTCACCGATGCGCAAAGCATCGCAGCGATTTTTGCGGCCGCGCGTGAGCGCTCGGGGCCGTTGGATATTCTCGTCAATAATGCCGGCGCCGCCGAAAGTGCACCATTCCCAAAGATAAATTCCGATCATTGGCGACGAATGATGGCGGTCAATCTCGACGCGCCGTTCATGGTGACCCAGGCCGCGCTTCCAGACCTGCGCGCGGCGGCGGCGGGTCGCATCGTCACCATCGCCAGCACAGCGGGCCTCAAGGGCTACGCCTATACGGCTGCATATAGTGCTGCCAAGCACGGTGTAATCGGGCTAACCCGCGCGCTCGCCGCCGAATACGCAAAGACGGGGAATCACCGTCAACGCCGTCTGCCCCGGCTTCACCGATACCGATTTGGTTGGCGAGGCTGCTGACCGGATCAGCGCTGGCACTGGTCGTACTATCGAAACGGCCCGCGCCGGGCTGCCGGCGTTCAACCCGCAAGGACGATTGATCCACCGAGAGGTTGCCGATGTAGTGCTTTCGTTGTGGTTCACCTGCCAAGAGGTCGATTACGGGAGAATCGATATCGGTCGCAGGCGGAGAGGTCGTCAATCGGCATCGGCAATGCGGGAAAAACATGATGGCATGCTCGGGCGCTCGGCGAGTGTACGGCTCTGGCTGCGTTCGCCGAAGCCCGTACCGACGGTCGTTGAAAAGCAATCCGGCGCGGTCTCTCTAAGGGTTCGAAACGACCTTGCCGCGCTTCGACGTGCTCGCAGCGCTCGACCGCCATCCTGACGGCATGACGACGGGCGCACTGTCGCGCTCGCTGCTGGTGTCCAACGGCAACGTCACCTGGTTGGCGCAAACGCCTAACCTGGACGGGCCACTCGCTCTACCCCCGCGCGACTGATCGCCGCGCGAGCGTCGCCAGTCTGACGGAGTCAGGAAAAATCTATTTCGCGACGCTCGCCGAAGCGCATCATGGCTGGGTCGATGCAATGTTCTCTGACCTATCGGAGAATCAGCGCGAACTGCTTTACGACCTGCTTGGCGCGCTGAAGGTTTCTATCGCCCATGCCGACCCGAAAGAGATGCCATGACCGTTTTCGACCCAGACAGCTATGCCCCCGAACATTTTCGCTGGAGCCACGACAATGGTGTCGCGACAATAATCCTCGACCGACCGACGATCAAAAATCCGCTGACCTTCGACAGCTATGCCGAATTGCGCGACCTGTTTCGCGCGCTCGTTTACGCGAAAAGCGTCAAGGCGGTGGTGCTGACCGGTGCGGGCGGCAATTTTTTTCCCGGTGGCGACGTGTTCGAAATTATCGGTCCGCTGACCAAAATGGCAATGCCCGAACTTCTTGATTTTACGCGCATGACGGGTGATCTGGTGAGCCACGCGCGCCTGCCCGCAACCGATCGTCGCGGCGCTTGACGGTATTTGTGTGCCGGTGCACGCGCAATTCTCTGGCGATGGCCTCCGACATCCGTTTCGCGACACCCGCGACCAGGACTGCATTTTCGAAGTTCTACGCGCGTCGGGCTTGCCGGCTGCGACATGGGCGCCTGCGCGACGCTACCGCGCATCATTGGTCAGGGCCGCGCCTCGGACCTGCTCACACTGGGCCGCACGATGGAACGCCGAAGAAGGCGAGCGCTGGGGGTTTCACAACCGCATCGTTGCCGCCGACGCCGTGCTGGATGAAGCGCAAGGCTATGCGCGCAGCCTCAGCCGACGGGCCGACCTTTGCGCACGGGATCACCAAGACGCAGCTTCATACCGAATGGGCGGTCAGCCTGGACACCGCGATCGAGATGGAGCGCAGGCCCAGGCGATCTGTATGCAAACACAGGATTTCGTCCGTGCGTACGAGGCGTTCGCCGCACAAGCGCAAACCTGCCTTCAAGGGTGACTAAAATGGTGGATCGTAGCTTTCTCGAATGGCCGTTTTTCGATGACAGCCATCGTCAACTCGCTGACGAACTCGAGAGCTGGTGCGTGCGCGAACTCGCTCCGCTCGCACACAGCGAAGACGATGTCGATGGTCAGTGTCGCCATCTGCTTGGTCTGCTCGGCGCGGGCGGCTGGTTGCGCCATGCTGTGCCTGCCGCGCAAGGAGGTGTGCGGGAAAACCTCGATGTGCGCAGTCTTGCGCTGATCCGCGAAACGCTGGCGCGGCATTCGGGGCTCGCAGATTTCGTATTCGCGATGCAGGGACTAGGTTCCGGTACGATCACCTTGTTTGGCAGTCATGCGCAACAGGCCGCGCATTTGCCCGCCGTCGCGCGCGGCGAGCAAATGGCCGCCTTCGCCCTGACCGAGCTCGAAACGCCGGCTCCGATGTCGCCAATATGGAAACCACCGCAACCCGCACTAAGACCGGATGGCGGATCGATGGCGCAAAGACCTACATCTCGAACGGCGGCATCGCCGATTATCTACACGGTGGTTCGCCCGCACGGGCGAAGCGCCGGGCGCCAAGGGCATCTCGGCGTTTCATCGTTCCCGCCGATGCCCCCCGCGGTCTTGCTCGTCGCCGAGCGGATCCGACGTCGTCGCCCCGCACCCGCTGGCGACGGCTTGCGTTTCGATGGCATGGCCGCGTGCCGGCGAGACGCGCTGCTGGGCGAGGCCCGGCGAAGGCTTCCGCATCAGGCCATGTCGGAGCCCTCGACGTGTTCCGCACCGACCGTTGCTGCTGCCGCGCTCGGCTTCGCCCGCCGGGCGCTCGACGAGAGCCGTGAGCGCGCAGCGACTGCGCGCGAATCTGCAGGGCGACGCCGCTGGCCGACAATCGCAGGTGGTCCAGGGCCGATGCTCGCCGACATGGCGCTCGACATCGACGCCGCCGCGCTGCTCGTCTACCGCGCCGCGATGGCTCACGCGACGTAGCGGTGCGGCGCGCGACAGTCCCGAGAGCGGCGATGGCAAAGCTTCACGCCACCGACAAGCGCGCAGGAGCGTGATCGACAGGGCCGTGCAACTGCACGGCGGACGATGGTGTTGCGCACGGGCCATACCGGTCGAGACGGCTCTACCGCGAAATCCGGGCGCTGCGCATCTATGAAGGCGCAACCGACGTGCAGAAAATCATTATCGCGCGGGCGTTACTCACGCAAGTTGATGACATTCTCTATCACCCTGCCTGTACGGTTCGCCGACTGCGATCCGCTGGTATCGGCTATTTCCCTCGCTTGCTCGCGCTTGTCGACGACGCCGCCATCGAAGACTGGACAGCGGCGACGATCGGCGTCGATCGCCGCACCATGCATGGCGAGCTCCACCGGGGTATGCCCACTGCCAATCTCGACACACAGTTTGTCGCGCCATGTAGGTTGGGCGAGATGCTCACGCTCACTGTGCGGGTAACCAAGCTTGGCGTAACCTCGATATCGCTTGACGTAACGGCGGAAGTGGAAGGACGCACACGCTTTTCGGCGCAGCTGGTGCAGGTGCTGATCGACACAGATAGCGGCGCCGCAGTCCCCTGGCCCGACGCTTGGCGTCAACAATTGTCCATAGTGCTTGCGGATGATGTCTAGAGCGGCGCGAATTGCGCTTTCAGTTCGTGCATTGCGGAGATGAATGCGTCGACATCGCGCTCGTCATTATAGAAATGGAACGCCGCACGCAGATTGTCGTCGCGGTGCGAAACAACGATGTCGCGGGCAGCTAGCGCCGCATTGAGGCCGGCGCTGTCGCGCGACGGAATCGCGATCATCGCACCACGTCGCTTATCTTCGCGTGGGGTGGCGGGGGGCCGACCCATCGCTTCCAGCGCATCGATGCACTTTGCAGTCAGCGCGCGCACTCGCGCCTCGATCGCATCAGTGCCGACTTCGGCAATGAGCGCCAGTGCAGCTTCAGCGGCATAGCAATTCACAACCGGTGGGGATCCCGCTTCAAACCGGCGCGCGCTCGCTGAAGGGTGGTTGCCTGAAATGTCCATCGCCGCGATATCTTTTTGCAAACCATCCACTATGGGTACGACTAACATCGGGGTGAGAGAGAAGCCGCGCACATAGAGAAAGCCAATCCCGGCGGTTCAGCAAATATTTATACATGCCGCCAACGGCAAAATCGACGCCTAGCGCCTTCACATCAACGGTCATTGATCCGACCGATTGATAACAATTGAGCAACAACAATGCGCCGCGCTCATGCGCAATTCGGGCAATTTCCGCGATGTCGAGCAGCGCGCCGTTGCCGAAGCAGACATGGGTGACAGCGACAATTTTCGTGCGGCTGTCGATGGCTTCAGCAAAGCGTTCGGCGGGAATGTCGCCGGTATCGTCGGCGTGGACATGGATCGCGCGCGCCGCGCGGTTCTTGCGCGTGCCAGATTTGCGCATTGGTCGGAAATTCGAAATCGCTGGTGACGACGGTGTCACGCGCACCGGTGAAATAGAGCACTCGCCACTGCATTGATCCCGGCGGTGGTCGAGGTCGTCACCGCAACCTCGTCCGCATCGGTGCGCAAGATGCCCGCAATTGCCCTTTCGCACGGCCTCGTTCTTGGCGACCCAGACGTCCCAATTTGCCCCGACCGCAAGTAGGTGGTCGATGCGCGCGAACGCCGCCCGCACCGGGTCCGCCAGCGCGCCATAGGAGCAACTATTGAGATAAATCTTTTCCGCGAGCAGCGGAAATAGGGCGCGTAATGCAAGGAAATCCGTCACCATTTCGATTCTCCGGCAGCGATACGCGCACGGTCATTGCGCCGCCAGAGCATTATCAGGCAATCGAAATCAAAATGACCCAAGGCACCCCGCAAATCCAGGACAATCCGCCAGTCGAGATCAACGCCATTGTAATCAAAATCGCCGAAAGCAGGGCAATTCCGATAATCTGCAGATAGGGAAATAACGGCATCCGAACCGGCAGGTCTTTCTCCGCATGATGTTTTCGAAACTGCAGGTGACAGAGCAGGATGATGATCCACACGCTGATCCCGCCGAACAGCGCAATGCCGAACAGTTGCTGATAGGCGTCAGGACGAAGCATGGACAGGGCGGCGGCGGTGAGGACGCAGCCGCCCGAGGTCAGGATCGCTGCGACGGGCGTCCCCCGATCGCTCAGCCGCCCGAAAGGCCGGAGCATAACGTCCGCGCGACAGCGAAAACGAGCATTCGCGAGGCGAGATAGACATTGGTGTTCATGCTCGACAGTGCCGCGCTAATGACGACGAAATTCATGATCGCTGCGGCATGGGCGACGCCGGTATGCAGAATCCGTACAAACGGGCTTTCGGTGACCGCCCTGACGCCGCTATCGCCTACCATTGCGGCGGTCTCGGTCCAGGGAATGAACGCGACGACGATGCCGAGCGCAAGAATGTAGAAGAGGATTAATCGCACCGCCATGGTACGCAGCGCGGCGGAAATCGCTGTTTTGGGATCGGCGGTCTCGCCGAATGTACCGCGATCAGCTCGATCCCGGTAAACGAGAATATGCCTATCAGCACGCCGAGCCACACACCCTTGAAACCGTGCGGCATAAAACCGCCTTCGAGACCAGTTTTTGCCAGGTTGTGCAGGCCGACTGCTGGCTGGCCGATGCCGAAGATAGTCGCGCTGCCCAATATGATGAAAATGACAATCGCGATTACTTTGATGAGCGCGAACCAATATTCAAAGCTACCGAAATTGCCGACCGAGCGCGAGTTTACATAGAGCAGCACCACCGCGAAGCCGAGCGACCAAATCCAGATAGGAATGTCGGGGAACCAGAAGGTCATATAGACGCCCGCCGCCACCGCTTCGCCGCCGACCGCGATCACCTGGGCCATCCAGTATGTGTAGCGCACGAAAAACCCTGCCCAAGGGTTGAGATAGGTTTCGGCATAAACACCGAACGATCCGGCGGAGGGATGCACCACCGCCATTTCAGAGAGGCTGAAGACCATGACCACGGCGGCGAACCCGGCGATGAGATAGCTGATTAGCACAGCCGGCCCCGCATAGCCGATTGCGAGACTCGATCCGAGGAACAGCCCCGTGCCAATCGCTCCGCCCAGACCTATCATGGTGATCTGCGCCTTGGTCAGCGATTGGTGCAGGCCCTCTTCCTGCGCGCCGATTTTCAGATCATTCATCCAGCCACTCCCTGCATATTCATTTTACTAGCTCGGAGGAAACGGCCGCCGGCGATGTTATTGCAGAGGTACACCTCGCGATCGAGCCGACGCGCCTCAATAATTGATCGCCGGTGACATTGACGGATAGAAAACGCCAATCAGCATCATTCCGTCGGTATTGGTACATTCGACCGAGTGGCTTTGTTTGCGCGGCAGGAAAATCGTATCGCCCGCCTTGATCGCGGTCTTGGTTTTGTCGGTCCACATAAAGCCCTCCCCGGACAATATGGTCATCGTCTCCTCGTAAAGATGGCGATGATGGGCGGCGCGCGATTGCGGTATATGGCCGATAAATTGGGTTACCTTTGTCCCCTGTTTCTCACCATCAACCAGCACCTGATAATAGCGATCCGCCATGCTAGCCCGCTTTTCCGGATCGACAGTTTCGACGCGCATCGGGACATTATCGTCGAAAAACTGTGGCATTGATTGAAGTATTTGGGGCGCAGGCCCGAGAGGACAGACGGTGATGTTAAAGCGCATCGGCTGATCGGCAGTGATCCGGAACGCTTCACCAGCGCGGACATAGGCGCCGCTTTCCGCTGGCAAATCGAAACGGTGCGACCCGATCTCAATCCGACCACAACCCTCAAGCACGTAGATGACACTGTCGCTATCGGCGAAGTACATGATCGGCGCTGCGCCGGGCTGAACCGCGCCAGTGAACTGACTGAGCTTCTTTGCACCGTCCTGGGGACCAATGACCTGATATAGAGACAGCGGGCCTTCGTGGAAGGTCGCGGCGTCATGCGGGCGAATCACAAAGCAATCGGCGTCAAGCGAGGCGCGCGCCGCACCCTGACCAATGTCATCCATCGACACCTGCTCGGCATCCGACGAATTGTCGTCTACTGGCGCTCCGTAGCTGCTGGTCAGACTGTTATGGGTCCCGTCGCAATAGGGCCCAGTGCCAGTTCGCTTGCACGCACAAAGCAGTTCTTCGTCTGTCTCCTCAGCCTTGAACAGCAACGGCTTGAATTTTGTCCCGACATGCGAATTGTCGCAAAACGGCTGATCCTTGCTTAGCCCGCAGGTGCACCACAAATATCGCTTTCCCGCCACCAAAGGGACAAGACACGGTTTCAACGCCGCGATCACAGCTTCTTCCATGTTCCGTTCGTCCATCACCGGTCCTCAAAAGCGCCGCGTAAGGGAAAGACCCAATGTCCTTGGCCGGATCGTAATATAAGCAAGTGGATCCTGATCGGAAGCGATCGCATCGACCATAGCGCGTTTGTCGAAAAGATTGCGCGCAAACAGTTCGAGGGTCCAGTTCTCGTCCTTGAGACCGAGTCGCAAATTGACGAGCGTGTAATTTTCCAACTTTACATCGAACGGATCGCGCGCGCGCCCGAGCTTAGTATGCGAGCTGCCATGATAGCTAAGATCGACGTGAGCGATATAGTTGAAGCTAGCCGTGAGCGGCCGGTCGACATCCAAATTCACGCTGCCACTAAAGTGGGGTACATTTGGAATCTTGTCCCCGTCCAAACCCAGCGTCGGTGCCGCAGGCGATGCGCCCGGTTGATCCGCGGTAAGAAACGCGTCCTGATATGATCCGCCGACCGCTAGAGTAACCCCTTGCGCGACAAGTGCATTGAGATCGGCCTCGATACCGTTGACATTGGCGCTGCCAGCATTGGTCGTAAACGGAAAGGCGCCGGTATCATCGAGCGCTGCCACTTGGATATTCGACCAGTCAATATGATAGACTGCGGCATCGAAGCGTAACTTGCCATTCAGCAGCGTTAGCTTGGTGCCGAGCTCGTAATTCCACAGCGAATCCGAATCATAACTGCGCGGAATTCCAGAGGCGAAGGGAAGGTCGGCCTGGTTGAGGCCACCGGTTCGAAATCCTTGCGCCGCGTTCGCATAGACAAGCACATCGTCATTCGGTTGCCAGCTCAAATTAGCCCTGTAAGTAACTTTTTGATCCTTGGAGGCATTGCGCTGAACGCCCGGGGCCCCCGGACCGAAACCGCCGAATGGGTGGGTCGTTGATTGCACCGCTCTCGAGCTGGAATGGAAATAGCGCGCACCGGCGGTCGCCGTCAGGGTTGGCGTGATATCAAAGTTCGCCTCGCCGAACACGGCATATTGGTTCAGATGATTATTATCAAATCGTCCAAGAAAGGTCGTCCCGTCGGGGTTGATCAGCGCGTCGTCAGCGTCAAGTGGACTAAACGGGGCCGCCGGATCGCCGAACACGTTGGACTTGATGACCTCGACGCTGAAATCTCGTTGCTCGCTGCTATAGAAGCCGCCGACAACGAAGTTGAACGGTCCGCTGAATTTGGACGCATATCGCAACTCATTCGACCAGATATGGCGCGGCTGGGGCTGCGTGGTGACCGCCGGGATGGGAACGCCGAAGAAGAACAGGATCGGTGAGGAGTCGAAATTAAACAAAAAGTCGCGTTTGAAATAATTGGTCGTCGCGACGATGTTGCCGGAATCGAAATCATATTCGCCCGTCAGACTGTAAATCTGAACTTTGTCATCGAGCGGACTGCGGGTGAGATCGGTGTTGATGAGGTCGCCGCCTGGAACTGACGGAAAGCCCGGCGCCGAAAAGGATTGCGATCCCGGCGGGGTAAAGCGCGACGATCCATCGGAATGGGTTTTTTGATATGTTGCGGACGCGGTCAGCGACAGTTCGTGCGTCGGGGTAAATCGAATCTCGGCGCGTCCACCCGACGTTTCATCGGTATTCACATTGTTCAAGCGGCCAGAGGGTACACGCGTCTGATCGATGAAGCCGCTATCGTCAATGAACCAGCCGACGAGGCGCGCAGCTAGCTTGTCTTCGACGATCGGCAGATTAATCGCGCCGTTGAGCTTGTAATTGGTGCCGCCCTTATGCGTGGTTGATAATTCGCCATTAATATAGCCACCGAATTCGTGGCTATCGGGCTTGTTCGTGATGATACGGATCGTACCGCTTTCCGAACTCGCGCCATAAAGCGTGCCCTGCGGCCCTTTTAGCACTTCGATCCGTTCAATGTCATAGAGACGAAGATCGACGTTGCGCCCGCCACCATCATTGCTGTTGTCGGCACTAAGTACAGCTTCGTCATAGTAGACCCCGACTGTGGCCGCGCCGGTCGAATTGATTCCGCGAATTATATATTTCTTGTCGCCCGGCCCAAGATCCTGAAAGCTCAGACTGGGAACACGATACGCAAAATCGGAAAATTGCTGTACGCCGGCCTTTTGCAACGTATCGCCGCTGAGCGCCTGGATCGCGACCGGGATATCTTGCAGCGACTCTGCGCCGCGCTTGGTTGCGGTAACGACGATGTCCGTTAATGCATCGCTGCGCTGATCGTCACTGGACTGCGCCATCGCTGGCGCGGCAAGCGTTGCGAGTATCATGCCGCCTGTTGCGAGCATCAACCGATTACGCGAATGGATCTGGGTCATCTGGCTTCCCCCTTTGCTGAGTGATCGCTCCGACCCCTCGCCGGTCACGATCGCTAATTGCGGTCACCGCAACACCCGAACCGTTATTGGCGGGCGCCAGCATCCGCGATTTAACTAACTTGCCGCACTGAAAATTATTTTCAACCTAAAACATCTAGCTTGCGTCGGTCAGGCCGTTATACTCGTCGAAGTTTCGCATCCGTTGTATTTTAGCAACATATTCACGTGAACAAGCACGCTATTTTGAACTCAAACCACGGTTTTCTGCGACATAAAGAAAGGATGAGGCGATATGACTGATGCGACCGAGGAAAATGCAATAGACTGGACGGGACTGCGCAAGCGCTTTTCATTGCTTGAACATCAATGCTTTATGAACAGCTGTTCCTATGGCTTGCTGTCTACCGACGTCGAAGCCGCCTGGCACGAATATCTCAGCGACCAGCATCTTTACGGCAGCCATTGGGAAGCATGGATCGAGCGCTATGAAGCCTTGCGGGGGGATTTTGCGGCATTGCTCGGTGCAGATAGTGACGAAATCGCGGTGACGGCCTCGGCCTCGGCGGGAATCAACGCAGTCGCAACCGCAATGCAATTCGACGAAAGCCGCAACAAAATAGTTATCACCGACCTAGAATTCCCGACCAATGCGCAAATCTGGTATGCGCAGGAAGCGCGCGGCGCAAAGGTCTTCCGGGTCACCGCAAGCGATGACGACAATCTTCTTGAACGACTCGACGCGGCGATAGACGAGCGCACCCGCGTCGTCGCTATTACCCATGTCTGCTATCGCAATGGCGAGATGCTCGATGTCGCAGCGATTACACGTATGGCGCAGGCCAAAGGGGCGCTAGTCTTGATTGACGGATTTCAGGCGATTGGAACCCGGCCGATCGATGTTCATGCAATCGGATGCGATTTCTATGTCGGCGGCACACTCAAATATTTGCTCGGGACGGCCGGAGTCGCGTTTCTCTATGCGCGTCGGGAAACGACGAGCGCGCTCCAGCCGACCGTGACCGGCTGGTTTGCGCAAGAGGATGTAAATGCGATGGATCACACTGCACATCGCCCCGCATCTGACGCTCGGCGATTTGAAGCGGGCACACCGCCCGTGCCGAATGTTTACGCTGCGCGCGCCGGTCTGGGCGTGATTGCAGAAGTGGGGCTAGAAGCGATCGGCCAGCGCATTGCCGGACTGACGGCACGGATTGCCGATATGGCGCGCGCGAGGGGTATCGAAATGGCCACGCCTGACGATCCGGCACGGCGCGGACCGATGGTGGCGCTCAGGAGCCATGACGCGCCAGCTATGGTAGCAAAACTACATGCAGCGCGCATTATTACATCGTCGCGCGACGGCAATGTCCGGCTTTCACCACATTTCTACAACAGCAATGATGATGTCGACACGATCTTCGCCGCCATCGACACGCATCTTGAGTTGATGAAATGAAGTACAGACCCGTCATCGCTGCCTTGCTTCTCGCAGGATGCTCGACGGCCCCGACGTCAGAGCAAGATACCAAGGGCCCGGGCCTGTGGCCCGTGTATCAGGCCAGCCTGATGCAAGCCAAATATATCGATCTTACCCACGCCTTCGCACCCAGTGATCCGCGCGGGACCGGCTTCGGTGCGCTGGGTGTATCTGCGGCCCGAGCGGCGATCGACCTGCCCGGCTTCATGCGCAAGGGCGAGGCTTTTTCCTATGCCGCACAAGGCGCGGGGATCACCGCCTATACCTTTGCCACTGACCAGGTCGGGACCCAGCTCGATCCTCCTGCACACGTAAACCCCAAAGGCGCAACGATTAGCGACCTGCCGCCGACAATGGCGGTAAGGCCGCTGGTTATCATCGACGTGTCAGCCAAGACGAAGGCCGATCCAGGCTATGTGGCGACCATCGCGGATGTTCGCGCGTGGGAAAAAAGGCACGACCGCATTCCGACTGGGTCGGTGGTCATGTTTCGCACCGACTGGTCAAAACACTGGCGCGATACGGACCGCTTCACCGCGCGCCCCTTTCCCGGAATCTCGGTGGACGCGCTCAAATTCCTCCACCTTGAACGTCATATCCTGTTCCACGGCCATGAGCCGCTCGATACCGACGCCAGTCCGGATTTCGCCGCCGAAAAATGGCTACTCAGCCATAATTTTGCACAGGCGGAGGGCGTCACCAATCTGGACAAGGTCCCCGAAGCGGGCGCGCTGATCTCGATTGGCTTCGCCAAACCGCAAGGAGGCACGGGCGGTCTTGCCCGCTTCGTTGCCATTGCACCCGCTTCTTGGCGCTATGGCGTGACGATCGCGCAATCGCCAGGTGCGCCGTTGCCGGAGCAACCAGCGCAACTGACGCGGGGTGCAGACGGTGTTCTGCGGCCGGAGGCGCGCTAAAAAAGCCGCCGAGCTGCTTCTCGCTAGCGATCTATCGACAGAATGGCCTCGAAATGCCAGCCATCCTCCGCTCCGCAAAATTGGCCAACAGAGAATATACTCACAACAGCGTTTGCGCCGCGAGAAACATCTCTCCATCCAGGCAAGGGACGAAGCGGATCAACCTAAGATACCGAACAGTTGTGATAATTTCAGAATTAGCGCCCGAGCATGTCGCCGATTAATGTCTAAAAGCGACTAAGTGGTGGGCGCTGACGGGCTCGAACCGCCGACCCTCTCGGTGTAAACGAGATGCTCTACCAACTGAGCTAAGCGCCCCTGATCGGGAGCGCGCCACTGCCACAGCTTGTCGAGTCTGGCAAGATACAAGATTGAGTCTCAATTCGTCGAAGGTCTTGGTTTCGCGCTTCACTCGTGTCGCAGGCGCGTCGCCTGATGCAATAAAAATGGGACGGGCAACCGTGCCGGGTGGCCAATTTGATGATGATCATCTCGCAGACCTTTCTTATCTTCCTCCTTTTTGCATCTGCTTTGTTCCAACGGTCGATCCCAATGTAGGTCGGCCATGTGGTGCGGGATCAGGAGCGACCGCGTGCAATTGAATCGTCGCTTTGCCAGCCGCCGCTTTTGCGGCTAGGGCGTGGCGGATGAACAACCTGTTTCCTGTGATGATCGGCGGTGCAATCGGCGCCGGAGGACGCCATCTGTTGGGCCATTTTATGTTGGCACGGCTGGGGCCGGGTTTCCCCTGGTGGACAATGACCGTTAATATTGTCGGTGGGCTCGCGATGGGGCTGCTCATCGGCTGGCTGGCACGCAGCGGAGGCTCGGACACGCTGCGGCTGTTTCTGGGTGTCGGCATGTTGGGCGGCTTCACCACCTTTTCATCATTCAGCATGGAGTTCTGGCTGTTGTTTGAACGCGGCCAGACCGGACAAGCTGCTGCCTATGTACTGGCGTCGGTCATTGGCGCGATCGTTGCCTGCGGCATCGGCCTCTTCGCTATGCGGTCGCTACCGGCATGAAAGACGATCAGGCCATCATTGATGCCGAGGATGACGGCATTCGGCTCGACCGCTGGTTCAAACGCCACCGGCCTGGAACGCCGCACGCGCTGCTGGCGCGCTGGGCGCGGTCGGGTCAGGTCACGCTCGACGGGCGCAAGGCCGATGTCTCGGATCGCATCGCAACGGGGCAAAAGCTTGCCATGCCTATGCCGCCGGTTGAAACCGTCGCTCGCCCCGCGCGCAAGGGACGTGCACTAACCGACGCCGATGTCGAACTGGCAACCTCGATGCTCATTCATCGCGATGCGGCGGCGTTGGTACTCAACAAGCTTCCGGGCCTCGCGACGCAGGGCGGCACCAAGACCGAACATCATGTCGATGGCCTGCTTGACGCACTGAAGTTTGACGGCCCGGTACGCCCCAAGCTCGTCCACCGGCTCGATAAGGATACGTCGGGCGCGCTGCTCGTGGCGCGCACGCCGCGCGCTGCGGCCTGGTTCGCAAAGGCCTTTTCAAACCGCAGTGCACGCAAAACATATTGGGCGATCATCGTTGGCGTCCCCGACATCGCACAGGGCGAAATAGACCTGCCGCTCGCCAAGCAACCCGGTTCGGGCGGCGAGAAAATGCACGTCCATGACGAGGGACTTCCTTCGCGCACGCGCTATCGCATTATCGAACGTGCGGGCAACAGTACCTGCTGGGTCGAATTGCAACCGCTAACCGGACGGACCCACCAATTGCGCGTCCATATGGCGGCCATCGGCCATCCGATCGTCGGCGACGGAAAATATGGCGGCAAGGGCGCGTTTCTGACCGGAACGATCAGCCGCAAAATGCATCTGCACAGTCGCCGTCTGCGTATTGACCATCCCGATGGCGGCGCCATCGATGTCAGCGCCGAGCCGCCCGAACATTTTGCCGCCAGCCTTGATGCGCTGGGCTTTGACTTACTTCTCGGCGAAGTGGGAAGTGACGCCGAAGAGCGCGGACCACCCCCCAAGGCTGCAATAAAGGCTGCGGCCAAGGCGCATAGCAAACAGATCCGCAAGGCACGCCGCGGTGAGCGGCGCGGGCGTACCGGTGAGAGCAAGCCGACCGACTTTGTTGGGAAAGTCGGCAAGGAGCGGCCGCCAAAAGCCAAGGTTGGCAAACCCTCGCCGAAACGGCCAACCGGCAAAAAGCCAAGCGCCAAGAAGCATCCGGCACGCCCCATCAAGCCACGCTGATGCACCCCAATCCCGCCTTTCGCCCCAAGGATGAGGCACTGGCCGCGCTATTGGTGCGCGAGATTGGCTTTGCATCCCTCTTCGCCGCCACGCCCGATGGTCTACGCGTCGCCCATGCCCCCGTTTTGTTGAGTGAAGATGCGCGCACGCTGCAATTTCATCTCGCGCGCGGCAATGGCCTGACCCGCCATCTCGATGGAGCATCGCTACTCATAGTCGTTCAAGGTCCTGACGCCTATGTGAGCCCGGGCTGGTATGAGGCAGCCGACCAGGTTCCGACCTGGAACTATGTTGCGGTCGAGATGGAAGGCGCTGCGCGCAAGCTTGATACCGCGGCGCTGGTAGCCCAGCTCGACGCGCTGACAGCGCAGCACGAAGCGCGCATTGGTGCGGCCCCACCCTGGACGCGGGACAAAATGACCCCCGCCAGCTTTGGCCGCATGACCGATGCAATTCTGGGCTTCGAGGTCATGATCAGCGCCTGGCGCCCGACGCTGAAACTGTCGCAGAACAAGGCCGCCGACGAACGCGAACGCGTCATCGCCGGCCTGACGGCGCAGGGCCATGGCGCAATGGCAGAGTTGATGCGCCACCTCGGCAGCGATAAGGGGAGCGCATGACCCAATCCGCCGACGATCTCGCCAAGAAGCGTTATATTGCCCTGTCCATGATGCGCATCATCGGCATTGCCATGGTGATGGCGGGTTTCCTTTTGATTGCCGGGCGCTGGTCGATCACCGGACCGGACCTCGATCGCTGGATCGGCGGCGTGCTGGTCTTGTTCGGTGCTTTTGATTTTGCCGTGATGCCAAAGCTGTTGGCGCGTCGCTGGAAATCCCCGGGCAATTGAATGAAACGCTTTTGGACCAAGGCCACGACCGTCGCCGAAGACGAAGGCTGGGGTATCGCGCTCGACGGGCGGCCGGTACGCACGCCGGCGCGCGCGCCGCTAGTGCTACCAAGCGCGTCGCTTGGCGAAGCGATTGCTGCAGAATGGCAGGCGCAAGGTGACGCCATCGCGCCAGCGAGCATGCCGCTAACCGGAATTGCCAACGCCGCCATCGACCTTGCCACACCCGATTTGCCGCGCTTTGCCGAACCGATTGCCGCCTATGCTGCAAGCGACCTGCTTTGCTATCGCGAAGATCGTGACGAGGCGCTACTCGGCGAACAGGCAGCGCTTTGGAATCCGTTGCTGGCATGGGCGGAAGCGCATTTCGGTGTCGAATTTGAACTGACGCAGGGCATTTTGCCGGTCGACCAACCCGCCTCGACCATCGCCAGACTGCGCGCGACCGTGCTCGCGCACGATGCTTTTCGCCTCGCCGCGCTTGCCCCGCTTGTGACCATTGGCGGTTCGTTGGTTGCCGGCCTTGCGCTCACCACGGGCGGACATGATCCCGCCGAGCTATGGCAAGCGGTGATAATAGACGAAATATATCAGGAACGCCGCTGGGGCGCCGATGCCGAGGCGCAAGCCATGCGCGAGCGACGCCAAGCCGAATGGACGAACGCGGCGCGTTTTTTGAGCCTGCTCTAGGACGAGGCTTCAGTCCACAAAATCGGGCGCGCGCTTCTCGATATTCGCCATTACCGCTTCGATCTGGTTCGGCTTACGGATGAGCGCGGCCTGCTCTTTGCTTTCGAGCAGCAACAAATCGGAATCGCTGAGATCGCCAAGCGCGTTGCACAGCCGTTTGGCGCCGCGCATCGCGTGCGGATTCTTGCCCGAGATCGTCTGCGCCAACTCCATTGCCGCCGCAAAAGGATCATCTGATATATGCGTTGCCAAGCCGAGGTCGACCGCTTCGGCCCCTGAAAATTCGCGGTTGGTATAGATTAGCTCGCGCAGCACATCGTCGCGAACCATGCCGCGCCACAGGGGAAAGCCAGCCATATCGGGGACCAGTCCCCATTTCAGCTCCATAATCGCGCAACGCGTGTCGGGGTGTATGATGCGGATATCTGCGCCCGACATAATTTGGCACCCGCCGCCCATGGCGACACCATGCACCGCTGCGATCACCGGCACCGGCAGCGCGCGCCAGCCCCAGGCGACATATTGCGGCACGTTAGCCCCGTCTGCGTGGCGCGCCATCAGGTCATTTCCCGACCCGCCGCCGGCCATGCTACCCATATCGAGCCCGGCGCAAAATGCGCGCCCTTCACCCGACAGGACAATGACACGCAGACCTGCCGTCGTTTTCAGCTGGTCGATGGCTTCGGTAATGCCTGCGAACATAGCAGGGTCCAGCGCATTCATCTTGTCGGCGCGGATCAACCGGACATCGGCAATGCCGCCCTCGAGCATGGTGATGGATACGCGATCTTTCATAAGTCCGTCCTCTTCAGCGCCGCCTCAACCAGCGGCAGTTGGTCATTTCCGAAATACATTTCGGTTGTATCAACAAACAGCGTCGGCGAGCCATAGCCACCGCGCGCGATCAATTCTTCGGTGTTGGTGCGCAGCCGCGCCTTGACCGCATCGGTGGCCGATGCGGCGCGTATCGCCGCCCCGTCAAGACCCGCTGCACTGGCAACGGCTTCAAGAGTGTCGGGATCGTCGAGATTCTCCTGCGCGCCAAAATAGCTGGCAAAGGCGGCGCGGGCAAAACCGATCAACGCATCCTGATCATCCTCTAGCGCGCAGCAAAAGCGCATCGCGGCGACGCTTTTCGCGGGATGATATTGCGACGGGAAATTCATCTCTATCCCCGCGAGGCTGGCCCAGTCATTCAGCACTTTCCAACTGTGCTGAAGCTTGCGGTTATCGCTTTGCTCGCGCGCAGCATAGACGCCCGGGTTCACCGCATTGAACACCCCTCCTACGAGGATCGGACGAAAACTAGCGATAGCTCCGCGACGGTCAATCAGGTCGTGCACATTAGCAAAGGCCAGATAGGTCCAGGGTGAAGACAGGTCGAAAAAGAATTCGAGGGTGCGCGGCATAATTGATCCTTATCGTGACTGGCGTGCTTTTGGAAAGGTCGCTCAGGCCACAGGCTCCAACGCGGCCTTTTCGATGGCGCGGTGAAAGCGTCTGGCCGCCGCAGGATCGAGGCGGTCTTCGAACAAGGATAGTTGCCGTTCGACGGTCCAGCGTCCTTCAGCGAGCGCGCCCTTGACCAACGGGTCGGCCTCGCGCTGAAACTCCAGCCCATACCGCAAAATGATCAGCGCGTTGGTGCAAAGGTCGGCGAGCCGGCTTGGCGGCCAGTCGAGTAGGCCCTGATCGATCATTGCCCCCAAATAGGCCCGCAACTGTTCATGCGTGCGATCAAACCATTCGGCAATATGGTCCAGCACCACCGGACTATGCTCGCCATAATCGGCGCGATCGCGATACAAGAAACGGTAGGCGGTAAATTCGCGTAGCACGCTACCCAGCCACTCCACATAGGCTTCAATCACATCGCTTTGCGGTGCGGGCCGCATCGCCAGCCGCACTTCTATAGCCTGTGCAAATTCATTGCTGATCGCATCCAGCAATGCACGCTTATTGCGGAAATGGTACCAAAGATTGCCCTCGGCGATACCAATTTCAGCGGCAATGGCGGCGGTCGAAACCGTGCCGAACCGTTGTTCATTAAACAGGTGCCGCGCCGCGAGAATTATGCGGTCGCGGGTTTTGAGTTGCTTCGTCATGGCCTACTGCAATCAATAATTCTCAAGCTGCACCTGCAGCGATTTATAGCCATGAACAAAGCATGCGGCCACACGCTCAGGCTCCGCCATAACCTTCACACGCAGCCGCCGTTTCGCCATTTCCTCCAGCAAAGTCACAAGCTGCAACTCGGCAACGCGGGCGCCGACGCAACGGTGAATGCCATAACCAAACGCCAGATGCCGCCGCGCATTGTCACGATCGACGCGCAAAGTGTCGGCGTCGTCAAACACGCTCTCGTCGCGGTTCGCTGAAATGTACCAGAGCGCAACCTTGTCGCCCTTTTTCATCAAATGGCCGTCGACCTCGGTATCTTCCATAACTGTGCGTCGCATATGAGCGAGCGGGGTCTGCCAGCGGATCAATTCGCTCACCGCATTGGGAATCAACGACGGGTCAGCCTCCAGCTTGGCGCGTTCGTCCGGAAATTGCGCCAAGCCGTATGCATAGGCTGACATCGAATTGCGGGTGGTATCATTGCCCCCGACGATGAGCAGGATCAAATTGCCGATAAATTCCTGCGGATCCATTTCCTTCATCGCGTCGGACTGGAGCATGACCGAAATCAGATCCTTGCCAGGATTGGCTGCCTTTTCCTGCCACAGCTTGGCAAAGGCCATTCCCATTTCCTCGAGTGTCTCGTTGCGCGATTTCAATCCATCAGGCGCTCGGATCAGTTCGACATCACCGCCAACGTCGGACCAATGGGTCAGCTTGTCGCGCTCCTCCCAGGGAAAATCGAACAATTTGGCAAGCATTCCTGTGGTGAGCTCGATCGAGACTTTCTGGACCCAGTCAAAAGTTTCGCCGATGGGCAGACTATCAAGCACATCGGCAGTGCGCGCCTGGACTTCGGCTTTCATTCCGGCGACTTCGCCGGGGCCAAAGCTGGGTGCGACGGTGCGGCGCTGCGCGGTATGGTTGGGCGGGTCCATCGCGATGAACATGGGCAGACGCTTCTCATGCTCGAGCATTTTGTCTGAATCAAAGGCTACCGAGATGCCGCCATATTCAAAAGAAGAGGAAAATATCTTGGGCTGCGCCTCGATATGGACGATCGGCTTATAGGTCGACACCGACCAATAGGATCCAAAGTGCGAATTTTTTACATAGTGGATCGGCGCTTCGGCACGTGCGCGACGGAACGGCTCTTGCCAGCGGTCCTCGGCATAAAGTTCGGCGCGGCTGACATCGAACGGATCGAGTGCCTCAGTCGCATCGGGGGCAAGCGTAGCCATGACAATTCTCCCAGTTATTTTTTTAGGGTAATAGCCCTAAATATTCAAAAAGGCAATGTTCGTGGCCGTCCCGAACTCAATCGCCGAAGAAATTCAGCTCGAGAAGGATGTCATTGGGATCATGGAGGAATATCTGTCGCAAATTTGCGGATGGCGCCATGCTAACGGTAAAACTAATGCCGCGCTCTTCCAACCGCGCCGTCATACGGTCGAATCCCTGACACCCCAGCGCGACATGATGAAGCGCCCCGGTGGGACCCGGCACCACCGCGCGATCATAGGCGCGCGGGCAATCAACGCTGTTCAGATGAACAATCGCCTGTCCTTTTTCATTATACATCCACTGCATCTTGTCGGGTCCGGAGGGCAGCGGCGCATCGCGGCGTTCCAGCTCCAGCACATCAGCGTAAAATTTTGCTGTGCCATCAAGGTCTGACGTGATGACATTGAAATGGTCGAGTGCGATGACGGTCATGCCTTCCTCCCCTTTGGCCTCCCCTTTGGCCTACCCTTTGGTTTTTCCCCAATATTGGTCGCGCAGCAACCGCTTATAAAGCTTGCCGGTGTCATGACGCGGCAATTGTTCAAGAAAATCGATCCGCCGCGGAATCTTTACCCCCGACAATTTCTCACGCGCAAAGGCTATTAATTCATCGCGCAGTTCGTCGCCAGCATCGGCCATATCGGCGGGCTGGATCACCGCGATCACCTCCTCGCCCATTTCTTCGTGCGGGCCGCCGATTACGGCGACATCAGCCACTCTGGGGTGGGTAACGAGGTGATTTTCAATTTCCTGCGGATAGATGTTCACCCCGCCCGAAATAATCATGAAACTCTTGCGATCGGTCAGGAAAAGATAGCCCTCTTCATCCATCCAGCCGACATCGCCGAGCGTCGACCAGCCCTTGCTATTGCGGCTCGAGGCGGTTTTGGCATCATCGCCATGATATTCAAAGACATTCTCGCTTTCAAAATATACCGCGCCTTCGCTGCGCGGCGGCAGCTCGGTTTCATTATCCTCGTCCATGATGTGCAAGACGCCCGACACAGCCTTGCCCACCGACGCCACGCCCTCGCGGTCGGCGAGCCGCAGCCAGTCCTTGGAGCCAACATAGGTCAGCCCATTGCCTTCGGATCCTGCATAATATTCCTCGATTACCGGACCCCACCAGTTAATCATCGCGCGCTTGACCGGCACCGGACACGGCGCTGCGGCATGGATCGCGCAATTGAGCGACGACAGGTCGTAACGGCTGCGCGCTTCGTCTGGCAGCTTGAGCATCCGGACGAAATGGGTCGGCACCCACTGACTAGTGGTCACCTTATATTTCTCTATAAAACCGAGCGCATTTTCAGGGTCGAATTTCTTCATCAGCACCACTGTGCCGCCGACCTTGTGCACCGCCATCGACCAGCGCAGTGGGGCCGCATGATAAAGCGGCGCGGGAGACAGATAGATCATGTCCGGCGAGAAACGGAAAAGCCCGAGCGCCAGCATGATCAGCGAACTGCTCTGGGCGATCGCAGGATCCTCGGGCAATGGAATACGCACACCCTTGGGACGACCGGTCGTTCCCGACGAATAGAGCATGTCAACGCCGGCACGCTCGTCGGCAATGGGGGTCGTGGGCATGTCCGCCGTCACCCTTTCCCACGCTTCGCAGTCGGCAATTTCGCCGCCCAGCGAATAACGTGGAATGCGCGTTTTCAACTGCTGCGCTGCTGCAGCTAGGCTCGCCGACACGACGAGCAATTTCGCACCCGAATTTTCCAATATATAATCGGTTTCATCCTGCGTCAGCCGCGAGGAAATGCACACATATCGTAATCCTGACCGCTGCGCGCCCCATGTGAGCCCATAATAATGAGGCGTATTATCGAGCATGAAGGCAACAACATCTTCATGGCCCAGTCCCAGCGAGCGGAACATATGTGCTGCACGATTCGATGCCGCATCGAGCGCGCCATAGCTGATCACCTCGCCCGTTTCCGCCAAGATAACAGCCGGCTTGTCAGGGTGGGTCTGCGCATGAACGGATGGATGCATTGGTCTCGAATCTCCCGTTGATATTCGTCTTATTATGCAACCGAAGTAAAGCACCGCGCCCACGCGTCAAGCATCATAGGCCAGCACCGTGATACGAGCGCAGCGCAAATCCCTTTCACCCCACTGTCATCACCTTCGGCCCCGCAAAACCTTGATCGATCTCGCACCGCGCGCATCGGTCCCACAGCCGGGCGGTCCAACGCTGCGTCCTCTCGCTTTTGCCTCCGACGCCATTGCACCGCGCTCCGGCTGTGCTAACCCGCTGTCGCATGACCCAAGACGAAATCCGCGATCGCGCCTTTGCAACCCTGCCCGACCTTGTCAGCAGCCATGCCCGCCAGCGCCCCGAAGCTTTAGCTGTCACTGACCCGGCGCGGCGTCTCACCTGGTCCGAATTCGATGCTCTGGTCGATCGCGTCACCGCGCGATTGCAAGCCGATGGCTTTGCGCATGGCGACAGAACCGCCATCGCGGGATTTAACAGCGTCGAGCAAGTCGTGGTGATTCTGGGCACGCTACGCGCGGGTGGAGTGGCCGGGCTGATCACCAACAGTGCAACCGGCGAGCAAATGGCGGCAATGGTGCGCGACACCGGCGCGGCACACCTGTTCCTCGATACCGCCGCAGCCGCCAGTCTCGATGGACAGGATTCCGGCGCGCCGGAGCGGATCGCGATGGATGGCAGCGACGCCGGGGCGCCACTAAGTGACTGGATGGCACCGGCGGGCACCAAAGCAATGCCCGTCGAAATTCAGCCCGAAGATGGCTTCAATATCATTTATTCCTCGGGAACGACCGGCACGCCAAAGGGGATTGTCCACAGCCACGCAATGCGCTGGCAACATATTCAGCGCGGTTCCCCCGCTTATGGTCCGGCGGCGGTGACAATCCTGTCGACCCCGCTTTATTCCAACACCACCATGGCCAGCTTTATGCCGACATTGGGGTCGGGGGGTCAGGTGGTGTTGATGAAGAAATTTGACGCGCGCGGCTTTCTTGATCTTGCCGCCCGCGAACGCGCGACCAACTGCATGCTCGTGCCAGTCCAATATCGCCGCATCATGGCGCTAGAGGATTTCGATCAGTTCGACCTTTCCAGCTTCGTGATGAAATATTGCACCTCCGCCCCTTTTGCCGCGGCGCTAAAGGCCGACGTCGTGCGGCGTTGGCCGGGCGGGCTGGTCGAGATTTACGGACTGACAGAGGGCGGCGCGACCTTCCTTCTCGAAGCGCATAAATATCCCGACAAATTGCACACCGTCGGTCAGCCTGCCCCAGGTCATATCGCCAAGGTCATTGACGAGGATGGCATGGAATTGCCGCAAGGTTCGGTAGGCGAGATTGTCGGGCGATCCCTCGCCATGATGACGGGTTATAATAACCGCCCCGATGCGACCAAGGCGATGCACTGGCACGATAGCGAGGGCCATCTTTATTATCGTCACGGCGACATCGGCCGCATCGACGAGGACGGGTTTCTCACTCTCATGGACCGCGCCAAAGACATGATCATCTCGGGCGGTTTCAACATCTATCCCAGCGATCTGGAGGCGATATTGATCGCCGACGACCGCGTCATCGAGGCAGCGGTGGTCGGGGTAGCGAGCGAGGATTGGGGCGAAACACCCGTAGCCTTTGTCGTCCTGAAACCCGGCGCCGACGCCGAATCGGTCCGCACCAACGCCAACGCCAAGGTCGGTAAAACCCAGCGGCTCAGCGCAATAAAGGTGATGGCAGAACTGCCGCGTAGCCCGATTGGAAAAGTGTTAAAGCGTGAATTGCGCGACGGTTATTCGGGGTAAAGCCCCGCCGCCCGAATGGCCCCCAATGCGGACGCCAACCGGTCCTCGTCCGCCCCGCGCACCCATGCCCAATGCAGCCCTCGCCGTTCAAGCTCCGCGATCGCAATGTCCATGAAGAGTTGGCGCTGTTCGGCGCCCCCGAAGAAACGCGTGCCATCCTCCCGCCACGGCAAGTCAAGCGCAGGAACCAGGTAAAGATCAGCGACATCGTCCCACGCATCGATCTCGGGTAATCGCTGCCCCAGCAGCATCACCGCCCAAGCTTGCGTCATCAACGGGTCGGTGTCCGACACTATCCAGCTTTGTGTCCCGGCCCGCGCCGCAGCGGTCGCCGCCACATGGCCGCGAAAAATCGCGCGCAAATCATCGGCATCAAGGTCGGTGCCATGCGTCTCGCAATAGCTTCGACCATATTCCTCCACCAACTGCGCACCGAGCATTGGGGCCAGGCGATAGGCCAGCGTCGACTTGCCGGTGCTTTCGGCCCCGTGAAGGCAGATATGACGGATCATGCCAGTGATGCTGCGTCCCGCACGCTCTTTTGCCAGTGGAGCAAACCGACGACCGACATGAGTAAAAATATGGCATAAAGTCCGCTGGTCAGCATCAATCCGCGCCACGCGAACAACGGAATAGCAATCAGGTCGACGGCAATCCACAACCACCAGTTTTCAACGCAGCGCCGCGCCAGCAACCATTGCGCCGCGACGCTCATCATCGCGATGCCGCCATCGATCCAGGGCGCCGCTGCGTCGGTGTAGCGCGCCATCGCGGCGCTCCACATCAACCATGCCACCGCAGTGACCGCCGCCAGTTTGACGCGGGCAGCATGGGTCATCCAGCGCACAGGAACGGGCGTATTGCCGCTCGCGCGCGCCCAGTTCACCCAGCCATAAATTTGCACAGCAAAGAAAAAGCACTGCAAAACCATATCGCTATAAAGCTTCGCGTCATGAAAGACGATCGCATAGAGGCTAACCATTGCGATGCCGAACGGATAATTCCACACACTGCGCGCCACTATGAGGGCGATATTGGCGAGGCCAAGCGCGACGGCAATCCACTCGATCGTGCTCACCGCGTCGGCGACTCGTGCGGGCGTGTCCAAAGGCCGTCACGGCTAATCCGACGGCGTGGCGGCCGGCGCAGAACCGACCAACCAGCCCGTGCGATCCAGCCGAATTTGGCGCGCCGGCTGGTCCGCGTGCGATGGTCCCAGGCCTGATTGCCACGCGCATGTACCTCACGGGCGATATCGCCATAGATCCCCGCTGCGGCGAGCACCGCCCAGCGGCTCCGCGGCGGCAATTTACGCGCGCCCCAGCGCGCCGAAGCTTCATATTCCTCGGCCATTTCGGCTAGCCATTTGGCCATGACCGCCAGTCGTGAGCGAAAGGCGGGGTGCATATGCTGGCCTGGGGGTATGTCGAGTTCAACCATCCAGTCGACTGGCAAGTAACAGCGATCCGCCGCCGCATCGTCGGCGACATCGCGCGCGATATTGGCAAGCTGGAATGCTATGCCAAGGTCGCTCGCGCGATCAAGCGTCACCTCGTCGTCGGGCGCCACCCCCATAACGAGGGCCATCGCCACGCCGACCGCACCGGCAACATGATAGCAATAGCGCAGCATGTCATCCTCGCTGCGCGGCCGCCAATCATCGGCATCAAGCGCAAATCCGGCAATAATATCATCGACGACGGCGCGCGGAATAGCGACTTGCGTCAGCAAATAACCGAGCGCGTCAAAAGCCAGATCCCCCGTCGCTTCGCCCGCAAAGGCCGCATCGGTCCGACGGCGAATTACCGCCAGCGCGGCCGCCGGATCATGCCCGGCGGCCATTTCGCCGCCATGGTCCTGGCCATCGGTCAAATCGTCGGCGGCGCGGCACCAGGCATAGAGCAACCATACATTCTCGCGCGTTTCTCGGTCGAATAACTGGCTGGCAAGCGCAAAGCTTTTCGACCCACGTGCAATGCTGTCGCGCGCAAAAAGATGCAGCGGAATGGGATTGTAACTCACCCCCCGTTTCCCGGCGCAAAATTCATCACAAATCGTCCGCTTTCATTGCAAAAATCGGCGCATGGGGTTCATAGCGCGCCATTTTTTCCAGCAACTCGTCCAGTCCGGCATCGACGATCATAATCCCGGCATGTGCGGGGCGGACAAAGCCGACTTCGATCATATTGCTATTGAACGCGATCAGATCATTGTAGAATCCTGCGGCGTTGAGCAGCCCGACCGGCTTGCTATGATAGCCAAGCTGTGCCCAGCTAATCGCTTCCCACAATTCATCCATCGTTCCAACCCCACCGGGGATGGTCAGGAACCCGTCGCACAGGTCGGTGAACAGGCGTTTGCGTTCATGCATCCCGCTCACCACATGCAGTTCGGTGCAGCCGCGATGCGCCACTTCGGTGCCGACCAGCGCATCGGGAATGACCCCGATCACTTCACCTCCCGCCTCGAGCGCGCTATCGGCGAGCGCGCCCATGAGCCCAAGTCGCCCACCGCCATAGACGACGCCAATGCCGCGCCCGGCTAGCGTGCGCCCGACATGTTGCGCGGTTTCAATATAAATCGGATCGGTGGGGGTCGCGGACCCGCAATAGACAGCTATACGTTTCATGGCTCTCCTTTACTCGCTGGCAGCGCTACAAGTCGAGATGCGCAAGGGCAATAACTGCCCACCGGTAGTGCAATGCACGGCGACAAACTCAATCGCGGCTTCCAAGCATCAATTCGGCCGTTGCCTTTGCGCTACCGACGACGCCCGGAATTCCCGCGCCTGGATGCGTTCCAGCACCGACGAAATAGAGATTATCGATCACATCGTCGCGATTATGCGCGCGAAACCAAGCGCTTTGCCATAGCACTGGCTCCAGGCTGAAGGCACTGCCCAGATGCGCGCCAAGGTCGCGGCCAAAATCGGCCGGCGTATAATGAAAGCGGGTAACGAGATTGGCGCGCAACCCCGGTGCCACACGATGCTCGACCTCGTCCAAAATCGCATCGGCAAATTGCTGACCGAACGCTCCGTCCCAATCGACCTTGGCCTTGCCCATATGCGCGACCGGCGCCAACGCATAAAAGCTTGCATGACCGGGCGGTGCCATTGTCTTGTCGGTCGCGGTCGGGTGGTGGAGATAGAGCGAAAAATCGTCGGGAATGACGCCATTTTTGTAAATATCCGAGAGCAGCCCCTTGTAGCGCGGCCCGAACAATATGCTGTGGTGCGCAATGTCGGGATAATCGCCCCTGACCCCGAAATGGACGACGAACAGCGACGGTGACCAGCGCTTACGCGCCAGCGACTTCGCCACCTTCCGTCCGCGAGGATGCTCGCTAAGCAACGTCGCATAATTGTGCATCAAATCGCTGTTCGACGCGATCATATCGGCCTCGCCACGCCAGCCGCCAGCTGTTTCCACCGCCGTCGCGCGATTGCCCTCGGTTGCGATCCGCACCACCGGATCGGCCAGCCGTAACTCGCCGCCCAACCGCTCGAACAGTGCGATCATCGCCGTCACCAGTGCATGGGTGCCGCCGCGCGCGAACCACACCCCGCCCTCTTTTTCGATCGTATGGATCAGCGCATAGATCGAACTGGTCGTCATCGGATTGCCGCCGACGAGCAGCGTGTGGAAAGACAGCGCCTGGCGCAGCCGTTCATCGGTCACATAAGAAGATACAATCGAATAAACGCTGCGCCACGCCTGATATTTCATCAGCGCCGGCGCCGCCTTGATCATCGATGCAAAGTCCAGAAACGCAGCCGACCCCAGCTTGACATAGCCTTCCTCATACACGCCTTTTGAATAGGTGAGGAACTTGTCATAACCCGCAACATCTGCGGGGTTGAGCCGCGCGATTTCGGCGTGGAGCGCCGCCTCGTCATTCGAATAATCGAAGTTCGTACCATCGGGCCAGTTGAGCCGATAGAAAGGCATGACCGGATCAAGCGTTACGTCCGCCGCCATATCGCTGCCCGACAGCTCCCACAGTTCGCGCAGACAGGGCGGGTCGGTAATCACCGTCGGCCCCGCATCAAATGTAAATCCGTCGCGCTGCCACTGATAGGCACGTCCCCCCGGCTTGTCGCGCGCCTCGACAATCACCGTCTTCACGCCTGCGGATTGCAAACGGATCGCCAGCGCCAACCCGCCAAATCCGGCTCCGATGATGATGGCAGAACGCGTCATAACCAGTCAAAATCCTTCAGTGCTTTGACCGCCTTGCGCATCGGCACAGGCGGCTTTCCAGACAAGAGCCGCAGCTTGTCGGCTAGGTGCGACTGTCCGGCATAAAAGCGCGCGATCAGTCCCGGCGACAGGCGATAGAAGCGCTCTAATATCTTGTATCGCTCCGCCGGATCGGCGGCGCGAAACAACATGGCGTCGAGCAGGCGATAATAGCGCTGACGCCGCCATGTCTCCGCGGCGCGCCCACGCATCCGCTCGGCAAGATCAGCGTGGTCAACCAGCGCGGGCAGCGCGCTCGCGCTGCGCACCGCATCGGGAAGCGAATAACCGGTGGTAGCGTGAAAGGCGCCCGCGCGCGCGCCGATACGCGTCACCTTGTCCGCGTTTGGCCAGACGCGATCGAATGCGCCTGCAATGACAACCGGTAGCACGCCCGATTCCTCGCGCGTGATCGCAGTTACCTCCCATTTGCGCGCGACTGCATAGGCCGCAATCCGTTCACATATGGTGGAAAAATCCAGATCATTGCTGTCGCTATAATAAGTGTCTTCGACAAACACAGTCTCGGGGTCAAAGGGCAGGCAATAGATAAAGCGATAGCCGTCAATCTGCGCGACGCGCGCGTCCATAACCGTCGGGCGCGTCAGGCCATGTCCCCCCGCTACGGTCAGCATCTGACCGACAAATTTCTGCCAGCCACAGATCAGCGCCTTGCTATCCCCCCCGCCGCGCGCATCAATGACGTGGCGCGCATCGAGCCGCGATTGATCGGCCAAAAGCACATGGTCGGGTGCGATAGCGACTGCCTGCTGCTCGAAAATATGGCTGACGGGCATTGCCGCCGCAACTGCTTCGGCCAGCGCCTCGCCGGTGATGCTGTTATATCCGGTTGCAATGGTTCGCGCATGGGCAGGAAAAGCGACATCATAGCTGTCCCAATGCTGCGCAATCAGTGGCGCGACGAGCCAGGTATCGGAAGCTATCACATCGCTGTCGAAAAAGGACCAGATATGGTTGCCGCCAATGGTGCCGCTCTCGATCAGGCGCACATCAAGGTCGGGGCGCTTGGCCGCCAGCGCCAGCGCGGCGAGTCCTCCCGCCAGACCGCCGCCGACAATCGCAATATCGCAAGAAAGGTTGCCGCCGGACGCCATTCGGACGCCCTAGCCGAGCGGTGGAAGGGGGGGAAGCAAATTGCCACGCGCTTTGCGCGTCAGGATAGCTGACAAGGCCCCCATTTTGCGGCACAGTTTGCGCATGTCGCCAACATCTGTCTCGATCCTCCTCTCCGCGCTCGCTATGACATTGATCGTCGGCGTCCGCTATCTGGTGACGAGTGGCGGTTTTGCGCTCGCGACCCACTGGAAACAGCGCGGACTTTATCGTGGATTAGAAGGTCAGATGCGCCGCGAGATTGGCTGGAGTCTCGCGAGCGCCGCCATATATGGCATCCCTGCCGGAATCATCGCCTGGGGGTGGCAGACGCACGGCTGGACACGCATTTATACCGACATTCATGCGTGGCCGCTCTGGTATCTGCCGGTCAGTCTGCTCGCCTATCTTTTTGCGCATGACACATGGTTTTACTGGACGCATCGCTGGATGCATTTGCCTTGGCTGTTCCGAATCGCCCACGCAGTCCATCACGACAGCCGTCCGCCCACCGCTTGGGCGGCAATGAGCTTTCATCCGATCGAGGCCTTGACCGGCGCTATCGTGATTCCGCTGCTCGTGCTGCTGATTCCGGTCCATGTCGGCGTCCTAGCCATTATTCTCACTATCATGACGATAATGGGTGTAAGCAATCATATGGGCTGGGAGATGTTTCCACGGAACATGGTTAACGGGCCGTTAGGACATGGACTGATAACAGCAACCCATCACCAGAAACATCATGACAAGTATCGGGGAAATTATGGTCTCTATTTTCGCTTCTGGGACAAAATCTGCGGCACCGACCTTGGTCTTGGCCATTTTCAGCGCCAGCCTGATCGCCGCGAGCGCTCCACCGCCCAGCCTTGACATCAGCGTCACGGGGCTGCGCAGTATGAAGGGCAATGTCTTGACCTGCGTCACGGCGACTCCAAAATATTTTCCTGATTGTTCCAAAGATCCGCAAGCGGCGAAAATCACTGTCACAGCGCTGGCAGCTAAGGATTTTCAAGTCACATTGCCGCGCGAAGGCACCTATGCCATCGCGCTGTTGCACGATGAAAACAGCAACCGCAAAATGGATAAGGCGCTCTTTCTGCCCAAGGAAGGCTTCGGCTTTTCCAATAATCCGGCAGTGGTCACCGGCCCGCCCAAATTCCAGTCAGCCGCGTTCAAAGTGACCGGCGACACGCGGGTCGCGATCAAAATGAAATATATGCTTTAATCGCCGTCGCTGCCGCATCATCTAGCAAACAGCATCGCATCATTGGCAAAGGCCTTGAACTCCAGCGCATTGCCCGCCGGATCACGCACAAACATGGTCTTCTGCTCGCCCGCCTCGCCTGCAAAGCGCGTATAGGGTGCGATCCCGAATACGACCCCCGCCAGCTCCAGCCGCGTCGCCAGCAATTCAAATTGCTCCATCGTCAACACCACCCCGAAGTGCGGCACCGGCACTTTGTGCCCGTCAACCGGGTTGCTCCCCGCATCGCCTCCACCGACGATGAGATGCGTCACAATTTGGTGGCCGAAAAAATCGAAATCGACCCACTGGCCTGAACTTCGTCCCTCGGCGCAGCCCAATATACCACCATAAAAACCGCGCGCCGCCGCTAGGTCATCGACCGGAAAGGCCAAATGGAATGGACGTATTGTCATGTTCGGGTCGTCCTTTTAGCCGCCGGTCGCTGCCTGTGCTGGTTTCGAAAAAGTCATGCTGTCAAAAAGAGGCTGGCACGTCGCCATCGCTGCGTCAAAGCTTGCCTGTCGTGCCGCATAATCGGCAAAGGCAACCGCTTGCGCTGAAAAAACTTCAAAATCCTGATGAAACAGCGCGCGAAGCTGGGCGGCGTCTGCGCCGGTTTCAGCGATGATGATGTCCGCAAGAAGACCGGCGAGCTTTTCCGCCTTCGCAGTCGTCAACCCATATGCTTTTTTCGAAACGCCGCGCCTAACTTCATCCATTACCAGCCCTGCCAGCATGACACAGCGCACGTCCGCTCGCCGCATTTCGGACAGACCCATGGCGTCAGCCGCGACGATTTGGGGCGCGGTATCGGCCGGCTCCATTCCCGCTAGCAGTAATGGCAACCACCACATCTCAGGCTCCCCCCTTTTCGCAGCATCGACCCGCCCCAATGCTGAGCAAGATCATCGCGATTGGCAAGCCAATTGCAGCAAGGCGACGGGCAGACTAAGACGAGCCCGTGACTAGCCTCTCATTCCGCATCGCCAATCTCGCCGACCGCTTTCCGAAGCTTGCGGCGCTCATCCTCGGACTGATTTCGGCCACAGGATTTGCCCCGCTCAACCTATGGCCACTTACACTGATCGCGCTGGCGGCGTGGATGGAGCTGGTGGCACGAAGTTCGCGCGGCTGGCGCGTATTCGCAATCGGCTGGGCGTTTGGATTTGGCCAATTCGCGTTGGGTCTCAACTGGATCGCCACCTCTTTCACCTATCAGGCCGCTATGCCGGCTTGGTTGGGGTGGATTGCCGTGCTGTTGGTGGCGCTTTATCTTGCGATTTATCCCGCACTGGCGGCGTGGGGGTCGTGGTGGTTCGTTCCTCGCAAAAACCCTGCGCATGCCAAGACAAAGCTCTCCTATTTTTTTGCCTTCGCCGCCCTTTGGGTGCTCACCGAATGGCTACGCAGCTGGATGTTCAGCGGCTTTGCGTGGAATCCGCTCGCCGCCTCGCTGACCACAACCATGCTTCCCAATTTCTTCGTGACGACAATTGGCACCTACGGCTTCGGCGCCATGATCATATTGCTGGCGGCTCTCGTTGGCCGGGCGATTATGGCTGCCACGCGCATCAGGACGTTGCGGCGGCCCCAGTCCGGGACGATGATCGGGATAGGCTTTGGAATCGTTTTTCTTGTCCCGCTTCTTGTGTCAAATTTGTTCCCCTCTTTCCTGGACACAGTTTTTGGCGCCTATATTCCGCCTCGATCGGGAACACCCATCACGGTTGTCCAGCCAAATGTCGGTCAGGAAGACAAGTGGGTTGGCGCCAAGGCCGATGCCAATTTTGCCAAGCTCGCAAGGCTGACCAGCGACCCTGTCGACGCGCCGCCACGCCTGATCCTGTGGCCGGAAGCAGCGATTCCAGACTATCTCGAAACCGGCTATCCGCTCGTCTATTATGACCGTTCGCCTGCCGAGGCGCGCGGGCGGCTGACCAATTTGATGCGGTCCGATGACCTGATGCTACTCGGCGCGCTCAAGCTGGAACTTGACCCCAAAACCGGTGCAGCCATCGGCGCGCGCAACGCCGTAATGATCGTTCACCCCGACGGCACGCTTGGCGCACGCTACGACAAGTCGCACCTCGTACCCTATGGCGAATATCTTCCAATGCGGACGTTTTTGTCGGCGATCGGCCTGTCGCGCCTCACGCCGGGAGATCTCGAATTTTGGCCGGGGCCGGGCGCACGCACCCTCGACTTGGGTCGGTTCGGCAAGGCGGGCCTCCAGATTTGTTACGAAATCATCTTTTCAGGACAGGTTGTCGACCGTGCGCATCGACCCGATTTCATCTTCAACCCGTCCAATGATGCCTGGTTCGGGGCATGGGGACCGCCGCAGCATCTAGCACAGGCGCGGCTGCGTGCGATTGAAGAAGGCTTGCCCGTCGTGCGATCGACCCCGACCGGAATCAGCGCCGTCATCGACGCCGACGGACGCGTGCTTGCGTCGATACCGCAGCATGTGGCAGGTCGCATCGACACCAATCTTCCCCCCGCTTATGCACCGACTCTCTTTGCCCGCCATGGCAATATCCTGCCGGTCACATTCGCTCTGCTACTCCTCCTGGCCGCCATTGCCTTTCGCCGCCGAGGCCGCTAACAGGCACTCACATAAAGCATCCTTTATATCTGTTTTTTGAGGCTCCCCATGCGCAATTCATTCCTCTTCACCTCCGAGAGTGTCTCCGAGGGTCATCCCGACAAAGTGTCCGACCAGATCAGCGACGCCATCGTCGACCTCTTCCTGTCGAAGGATCCCGAAGCACGCATAGCGTGTGAGACGATGACGACGACGCAGCTCGTTGTTTTGGCAGGGGAGATTCGGTGCAAGGGTGTGTATGAAAATGGTGCCTGGGTTGACGGCGCGCTCGAGGAGATAGAGGCAACCGTTCGCCGCACGGTGCGCGAAATCGGTTATGAGCAGGACGGCTTCCACTGGGAACGTCTGCGCTTTGAGAATAATCTCCACGGCCAGTCGGTGCATATCGCGCAAGGCGTCGATGCCAATGAAGGCAAGGACGAAGGTGCAGGCGATCAGGGTATCATGTTTGGTTATGCGTCGGACGAAACTCCCGATCTGATGCCTGCGACCCTCGACTACAGCCACAAAATTCTCGAACGAATGGCCGCCGACCGTAAATCGGGCAAGGCACCGTTCCTCGAACCCGACGCCAAAAGCCAGGTCACGCTGCGCTACGCCAATGAACGCCCGGTCGAGGCGACGGCGATTGTCGTATCAACCCAACATGCGCCTGGATATTATTTCCACAATGGCGAAGGCGATGAGGCGAAATATGCCGAATTGCGTGACTATGTGAAGGGCGTCGTCGCCGATATATTGCCCGCCGAGCTGATTACCGCCAGCACCGTTTATCATATCAACCCGACCGGTCGGTTCGAAATCGGCGGCCCTGATGGCGACGCGGGACTTACCGGACGCAAGATCATCGTCGACACCTATGGCGGTGCCAGCCCGCATGGTGGCGGTGCTTTTTCGGGCAAAGACCCGACCAAGGTTGACCGTTCGGCGGCCTATGTCACCCGCTATCTAGCCAAAAATATCGTTGCCGCGGGCCTCGCGCGCCGGTGCACGATCCAGCTTGCCTATGCGATTGGCGTTGCAGAACCTTTGTCCATCTATGTCGATTTGCACGGCACCGGAACTGTCGACGAAGGCAGAATCGAGGCGATCCTGCCCCAATTGGTGCGTCTGACGCCCAAGGGCATCCGCACCCATCTGGGGCTCAACAAGCCAATTTATCGCCAGACTGCGGCCTATGGTCATTTTGGTCGCACCGCGAACGGCGAGGCCTTTCCGTGGGAACGCACCGATCTGGTCGACAAGTTGAAAGCTGCGCTCGCCTGAGAAGAGCGGATAGCTAGCCGGCGTGGCCTAGCCCAGTCCGGCTAGCGGCGCGGCCGATTCGGCTGATGTCGGCGCTTCGATCTGGTTCTGGGCGGATATGACGCGATCGCGGCCTTCTTTTTTGGCACGATACAAGGCGCCATCGGCACGAATGAGTAACGCATTGATCGGCTCGTCGGCCATGCGCCGCGCCAGCCCGATACTCACTGTTATCTGCAACGACGGCTGAGATGGCAGAATTCTGAAGTCGCGTATCGCCGTCCGGATGGCCTGCGCCAACGTGATTGTCGCTCCCGCTTGCGAGGCATAGATCAGGACCGCAAATTCCTCACCCCCGATACGCACAACCTGACCGAATCCTTCGACCTTTCTGGCCAGCAGCGCTGCAACGTCAACCAGCGCCTTGTCGCCGATACTGTGACCGTAAACATCGTTGACAGGCTTGAAATGATCGATGTCGATCATCATCGCTGCACCAAATAGCTGCCTGCCAATATCCGCCTCGATCGAGGCGGCCAGCGCCCGGCGATTGCCGATGCCCGTCAACGTATCGATCTGGCTTTCGTGAGTGTGACGCTTGATAATATCCGACCCCACCGCGACCATAAGGATCAGTGCCGCCGACACGGCGGTAAGGCAGTTGAGTAGATAGAAAATGGTCTCATAAACCGATTCGTTACTGTTCAGCGCCGCGCTGACTTCAGGCGGAGCGAGCAATACAAAAGCCAGCCGCCCGACATAGGCAGCCGTCACACCGACGTTCAGTCCGACAATGACCCGGTCAAGCTGGCTCGCACGATAGCGCGCGCTTTTGAAAATGACGCTGCCCAGCAGCAGCACCGCCACCAAATTGAGGACTATCGCACAAGCCAAGGCATTGTTCGTCGTCCCGATGGTGAAATGGACTAGCGCCAGCAGTCCAGCGAACATAACCGCGCCGGAAGTCTTCCAAGGCACATTGTCACGATGCCGTGCGAGAAATCCCTGCATGAAAAGCAACAGCGCAACCCAATGGCAAACAAAAGAGATAATGCCAAACATAGGCGGTAATATTGCGTCCAGACTGTCGATCGTCATGCCGATACTGGCGATCAGAAATGCACCTGTGCACCAGCGCGCTGCTACGGCTGTACGCTCAACCCATGCTACATAGCCAAATGCAGCAGCAAACAGCAGAAATAGGGTCGGTACGACCAAAAGCATAGGGAGCGAACCAGGCATGAGTATCGCCATAGAAAGAAAGGCTGAATTTCTGGTAAAGCAATGGGCGCACCCCAATGACTTGCACCGTTGCGGCGGGGCGATTAGGCGGCAACGCCATGACAGCGAACAAACCCGGCGATCCGACGACGATCAACCGCCTTTATGGCCGCTCCAAAGGCAAGGCTCTACGCGCAGGGCAGTCTGAGCTGGTCGAAACGCTGCTTCCGCAGATCGCGGTTCCCGCTGACGGCGAGGTCACAGCGCCACAGCTTTTTGGAGAATCACGCCCGCTGCATTTTGAAATCGGCTTTGGCGGCGGTGAGCATATGACGGCGCGTGCCGACATGCTACCCGATCACGGTTTCATCGGTGCCGAACCCTTTATCAACGGCGTGGCGCAGGCGCTGGTCCATGTCGCAGGCGATCATGGCGCGCATCCGCCGCTCGGCAACGTGCGCATCCATCATGGCGACGCGCTGGAAATATTGCGACGGATACCCGACCAAAGCCTCAGTTTTGCCTATCTGCTCCACCCTGATCCCTGGCCCAAGGCGCGGCACGCCAAAAGGCGGATGATGAACGACGGCCCGATCGACCTGATCGCCGCAAAACTCAAACCCGGCGGCGAATTTCGTTTTGGCACCGACCACCCCATTTATGTTGCCCATGCGCTGATGGTCATGCGGCGTCATCGCGCACAATTTGAATGGCTGGCCAATGATGCCGGCGACTTCCAAACGCGCCCAAGCGGTTGGCCCGAAACGCGTTACGAGGCCAAGGCCCGCAGATTAGGCCATGAGGTCTGGTACTTTCGATTCAGACGACGCTAAAGTATGAAATCGTTGTAAAACAATGTACTTAGAAGTTTCACCCTACGCCAATGCCGCCATGCGTGACGATTTTGATATAGGCTCCGATGGCGATCATACAACTTTCAGAAATGCTACTGCCTCACCATAACCGAACTTCTCCCCGCAATCGACATCAAGATCTCTGCAGAACCCTTGCTCTTCCTTGAGCGAATGATCGCGCTTGGCGAGCAATCAGGCCGTTTTACCATCGAGCATATCGACGACCGTGCCGGGGGGACGCGCCTGGAAGTCGCCAACTTCCGTTTCCTGAACGAAAGCCCGCATGAACAACATGGTTTCCAGCTGATGGCACGCCGGGAGAAGGGATGCGAGCGGCGACATGCAGACGGCAAGGGAAGAGTGCCGGTCAAAGGATAATTCTGGCGGTAAAACCTCAGATTGCGATCAAGTTCACATATTTGGCACCGCAACAGGCTTATCCTAGCGTGACCGGCGCAACATGACATATCATACACTATTGCTTAAATTAACATGATATGTCATGTACTGCCTATGCCACGCGCCTCCAGAGCCGCCAGCGGACTGCCGCCACAAAGCCAGCGGGCTATAACCCAGCTCGGCAAGGACATCGCGCTTGCCCGTCGCCGCCGCAAGTTGCCGCAGCGATTGATGGCGGAGCGTATGCTGGTGTCGGTTCAGACCCTTCAGCGGCTCGAAGCGGGTGATCCGACGGTCGGTTTGGCAGTCCTTGTGAGCGCACTGCATGTGCTGGGGATGACACAGCGCCTTGCCAGCCTAGTTGCGCCAGAGAGCGATCGAGCAGGCATCAGCGAGGACCTCTCGCGCTTGCCTGAGCGAACGCATGCGGCCAGCGATGACGAGCTGGATTTCTGATCGGTCATGACCTCCATCCGCTCCTACGTATTCGTTCATCTTCCCGCAGGCCCGGTCCCGGCGGGACTGCTGACGATGACCGACGAACCGCGCAACCAATTCGCGACCTTCGCTTATGGTCGCCGGTATCTTGAGCGCCCTGACCGGATCCCGGTCGACCCGGTCGCTCTCCCGCTGCACGATGCCGGGACCAGCCGACCCTTCCGCACCGAGGAAGGATTTGCCGTCTTTGGCGGTATCCGCGATGCGGCTCCCGACGGCTGGGGCCAGTATCTTATGTACAAGGCTATGGGCGACCGACTGCCGAGCGAGATTGATCTTATTCTGGCTTCCGGAGACCATCGCGTTGGCGCGCTCGCATTCGGGCCTACTCCGGAGCGACCAGAGCGGATCACGCCGTGGGGCGAGGGTCCCGCCCCGGGCGAGCAGTTCACCCTCGCCGAGCTCGCCGAGGCGGTCGGACGAGCGCAGCACGTCGATGCGCTGGATGAGAACTTGCGCGCGCTCCTGGCCGCTGGCTCTTCTCTCGGCGGCGCGCGCCCAAAGGCGGCAACGCAGATCGGCGAGCAGCCCTGGATCGCCAAGTTCCAGAAGCACGGCGACAGCTTTCCCGAATGCCGTGTGGAACTGGCAACAATGCGGCTAGCGGCCGAATGCGGCCTGGACGTACCCGCACTCGATTTCCGCTGCGTGCTGGGCGGTGACATCTATCTCATCGAACGGTTTGACCGCGTACCGCATGGCAATTGGCTTGAGCGGCGACCGTTCGCGTCGGGACTGACCATGCTGGGTGCGCATGAAAGCGAAGTGAGCCGCTACAGCTACGCCGATCTCGCAGGCGCGATACGCCAGCACGGGACGCAGGTGCGCGAAGACCTCCATGAGCTGTTCCGCCGGATGGTGTTCAACATACTCGTCACCAATGATGACGATCACCTGCGCAATCACGGCTTTCTGTTCGACGGAGCTGGCTGGCGCCTGTCTCCGCTCTACGATGTGGTTCCCAAGCCGCAGGTAGGGCTGGAGCGACGCCTCGTGTTGGGCGTTGGCCCGCAAGGCCGCAATGCCACGCTCGAAAATGCGCTGGCTGGAGCAGCAGTGTTCGATCTCGGCCCCGATGAGGCTTTGGCCATGACCCAAGAGTTGCGCATGATTGTTGCAGCGCGCTGGCAACCGCTGTTCAAGGAGGCAGGGTTGAGTCCTGCTGATCAGGACCGCTTCGCAACCTGCTTCCGGCTAGCTAGAGAAGTTGGCTGAAACCAACTGTGCCGCAATGCCATCACCCAGAGCGCGTCTGTCTCAACCAGCACGAACTGATCCGTAAATATCGTTGTCCAGATTGCGGCGCGGTGATGATGTGCGCGTGCGACGAAGCTTTCGGGCGCCGCTTTCTGGCACTCCAGCTGAATGGAGGCTGCGAACTCGACACCCAAGAGCGGGTGCCGGTGACGCACGGTTTCCAAGTGGGGATCTGCAGTGAATGCCGTGGACTGCCCGCCGACCCGGCGCCGGCGGCGGCACTCCCCGGACGTACGAGCAAGATCAAGCGCTCCTAAATATGTCTTCACTGAGAAGTCGCAGGCGGAAGTGATTGACCAATATTCGGTTGAAATCGAACAACTGCAAGCGACATATACCAAAGACGCAATGAACGCCATTATGCGATGCCACCCTACCTTATCCCAACCTATGATTTCCAATATGGTAATTACTGGAAAAAGAGCACGAGGGAGCAAATGGCGACGCCTTACTGACGCATGATAAGCCCTTTGATCTGGCCAGCAATTGTCGATTTCGGTCGCATGGCATGACTTTTAGTATCGGGGCGACTTGCGCGGAAACCCAATTAGAACGCATTTTGGTGGAAGAAATATAGCGTAATAACGCTATTTATAACATATTGTGCGTAATAGCGCTTGAATAATCGCTTCGGACTCATTAGCGATATTCCGCACAATATGATTATTATGGGCGAAATACCGCATGACAATGACGATTTTCACCTTTTTGGGCGAGCAGTTGCGCAGGTTGCGCAAGACACGCGGATTGAGCCAAAGCGCATTAGCCGAACGCCTCGGACGTGATCCGGCCCGGATTTCGGAACTCGAACGCAATCTGTTGGATAGTCGCTTGGGTCGAGACCGACTGACGCTATTCGCTGACATCTGCGACGCGCTCGATGTGGTTCCCTTGCTCGTTCCGCGCGCACGCGCAGCGGAAGTCCACCAACTCATCGCCGGCGAGGACGCTCAGATCGATTTTCACCAGCCGATCAAGTCGATGTTCAACGAGCTTTTTATCGACCTCACGGACGCGCATGAAGGAGAGGGTTGATGGCCAAGTCGGCCGCCATATTAGGCGTTCACCTCCTTGATCCTCAGCGCGGCCCGGTGCGCGTTGGAACGCTCACGCGCGATAGGGAGGGCGCTGTCGCGTTTACTCCCGCCGAAACCTATTTGCGCGATTCGGGGCGGCCGCTGCTGAGCCTCGGCTGGCATGATCCCACCTCGGACGAGCGGTCGCGAGATCGCCTTGCAGCGCGCGGCGACAAGATCGGCCTCAACGGTTCACTACCACCCTGGTTCTCGGGGCTGCTGCCGGAAGGCGCACTGCGCAAATTGGTCCTCGCCGAAATGGGACCTGGCGATCATGATCAGTTCGATGTCCTGACACGTCTTGGGGCCGATCTGCCCGGGGCTGTATTCATCACCCCTGAAACAATGCCTCCTCACTCGGTCGGCCCCATCGCATTCGCGGACATGGCCGGGTTTCGCGCACCGCGCCCCGAGGGAATGGTGAAATTTTCGCTGGCGGGGATCCAGCTCAAATTTACGGCCAATCGCGAAGGCGAGCGGCTCACTATGCCAGGTCGCGGCGAAACGGGTCGCTGCATCATCAAGCTTGCAAGCGAGCGCTATGCAGGCCTACCTGAAGCTGAATATGGCGCAATGCATCTCGCGCGTCTGATCGGTGTCAAAACAGCGGACTGCCGCCTCGTCCCGAGCTCCGCTGTCGTAGCTATCCCGGCGGCCTTGCTCGCCCATGGCGAGAATATCCTTGTCGTTGATCGCTTCGATCGTACCATTGAAGGCGAACGCATCCATATCGAGGATGCTGGCCAGGTCATCGGCGCTGTGGGCGATCGTAAATATACGATGGCGACGACCGAGACGGTGATCAACATGATCAGCCGCTTTAGCACGGACCGGCGCGCCGACATCATGGAGGCGCTGAGGCGGGTGGTCGCCGATATTCTGCTAGGAAACGGCGACAATCATCTGAAAAACTGGTCGTTCCGCTTTCCCTCTCCCGGCGAGATTCGCCTCTCGCCGGCCTATGACATTGTTCCGACAATATTATTTATCCCAAATGATAGGCTCGCCCTGCAATTCGTCGGCACACATAATTTCCAGACTGTGAATCTGCGCCGTTTTGAACGCGTGGCCAATTTTCTCGGCCTCGATCCCAAATGGATCATTCGGGAAGTTGTAGCGACGATCGACCGCGCGCGCGATACATGGCCGACCGCCGCACCGGATCTTCTTGGTGAAAAATGGGCAGCGAAGCTCCTCGAGCGAATGAACGCGCTGCCGCTTGTCGCAGAAGCGTCGCGCCGGGCGCAACGTTAGACCCGTTCAGCGAGCCACAATTATCAACCAATATCTCTCACCGGCAACCGCGCAAGCGCAAGGTGGCCTCGGCGAGTCGTCTTTCACCGAGCAAGAGCGATGCGGCGACCGGGCTGCTTCGGCAAAGACCGCCAAAGCAACCGGCCTTCGAACGCCATGTGGCGTTTGATTTTCGAGGCCGAATGGCAAGCGCACGAATTGGAGCTCAGCCAGAGCTTAGCTGCCGAGTTCGGGGCAGCCGAACCCGAAGGCAGCGAGACCGAAAAATAAGAGATCCTCATCGAACACGGTTGCAAGCCAGGTCGCGCTACCGACACGACTGCAGAGGCGCATTAGCGGCACCGGGTCAGGCTCGCGCCCACCGCACCTATTTGCGCGAGAACCCCTCGCCCCTCGTTATTTCGCACCCGTCGGGAAGCCGCGGCGGATGAGCAGGGCTTTGACATCGGGGTCACGGCCGCGAAAGTTGCGATACGCTTCGGCGCGGTCGGTTTCGTTGCCGGTCATTAACAATATGGTGCGGAAACGGTCGGCGACCTTGCGGTCCCATGGACCGCCCGCTTCGGTAAAGGCCGCCCAAGTGTCGGCATCCATCGTTTCGGACCAAAGATAGCTATAATAGCCCGCCGAATAGGAGTCGCTGCTGAACAAATGGCCGAACTGCGGCAGGCGGTGGCGCATGACGATTTCATTCGGCATGCCGATTTCTTTCAGCGTGTCGCGTTCGAACGCATCGATATCAGACGGCGGCGTGGTCCGGTTATGCAGCTTCATATCGACGATGGCGCTCGCCAGATATTCGACCGTTTCAAAGCCCTGGTTGAACTTCTGGCTGGCCAAAATCTTGTCGACTAGCGCCTGCGGAATCGGTTTGCCGGTCTTATAATGTGTCGCAAATTTTGATAGTATCTCGGGGGTCATCAGCCAATTTTCATTCACTTGGCTGGGATATTCGACAAAGTCGCGCGGGACATTGGCGAGCCAGGGATATTTCACATCCTGCAACAGATAGTGGATGCCATGGCCAAATTCATGGAACAGGGTCGAGGCATCGTCGAGACTGATGAGCGTCGGCTCGCCGTTGGCACCTTCGGTAAAATTATTATTGTTCGATGCCAGAACATTGCGGCGCCCGCCCAGTGTTTGCTGGCTGCGATAGGTGGTCATCCACGCGCCCGACCGCTTGCCGTCACGCGCAAAATTATCAAGATAGAGCAGCCCGACATTGGCGCCGGTCTTGAGATTGGTGACTTCAAAGGTCCGCACCATCGGGTCGAACACGGGCACTGTTCCGGTATTTTCCTTGAAGCCCAGATCATAAAGTTGACCCGCCTCCCAGAACATTGCCGCGACCATTTTGTCGAGCTGAAGATAGGGCTTTACCTCGCTTTCATCGAGGTCATATTTGGCCTTGCGCACCTTTTCTGCATAATAGCGATAGTCCCACGGCTCGATGGTCAGCTTGGTGCCCTTGCCAGCCTTGGCGTTGGCATCGGCGACCGCCTGCATATCGGCGACTTCTTCATGGACGCGCGCCACCGCAGCTGGCCACACTTTCATCATCAGCTCCATCGCCCGCTCGGGCGTCTTTGCCATCGTGTCGGCCATGCGATAATTGGCGTGGGTCCGAAATCCGAGCAGTTCGGCGCGTTGCTGGCGCAGCTTTAAGATCTGGGCAATCGTTGCATTGGTATCATTGGCATTGCCATTGTCGCCGCGATTGACAAAAGCACGCCAGACTTTTTCACGCAAAGCGCGGTTGGTGGCATTTTGCAGCACCGGCTGCGCCGATGAGCGGGTGTTCTTGATCGCCCATTCGCCCGGCTTGCCGGCTGCGGTCGCGGCAGCGGCGAACGAAGCGACAAGCGCCGGTTCCAGCCCGTCGAGTTCGGCTTTGTCGGTAACAAAAGTATAAAGCTTCTCGTCGCCGAGCAATTTGCTCGAGAAACTGGAAAATAAGCTCTCGAGCTTGGCATTCATCGCAACAAGTTTGGCTTTGTCAGGCGCCGACAAATTGGCGCCGTTTCGGACCATCTTGTCATATTGTCGTTCAACAATGCGCTTTTGCTGTGTGTCCAGCCCGCTGGTTTCGCGATTGTCATACACGACCTTGAATCGGGCGAAGAGTTTGGGATCGAGCGACAGCTCGGTATTGAAGGTGGAGAGCTTCGGGCTCCATTCGGCGTCGATAGCCTCGACCGCGTCATTTGACTTGTTCGAGCTCTGGACGCCCCACATCGCATTAACGCGGTCTCTCATATCGCCGGCAAGCATCAGGGGAACAAATGTGTTCTCAAAGGTTGGTGCGTCGGGATTGTCGATCACGGCCTGATATTGCGCCTTAACTTCGGCCATTCCGGCTGTGAAGGCCGACGGGAACAGCTCGGGCTTCATCTTGTCCCACGGCGGCACCCCTTCAAACGGTCCGGTCCATTCGGCGAGCAGCGGATTGGTCGCAGCGCTTGCCGCTGGCGGCGCCGGATCAGCGGCTGCGGTCGGTTCGTTGGTCATTTGACTATCCATGGTGGCACAACCCGCAAGCATTGCTGTGGATGCAAGCAGCAGGGCTAGGTGCGGTACAAGACGAAGGTGGCGACGCGACATAAATTTCTCCCTGAACGGTCAGCTTTTGCGCAAACCGCTTTTGCAGGTGCCTTACCCTGATAAAGCAGCTGCTGGCAAGCTGGGCCCGGTCACAACGCAAAGCTAGCAGGCGGCAAGCCGGGGATATCGACACGAAACATATAGACTCCGCCGGCATGCGGCTGTTCGGCGCGCTGCGTGTCGGACAGATTCTTGCCCGCGCTGGTGACAAAGGCGGTGCACAGATCTGCGCCGCCCAATGTGATCATGGTGGGGCGGCTGACCGGCAACTCGACGGTGGTGAGCAATTCGCCACCCGGCGACAGGCGAACGACGCGCGCGCCGTCCCATAAGGCCGACCAGTAACAGCCCTCGGCATCGACAGTTCCGCCGTCGGGGCGGCCCTTGCCTTGTTCGAACTGGTGGAACAGCCGCCCTTTGCCCAAGGCACCGGTCGCGGGATCGACGTCATAGGCGCGGATCGCATGGGTCGGGGTGTCGGCGTGATAAAATGTGCATCCGTCGGGGCTGAAAGCCGCACCATTGCTGGTCGTCAGTCCGTGGAGCATTTCGGTCATCTTGCCGTCGGGATCTAGCCGATAGAGACGGGCCTGCGGATTGGCTTTGTCACTCGTCAAGCTGCCGACCCAAAGCCGTCCGGCACCGTCGACGCAGCCGTCGTTGAATCGCTGTTCAGGCCGGTTCGCCAGGGGTTGCGGGCCAAATGGAATGGGGCTCGCGCCCCATGTGTCGATCAGCGCGCAGCCATTTTTCATTGCGGCGATCAACCCACCATCAGCGCGCAGCGCGATGCAGCCAACGGGTTGATCCATCTGCATGACCGCATCAGCGCCGCTAGCGGGATCGGTCCGGTGGATTTGCTGGGCGTCGATATCAACCCAATAAAGGCAGCTTTCAGCCGTGGACCAACGCGGCGATTCGCCAAGCAGGGCATGAGCATCAAGAAGAAGATCAACCATCTTCCCCGCATAGCGCGACACCGCGGCGTCCGGCCAGCATAGAATGGCGTGCATTGGGGCTATAATGGCATTACTACTTGACGTGCACGTAAACGTAAGGTCAACTAAAGTTGAAGCGACCATCTCTGGTCGTGGCATAATCATGGTTTCCGACTCGCCAAAGGCATCGGTTCACCATCTGGGAAAGGGATTTCGTGTCGCTCGATAATCTGTCGCGCTCGGTTTATACCGAGGACCATGAAGCTTTTCGCGCCACGGTGCGCCAGTTTCTGCAAAAGGAAGTCGCCCCCAATGCGGCGAAGTGGCAGGAAGAGGGCATCGTCCCCAAATCGATCTGGCCCAAAGCGGGCGAACTGGGAATGTTGTGCCCCACTGTACCCGAAGAATATGGCGGGCTGGGCCTCGATTTCGGCTATAACGCGATCGTCGACGAGGAAAGCGCTTATTATGGCGGCGCAGCCACGGGCTTCTCGCTCCAGTCGGACATCGTCGTCAATTATATCAATAGCTATGGCAGCGAAGAGCAGAAGAAACACTGGCTGCCCAAGATGATTTCGGGCGAGACCATTACCGCGATCGCGATGACCGAACCGGGCACAGGCAGCGACCTGCAAGGCATGCGCGCAACCGCAAAAAAGGATGGCAATCACTATGTCATCAACGGGTCCAAAACCTATATCACCAACGGCCAGAACGCCGACCTGATCCTGGTTTGCGTCAAGACCGACACCGAAATCGAACCTGCGTGGAAAGGCATGTCGATCGTTCTCGTCGAAGCCGATCGCGAAGGATTCAAGCGCGGCCGCAACCTCGACAAGATCGGTATGGACGAGGCAGACACGTCCGAGCTGTTTTTTGAAGATGTGCGCGTGCCGATCACCAATTGCCTCGGCGAAGAGGGCAAGGGGTTCATCTATTTGATGAGTGAACTGCCGCAAGAGCGTCTGTCGATCGCGGTCTCGGCCATGGCGTCGAGCCAAAAAGCGTTCGACGAAACCGTCACTTTCGCACGCGACCGCATGGTTTTCGGCAAGCCGTTGCTCGATTTCCAGAACAGCCGCTTCGTCCTCGCCGACCTCAAGGCCAAGTTGCAGGTCGGCTGGGCGCATCTCGACTGGGCGCTGGCACGCCATTTAAAAAAGGAACTGACCGCCGAAGAAGGCGCCGCGGCCAAGCTATGGCACACTGATCTTCAATGGGAAGTGATGGACAAATGTCTGCAACTTCACGGCGGTGCAGGTTATATGAACGAATATCCCATCGCGCGCATGTGGCGCGCGGCGCGGGTGACGCGGATATTTGGCGGCACCAACGAGATTATGAAAGAACTCATCGGGCGCAAGCTCTGACCCCTGCCCCCCCTCCCATGCAACGGAGGACCCACCAGATGAAAGGAATCCCCCAATGGCTCATGCCTATATCGTAGACGCCGTCCGCACCGCTGGCGGCAAACGCGGCGGCAAGCTCGCTGGCGTTCACCCCGTCGACCTTGGCGCGGCTATGTTCGACGCGATTGCCGACCGTAATGATTTCGACACCAGCAAGATTGACGATGTCATCACCGGCTGCGTCGGACAAGGCGGCGAGCAGACGATGGACCTTGGCCGCAACGCTGTGCTCGCATCGAAGCTGCCCGATAGCATCCCCTCGGTCACCATCGACCGCCAGTGCGGATCGTCGCAGCAGGCGATGCAGTTCGCCGCGCAAGGCGTGATGTCGGGGACACAGGACATGGTTCTGGCTAGCGGCATCGAAAGCATGACGCGCGTCCCGATGGGCTCGACCGCAATGCTTTATATGAAGGAAGGCATGGGCAACTATAAATCGCCCCGGCTTGAGGAAAAATATCCCGGCATCATGTTCAGCCAGTTCATGGGTGCAGAAATGATCGTCCAGAAGCATGGCTTTACCAAAGCTGATCTCGACGCCTTTGCTTTGGAAAGCCACCGCCGCGCCAAAGCGGCGACCGAAGCGGGATTGTTCGACAAGGAAATCGTCGGGATCGAAGTCGACACGCCCGAGGGCAAAATCGTGCACCGCATCGACGAAGGCATCCGTTTCGATGCAACGCTGGAAGCTATTGCCGGAGTCAAACTGCTTCAGGAAGGCGGATCGATTACGGCGGCAAGCGCCAGCCAGATTTGCGACGGGTCGAGCGCAGTGCTTATCTGTTCGGAACAAGCGCTCAAGGATCATGGCCTGACCCCGCGCGCGCGCATCCACCATGTTTCGGTGACCGCAGGCGATCCTGTCATCATGCTCGAAGAGCCGCTGTTCGCCACCGAACGCGCGCTCAAAAAAGCCGGCATGAAGATCGACGACATCGACCTTTACGAAGTCAACGAAGCCTTTGCACCCGTACCGCTGGCATGGCTTAAATATCTGGGCGGGTCGTATGACCGGCTCAATGTCCATGGCGGTGCGATCGCACTCGGCCATCCGCTGGGCGCCTCGGGCACCAAGCTGATGGCAACCTTGCTCAATGCGCTCGAAGCGCGCGGCGGCAAATATGGACTGCAAACAATGTGCGAAGGCGGCGGCCAAGCCAACGTCACCATCATCGAACGACTTTGACTTTTTTTACCCTCCCGCTTGCGGGAGATCGGGAGAGGGCTTGCATGTGAGCGCTCCCCGGCATGTCCCACCCGAAGCCATCCTCTTAAGGGGGAGGCGTCCAAGGAGATAAATATGAAACTCGATTCCACCGTATCTGCCGTTGTCACCGGCGGCGCATCGGGCCTTGGCGCGGCGACCGCGCGCGCTCTGGCGGCTCAGGGCGTGAAAGTCGCCATTTTCGACCTTCAGGAAGAAAAGGGCCTCGCCATCGCCGCTGAAATCGGCGGTATTTTCTGCGAAGTAAATGTGACCGACGACGCTAGCGTTGATGCGGGCTTTGCCAAGGCGCGCGAAGCCCATGGCCAAGAACGTGTCCTCGTCAATTGCGCCGGCACCGGCAATGCAATCAAGACCGTCAGCCGATCGAAGGAAGATGGCAGCATCAAGCATTTCCCGCTCGACGCCTTTAACTGGCTGATCCAGATCAACCTTGTCGGGACCTTCCGTTGCATCGCAAAATCGGCTGCCGGAATGCTGACCCTCGATCCCCAAGAAGATGGTGATCGCGGCGCCATTGTGAACACCGCCAGCGTCGCGGCAGAGGATGGTCAGATCGGTCAGGCCGCCTATTCAGCGTCAAAGGGCGGTGTCGTCGGCATGACGCTGCCGATCGCACGCGATCTGTCGCGAGAGGCGATCCGCGTCAACACCATTCTACCAGGCATTTTCGACACCCCGCTGCTCGCCGGTGCGCCGCAAAATGTGCGCGATGCGTTGGGCGCCTCGGTACCCTATCCAGCACGTTTGGGGCAGCCTGAGGAATATGCAAAGCTGGCGATGTGCATGATTGAAACCAGCTATTTCAATGGTGAAGACGTACGCCTCGACGGTGCAATTCGCATGGCACCGCGATAAATTGATTCCGGCCCTCCCCTCCCCGGTTGCGGGAGGGAAAAGGAGTTTTCCCATGTCCCGTTTCGACCCCGCGCGGCTCGATCCAGCCAACTATCCCTATTCGACGAGCGTCGAAACGCGGTTTCAGGATCTCGACCCGCTCGGCCATATCAATAATGTCGCGATGGCGGCCTTATTCGAAAATGGCCGGGTGCGGTTTAATCGCGAGCTGCTTCTTGGACGCAAGATGCGGATCGAGAGTGAACGCTGGCTGATCGCGCGGGTCGAGGTCAATTATATCGCGGAGGGGCATTTTCCCGATCCCATCACCGTCACCAGCGGAATCGGTCGAATCGGCACGGCGAGCTGGGATATTGTGTCGGCAGCCTATCAAAATAATATGTGCATCGGGCTGTGTGACACAACGATTGTGAGCACCAATTCCAAGGGTTCAACGCCGATTAAAGACAGCTTTCGTGCAGAGTTAGAAAGCTACCGCTTCAAAGGCTGATCAGGGTGCAGTATCGCCGTCTGGCACCGACCGGATGAGGTCGCGGGCGAAGCCGATCAAGCCAATCTGGCGCCGACGCTTCAATCGTTCGGCGCGCATGATCGCCATAACTTCGGCGAAACAACCTTCCACATCATCGTTGATCAGCACATAATCATAGCCGTCCCAGTGGCTGATCTCATTTGCAGCACGCGCCATGCGCGCCGCGATCACCTCGTCGCTGTCGGTTTCGCGGCTACGCAGTCGCCGTTCCAGCTCGTCCATCGTCGGAGGCAGGACAAAGACGCGCACGACATCAGGGCCCGCCTCTTGATAAAGTTGCTGCGCGCCTTGCCAGTCTATGTCGAACAACACATCCTTGCCCGCATCGAGCAATTGTTCGACCCGGTCGCGCGGGGTGCCGTAACGATGGTCGAACACATGCGCCCATTCCAGAAATTCATCATCGGCAACCATCTGCTTAAAGGTCGGGACATCGACGAAGTGATAATCGACGCCGTCAACCTCGCCCGGACGAATCGGTCGCGTCGTCGCCGAAATCGAAAGGGCGATTTCACTATCGGCGGCAAGCATTTTTCTGGAAATGGTAGTTTTCCCCGCCCCCGATGGTGAGGACAGGACGAACAACACGCCGCGGCGGTTCAACTGGACGCTTTTGGTCATGGGGGCTAATTGCGCGATGACCGGCAGCGGTCAAGCGGGAAGGACGAATGACGTGGCAGGAATTTCACGCAAGGGCTGGTTGATAGCTGTGGCCCTGCTGGTCGCGCTGACCCTAATCTTGTTTGCGATGGGCCGCCCTCCTGTCTGTCCGTGCGGAACGGTGAGTCTGTGGCATGGTGTCGTTCAGTCGAACCAAAACAGCCAGCAAGTGAGCGATTGGTATAGCTTTAGCCATATCATCCACGGCTTCATCTTCTTTGGTCTATCGTACTGGTTACGCGCGCGCCAACCCTTATGGGTCGCGCTAATTGTCGCGCTCGGGATAGAAGGGGCGTGGGAAATATTGGAAAATTCGCCGATCATCATCGACCGCTATCGCGAGGTCACGATGGCCTATGGCTATAGCGGCGATTCGATACTTAATTCTGTCAGCGATGCAGGGTTCATGATTCTGGGTTTCGTCGCCGCCAGCCGGATGCGCTGGTGGCAGACAGTAGCGCTTGCCATCGCTTTCGAGCTCCTTACGCTTTGGACGATCCGCGACAATCTCACGCTGAACATAGTGATGCTGGTTTCGCCGATAGAGGCGGTCAGAAACTGGCAGGCCGGAGGCTGATCCTTTAAAGAATCGCAGTACCGTTTTTGGCTTTCCGCAGCGGGATGGCTGGGGGCAGAGCATCGCCGATGCTGGCGCCGTCCGAAGGGACTTCGTCAATCCCGGCATAGGAATCTACGACGGCGGCCTCCCGAATGTCGCCATCAACAGCATGCGCAGCCTTGCTGGCTTCGCGCTCCCGCGCGTGATCGGCCCATATTTTCGTGAGATAGGCTGCGGCAGCTGTCGCGGCGAAAAAGGCGTATCGCTGCGGAAATAGGCGGCGCGCTGCGAACAGGGTGCCCGCACCAATGATGGACCCGGCAACCCTATGATTGCCATGGTTCTTGCCAATATTGCCGCCGATGAGGCCACCGACGATCCGTCCGAGCATTACCTGTTTCATCTTGGTCATTTAACGCTCCCATCGTCATTCGGTTCCGGCCCCAGCATATTTGCCGGCCGAACCAGCCGGTCAAATGTTGCCGCATCAACCAATTCGAGGGCCAGTGCCGCTTCGCGCAAGGTCAGCCCCTTATCGAGCGCATGCTTGGCGATCTTTGCTGCCTTATCATAGCCGATTGCAGGCGCCAGCGCCGTCACAAGCATGAGCGAGCGGTCGACAAGCTCAGCGATGCGGTCGCGGTTGGGTTCGATACCCGCAACGCAATGATCCGCGAAACCGGTCATGCCGATGCTCAGCAATTCAATGGACCGTAACAGATTTGCCCCGATAAGCGGCTTGAAAACGTTGAGATCAAGTTGCCCCTGCATCCCCCCGATCGTCACCGCCTGATGATTGCCGATCACCTGGGCGGCCACCATCGTCAGCATCTCGCATTGGGTCGGGTTGACCTTGCCAGGCATGATCGAGCTGCCGGGTTCGTTGGCGGGCAGAGCAAGTTCACCAAGTCCGGCGCGGGGGCCCGATGCCAACAGGCGAATATCATTAGCAATTTTGGTCAGCGCAACCGCCAGCGTGTTGAGGCGACCCGACAGGTCAACCAGCACATCATGGCTGGCGAGGGCTTCGAATTTGTTGGGAGCGGCGAAAAAGGTCAGACCGGTCACCGCCGAAATTTCACGGGCAAAATCCTTGTCAAAATCTTGCGGGGCATTCAGGCCGGTGCCGACAGCTGTCCCGCCCTGCGCCAACCGGGTAATCGCTTGCTCGACCATTGGCTCGGTCCGGATCCGGCACAAGCGCAACTGCGCATAATAGCCTGAAAATTCTTGCCCCAATGTCATCGGGGTCGCATCCTGCAAATGGGTGCGCCCGATCTTGATAATGGCGTTCCATGCCGTCGCCTTGGCAAGCAGCATATCCTCAAGCTTGCGAAGTGCCGGCATCAAATCCTGCGTCATCGCCAATGTGATGGCCACATGCATTGCAGTGGGAAAGCTGTCGTTCGACGACTGGCTTTTGTTCACATGATCATTGGGATGCACCGGCGACTTGCCGCCGCGCTGCCCGCTCAGGACCTCGTTGGCTATGCCCGCGATCACCTCGTTGACGTTCATGTTCGATTGGGTGCCGCTGCCCGTTTGCCAGATGGCGAGGGGAAATTGATCATCATATTGGCCCGCCGCAACCCCCGTCGCCGCCGCCTCGATCGCATCGGCAAGTGCCGTATCAAGCCCGTGCTTGCGGTTGACGCGCGCCGCCGCCCATTTGACCAGCGCCAGCGCGTGGACAATAGCAATTGGCATGCGCTCATGCGCTGGAAAGGCGAAGTTGTGACGGCTGCGTTCGGTTTGCGCGCCCCAATAAGCGTCGGCAGGAACCTCAATCTCGCCCAGCGAATCGCTTTCGATGCGGGTGGCGGTCATGTCAGCAACATCCGCACGACCAGCACCGCGATGGTCCAGATCATTCCGACCAGACCCAAAAGTTGCCAATAGCCCTTCTCACCGATTCGCCGCCGGAACCAAGCGGCACCCAGCCAGCCCAGCACCAGCGCCGGAGTCAAAATCAACAGGCTGAACCGCAACAGGCCATCGGCAATCTGTCCGATGACGCGTCCTTGATCATGGAGCGCGCTGCCCTCGACCCCCCACCAAAAGGCAGCCGTCAATATGACCATGCCGGCCAAGGCCCAATATTGCCAGAATCGCGTCGGAGGCCAGAGTTTGGCCATATCGTTACCGCTTCTTGCCGAAATCCACCGTCACGACATTGGAGCCATCGTCGCTTGCCGCGGGTGGATGGTCATTTTCGGCTTCGTCATGGGGTTCGGGATCGGCGCTGTCGTCACTGACCTGAAATTGCAGCCCGAAATCGACGGAAGGATCGACGAACGCCGAAATCGCGGCATAGGGAATGGTCAGGATCGACGGTGTCTGATTGAAGGACAGACCGACGCTGAAAAAATCCTCTTCAACCGTCAGATCCCAAAAACGGTTCTGAAGCACAATCGTCATTTCATCGGGAAATTTGGCGATCAAATGCGCCGGAATATCAACGCCCGAGGCTTGAGTTTTAAAGGTGATATAAAAATGATGCTCGCCCGGAAGGCTTTCATAGCCGACAATTTGGCGCAGCACGCGACCGACAACGGCGCGCAGGGCATCCTGCACAATCTCGTCATAGGGAATCAGGCTATCTTGGACATCGTCGCTCATCGTGCGGGGATGAACGGGCATCGCTCATGGGTCAAGAGGGGACAGGCCGCTTGCACCGCGAAAAGTCGCTGCTAAAGCGACAGACATGCGAACCGCCACAGTCCAACGCACGACGCGCGAAACCGACGTCGCCATCACCGTCAACCTCGACGGCAAAGGCGACTATGCCGTTTCGACCGGAATCGGCTTCCTCGATCACATGGTCGAACAATTATCGCGTCATTCGCTCATCGACATTGAAATGACGGTAAAGGGCGACCTTCACATCGACCAGCATCACACAGTCGAGGACAGCGCACTTGCACTGGGCGAGGCAGTGTTAAAGGCGTTAGGCGATAAACGCGGTATCGCGCGCTATGGCGAGGCGCATTCGCCGATGGACGAAACCCTGACCCGCTGTGCAATCGACATTTCGGGACGCCCTTTTTGCGTCTGGAAATCGGGCTTCACCCAGCCGCGCCTCGGCGAAATGGACACCGAATTATTCCCGCACTGGTTCGCAAGTTTTGCTCAGGCAGCCGGAATCACGCTGCATCTGGAAACGCTCTACGGCGACAATAATCATCATATCGCCGAAAGCAGCTACAAAGCGCTCGCGCGCGCGTTGCGGCAAGCGGTCGAAATCGATCCGCGAAAGGGCGACGCAATTCCTAGCACCAAGGGGGTGCTCTAGGCTCCAAAGCCATGGCAGAAACCATCGCTCTTATCGACTATGGCGCGGGCAATCTGCGCTCGGTCCACAACGCGTTGTTGGCCGCCGGTGCAGCGCATGTAGATGTGACGTCCGATCCCGACATGGTGGTACGCGCCGATCGCATCCTATTGCCAGGTGTCGGCGCATTTTCCGCCTGTATGAACGGACTATCGGCTATCGACGGACTGGTTGCAGCAATCGAACAGCGCGTACGCGGCGAAGCTGTCCCCTTTTTAGGCATCTGCGTCGGTATGCAATTGCTCGCCGATGCGGGCGAAGAACATGGCCGCTCACCTGGTCTCGGCTGGATTGGCGGTACCGTGAAGCCTTTTCTCCCCGCCCCCGATTTGCGCATCCCGCATATGGGATGGAACGATGTGATCCCATCGGCTGAACAGCCAGTGATCGCGGCCGGTGAAGCCTATTATCTTCACGGCTATCATTTCACCGTCGACGATGCCGCAGATATAGTGGCGACCAGTAGTCATGGCGGGGTCTTTGTGGCCGCCGTGGGGCGCGACAACATTCTAGGTGTGCAATTTCACCCTGAAAAAAGTCAAGGCTATGGACTGCGCACGCTTGAAAGATTTTTGGCATGGCGCCCCTAGAGTCCGTCCTGACTATTTTCCCCGCGATCGACCTCAAGGGCGGCCAGGTCGTCCGGCTCGCCGAAGGCGATATGGACCGCGCCACCATTTATGGCGACGATCCAGCGGCACAGACGCGGTTGTTCGCGGACGCGGGAGCGACGCATCTGCATGTCGTCGATCTGGACGGAGCCTTCGCCGGATCGAGCGTCAATGGCGGCGCCGTCGAAAGCATTATCGCGGCCTTTGCCGGCAAAGTGCAGGTCGGCGGGGGAATCCGTGACCGTGCTGGCGTCGAGCGCTGGATGGCGCTGGGGGTCGATCGGGTGATTATCGGCACGGCGGCACTCAAAGACCCTGAATTCGTCAAATCGGCGGCGCGCGACCTGCCCGGCCGGATCATCGTCGGGGTCGATGCCCGCGATGGGTTGGTGGCAACCGAGGGATGGGCCGATGTGTCCAACGTCCGCGTAGAGGATCTGGCGCGCCGTTTTGAGGATGCAGGCGTTTCGGCCCTGCTCTTCACCGATGTCGGACGCGATGGCATGCTCAAAGGCTGCAATGTCGAAGCGACCGTGGCGCTGGCCCAAGCGGTCGACATTCCGGTAATCGCCAGCGGCGGAGTCGCGAATATTGACGATATTCATGCGCTGCGCGGACATGTGGGTGATGGCATTGAAGGCGTGATCACAGGTCGCGCGCTTTATGACGGGCGGCTCGATCTGGCTGAGGCGATTGCGGTAGGACAAAGATGAACAATATTTCGGTATCTGTTCGCGCCGAGCGCAGTCGAAATGCCCGATGCCCGGACCTTGTTTCGCTGGGTGGCTCGATTGCGCACGATGCGTCCCACTTTCGAAGCGCAACTTTATGACCGTCCGCGTACGCGTTATCCCCTGCCTCGACGTCGCCGACGGGCGCGTAGTGAAGGGAGTCAATTTCGTCGATCTGCGCGATGCTGGCGATCCAGTCGAGGCGGCGCGCGCCTATGATGCGGCGGGGGCGGACGAGCTTTGCTTTCTCGACATCAGCGCCAGTCACCAGGGGCGCGGGACCTTGATCGATATGGTGAGCCGCACCGCGGCCGTCTGCTTTATGCCGCTAACCGTCGGCGGCGGCGTGCGCAGCGCCGAAGATGCCCGCGCGCTGTTGCTCGCCGGTGCCGACAAGGTGGCGGTGAACAGCGCTGCGGTGGCCCGGCCCGAATTGATAGCCGACATCGCCGACCGATTCGGCAGCCAGTGCGCCGTGGGCAGCATCGATGCGCGGGAAGTCGAGACGGGACGGTGGGAGATTTTTACCCATGGCGGCCGGACTTCAACAGGGGTTGATGCCGTCTCCCATGCCGTGCGGTTGGCCGATCTGGGTGCAGGCGAGCTCCTCGTCACGAGCATGGACCGCGACGGCACGCGCGACGGATATGACTTGTTGCTCACCCGCGCTATCGCCGATGCGGTGACGGTGCCGGTAATTGCGAGCGGCGGGGTCGGGAATTTGGACCATCTCGTCGCAGGCGTCATTGAAGGCGGGGCAAGCGCCGTGCTCGCGGCAAGCATCTTTCACTTCGGCGAAGCGACGCTGGCCGAGGCACATGCCCGGCTAGCGGCAGCAGGACTGCCGGTCAGGTCTTCCTGACGAATACCGTCCCGGCACTATAGCCCGCACCGAACGAGCAGATCAGCCCCGTATCGCCCGCAACCAAATCTTCATGGTGGAGGTGGAAGGCGATGATCGATCCAGCGCTGGAGGTGTTGCCATATGTGTCGAGCACGGTCGGACTTTCGTCGGCGCTCGCTTCGTGACCAAGGACGCGGTGGGCTATCAGGCGATTCATATTGGCGTTTGCCTGATGCAGCCACAGGCGGCGCATATCGGCGCTGGTCAGACCAAGCTTTTCCATATGGTCGACGATCATATTGGAGACCATCGGCACCACTTCCTTGAACACTTTGCGACCTTCTTGAACAAAGAGTTTGTCGGTGCGGGGGCTCTCCTGCTCGATGCCGCCATGCGCGCGGTTGAGGAAGCCAAAATTATTGCGGATGTTGTTGGAGTATACCGTTTTGAGCCGAGTACCGAGAATGTCCCAATGACCTGCGGGCGCAATGGTTTTATCCTCGACCAGAATAGCGGTGGCCACATCTCCGAAAATGAAATGGCTGTCACGGTCGCGCCAGTTTAAATGGCCAGAGCAAATTTCGGGGTTTACCACCAACACGCTTTTTGCATGTCCGGCGCGGATATAATCTGCGGCGGTCTGGATGCCAAAGGTCGCTGACGAACAAGCGACATTCATATCAAAGCCAAAGCCGTCGATTCCAAGAGCGTCCTGAATCTCCACCGCCATCGCCGGATAGGGGCGCTGCATATTCGATGCCGCGCACAGGACGGCATCGACATCGCCTGCATTACGTCCGGCGCGCGCCAGCGCATCCTTCGCCGCTGCTACGCCGATTTCGGCAAGTATGGAGATTTCGTCATCGCCGCGGTCAGCGAGGCGCGGAGCCATATGAGCGGGGTCGAGAATACCGGCTTTGTCGACCACATAGCGCGATCGGATACCGCTGGCCTTCTCGATAAACTCTACGCTGCTTTCGACCAGTTCTGTCACATCGCCCGCGGCAATCGCGGTAGCATTATCCCGATTATAGTTCGCGACATAGCGGTTGAAGCTCGCGACCAACTCTTCGTTGGTGATATGGTCTACAGGGGTAAACAGGCCGGTGGCGGAGATGACCGGCTGGGGTGTACGCGACATCGGGGGGTCCCTCATAGTGCCGTTGAAAACAGGGCATGGTGCTTAGTCTGGCCAACGCACCCGCGCAACTTTCCTTGGCCATGTAAACTCAAGTCAAAGGCATGGTTAACGTCTCGCTAACCCCTGTTATGGCACATAAGGGGGTGCAGGCCTCCGGGGGATGGTTCTCCGGGCGCCGGGCGGGAGCACAAAAATGGCGACGCGTTCAGGACCAGCAGCGGGCGATCTGGCATTGGCCGAAATCAAGGAGTTCGCAAGCTTTCCGGCCGCCACTCAACGCTATATCCGTCGCTCGCTCGATATAGGGCTCGAACGCGACGATGCAATCGAGCGCTGGTCGCGCGACATGATTGAAGAAACCGCGATCCGCGTACAGGCGCGTGTCTATCAGCGACTTCTCGATATTCGTGTGCAAATTCCAGATGATAGTGGCCTTGATGCCCTTGAACAATTTATGGCACCGCTGATTGCAGTGTCGGCCTTTGATCTGGGTCAGGATCGTTTGCCGAGTTTTGCTGCCTATCGTTTCCTTTACGAGCGGCTTCTCGGTGCACATGCGCGGCCGTGGCTGCCGGGGGCGTTTTGCGCCGCCGCCTCCTTGCCGCATTTGCACCCCGACAAGCGCCGCATATTGTTGCAGTCGATCAGCGAATCCGCGGCAACCGCGCCCGGTTGGTCGGGCCGCGAGCCGAGCTTTTTTCCCGAATGGGTGGAGAAAATCGACATCACCAAGCCGGCAAATTGACGCGCCGATATTGCGGCTAGACTATTGGCCGAGAAGACCGCGCGCGAGGTGATCGCGAACAAAATCGATAAAAGCGCGCAATTTGGGCATCACTTGGGTCCGGCTGGGGTAATAAAGACATAACCCCGATGTCGATGTCGCCTGTTCGACCAGGACCAATTCCATATCACCGTTGGCAACATGCATTTTAGCCGTGGGTTCAGCAAGCATACCCAGCGCGACCCCCGAACGGATGGCTACGACAAGCGCGGCAAAGTCATTGACGATCAGCGGCCCCGACACAGGAATATCGATCTCGCGGTTCCCCGCCATAAAGGTCCAAGGCATAAATCCGCCGGCCGCCATCCGCATCCGGATACAATGATGATCGCGCAATTCCTCGGGCGTCTGCGGGCGACCATGTTTTTCGAAATAGGCGGGAGCCCCCGCAACAACAAAGCGAAACGGTTCGGTCAGCCGGACCGCGATCATGTCGGCATCGAGTGATTCGCTCATTCGCACGCCGGCATCGAAGCCATTTTTGGACAGGTCGGAAAAGCCATCATCGCCAAAGATTTCAAGCTCGATATCGGGATAGGCTTCGCAAAAACCTGCCAATATGGGCTCGAACAAAGGTTGTATGGCACCGCGCATGAGATTGATCCGCAATCGCCCCGCTGGTCGACTGCCTAGGTTGCGCGCTGCCTCATAGGCATTGGCGAGCCCCAGATAGGCAGGGGCCGCGCGCTCCAGAAACTGCTCGCCCGCCTGTGTTAGCCCCACGCTGCGCGTCGTGCGCATGAACAAGGGGGCGCCGACGCGTGCTTCTAACCCTTTGATAGTCTGACTGATTGCCGAGGGCGAAACACCTAGATCACTCGCTGCCGCAGAGAAGCTGCGCCGTTCCGCTACGCGCAGAAAAGCCTCTATCCCATCTAGTGCCCCATGGGGGATTGTTAAATCCTGCTTCATAGCACTTGCAGATTATATGGGATTATCTATATGCGCAAGCGCGCCTAGATAGGTTGCACAACGAAACGAAAGGACCTCTCCCATGACTGCCAACCTTAAAGCTTTTCGCTCTTTCCCCTCCGCCTTTGCCGTTGTTGCGGCTTCGGCTCTTGCCTTCGCCGGCCTCGTCGCTTCGACGTCGCCCGCTTATGCCCAGACAGGCAGCGGTGACTATCGCTGCGCCGGACTGGTCGATCAGGCCCGCGCCGCGGCTGACACCGTCGAAGGCGGGAAGCAAACAGATGCCCAGCGCTTCATCGCCACGGGTCTGAAGCTTTGCGAAGCCGGCAACGAACGCGCGGCTGCCAAGCAGTTCCGTGCCGCGCTGAAAATTGCCGGTGTCGACGAAGCCAAGGATGCCGACAGCCGCATGGCTGCGCGCTAATCCAAAGGCACATTCTCCCGATCCGTCGCTCCTCTCCCTCTCCTCCGACGGATCCCACAGCTGGCGCGGCACCCCATGGTGCTGCGCCATTTTTGGTTCGGGATGAGCGAAGTCATGCGGCACCGGTATCGCGTTGGCACGCTGGGCGATGACAATCAGACCGATTATCGTGGCGGCGAGCATCGCAACCATCGTCGCGAGGAATGAAGCGGCACATTTCCTCCGATCCCCTGCGAGATTTGATGGTTGCCAGATTACACAGGCAAATTTGTTGTTGGCAAAGCCGCTTTTCGCGATCATCAACAACTCTAGTTTTTATAGGCCGATCATCGCATCCGGTCGACCGCCGCAGCCATTATGACCGCCCGCTAGCCGCGTCGCGAAATGGGGATTGGACAAGCTGGATCATCTTCTTCCTGAAAGGGATTATCGCGCAAGCCAAGGTCAATATGCGCAAAGCGCAAACCATCCTCAAACTGCATCAGGAGAAGCGCGACCGGGTGGTCGAGGGCAAGCGTTCACGATATGCAGCGAGACCATTTGAATGGATATTTCAGCGGCCGATTTTCAAGACACCCGATTTCATCCGGGCGGCACAAATCCCCGGGGCCGACCGTCCGGACAATCATTTGCGAACTTCGCGACAACGGGATGCCCCACGAAGCCGTGCGTACATTGAAACGCGCACCCTCCAGTTTCATCTATTGCGAACTGCTGAACATCGCCGACGGACGCGACATATTCTGACCCAGACCGAATAGCCGGAAGGCAAACAAGAGATGCCCAGACGTTGGAACATATGGGGCGTGAGCTTCAGGGCGTGCACAACTGCAGGGTAGCCCTGATAAATGAAAGCGACACTATGACCATAGATCTCAGCTCCTTGCAAAAAAGCAGTAAGATCGGACTGGATTGGAAATATCCAGAGGCGACAGCCCATGACAGCGGCATGCTGACCGTCGACGACTCCCCCGTGCATCGACTCTATTGGGAAGAATATGGCAATCCGGATGGCGAGCCGGTTGTCTTTTTGCACGGTGGACCGGGCGGCGGGTGCACGCCGGCGATGGCGCGCTTCTTCGATCCGGTTCGCTATCGTGTAATCCTTTTCGACCAGCGTGGTTGCGGTAAGAGCGAGCCGAATGTGGTGTCGGCCGGCCCTGCTATTGCATTGCAGCGCAACACCACCTGGGACCTTGTGGCCGACATTAACAAGCTTCGCGATGCGCTTGGTATCGCAGGGCCCATGCATCTGTTCGGCGGAAGCTGGGGAAGCACCCTTGCGCTAACCTATGCGATCGCCTTCCCTCAAAATTGCGCGAGCCTCATCTTGCGCGGGATATTTCTCGGGCTGCCACAGGACCTTGCCTATTTATATCAGGGCAACGCCGCAAGTTTCGAAGCAGAGCCTTTCAGCCTCACGGCACCCGGTGCCTATATGCATTACCCCGACGAGTGGCGGGCGCTGATGGAAATATTGTCGCCGCGCGAGCGCAGCGACGTGATCGCCTCATATAAGGCAATCTTTGATATGGTTCCACAATGTGACGCCGAACGGGAGCGGCAGCTAGATGCCGCGCTTGCCTGGTCAATCTGGGAAGGAACAATCTCGAATATGATCCCGGACCCCGCCGGCCCAGGGGATTTTGCGGATGCCAATTTCGCGCTTTGCTTCGCGCAGATCGAGGCGCATTATTTTGCCAATGCGCTCTTTCTCGAGCCCAACCATATTGTTCGCAACATAGCAGTTCTGGCCTCGATAGCTGTGCATATTGTCCATGGTCGGTTCGACCAGGTCTGCTCGCTTGTGCAGGCATCGCGACTGGCCGCTGCGCTAAGCGACGCGGGCAACGCCCCGGCCAGCCTGATCTATACCAATGCAGGACACAGCGCGATGGAACATGAAAACGCGCTTGCGCTCACCGCAATCATGGATGGACTGCCGCCGCTGTCTATTTATACGAGTTAAGTCAGCCTCTTAAGGCGGGTCCGAAGACGAGTTATTAAGAGAGATTGGCAACCGACTTCCACACCCAACCGACGGAAAAGACGGCAACAAGATATAATCGACGATTTCAATTTGCCATCTCACGACTGACCTCGTTTAAGGGTGCGAAGCGCAGACCCGAGGCAGCCGACCAATCGCAGATGGACTGTTCGAACAGGATTGGCGCAACCTTTTACAGGCTAGGATCTCTATGAACGGATATGTGCAATTCGAAACCCCTGATGGCGAGCCGATTGCCATTAATGCCGACCGCGTAAGCTTCGTGCGGCGGTTCAGAGGAGGCAACGACGCCAGCGCCGTAAATTTCGAAAAAGGCAATTACGTTATCGTAGTCGGGAGTCTTGCCGAGGTTAGTCATGCGCTTGGTGAAAGTTAGCTCATTAACCCCGCAAGCCAGATTGCGAGCGTGGCGCGCAGCAACGATGCCTATGCTTGGCAGGCCCACTATAATGTTGACCGCACTTATGTTGCGGACGGTCTCAACCGGATCATGAGCGCGGGCGGGGCCGGGTTCAGCTATGATGCGCGCGGCAGCGTGGTGAGCGTGACGGATATATCCCTTCTGCGGGTCCGATGCGTAGCATCGCGGCCC
>CAWJNG010000007.1:0-149881 GCA_963844225.1 uncultured Alphaproteobacteria bacterium | reverse complement strand
GGGCATTGTCTATGCAACCGTAACGAGGGCGATCGCCCTCCAGTACGACCGCAATCTAACAACGATTATAACTGGTGCCTGGGCACCGGACGCAGCGTCTATAATTGCTCCACCGCCGTCCTTATCGGCGTTGCGGTTGACCCCCGCTAAAATCATGAAACCCGCTGCTCTTTCTTTGATTTTCGTCAGCTGCATATTGGCCACAACGGCTATTGCAGCGGGCGGAGACCAGGCCGCGATGCCCGGCGTCGAACGGCCTGACAGGGCGCATAGTGATTACATGCTGAAATGTCAGGGATGCCATCGTCAGGATGGTAGCGGCGACGATTTTACCAATCCACCCATGAAAGATGTGTTGGCCAAATTCCTGCACGTCGAAGGTGGACGGGAATTTCTGGTGCGCGTCCCCGGTGTGTCGACATCCGATTTGGACGATGAGCGGCTGACCGACGTGTTGAACTGGTCGTTGTACAGGTTCGACCCCGGCCACATGCCCGCAGATTTCAAGCCTTATACCACAAGGGAGGTCTCAGAACTGAGACGAAGACCACTCGCATCGAAAGAGTGACCATCAGGCAAGCCCTGATCAACAAAATGCCAAAATAAAACAACGAAAAACCTTTGGGAGGGTAAATTGAACAACAAATCCAAGTATAAAAGCACCATATTTCGCGGTGCCCTGCTGCTGCTGACGGCTAGCGCAAGCTCCTATGCCGTTGCACAGGACGCGCCCGACGCCGCTTCTGCCGGGGCTCCGGACGAGATTATTGTGACCGCCAACAAACGGTCCGAAAATCTGCAAAATGTCTCCATCTCCATTTCGGCGGTCACGGGGGACGCGCTTGAAAAGGGACGGACAACGCAGGTCGATGAACTTGTTTCCAAAGTACCCAATCTGCAACTGACGTCGACCGTTGGCGACAATACGCCAATCTTCGCTCTACGCGGCGTGTCGCTGAACGACTATAGCCTCAACCATCAGGGGCCGGTCGCCACCTATTATGACGAAGTTTATAAGGGCAATTTCGCGCTGTACGGCATCGCACTGTACGATCTTGAACGCGTTGAAGTGCTGCGCGGACCACAGGGCACACTTTACGGCAAAAACACCACGGGCGGTGCAGTCAATCTGATTAGCCGGGCACCAAAGCTGGGCGAAACTTCGGGTTATGCGAACGCCGGCTATGGGAATTATAACCGCATCGATTTGAACGGTGCCCTCAATGTGCCGCTCGGACAAAGTGCGGCCCTGCGTGTCGCGGGGACATTTGCCAGAGCCGATGGCTGGTTCAGAAAAACGCTCTGCCAGGCAAGCCCGATTTGGGCGGCACACGCGAATATGGTGTGCGCGCTGCGCTTTATGTCGAACCGTCCGATAGGGTCAATTTTACCCTGCGCGCATCCACCAGCTATCAAAATCCGCGCAATTACGGTATTTTCGCACAGCCGGCGGCCGTTAATCGGGCCGGGTTGAGCAACCGTCAAATTGCCGCCAACGAAACATCAAGGCGCCGCGCCCGTACGTATTCGGTCTCGCTCACTGGCAAATTTCAACTATCACGAACTCCCTCTCACTCACCAGCATCACATCGTGGGACAAGGGCAATCTGAATTTCATCGAAGATACCGACGGCCAAGCCATAGCCCTTTTAGAAATCCCCTATGCCGACCGGGCCATCCAATTTGCACAAGATCTTCGCATAACCAGTGACTTTAGCGGACCGTTCAACTTCATTCTTGGCGGCTATTATAATCGCGAAAAGGTTTTCAACGCCTCGACGTTCAAGATCGCCCAAGACGTTGCCAGCGGCGGCGATGTCAATGGCGACGGCTTTGTAACCGATGCTGATTGTCTGGCAACGACCGCGGGTGAAGCCTGCCAGTTCGGAAATCGTTTCGACCAGATCAAGACCAGCTATGCCATCTATACCGATGCCAGCTTTGATCTGTCCGACAGCTTCAAGTTAAAGGGCGGTCTACGGTTTACGCATGACACAGGCAAACAGCCGAATTTTATTGCCGAACAAATTGGCCCGTGGGCGCCGTTCTGGGGACCACAATCCCGACGCCGGCGATCCCGCTAAGCTATAGTATCAACAATTTGTCGGGTAAGGTGGGTTTCGATTTCAAGGTTTCCCGCGATAACTTGCTCTATGTCACCTATAGTCGCGGTTTTCGCGCGCCGAGCTTTAATGCGCAGGCCTTTTTATCCGTCAGAGTTGAACGTTGCGGCGGCGGAAAAAGTTGATTCGTTCGAAATCGGTTCAAAGAATAAATTTGCTGATCGCGTGGTCACGCTGAACATGGCGGCCTTTTACTATAAATATCGCAATCAGCAATTCATCAATATAGACCCGGCGACGGCGGCCCAAACTCTGCTAAACATTCCACGGTCCCGCATATTGGGCGGTGAGGCAGAATTGACCGTACGACCAACAGACGGCATCACCCTTCGCGGCAGCTTGGGATTGCTCGATACAAAAATTCAGCAAGGCACCGTAAGCGGCGTCAATGTCGCCGGGAACAAACTGACGAACGGCCCGGCGATGACAGCCAATGCCGGATTTGACGCCACCTTGTTCGATGGTGCTGCAGGCAAATTTAACGCCAGCGCCGATATCGCCTATACTTCGAGCCAGTTCTTTGACGTCATCAACACACCGCGGCTCAAACAAAGCGGCTATGCTCTGGTGTCGGGCCACCTCGACTGGACGTCTGCTGACGGGCGATTCAACGCTTCTATCTGGGGCAAGAATTTGACCAACAAATTCTATCTCACGTCTCGCGTCGACCTGCTCGCCGGATTTGGTTTTGACTATAATCATCTGGCGGCACCGCGCACCTATGGCGTCACCGTCGGAACCAAATTCTAAGGTCATAGTCGGCCTCTGCAAACTGGGTGACATGACGAACGCTTGTCACCCAGATTGCAACGCCGAAATGAGGAAGAAACAGCATGTCAGATTATAAAATGCTCATTGGCGGAAAAATGGTCGAAGGCGACCAAAGCATGGACGTCATCAACCCCGCCACGGGCAAGGCTTTCACGACTGTGGCCCGAGCCTCGGTTGCGCAGGCCGACGCCGCGATTGCGGCGGCCAAGGCCGCAGCCCTCGTGTGGGCCGCAACCTCGATGGATGACCGGCGCAAGGCCGTGCTCTCGCTCGCCGATGCAATTGCAGCACGTGGCGACGAGATCGCCCGTCTTTTGACCGCCGAACAGGGTAAGCCTCTGGCAGAAGCGCAAGGCGAACTTGCCTGGACCGACGGCTATCTGCGTCATTACTGCACTTTAGACTTGCCCGACCGCATCATTCAGGATGACGCCGCCGCCTATATTGCGGTCAAGCACAAGCCGTTGGGCGTCGTGGTCGGCATCATCGCCTGGAACTTCCCCCTTCTCGTCGCCTGCTGGAAAATCGGTCCGGCGGTTCTAGCCGGAAATACGATTGTACTTAAACCTGCTCCTTCGACGCCCGCCACCGCGCTTTTGCTGGGTGAAATCTGCAAGGACATATTTCCCGCCGGAGTTATCAACATCATTGCGGATGACAATGATCTGGGACCGCATCTGACCACGCATCCCGATGTCAGCAAAGGTTGGCTTCACTGGCTCCACGGCAACCGGCAAGCGGATCATGGCAAGTGGTGCCGATACTCTGAAGCGTCTGACGCTGGAACTTGGCGGCAATGACCCCGCCATCATCCTTGAGGATGTCGACGTCAAAGAAACCGCGCAGGCGATCTTCAACAACGCCTTTTTGAACAACGGTCAGGTCTGTCTAGCGGTCAAGCGCGCCTATGTTCACAATGATATTTACGACGCCATGTGCAGTGAACTGGCCGCCTTGGCAGAGGCCGCCATCGTCGACGATGGCAGCAAACAAGGCACGCAGATCGGCCCGATCCAGAACAAGGCTCAATTTGAAAAGGTTCAGGGCTTCCTTGATACCGTGCGCGAAGACGGCAAGATCATCGCGGGCGGCAACGTAATGGAACGCGACGGATATTTTATCCGGCCGACGATTGTCCGCGATGTGACCGACGGAGACCGCATTGTCGATGAGGAACAATTTGGCCCGATTTTGCCGGTTATCCGTTTTGACAATATCGACGATGTAATCCGCCGCGCCAACGCCAGCGAAACCGGCCTTGGCGGTTCGGTCTGGTCAAAAGATTTGGGCAAGGCGAGCGACATTGCAGGCCGCATCGAAAGCGGGCAGGTCTGGGTGAACCAGCATATTGCCATCGGTCCGCACATCCCCATGGCAGGGTTCAAGGCGTCGGGTCTGGGCGTCGAACAATCGATCGAGGGTTTTGCCGAATATACGCAAGTCCAGGTCATCAACGTCGCGCGGCAATGACGACGAGTTACACCAAAGGAGAAACCGGTACACCGCTCATCGAGCATGTGATCGGGACGGCGCTTGAACAGGCGGCCCGGCAATGGCCGGGCCATCTGGCGCTTGTATCAAGACATCAGAATATTCGATGGACCTGGACCGAGCTAAATGCTGAAGTCGAGCGGATAGCCTGCGGACTGTTGGGTCTGGGCGTGCGTAAAGGTGATCGGGTCGGGATATGGTCGCCCAATTGCGCCGAATGGGCGGTGACACAATTCGCGACGGCCCAGATTGGCGCGATATTGGTGACGATCAACCCCGCTTACCGCCTGTCCGAAGTGGAATATGCCCTCAACAAGGTCGGTTGTTCAGTTCTGGTGACCGCACCTTTTTTCAAGACCAGCAATTATGTTGGGATGTTGCGCGAACTGGGGCCGGAAAAACTCCCGCATCTGCGGACAATGGTAGCGCTGGGTGACGCGGCGCAAGATGGCTTCTTGTCCTGGGCCGACTTACGGAGCGAGATTGATCCCACCGCCCTCGAAGCCGCTGCGGCAGAGCTTGAATGCCACGATGCTATCAATATCCAGTTCACCAGCGGCACGACCGGCTTTCCCAAGGGCGCCACGCTGACGCACCACAATATATTGAACAACGGCTATTTCACGGCCCGCACTACAAAGCTGACCGAACAGGACCGTATTTGTATTCCGGTCCCGCTCTATCATTGTTTCGGCATGGTGCTTGGCCATATGGCGGCGGTGACATGCGGCGCGGCAATGATTTATCCAGGCGAAGCCTTTGATCCGCAATTGGCCTTGCAGGCTGTGCAGGCGGAAGGGTGCACGTCGCTTTATGGCGTCCCGACAATGTTCATCGCCATGCTGAACCAGCCCGATCTAGCCTATTATGACGTCTCCACCCTTCGCACGGGCATCATGGCGGGATCACCCTGCCCCAAAGCGACGATGCAGCAAGTCATGGACCGGCTCAATATGACCGAAGTCACTATCGGCTATGGCATGACAGAGACGAGCCCGCTGACCACGCAAACGGCAACCGATGATCCGCTGGAAGAAAAAGTGTCCACGGTTGGCCGCGTCCACCCGCATGCCGAGGCCAAAATTGTGGGACCTGATGGCGCCATTCTGCCCATCGGTGAGCAGGGCGAATATTGCTCGCGCGGATATGCCGTGATGATGGGATATTGGGACGATCCGGAAAAGACGGCCGAAGCTATCGACGCCGAGGGCTGGATGCACTCGGGCGATCTCGGGACGATGGATGATCAAGGCTATGTCCGCATCACCGGTCGCATCAAGGATATGATTATTCGTGGCGGCGAAAATATCTACCCTCGGGAAATCGAGGAGTTTCTGCTCACCCACCCTGCCATTTCCGATGTTCAGGTCTTTGGCGTTTCCGACCAGAAATATGGCGAACAGGTGTGCGCGTGGGTCATTGCAAAGCCCGACACCAAACTCGCCCCCGACGATGTGAGCGCCTTCTGTCAGGGACAGATTGCCCATTATAAAGTGCCCCGTCACGTCAAGATAGTCGCTGGCTTTACGATGACAGTTACCGGCAAAGCCCAAAAATTTGAGATGCGTAAAGCGATGGAGGCGGAATTGGCCGCGTCTGAACCCGCCACGCAAAATCCAATCAAGGACGATAGCAATGCATAAGAAATCAGCCCTTCTGGTCGCGGCGTGCGGTGCTGCGGCGATGACCTTTGCCGCCTGCGGCTCTGAATCCAAAAATCCCATGGTCGCCGATACGGGCGCATCCAGCGGCAAGCATATTCCTTCTGTCGCCCCTGCACCCTCGCCCATTGCGGCTGCGCTTTCAAAGGATGCCGTGAGCGCCCCTAACGTCGCTGCGACGCCCATAGATGGCAAAGCCATGATAAAGACGCACGCCGCTGATGCTGCACCAGTGCGGCCCAAAAAAGCGAAAGATGTCACCACAGCGGCGACGCATCCAGAAAGTGCCAAAGCCGCAGTGCCAATGTCCGCCGCCGCCCCTGCTTCAGCGCAGCCCGTTGCGGTCGCACGCCCGGCAGCCTTTGCCCAATGTGCCGTCTGTCATTCGGACAAAAAGGGACAGAAATCAGGATTTGGCCCCAATCTTTACGGCATTGCGGGCACAAAAGCGGGCGAGATTCCCGGTTATAAATTCTCGGCAGCGATGACTGCGTCCAACGTCGTTTGGAATCGCCAGAATCTTGATGCGTTTCTGGCCGCGCCACAATCGAAAATACCGGGCACCAAAATGTCGTTCAGTGGCGTTAAGGACGCGACCAAAAGGAAAGACATTGTCGACTATCTGCTGGGCCTGAAATAGGAAGCCTGCAAATGTCGTTCAAACAATTCTCGCCGCCCGCCCTCACCTATATATCACACGAGCAACGCGGCCCCGTGTTGATGGTGACGCTGAATCGTGCGGCCAAGCGCAATGCCCTCGACCGGCAATTTGTCGAGGAAATTCTTGCGCTTTTCACGGCTGTCGAAGGCAGCGATGTCCGCGCGGTTGTCGTCACCGCCAATGGCGATCATTTTTGTGCCGGACTCGATTTGGTCGAGCACCACCGCGAAGACCGTGATGCTACCGAGTTCATGTATATCTGTCGCCGCTGGCACACCGCTTTTGACCGCATTCAGCATTGCGGCGTCCCGGTTGTCGGCGCGCTGAAAGGGGCAGTGGTCGGCGGCGGGCTCGAACTGGCGTCCAGCTTTCATATTCGGGTCGCCGACCCCACCACTTATTTTGCCTTGCCAGAGGGGCAGCGCGGCATCTTTACCGGCGGTGGAGCGACGGTGCGCGTCGCCCGTTTAGTTGGTGAGGCCCGCATGGTCGACATGATGCTGACCGGCCGCGTTTATGCTGGTGAAGAGGCTGTTTCGGTGGGGCTTTGCCAATATCTGGTGCCAGCCGAACAAGCGCTCGCCAAGGCCATCTCCATTGCGGAAAAGGCCGCCGAGAATCCGCCGCTCTCCAATTTCGCCATCACATCTGCAATTGGCCATATCGGCAATATGCCATCTGCTGATGGCTTTTTCGCCGAAGCCTTCATTGCCGGCATCACCAATACGCAACCCGCATCAAAGGAGCGACTGGAGGCTTTCACCAACAAGTCCGCGCCGAAGACATTGCGAATTGCAGAGGGTTAATTTCCTTCCTTAGCTCCAACAAGAGCGCTTACCGGCTTACTCAGCCTGATCGGAAGGCCGGTTTTAGGCTTGAATCAACTATAGATGAACGTCGCGAAATGGGCCCTAAGCAGCCATCAAGCATGCGCTTGCGCATGGCAATGGCGGCACATTATCTAGTCAGGCGACAGTCGTGCTGGGCAAGAGCTGATTTTCAGCCCTCGTTCTTTCACCCTGTGAGGGCTTTCTCATTTATCGAATCGGGACGCTGACAAGGCATGGCTGAACGGCCCAATCGCCATGTCAGTTTTCTAAGAAGAGTTCCGCGGCGGCATCGACGATCGCGTTCGCGTCGATGCGGTAGATTTCATAAAGATCGGGTGCATCGCCCGTTTGTCCGAAACGGTCCGTACCAAGTGGGCTGACCCGATGGCCGCATACCCCGCCAAGCCATGACAGAGCGCCGGGCGAGCCGTCGAGGACGGTGATGAGGCCTGCGCCCGGCGCGAGCGGGGCGAGCAATGTTTCGGCGTGGCAAGGGGCCGGAGGTTGTCCGGTCCAGCGCGCGGCGCGGCGCGCCGACCAGCCGCGATGCAGCAGATCGGGCGAAGTGATGTTTAACAAACCGAGCCCGGGAATATCTTCGCGCAATATGTCCCACGCCGCGAGCGCCTCGGGGGCTATGACGCCGGTGAAGACAATTGCAGCTTCGGCATTCTCGCCGGGGGGTTTGAGCCAATAGCCGCCTTCGAGGGCGCCGGCTTTCCAAGCCTCGTCGCTGCGCTCTACTTGCGCAATCGAACGGGTCGAGAGACGCAGGTAGACCGAGCTTCCCTCAGGCTCCTGCATATGGGCAAAGGCGTGGCGCATCATCAGCGCGACCTCGTCGGCATAAGCAGGCTCATAATAGGTGAGGTTGGGCTGCCCCATGCCGATCAGCGGCGTGTTGACCGACTGGTGCGCACCGCCTTCGCCCGCGAGCGTGATGCCCGAGGGTGTGCCGACGAGGAGGAAGCGCGCATCCTGATAGCAACCATAGTTGAGCGCATCGAGGCCGCGCGAGATGAAGGGGTCATAGACCGTGCCGACGGGCAGCAACCGTGTCCCGAAATGCGGCGCAGCGAGACCGAGTGAGGCGAGCAGCAGGAAGAAATTATTCTCGGCAATGCCAAGCTCGATATGCTGGCCCGCGGCATGCTGCGTCCATTTCTGGGCGGAAGGGATTTTTGCCTTCTGGAAGACATCGGCAAGTTCCTGCCGCCGGAACAATCCGCGCTGGTTGACGAAGGCGCCAAGGTTGGTGGTCTGCGTCACATCGGGCGCCGTGGTGACGATGCGGTCGGCGAGCGGCTCGCCCGATTTGGCAAGATCGAGGAGGACATGGCCAAAGGCGGCCTGGGTCGATTGGTCACTGCCTTTAGGCACAGGAAAGGATGCAGGGACGGGGACCGGAGCGGCGGCGCCTTCGCGCAGCTTGCGCGCGATCGGGCTTTGATCGACAAAGGCTTGCAGACGCGCCGCGACATTGTCGCCGAGCCCCGCCCATTTGTCCCATTCGGTCCCTTCTGCAATGCCGAGGCTATCGCGAAACTGATGGGTCTGGGTCGGGTTCATCATGCCCCGAATGATTGTCCTTGTGGCCCGCGAGCGGCAGGCCTTTACCCTTCACCGTATAGGCGATGAACAAGGTGGGCCGTTCGTCGTCGGCGCTGTCAAAGGCGTCGATGATCGATTCGACGCAATGACCGCCAAGATTGGTCATGAGCTCGGCAAGCGCATCGTCATCGAAACTGCCGAGCAATTTGGTCACATGGGGCTTGGCCGCCGATGTCGGCGAGCAATCGCTCGCGCCACGCAGCACCGCCCTTATAGGTGAGCACCGCAAAATCGGCATTGGGACAATTGTCGATCCACTCTTGCAGGCTCTTGCCGCCGGGGCGGCCGAAAGCTGCGCGTTGCAACTTGCCATATTTGAGCGTGATGACCCGCCAGCCGCAGGTTTCAAAAATGTCGTCGAAGCGGCGGAACATGCGGTCGGCGGTCGTCGCATCGAGCGACTGACGGTTATAGTCGACGACCCACCAGCAGTTACGAAGGTCATGCTTATAACCCTCGATCAGGCATTCATAGATATTGCCCTCGTCGAGTTCGGCATCGCCCATCAGCGCGATCATCCGCCCTGCCTCTTCCTCCTTGAGCTGGCCATGTGCGATCAGATAATCCTGCACAAGCGAGGTGAAGGCAGTGACGGCGACGCCAAGCCCCACCGACCCGGTAGAAAAGTCGACCGGGATCTTGTCCTTGGTGCGCGAAGGGTAGCTTTGCACGCCGCCAAGACCGCGAAACTTTTCCATAAGCTCGCGCGATTGCTCGTCGATCAGATAGTGAATTGCGTGCAGCACTGGACCCGCATGCGGTTTGACCGCTACCTTGTCTTGCGGGCGCAGGGCGTGGAAATAAAGCGCCGCCATGATCGCGGTCATCGAGGCGCAGCTGGCCTGGTGCCCACCGACTTTGAGCCCGTCGCGCTTGGGCCGGACATTGTTGGCGTTGTGGATCATCCACGACGACAGCCACAATAGCTGGCTGTCGAGCGCTTTCAGAGCGCTGATAGTCTCGTCACGATCAGGGGCGAGGGTCGTCGTGGTCATGATTGATTCCTGCAGGGATTGCGACCTTATAGTGTAGGTGTTTCCGCATGTCCTCGCCATTTGCCGTGAGTATGTGCGTTGGTTTGGCGGATGGCACATATTCAATGATTCGTGTCAGCCAAGGATGGCGGGCAAGTCGAGGCCCTTGTCTTTGGCGCAAGTGAGGGCATCGACATAGCCGGCATCAGCATGACGCATCACGCCTGTTGCGGGATCATTCCACAGCACCCGTTCCAGCCGCTTTGCCGCTTCCGTTGTGCCATCGGCGACGATCACCATGCCACTGTGCTGCGAGAATCCCATGCCGACACCGCCGCCATGGTGCAGCGAGACCCAAGTCGCGCCGCTCGCAGTGTTGAGCAGCGCGTTGAGCAGCGGCCAGTCCGACACTGCATCGCTGCCGTCGCGCATCGCTTCAGTCTCGCGATTGGGTGAGGCGACGGATCCTGAATCGAGATGGTCGCGACCTATGACGATGGGGGCTTTCAACTCGCCGCTCGCCACCATTTCGTTGAATGCCATCCCCAGCCGGTGGCGGTCACCCAGCCCGACCCAGCAAATGCGCGCGGGCAAACCCTGAAACTGGATTTTTTCACGCGCCATATCGAGCCAATTGTGCAGGTGGGTATCGTCGGGCAGCAGTTCCTTTACCTTGGCGTCGGTTTTATAGATGTCCTCCGGATCACCTGACAATGCGACCCAGCGGAAGGGGCCGATCCCACGGCAAAATAGCGGCCGGATATAGGCAGGGACAAAGCCGGGGAAGTCGAAGGCGTTGGTGACGCCTTCATCCTTGGCAACCTGACGGATATTGTTGCCATAATCGGTCGTCGGCACGCCCGCGGCCTGAAAGTCGAGCATGGAGCGCACATGCGTTGCCATGGACGCCTTGGCGGCGGCGGCAACGGTGCCGGGCGCGCTTTCGCGCTTCTCGATCCATTCGGCGACTGTCCAACCGGCGGGCAAATAGCCGTTTACTGGATCATGCGCGCTCGTCTGGTCGGTCAAAAGGTCCGGACGGATACCGCGCGCGAACATGGCGGGCAGAATCTCCGCAGCATTGCCAAGAAGTCCGACGGATAGTGGCTTCTTTTCGGCGCAGCTTTTCTCGATCAGCGCCATCGCTTCGTCGATTGTCGACGTGGCGACGTCGAGATAGCCGGTGCGCAGTCGCATTTCGATCCGGCTCGGCTGGCACTCGATCGCGAGGCAGGATGCGCCGGCCATGACCGCTGCGAGCGGCTGCGCGCCGCCCATGCCACCCAAGCCGGCGGTAAGCAGCCACTTGCCCGACAGGTCGCCATCATAATGCTGGCGACCCATTTCGACGAAGGTTTCATAAGTGCCCTGCACAATGCCTTGGGTGCCGATATATATCCACGACCCCGCCGTCATCTGACCGTACATCGCGAGCCCGCGCTTATCGAGCTCGTTGAAATGATCCCAGTTTGCCCAGTGCGGGACGAGGTTGGAATTGGCGATCAGGACGCGCGGCGCGTCGGCATGGGTGCGAAATACGCCGACGGGCTTGCCCGACTGGACGAGCAAAGTTTCGTCGGATTCCAGCCGTTGAAGCGTTTCGACAATCTTGTCATAGCTGTCCCAGTCGCGTGCGGCGCGGCCAATGCCGCCATAAACCACGAGCTCCTCTGGCCTCTCGGCCACGTCGGGGTGGAGATTGTTCATCAGCATCCGCAGCGGCGCTTCGGTGAGCCAGCTTTTTGCCGACAGCTCGGTTCCGGTTGCGGGTTTGATAACGCGGCTATTGTCGAGGCGGTTCATGATGATCCTTTCATCGGCGCGGCAAATGCGAGGCAAGCCCGCAAAATACCGGTGAGGGTCGCGGCCAGCGGGGCGGCGCGCTGTGAGTCAAAAGGCGGCGGCCAATTGGCCTCGCTCGGTTCGTCGGGCTCATCCATATAGCCCCGGATTGCGAGTTCCATTTGGATGGCGTGGACACCCTCGTTGGGCCGCCCATAATGTCGCGTCGTCCAGCCGCCCTTGAAGCGGCCGTTGACGACAGTCGACCAACTGTCTGCGTCATAATCGGTGATCGCGTCGATGATGGCTTCGGTCAGCTCCGGGTCGCAGGTCGTGCCGTCATTGTTGCCGATGTTGAACTGCGGCAATTCGCCGTCGAACAGACGCGGGACATGGCTGCGGATTGAATGGGCATCGTAAAGGACAACATGCGGATGTTTCGCACGCAACCGTAAAATTTCCTGGCTTAGCGCCGCATGATAGGGCGCGAACCATGTCGCGTGCCGCCGAGCAATTTCTGCCTCATCTGGTTTAGCATCGGTATAGAGCGGCGTTCCGTCAAATGTGGTCGTCGGGCATAGCTCGGTTGTCGCCTGTCCTGGGTAGAGCGACGCGCCGCTGGGGTCGCGATTGACGTCGATGACGCTGCGCGAAATGTCGGTTCGCACAAGAGTGGCGCCCAAATCCGCTGCGAAAGCATAAAGGCGATCGACCCACCAGTCGGCATCGCGGCGAGCCAGCCAGGGCGAGCGGAACTGGCTTTCGACATCGGCAAGGTCGCTACCGGTGTGAGGGAAAGCAACGACCAACGGCGCATCGCCGCGCGTGATGCCCAGCCACTCGCTCATAAGACGCCTGGCAAGTCATGGCCCGCGACCAATTCGCCCGACCGGACGAGCGCGGTTGCGGCCTCCATGTCGGGATGAAAATGGCGGTCTTCATCGAGCATCGGAACGGTGGCGCGAAGCAGCGCGCGCGCGCGTTCGAGCGCCGCCGAAGACGCGAGCGGCGCGTGGAAGTCACAACCTTGTGCTGCGGCAAGCCATTCGATTCCAATGACTGCCGTGGCATTGCGCGCCATTGCGGCCAGCCTTCGTGCGCCGTGCGCCGCCATCGACACATGATCCTCTTGGTTGGCCGAGGTCGGGATCGAATCGACGCTAGCGGGATAGGCGCATTGCTTGTTCTCGCTGACCAGCGCCGCCGCCGTCACCTGCGGTATCATGAAGCCTGAATTCAACCCCGGACGCGGAGTCAGAAAAGCGGGCAGGCCTGACAAGGCCGGATCAACCAGCATCGCGACGCGCCGCTCGGCAATCGATCCGATTTCGCAGATCGCCATGGCGATCATATCAGCGGCAAATGCAACGGGCTCGGCGTGAAAATTGCCCCCTGAAAGAGCCTCGTCGGTGTCGGCAAAAATCAGTGGATTGTCCGACACGCCATTGGCCTCGACCTCTAGAGTTGTTGCCGCCTGACGCAGCAGGTCGAGCACCGCGCCCATCACCTGCGGCTGGCAGCGCAAACAATAAGGGTCCTGCACGCGGGGGTCGTTGACTTGATGTGAGGCGCGGATCGCCGAACCGGTCATCAATTCGCGCAGGGCAGCCCCGACGGCAATCTGTCCTGCATGGCGGCGCAGTGCATGGATACGCGGATCAAAGGGAGCGTCGGAGCCTTTTGCGGCCTCGGTCGATAGTGCGCCGGTGACCAGTGCCGAGCGGAACAGCAAGTCCGCCTCGAACAGTCCGGCGAGGGCATTGGCGGTTGAAAACTGGGTGCCATTGAGCAGCGCCAGCCCTTCCTTGGGACCGAGGGTCAGCGGCGTTAGCCCCGCGCTCGCGAGCGCCGCCTCGGCGGGCATCGCTTCGCCGTCGACGAATATGTCTCCCACCCCGATCATCGCCGCGGCCATATGACTGAGCGGCGCCAGATCGCCGCTTGCGCCGACTGACCCCTGCGAGGGGATGACGGGTATCAGACCGCGTGACAGCATCGCCTCGATCATTGCGACGGTGGCGGGCTGAACGCCCGATGCGCCCATGCCAAAGCTGGCAAGCTTAAGTGCCATCATCAGACGGATGATTGGAACCGGGCTTGGCTCGCCCGTTCCGGCGGCATGGCTGAGTACGATGTTGCGCTGAAGCCTCGCCAGATCCTCATCGTCGATCCGCACGCTGGCGAGTTTTCCGAATCCTGTGTTGATCCCGTAAACTGGTTCGTGACGCGCCAAGATGCGGCCAACGGCAGCGGCGCTTTCCGCTATGGCAGGCGCGCAATTTGCGGCGAGCTTGACCGCTGCGCCGCGATATACATCGCGCCATTGCACCAGCGACACCGCGCCAGGTGACAGGATGATGTCGTTCATTGACCACTCCAGATACGGGCATGGAGCGGGTTATACCCCATGCGATAAACAAGGTCGGCAGGACGCTCGATGCTCCATATGGCTAGGTCGCATTGCTTGCCGATTTCGATTGTGCCAATTCGATTGTGAAGTCCCAGTGCGCGGGCGGCGTGGCGCGTTACTCCCAACAGACATTCGTCGACCGTCAGATGAAAAAGCGTCGCACCCATATTCAATACCAGAAGCAGCGAGGTTAGCGGCGAGGTGCCGGGATTGCAGTCGGTCGCAAGCGCGATGGGAACCCCGGCGTTGCGCAGTGACTGAACCGGCGGCAGTTGCGTTTCGCGGACAAAGTAAAAGGCGCCGGGTAGCAGCGTCGCGACGGTTCCAGCTCTGGCCATGGCGGCAATGCCGTTGCTATCCAGAAACTCCAGATGGTCGGCAGAAAGCGCGCCATGTTCAGCGGCAAGCGCGCTGCCGGAAAGGTTGGACAATTGCTCGGCGTGGAGTTTGACCGGCAGGCCATGCTGCCGTGCTGCGGCAAACACCCGCCCAACTTGTTCGAGCGAAAATCCGATCCCTTCGCAAAAGGCATCGACTGCATCGGCCAGCCCCGCGCGCGCCACCGCCGGAATCATCTGATCGCAAACCAGATCAATATAGGCATCTGCATCTCCGGCATATTCGGGCGGCAACGCATGGGCGCCGAGAAAGGTTGTGCATATGCCAATCGAGCGCTGCTCGCCCAGCGTTCTGGCGGCGCGTAACATCTTGATTTCATCGTCTGTGGTCAGCCCGTAGCCCGATTTGACCTCAACCGTGGTAACGCCCTCGGCTATCAGCGCATCGAGACGCGGCAGAGCCGCGGCGACCAGATCGGATTCACTGGCGGCGCGGGTCGCGCGCATGGTCGAGACAATCCCGCCGCCGGAACGAGCAATCTCTTCATAGCTCGCGCCTTCGAGCCGCATTTCAAATTCCTGCGCCCGGTTGCCGGCATAGATCAGGTGAGTATGCGGATCGATGAGGCCGGGCGTAATCCATCGCCCCTCGCAATCAATCGTTTCGGCCGCCTCGACAGGGCTCATATTCTCCATGGTGTCGGCAAAGATGATCCGGCCGTCGAGCGTCGCAATCGCTCCCTTGTCAATGATGCCCAATCCGTCCCTGTCGGGACGCATGGTTGCGATGCGGGCATTGATCCACAGGCGGTCGCAACGCATGGCTTTCTCCGATTGGCTCTGGTGCCGACTCAATAAAGTATATACATAAATATCTCAATGCCACCTTCTGTCCAGAAGTTTGGAGACAAAATGGGACTTTGGTTTGAAAACGCCCTGACGCCCGAAGGCTGGCGTGAGCAGGTGCATCTGACCATCGCCGACGGCCGGATCGTCGAGGTCATCTGTGGTCAGCCCCCACAGACCGATGATGAGCGCCATGCCATAGCGCTGCCCGGGATTCCAAATCTTCACAGCCATGCGTTTCAGCGCGGGATGGCCGGGCTAGCCGAAAGGGCCGGTGATGGCGGGGACAGTTTCTGGACCTGGCGCGAACTCATGTATCGCTTTGTCGACCGGCTCGATCCCGAAGGACTGAACGCCATTGCGGCGCTCGCCTATGCCGAGATGTTGGAGAGTGGTTTTACCCGCGTCGGTGAATTTCATTATCTACATCATGACAGCGATGGCGCGCCTTATGCAGAGCCGGCAGTGATGGCAGCTGCGATTGCCGACGCGGCGCAGGAGACAGGCATCGGGCTAACGCTACTGCCAGTTTTCTATGCCCATTCGGGATTTGGCGCGGCGGCGCCGACTCATGCCCAGCGCCGCTTTATCCACGATGTCGACGGCTTTATGTGTTTGCTTGATGGTGCACGCGCCTGTGTTGCCTCGCTTCCAGATGCGCAGGTCGGCGTCGCGCCGCACAGCCTTCGCGCGGTCAGCGCCGATCAATTGCGCGCGTTGACGGCGCTGGCTGGCCATGGCCCGCTGCATATCCACATTGCTGAGCAGGTCGCCGAGGTCGAGGCGTGTCTGGCGTGGAGCGGAAAGCGTCCGGTCGAATGGCTATTCGACACCGTTGACGTCGATCCGCGCTGGTGCCTTGTCCACGCCACGCACGTCGAGGCGCACGAGTGGCAGTTGATTGCCAAGTCGGGCGCGGTTGTCGGATTGTGTCCGATCACCGAGGCCAATCTGGGCGACGGAATATTTCCTGCCGCAGCCTTTCAACAAGCGGGCGGGCGCTTTGGCATTGGGTCGGATTCCAATGTTCGTATCGATGCATGCGAAGAATTGCGGCTGCTCGAATATGGGCAGCGTCTGACCCTTCGATTGCGCAACTGTCTGGCCGCAGATTCAGGCGAGTCGACCGGCGGATCGCTGTGGCGCGCGACGTTGGAGGGCGGGACATGTGCGCTTGGCAATGGTCAGACGGGATTGGGTGTTGGCGCGCCGGCGGACCTGCTTTCGCTAAAGCTTGACCATCCGGCGCTGGCGGCGGCGAAGGGCGACCAGCTTCTTGATGCCATGATCTTTGCGGGCGGGCGCGAGGCGGTGGATCATGTATGGCGCGCTGGCGTGAAGCGGGTCAGCGGCGGGCGCCATCATGCGCGCGCGGGAATAGAGGCGCGCTATCTGCGGACGATCAGAAAGCTGATGGATTGATCAAGGCATCCACACCCAAGCCTATATTGCACCGCCGGATACGTAGCGACATTGAACAGCTCATCATGTCAGGCGAATGGCCTGCCGGGCACCGCATTCCAGTCGAGCAGGCACTGATGACGCAATATGCTTGCTCGCGGATGACGGTGAACAAAGCATTGCGTGCGTTGGTTCAAGCCGGAATGCTCGAAAGCCGCAAGCGCGCCGGCACCTTTGTCGCGAGGCCCCAGCAGCATCGCGCTGCGCTCGAGATTCCCGATATGCGTTCGGATGTGGAAGCACAGGGCAAAGCCTATCGGTTTGACCTGCTTTCCTGTGTCCGCAGAACCGCGACGCCTGATGACCAGTTGCTGCTCAAAGGCACCGAGGGCGAAATATTGGCTATAGACTGCCGTCATATTGCCGACGAGACGCCCTATGCGCTCGAACACCGGCTTATCAATCTGGCCGCCGTGCCCGAGGCGACGAGCATCGACTTTTCGCACGAGCCGCCGGGCTCATGGTTGCTGGCGCATGTGCCCTGGACCGAAGCCGAACATCGCATCACTGCGCTCAACGCGCCCAAGCAAACTGCCGCCTTTTTGGGATTGGATGCAGGAGCGGCATGTCTCGGGCTGGAACGCTGGACATGGCGCGGGGTCGACCGGATTACTTATGCGCGGCTAATTTATCCCGGCAATCGCCACGCCTTGATCGCTCATTTCCACGCCTGACGCCGGGCCGATGGGTCCGCACATCGTTCAGCGATCGGGCGGAACCAAAATGTCGCGTCCGGCTTGAACCTCCGCTACCAGCCAATCGATAAAGCCGCGGACGCGCGGCTGGCTTACGACATCGCGGTGCAACGCTAGCCAGAAGCTGCGCGCGATGCGTTGATCGGGACGGATACGCATTAATTCAGGGTCATTATTGGCTAAAAAGCAAGGCAAGACCCCGATTCCCGCCCCACCTGCTATCATACGCCGCTGCGCGAGAATGCTCGAGCTGCGGATGGTAGCGCGAAGACCCGGTTCAATCTCGTCCAGATAGTCGAGTTCGGGGGCGTAAAGAATGTCGGGAACATAACCGATCACCGGAACGCCTGCTAAGGCGAGCAAGCCTTCGCCGGTCTTCGCGGCCCATTCGGGATGGTTGGCCGGTGCATAAAGACCCAGTTGATAGTCGGCGAGCTTGCGCGTGATGAGCGGGCCCTTGCGCGGTCTTGCCAGCAGCACCGCCATTTCGGCTTCGCGCCGCGACGGGTTGAGGAAGCCGCTCGAGGCGACGAGATCGACCTCGAGTTCGGGGTGCGCGTCGGTAAAAGTTGCGAGGCGAGGCGCGATGAAACTGCTTCCGAATCCTTCGGATACGCTCACACGCAACTGGCCCGAGAGCGCCGAGCCACTTTCGCTGGCTACGTCGATCTTTGCCGCGACCGAGGCCATCGCTTCGGCATGGGGCACCAGCGCACGGCCTGCGGCGGTAAGCAGAAAACCGTCACTGGCGCGTTCGAACAAGGTTTGTTGTAGCGAAGATTCGAGCGCACCAATCCGTCGGCTGACCGTGGTCGCGTCGATTGTCAGCTGTCGGGCGGCGCGGGCGAGTGTACCTTCGCGTGCGACAGACAAGAAGATTTGCAGGTTATCCCAGTTCACGCCCTGCAAATATGCAGGTCTGTGCTGCGAGTCTAGCCCTTGCATTGATGGGGTATTTGGTCTGTTGCTGCGCCAATGGAAATGGAGATGAGTGACCATGCGACAGATTGACCATCATATTGTTGGCGGCGCCGGAGCCGGTGCGCGTTTTGGCGAAATTTTTGACCCCAATAATGGCGGCGTTCAGGCGCAGGTCGCGATGGGCGATGCGGCGCTGCTTGATAAAGCGGTCGCAGCGGCGCAGGCGGCGCAGCCGGCATGGGCGGCGACCAATCCGCAACGGCGCGCACGAGTGATGTTCGAGTATAAGCGCTTGGTTGAGGCCAATATGGAAGAGCTCGCGCATCTGTTGTCGAGCGAACATGGTAAGGTAATTGCAGATGCGCGCGGCGATGTGCAGCGCGGGTTGGATGTGATCGAATTTTGCTGTGGCATCCCGCACGTGCTGAAGGGCGAATATACCGAAGGTGCCGGACCCGGCATCGACGTCTACTCGATGCGCCAGCCGCTGGGAATTGTCGCTGGAATCACACCGTTCAACTTTCCCGCGATGATCCCGATGTGGATGTTCGGCCCCGCGATTGCCTGCGGCAATGCCTTCATCCATAAACCCAGCGAGCGCGACCCTTCGGTGCCGGTTCGGCTGGCCGAACTGATGATCGAGGCAGGATTGCCTGAAGGCATCTTGCAGGTCGTCCATGGCGACAAGGTCATGGTTGACGCGATTCTGGATCATGCGGACATTCGTGCGGTGAGCTTTGTCGGATCATCCGACATTGCCCATTATGTCTATAACCGCGGAGTTGCCGCCGGTAAGCGGGTGCAAGCCATGGGCGGAGCCAAGAACCATGGAATCGTCATGCCCGACGCCGACCTCGATCAGGTCGTCAATGATCTGGCGGGTGCCGCATTTGGCTCCGCGGGCGAACGCTGCATGGCGTTGCCGGTCGTTGTTCCTGTCGGCGAGGACACCGCCGAGCGGCTCAGGGAAAAGCTGATCCCGGCGATCCATGCGCTGCGTGTCGGCGTATCAACCGACAATGACGCGCATTATGGTCCGGTGGTCAACGCCGCGCATAAACAGCGGGTTGAAAACTGGATCCAGACCGCGGTCGATGAGGGTGGCGAACTGGTTATCGATGGTCGCGGTTTCACGCTGCAAGGGCATGAAAAGGGCTTTTTTGTAGGGCCGTCGTTGATCGACCATGTGACCCCCGACATGCAGAGCTATAAGGAAGAGATTTTTGGGCCGGTGCTTCAAATTGTTCGCGCGCCCGACTTTGAATCCGCGCTCGCGCTTCCCAGCGAGCATCAATATGGCAATGGCGTCGCCATCTTTACCCGCAATGGCCATGCCGCCCGCGAATTTGCCGCGCGCGTTAATGTCGGCATGGTCGGCATCAATGTGCCTATCCCGGTACCGGTCGCCTATCATAGTTTTGGCGGCTGGAAGCGGTCAGGCTTTGGCGATACCAACCAGCATGGTATGGAAGGCGTCAAATTCTGGACCAAGGTCAAGACCATCACCTCGCGTTGGCCGGACGGATCGCCCGACGGCAGCAATGCCTTCGTCATTCCCACAATGGGATAAGGAGAAGCCGGTGATTGCCAAATGGACCGGGTTGGCATGGCTGGCCTTTTCTCTGGCGGGTTGTGCCGGCATGACGGCGAGGCCGGATGCCTCCGCCGCCATGTCCGTTGCCACCTGTCAGGCAGAGGGCGCCCAGTCGATGATCGGCCAGACTGCCAATGCCGCCCTCGGCTCGCAATTATTGCGCGAAACCGGTGCGTCGACGCTGCGCTGGGTGCCGCCACGCAGCGCCATGACGATGGACTTTCGTCCCGACCGGCTGACCGTTGGTTATGACGATGATTATCATGTGATGACGATCAATTGCGGTTAGTGCACGGCAACCCGGAAAGGTTAGGCGAATTGATAGAAGGAGCTGACGCGAACGGTCTGCGTCAAACAGGAGCCTTGCCATGACCCATCGCTTTAATATGACATTCGCCTTGCTATTGTTGCCGCTTACTGCGTGCGGCAGCGAGGGGAATTCCGAGGATCCCGGCGCAGCCCAATCGGCGAGTCCCGCGCACCCCGAACCTGCCGCGCCCTGGGACGTGAGGGAAGCGGATGACAGCGCAGCCGACGTTGCGCCTGCGCCCACGTCCCCGACATCGGCTGAACCCGATATTGCGAGCAGCGCCAGTCAAATTCCGCCTTCGGTGCGCGGCCGCTGGGGGCTGGTCGCCGCCGATTGCACGTCGACGCATGGTGATACCAAAGGGCTGTTGACCATTGATGCGACCAGTTTGCGATTTTATGAGTCGGTGGGCAAATTGACACGGGTCCGTGAGCGAGATGCCAACCATATCCTTGCCGACTTTACCTTCAGTGGCGAAGGCATGACATGGAAGCGCAGCATGACGCTGGATTCTCAAAACGGCGGATTGACGTTGATTCGCCGTGAAAATGGAGCTGACGCTGCACCCGACCCGTTCAAATATACGCGCTGCCAAGGATGATGTTGTGATCGAACGCCAGCGCCACGCCTCTGCCTCTCCGTTTGAACCCCTTTACGGTTATAGCCGTGCGACGCGTGTCGGACAGCAGATCGCTGTGGCCGGCTGTGCCCCGATAAACCCTGATGGAAGCTCCACTGCAGGCGATGCAGGCGTGCAGGCGGCGCGATGCCTGACTATCATCGATGAATCGCTGAGGGCGCTCGGCGGGCGGATCGAGGATGTGGTGCGAACCCGCATGTTTATCGTCGACCCCGCCGACGCTGACACCGTGGGCCGCGCGCATGGCGCGGTCTTTGGTGATATTCGCCCCGCCGCGACAATGGTGGTTGTGTCGGCCCTGATTCGCCCCGAATGGAAGGTGGAGATAGAGGCTGATGCCATAGTAGGGACACCCGAATGACTGATCAATTTCAACTGACCGACGACCAGATTGCGATCCAGGATATGGCGCGCAAATTCACCGCCGATGCGATTACGCCGCATGCGGGCGAATGGGACGAGAAGCAGCATTTTCCCAAGGATGTGATCAAGGCAGCGGCAGAGCTTGGCTTCGCGTCAATTTATGTATCCGAAGAATCGGGTGGCATCGGACTGGGACGGCTGGAGGCGGCGCTGATTATGGAAGCGATGGCCTATGGCTGTCCCGCGACCAGTTCGTTCATCTCGATCCACAATATGGCGTCATGGATGATTGATTGTTTCGGCGGTACGGACGTCAAAGCGAAATTTCTGCCCGATCTTGTGTCGATGGACAAAATGGCGAGTTACTGTCTGACCGAGCCCGGCAGCGGATCGGATGCAGCAGCGCTCAAGACTTCGGCGAAGCTGGAAGGCGATCATTATGTCGTCAACGGCACCAAACAATTTATCTCGGGTGCGGGGGTCAATGACATCTATGTCACCATGGTCCGCACCGGTGGGCCGGGCCCCAAGGGTATCAGCTGTCTTGTCATTGAAAAGGAAATGGACGGAGTTAGCTTTGGCGCGAAAGAGCGCAAGCTCGGGTGGAACGCCTCGCCAACAGCGCAGGTCATCTTTGATAATGTGAAGGTGCCGCTGGCCAACCGCGTGGGAGCCGAAGGCGATGGTTTCCGCTTTGCGATGGCAGGACTCGACGGCGGAAGGCTCAACATCGGGGCGTGCAGCCTTGGTGGAGCGCAGCGTTGTCTCGACGAAGCGATTGCCTATACCAAGGAGCGCCAGCAATTTGGCCAGCCGGTGGCCGATTTCCAGAACACCCAGTTCATGCTCGCTGATATGGCGACCGATCTCGAGGCGGCGCGCGCGCTGCTTTATCTGGCGGCAGCAAAGGTGACGGCAGGGGCGCCCGACAAATCGCGTTTTTCGGCGATGGCGAAGCGGCTTGCGACGGATAGTGGCAGCGCCATCGTCAATGACGCACTGCAATTGTTCGGCGGCTATGGTTATTTAAAGGATTATCCCATCGAGCGCTTCTGGCGCGATCTGCGCGTTCACTCGATCCTCGAAGGAACCAACCAGGTTATGCGGATGATCATTGGCCGCGATTTGTTGAGGCAATGACCCCTATGACCGACGATCTCATAACCGGGCAGGAGGGTCGCATCGGCCGGATCAGCCTCAACCGGCCCAAGGCGATTCACGCGCTCAATCATCCGATGTGCGACGCGATGATCGCGGCGCTGCTCGACTGGCGCGATAATGACGCCGTCGAAGCGGTGACCATAGACCATAGCGAAGGGCGCGGATTTTGCGCTGGCGGCGATATTCGTATGCTTGCGACTAGCGGAGCGAAGGACGGTGCAGAGGCGCGCGCGTTCTTCCACACCGAATATCGGCTCAACCATCTGTTGTTCACATACCCCAAGCCCGTTGTCGCCTTCATGGACGGCATCACAATGGGCGGCGGGGTCGGGATATCACAGCCTGCCAAATATCGCGTCGCCACTGAAAACACGCGCTTTGCTATGCCAGAAACGGGAATCGGCCTGTTCCCCGACGTCGGGGGCGGCTGGTTCTTGCCGCGAATCGAAGGGCGCGTGGGCGTATTTCTCGCGCTGACCGGCTCGCGGCTCGATGGCGCCGAATGCCTCGCGCTGGGGCTGGCGACCCATTATTTGCCGTCCGAAAAACTGGCCGAAGCGAAAGAGCGTATTGCGCGCCATCCAGACCGGATTGGAGGAATTTTGGGGGAGCTTTCAATGACCTCGCCACCCGCGCGGATCACCGCCCATATCGACAAGATCAACCGGCTTTTCGCTAGTGACCGATATGAAGACATCCTCGCCGCGCTCGAAGCCGATGGCGGCGAATGGGCGATGAAAGAACGCGACACATTGGGCACCAAATCGCCCCAGACGTGCAAGGTTGCGCTACGCCAGTTGGCCGAAGGCGCGAAGATGCCAGACTTCGCCGCCGAAATGACGCAGGAATATGCAATCGGGTCGCGCGTTGTTGCGATGCATGATTTCCTAGAGGGCGTACGTGCGCTGATTGTCGACAAGGACAATAGCCCGAAATGGGACCCGCCGACGCCCGAATCCGTCAGCGACGAATGGATCGACGCCATATTTGCGCCGCTTCCCGAAAATGAGAAATGGACCCCGCTATGACCTATGAAACCATCCTTGTTGAGCAAAGAGGCGCGGTCACATTGGTGACGCTCAATCGCCCCCAGGCGCTCAACGCGCTGAACAGCCAGGTGCTCGACGACTTGATCGCCGCCTTCGCTACCTATGAGGCCGACGATAGCCAGCGCTGTGCCGTCCTCACCGGATCGGGCGACAAGGCATTTGCTGCGGGAGCCGACATCAAGGAAATGGCCGACAAGCCGACCGCCGACTTCTTTCTCGAGGATTTCTTCGCCAAATGGACGAGTCATTTCGTTAAGGCGACGCGCAAGCCGTGGATCGCGGCGGTCAATGGTTTTGCTTTGGGCGGCGGGTGCGAGGTGGCGATGATGGCGGACTTTATCATCGCGTCCGAAAAGGCAAAATTTGGCCAGCCCGAAATCAAACTAGGCGTGGCACCGGGCATGGGCGGGTCGCAGCGTCTGACCCGCGCTGTTGGTAAAGCCAAAGCTATGGAAATGTGCCTGACCGGGCGGATGATGGATGCCGCCGAGGCCGAAAGATCTGGTCTTGTGGCGCGCGTTGTGGCGCATGAAAATTTGCTCGACGAAGCCCTAAAAACGGCCACCGCGATTGCCGCGATGCCTCCGATGGCTGCGATGGTAAACAAGGAAATGGTCAACACGGCCTTTGAAATGTCGCTCGATCAGGGCCTGCTACACGAACGGCGATTGTTCCAGATCTTGGCCGCGACCGAGGATAAGGCCGAGGGCATGGCCGCATTTATCGACAAGCGCGAAGGCGTTTGGAAAGGACGTTAGTCCTCCCGAGCCATCACAAGCGGAAAGAAAAACCTATGAAAATTGCATTTATTGGCCTCGGCAATATGGGCGGCGGCATGGCCGCGAATCTTGCGAAAGCAGGACATGAAGTTCGCGCTTTCGATCTGTCGGCAGAGGCGCTCGATAAGGCAGTCGCGGCGGGTTGCGTGCGCGCGGCGAGCGCTGCCGAAGCGGTGAGTGGCGCAGAGGCTGTGGTGACGATGTTACCTGCGGGCAAGCATGTCGCCGCTGTCTATGCAAACGATGTTTTCGCTCATGCCGATAAGGGGATTGTGCTGCTCGACTGCTCGACCATCGACGTGGCTACTGCGCGTAGCAATGCCGCGGCGGCTACCGAAGCTGGACTTTTGGCTGTCGATGCGCCGGTATCGGGCGGAATTGCGGCGGCCAATGCCGGCACGCTCACATTCATGGTCGGCGGCAGTGACGAAGGCTTTGCCCGCGCCGAGACGGTGCTCAAGGATATGGGCAAGGCCGTCATCCATGCTGGCGATAGCGGCGCCGGACAGGCCGCGAAAATCTGTAATAACATGCTGCTCGGCGCGTCGATGATCGCGACCTGCGAGACATTGGCTCTGGCGCAAAAGCTGGGGCTCGATCCGCAGAAATTCTTCGACATCGCCAGCGTCTCCTCGGGGCAGAATTGGTCGCTGACCAGCTACTGTCCGCTGCCCGGTGTCGGACCGACCTCGCCCGCCGATAATGGCTATGCGGGCGGCTTTGCTGCCGCGCTGATGCTCAAGGATTTGCGCCTGGCGATGGAGGCTGCGGCAAGTGTCGACGCCCATGTCCCGATGGGCGAAAAGGCGCGCGCCATGTATGAAGATTTTGTCGCTGCCGACAGCGACGGGCGTGACTTCTCGGCAATTATTCAGACGCTCTAGTAAAAATCCGCTGTCTCGCCGCCGTCAAGACGCTTCGTGCGATGCACTTGTGTCGGGGCGCGCTCGCTGCCTGTCTGCACGATCAGTCTTCCATCGATTAGTCGAACTTGAACGGGGGACAATATCCGCGCGCGAGCTGTGGCGGTGGCTGTAACGCGCGGACGCGACGTAGCTGGCGGCGGCGCGGCTGGCGCGGTGGCTGCGGCGGTCAAAATCAGGGCGGCGATCAGCGTCATGGCCGTCAGACTGGCGGTGCTGGCGAGGTCTTACCAGCGCATTAACCCTGTTTTGGCGGCTTCTACGCGTCATTGCGCCCATTATTGGGAAAGACATGGCCGCCCGCCCCGCAATGGGACAGGCGGCCTCCTAATGCTCAATATTTATCGGGTCAAAAGCCCGATTTTGTGTCTGCTTTTTCTTTCAGCAGCGGGGCGATCGGAAAGCCATGCTTTTCGAGCCCGGCAACGATCTTGTCTGTGCCTTCCAGTCCGGCCCAAAACATCGGGCCACCACGATAGACCGGCCAACCATAGCCAAAGATCCACACGACATCGATGTCGGACGCGCGCTGCGCCTTGCCTTCGGCGAGGATCAGCGCGCCTTCATTGACCATCGGATAGAGCGTGCGCTCGATGATTTCCTGATCGCTGATGTCGCGTTTTGCTTTGTTCGATTTGGAGCGGAAATCCTCGATGATCGCCGCCACCTCGTCGCTGGGGCTTGGCTGGCGTTTGGCGTCATAATCGTAAAAGCCTTTGCCTGTCTTTTGCCCCCAGCGTCCGACCGCGCAAAGTGCGTCACGGATATTTTCGATGCGGCTTTCGTCGCGGTGCCAACCGATGTCAACGCCGGCCAGATCGCTCATCTGGAATGGACCCATCGGCATGCCGAATTCGACATGGACCTTGTCGATCTGTTGCGGCGTCGCGCCTTCCATCAGCAAATTCATTGCCTCGACCTGGCGCGGCTTGAGCATGCGGTTGCCGATAAACCCGTCGCATACTCCCGCGACAACGGCGACCTTTCCGATCTTCTTGCCAATCGCCATCGCGGTAGCCAACGCGTCGGGTGCTGTCTTTTCGCCGCGCACTACTTCGAGCAATTTCATCACGTTTGCCGGGGAGAAGAAGTGCATCCCCAGCACATCGCCAGGACGGCTGGTCGCGGTCGCAATCTCGTCAATGTCGAGATAGCTCGTGTTCGACGCCAGGATCGCGCCGGGTTTGGCGATCTTATCGAGCTTGCCAAAAATATCCTTTTTGACATCCATATTCTCATAGACCGCCTCGATGATGAGGTCGCAGTCGGCTAGGTCTTCCATGTTGAGCGTGCCGGTGAGTGCGCCCATCATCTGATCGACCTGCTCCGGCTTGAAGCGGCCCTTGGCGGCGCTGGCGTCGTAATTTTTACGAATGACGCCGATCCCGTGATCGAGCGCTTCCTGTTTCATCTCGACGATGGTGACGGGGATGCCCTTTTGCAGAAAGTTCATCGAAATGCCGCCGCCCATCGTGCCAGCGCCGATGACGCCAACCTTTTTGATGTCGCGTAACTGGATGTCTTTGGGCAGGCCGTCAATTTTGGCGGCCTGACGCTGGGCAAAAAACAAGTGGCGCTGGGCTGCTGACTGGCTGCCGAACATCAGTTTCATAAATTGCTCACGCTCGAAGGCCATGCCTTCTTCAAAGGGCAGGCGGGTGGCCGCTTCGACGCAGGCGAGGTTGGCATATGGCGCTTCAAAACCGCGCCATTTGCGGGCATTTTTGGTCTTGAGCGCTTCGATTGCAGCGACGTCGCCAAAGATTTCGCGATCCCGGGTCGGGCGCGGGCCGTCAGCGATCTTGCTGCGCGCAAAAGCGACGGCATCGGCGGCCAGACTGTTTTCGCCTGCCAGCGCATCGACAAGACCCATGTCCTTGGCCTTGGCGGCGGGAACGGGATCACCGGTCGAGGTCATCAGCGCGGCGGCTTCGATACCGACGACGCGTGGCAGGCGCTGTGTCCCGCCCGCACCGGGGAGCAGGCCGAGCTTGACTTCGGGCACGCCCAGCTTGGCCGATGGAACCGCGACGCGATAATGGCAGACAAGCGTGGTCTCTAACCCGCCGCCGAGCGCGGTGCCATGGATAGCGGCAACGACCGGTTTTGCAGCGGCTTCGATGCTGTTGAGCACGGCGTTGAAATCGGGGCCCTTGGGCGGCTTGCCGAATTCGGTGATGTCGGCGCCCGCGATAAAGGTCGCACCGTCGCAACGCAGCACAATCGCCTCGACGCTATCATCGGAGAGCGCGGCGGCGAAATTGTCGGAGAGGCCCTGACGGACGTGCCAGGAAAGCGCGTTAACCGGAGGGTTGTTGACGATGATGACGGCGACATTGCCGTCCTTTTCCATGGTCACGCTGTTGGGAGTGTCTTCGGACATTTCAGTCTCCTTTTATGATTTTAATCGTCGATGGCGGCGTGGACCAAGGTCTTGACCTCGCGCCGCACGGGATAGGTGGAAGAAGGCATGAGCTGGGTCATGAAGACCATCGCCAGATCTTCGATGGGATCGACAAAGAATCCGGTCGAGAACATGCCGCCCCAATAATAATCGCCCGCCGACCCAGGGGTCAGCGTTTGAGCCGGGCTTTCGGTCACAGCAAAGCCAAGCCCGAAGCCGACGCCTGCATTTTCGGCTTCGGAGAAAATGCCAATGCTGTGCTGAACCAGATCGCCGCCGCCGGGCAGATGGTTGACGGTCATCAGATCGAGCGTCTTGCGGCTGATTATGCGGGTGCCTTCTAGCGCGCCGCCACCGAGTAACATCAGGCAGAAGCGATGATAATCGGCCAGCGTTGAAACAAGTCCGCCGCCGCCCGAATGAAAACTGCGATCCTTGGCCCAGCGGCTCTTGTCGCCATTGTCGAACGACTTCATCTTTTCGGTCGGGTGAAAGGTGTAGCAGTCGGTCAGCCGATGTTGTTTGTCGGCAGAGACCTTGAAACCGGTATCGACCATGCCGAGCGGATCGAACAATCGCTCTTGCAGCACCTGGGCAAAGGGTTTGCCTTCGATGCGTTCGATCACACCGCCTAGAACATCGGTCGCCATCGAATAATTCCAATGTGTGCCGGGGTCGAACTGCAGCGGAATCTTGGCGAGCCCGGCGAGGAAGCTGTCCATCGTATAGTCGGCGTCGAAGTCGTCGATCTTATTCTTGCGATAGGCGGCATCGACCGGCGTACGTTCCTGAAATCCATAGGTCAGTCCCGATGTGTGGCGTAGCAGATCAACCATCAGGATCGGGGTCAGCGGCGGTCGGGTTAGGAAGGGAACATTGCCGCCGCCCGCGACAAAGACGCCGGTATCGGCGAATTCGGGACAATATTTGACCAGCGGATGGCTCAGTGCGACCTTGCCTTCCTCGACCAACATCATGAAAACGATCGAGGTTATCGGCTTGGTCATGCTGGCGATGCGGAAGATGGCGTCATCTTTCAGCGCTTCGCCGGGCCGTGCCTCACCAATACAGCTTTGGTGAACGATTTCTCCGCGCCGTGACACTAGAGTCGCGGCATGAGGCAAGCGCCCGGCATCGACATATTTTGCGGCAAGGAACGCCGGAATTCGGGCAAGGCGTTCCTTTGACATTGATTGTCCGCTGCGACCATGCATCATGTTATGCGCACTCCTTCGAGGATGGTGGCGGCTTGGGTAAGCAGCGCCGGATCGATCGTGAGGCCGCTTGCGGCGGCATTGTCATGGACCTGTGCTGCGCGACTCGCGCCGACGATGACGCTCGTCATTCCCGGCTGCGCGAGCAACCAGGCGATGGCGAGCTGCGCCATGGTGCAGCCCGCCTGTTCAGCGATCGGGCGCAAGGATTGTATCGCGGTCAACACATCGTCGGCCAGATAGCGTTGCATGAAATGTTGGTCCTCGCTCGCGGCCCGGCTATCGGTGGGCGGCGCGGTGCCGGGGGCATATTTGCCACTAAGCACACCCATGGCCAGCGGGGACCAGACGATCTGGCCGATACCATTGGCGACGCACAGCGGGATGACCTTAGCCTCCGGACGGCGATAGAGCAGGCTGTACTGCGGCTGGCTCGATACGAATTTGACATGTGGCGGGGCCATCGCGAGCGCGGCGGCAATCTCGTCGGGCGCCCATTCTGAAAAACCGATCGCGCGTGCCTTGCCGCTGCGCACGACATCGCTGAGCGCTGCCATTGTTTCTTCGAGTGGGGTGTCGGGGTCGAAACGGTGGCATTGATAAAGGTCGACATAGTCGGTCTCGAGCCGTTTGAGACTGGCATCGATCTGCTTTTCGATCTGCGCGCGACTGAGGCCTTTGTCACTGTCTGACATCGGGAAAAAGAGCTTAGTAGCGAGCACATAGGAATCGCGCGGACGGCCATTTAGAGCATTGCCTAAAAAAGACTCCGCCGCGCCGCGACCATATACATTAGCAGTGTCGATGAAGTTGATGCCGGCATCGAACGCTGCATCAAGGCATTCGCGTCCGGCGCTGTCATCGACCCCGACACCATAGGTCAACCAGCTGCCGAGGCAGATCTCCGAAACCTTGATGCCGCTGTCGCCCAGCTCGCGAAATTGCATATAATTATGTCCTTATACAGCCGTCTGGCCGGTGAGTTGCCGCGTCACAGGATGCGACGAGGACAGTCCACCGTCGACGGCAATAGCTTGCCCGTTGACATAGCTTGCTTGATCGCTGGCAAGAAACAGGGCGACATTGGCCAGTTCGTCGGGCTGTGCAGCGCGCTGGAGCGGGTTCAACCGCCCGACCTTGTGCATCACATCCTTGGCTTTAGCATAATCGAATGTCGGTTTTGTCATGCCGGTTTCAGTGAGCCCAGGACAGATGGCGTTTACGCGCACGCCGGTACCGGTCATCTGCTGCGCTGAAACCTTGGTCAGATTGATGACCCCCGCCTTCGAAGCTGAATAGGGCGGTCCGCCCGCGCCCGAACGGATGCCCGCGACGCTTGCAGTCATGATGATCGACCCACCACGCCCCTGATCAGCCATCGCCTTGCCGGCATGTTTGACCATCAGGAAGGGGCCTATCAGGTTGACGCGCAATATCTCTGCCCATTCTTCGGGGCCGAGGTCGAATATGCCCGTCATGCCGCCGCTAATTCCGGCATTGGCAAAAGCGATGTCGAGACCTCCATAGGTTTTGATTGCCACCGCAACGAGCTTGGCGACATCGGCTTCGGTTCCGGCGTCTATTTCTAGCGCGATCGCGGCATGGCCCTGATCGATGATTGCCTTGGTCGTATCGTGGACCGCTTCGGTCTTGTCGCCGAGCACAAGCTTTGCGCCTTCGGCGGCAAAGCGAAGTGCGCTGGCGCGACCGATCCCGCTGCCCGCGCCCGTGATGATGGCGACTTTGCCGTTCAATGCTCCGCTCATACGACTACACCTCCATCCACAACGACCGTCTGTCCGGTCATAAAGCTTGACGCACCCGACCCCAAAAACACCGCTGCACCTGCAATTTCACGCGGTTCGCCGATGCGGCCAAGACAGGCGTTCGACGTCGAGGCTTTCAGATTTTCGGGATTTTCCCACAATGCGCGGGCGAAATCAGTTTTGACGAGGCCCGGCGCAATCGCATTGATGCGGACATTGGACGGACCGAATTCGCGAGCCAGATTCTTGACCAGTTGAATATCGGCGGCCTTTGTGATCGCATAAGCGCCCAGAATAGACGAACCGCGCAATCCTCCGATGGACGACACAAGGATGATGGATCCAGACTGCCGTTCGCGCATTTCGGGGGCGACCATCGAAATCAGCCAGTGCTGGGCGACAATATTATGGTCGAGGGTCTTGCGTAAGGCCTCATCGGTAATCGTTTCCATCGGGCCATAATGGGGGTTCGATGCGGCGTTGCAGACCAGGATGTCAATCGCCCCAAAAGCGGCGCGCGCGGCGTCGATCATTTCCTGCAGCGACTCTTTGGACGACAGGCTCGACGAAATGGCCAAAGCCGCGCCGGGATGCTTGGCGTTGATTGCCGCTGCGACCTCTTCGCACGGTCCGATATTGCGGCTAGTGATGACGACCTTGGCGCCATGATCGGCATATTCTTCGGCAATCGCTTGCCCGATGCCGCGCGACGAGCCGGTGATAACGGCGACTTTGCCGCTCATATCGAATAAATTCATGCGCCTGCTTTCTGTGCAAATTGCCATGCTTTTTCCGCCAGCGGCTGGACGCGCGTTGACATGTCCTTGGCGTGCTGTGACGACGCCGTGCCTTCGATGACGCGCTTTTTAATGCCCTGAATGATGCCCGCCAGGCGGAAAAAATTATAAGCGAAATACCAGTTCATGTCAGGAACGCCGTCGCGTCCGGTCGCCGCACAATAACGCTCGACCATTGCGTCAAGTTCCGGAATCCCAAGCGCTTTGCGATCGAGGTCCATGACGCCCGACCGCCCGCCATTTTCGGTTACCCAAGCCATGGCGACATAGGTAAAATCGGCTAGCGGATCACCCAGCGTCGACAGTTCCCAATCTAGCACAGCCAGCACTTCAGGACGACCTTTGGCATAGATCATGTTGTCGATGCGATAGTCGCCATGGACAATGCTGGTGCGCGTTTGCTCGGGTATGCTGGTTGGCAGAAAGGCGATGAGACGCTCCATCTCATCCATCGTTTCGGTTTCGGCGAGGCGATATTGTTTTGTCCAGCGATCAACCTGCCGCCCGAAGTAATTGCCGGGTTTGCCATAATCGGACAAGCCTGCTGCATCGACGTCAACCTTGTGCAACTGGGCCAGCGTGTCGATCATCGCCTCGTAGGTGGCGCGGCGGTTTTCGGGCGTCGAATCCGGCATGGCACCGTCCCAGATGGTGTGGCCGTCGACCATGCCCATAACATAAAACCAGCTGCCGACGACATCGTCATCGGTGCACAATCCATATTGCCGTGCCACAGGGAAACCCATTTTATGCAAACCTGCCTGCACCTTAAATTCGCGGTGGACCGCATGGGCCGAAGGCAGAAGCGGGCCATAAGGTTTGCGCCGCAGGACATAATTTCCCGACGGTGAGCTGATTTTATAGGTCGGGTTCGATTGTCCGCCGGCAAATTTGCTCTGGGTAAGCGGTCCGGTGAAACCCTCGACATTCGCTTCCATCCACGCAGCGAGTTTGGTCTCGTCGAGGATGTCTGCGCCTTCGGGGACGACTGTTCCGCTAAAGGCCTTTTGCGCGTCGAGTTGTTCGGTCATCGATCAAATACGATCACCGACCGTGCGGCGTCGCCTTTCTTCATCTTCTCGAACCCTTCGTTGATCTGTTCGAGCGGGATGGTCTCGGCGACGATCGAATCGAGGTCGAGCATGCCGCGCAGGTAGAAGTCGACGAGGCGCGGAATATCAACGGGGAAGCGGTTGCCGCCCATAATTGCGCCTTGCAATTTCTTGCCCGACAGCAGGTCCATCGCCGACAGGCCGACCTTTTCGGTGAGCGGCATCATACCCAAAATTGTCGCGGTGCCGCCCCGCCGCAAACACGCGACGGCAAGCGCCGCCGAGGCCGGACGCCCGACAGCTTCGATGGCATGATCGACACCGCCCTTGGTCATCTCGACAATCTGTTTGGCGGCATCATCGGCCAGCGCATCCACCACATCGGTTGCCCCTAGCTTTTGTGCCAGCTCGCGCTTTTCGGGGACCGGATCGGCGGCAATGATGCGCCCCGCACCGGCAATTTTGGCTGCATTGATCGTCGCCAGCCCGACGCCGCCGCATCCAACGACGACAACTGTTTCGCCTGGCGTCACTTTGCAGGCGTTGAAGATGGTTCCCGCACCGGTGGTGACGGCGCAGCCGATGACTGCGGCGCGGTCGAGTGGCATGTCGGGGTCGATCCGCACACAGGCATGTTCGTGGATCAACATGGTTTCGGCAAAGGCGCTGAGGTTTAGCATCTGGTTGACGACGCTGCCGTCGGGACGGGTGATCCGCGGAGCGTCACCCGCCGCGCGCCGTGTGTCGCCGCCCATGCACAAAGACATGCGGCCGCTGACGCAAAATTCGCAATGACCACAAAAGGCCGACAGACAGGTGACGACCGCGTCGCCGACTTTGACCATGCGAACTTCGCTTCCGACCGCTTCGACAATCCCTGCCGCTTCATGTCCGGGAATGGCGGGCAGGGGGTGCGGATAGGCGCCGTCGATAAAGTGGAGGTCTGAGTGACACAGGCCGCAGGCGGCAGTACGGATGCGAACCTCATGCGGACCGCAGTCGGCAATCACCACATCTTCGATCTGCAGCGGCTTGCCGGGCTCAATCAACAGGGCGGCTTTGGTCATTTCAGTCTCCATGTCGTCCCCCTCCCGCTTGCGGAAGGGGCTAGGGGAGGGCTTATCGGCAGGCGAAGCTGGAGGAGGTACATGCCCTCCCCCAACCCCTTCCGCAAGCGGGAGGGGAGCCTAGCGTGTGGCGCCGATATCGCCGGACGAGATACCCTTGGGCTCGGCGGCAGCCGAATGCTTGGCAAATTCGATGCGGGCGATGGCGCGTGCATGAACTTCGTCGGGACCGTCGGCCAACCGCAATGTCCGCTGATGGGCATAAGCCTGGGCAAGTCCGAAGTCTTCGGACACGCCGCCGCCGCCATGCGCCTGAATCGCATCATCGATGATCTGGAGCGCCATATTCGGCGCCTGAACCTTGATCATGGCAATTTCGGCTGCAGCTGATTTATTGCCGATCTTGTCCATCATATCAGCAGCTTTGAGGCACAAGAGACGCGTCATCTCGATATCGATGCGGGCGCGAGCGATCCGCTGTTCCCAGATACTGTGCTCGGCGATGGTCTTGCCAAATGCGACACGCGATTGCAGCCGCTTCGCCATTTTGGCCAGTGCTTCTTCAGCAACCCCGATGGTGCGCATGCAGTGATGGATGCGGCCCGGCCCTAGGCGGCCCTGCGCGATGGCAAAGCCCTGACCTTCGCCCAGCAACATCGCCTCTTCAGCGTTTACGCGAACATCTTTCAGCTCGATTTCCATATGGCCGTGCGGAGCATCGTCATAGCCAAAGACTGGCAGATGGCGCAGAATGTTCACGCCCGGCGTGTCGAGCGGCATCAGCACCATCGATTGTTGCTGGTGGCGCTTAGCGGCAAAATCGGTCTTGCCCATGACGATCGCGACTTTGCAGCGCGGGTCACCGGCCCCCGATGACCACCATTTGGTGCCGTTGATGACATAATCATCGCCATCGCGTTCAATGCGGGTTTCGATGTTCGTCGCATCGGATGAAGCAACGGCAGGCTCGGTCATCAAAAAGGCCGACCGGATTTCGCCGTTCATCAGCGGTTTGAGATACTTCTCCTTTTGCGCGGCGGTGCCATAGCGATGGAATACTTCCATATTGCCGGTGTCGGGTGCCGAGCAGTTGAACACTTCGCTGGCAAAACCAATGCGCCCCATTTCTTCGGCGCAGAGCGCATATTCAAGGTTGGTGAGGCCGGGGCCTTCAAACTCGAACGTCTCTTCGACATGGTGGTGCGCGGCACTGCGCGGAGGCATGAACAAATTCCAGATACCGGCGTCCTTGGCCTCGGCCTTGAGGTCTTCGACAATCTGGATGACTTTCCAGCGTTCGCCGGCGGCGTCCTGTGCTTTATATGTCGGCATGGCTGGGCGGACCTTGCGCTCGATGAAATCGCGCACCCGGTCGCGCCAATAGACCTGCCGGTCAGTGAGGTCGAAATCCATCGAAACTTCCTTTCCCTTTACGTTCGCGTAAACCTTTGGACCGATTCACCCTCGCTTGCCAACCCCTGCGTGAAGGAAAATTGCGACTTTCGGTGCGCAACCCTTCTTTTCCGTTAGGGATGCGCGCCTGTGGCGTCGGTGTCGAGCCGGGCCGCGTCGCCCAACAGTTCGAGTCGCGCCTGATGATCGTCGCGCGAAATCGGGAATTTGCGCATGATCGCCAGTCCGATGATGCCGATGATAAGAATCGAGATCATATACCCCCACGCCAGATCGTCGAGAACCAAGGCGCTGACCTGCCCTTGCTTGGCGTCGGATGGAAAGGCTGCCCAAGACAAAATTTGTCCGGCAATGAAAATCCCGATGCCGGTCGCCAGTTTCTGCATGAAGAAATATCCGGCGAAGAACAGACCTTCTGACCGGCGACCGGTCTCGCTTTGCGATGCTTCGACCACATCGGCCATCATCGAACTCGATAAAATCATCAGTAGGATGGCAAAAATATTGGCGAAAAACACCAGGCTGAACATCCAAATGATGCTGGGTTTTCCGGGCAGGCCCGGAAAAACATCGGCGATATAGGCAAAATAGATTCCGCTATTGATGGCCAGCGAAAGAAACCCCGACAAGATGGCGGCGTCACGCTTGCCGAGTCGGGCAGACAAAGGGGCGACGAGCAGGAAGGCGACGATCATGGTACCAAATAACATCACAACATAGCCGATGAGTTCGATCTGGTTGAGCTGCCAGAAAAAGCCGAGCAGATAGTTGGTCATCGCAAAGGTGATGCCTTGATTGATGTAACCGAACAGTGCTGCTGCAACGAGCCATAAAAAGGCGCGGTTTGACAGGGTGCGCTTCATTTCGTGCAGGATCGCGCGCAATCCGGTCGAGGTTTCGACGCGCGCGATGCTGGGCCGGGCAATACGGCGATGCTGGCCGGCGGCCGACAACAACACTGCTCCCGCCATGAGCAGCGCGCCGGTGAGAGCATAGCCGAAATATCCGGCCGGGTCGGTTAATCCCTTTTCGCCACCAAAGAACACGCCATAGGCGAGCAGCATTATGAATAGTCCGCCACCCCAGCCGAACAAATAGCGATAGCGCATCACGATGGTGCGCTCGTCATAATCGGGGGTCAGTTCGGGCACCAGCGCGACCGATGGCACTTCGCACATCGAAACCAGAGCGCGTACGATGATCGCGAATCCGATCAACCAGACAACGGTCATTGAATCGGTCATTACGGGCGGATTCCACAACAGCATCCACATAATAGCCAATGGAATGGGCGCGGTATAAAGCCAAGGCAGGCGGCGGCCCCAGCGGCTGCGCGTGCGATCAGACAATTCGCCGATTACGGGGTCGACAAAGGCATCGGCAATCAGCGCGACCATGATCGCGGTGCCGACGATACCGGCATCGAGCCCTACCACCTGATTGTAAAACAGCAGCAAAAAGGTCGAAAAACCATTGTCTTTTACGCCATAGGCGATGCTGCCCATGCCATGCGCCATTTTGAGCCAGACAGGCAAATGTTTGGGGGGCGCCGCAGTCTTGGCGCGACTGTTCACGCGGGCGCTCCGGCCTTCGCGGCATCCTCCATTGCAAGAAGGGAATCAAACAGGCCGGGCGTTTCGGGGTCCCAGGCATGGCGTTCGCCGATGGTAAGGCCGCCATCGACGAGCAAATGCGTCCCGGTCATAAAGCCCGAATCTTCGCTGGCGAGGAAGGCAACGGCGTTGGCAATATCATCAGGCTGGCCGCCGCGCGCGACGGGCTGTGCAGCTTCGCTCATCCCGGCAATGATGGCCTTGGCAGCGCCTTTGCTTTCTTCGGGAACCTCCAGCGACGATGTGAAGATATTGGTGTTGATAAAGCCGGGGCATATAGCGTTCACGCGAATGCCATATTGGGCCAAATCGGTCGCGGCAATCTTCGACAATTGCAGCACGCCAGCCTTGGCGACGGCATAGGCGGTCGGCGCATATCCAGCCCCCAGCGCAGCAACGCTTGCTGTGTTGATGATCGACGCGCCTTTGCGTCCCTTCATATGCGGCGCGGCATAGCGGATGCCCATAGCGACCGAACGCAAAAGCAGGTTCATGGTCGCGTCCCAGCCTTCGGGGCTGATCTCGTCAATTGGCGCACGGTCGCCGCCGGCGCCGGCATTGTTGAACACGATGTCGATGCCACCGGCCTGCTCTGCAACAGCGTCCATCAACGCCTCAATCTGTTCGGGCTTGCACACGTCGCAGGCGATAAAATCGATGGTGCCATTGGATTGTGCGCAGAGCGCCTGGCCGCCGGCTTCGTCAATGTCGGACGCAAAGACATGTGCGCCTTCATTGGCCAGTTTCAACACCGCCGCTTTTCCAATTCCTGACGCCGCGCCGGTGACCACGGCCACCTTTCCTGCGAATCGCATATTCTCAACTCCCGTTTTGATTTGCCACCCAGCTTAGGCGCACGTTACAGCGCGTCAACGCCGCACAATCTGACGCTACGGCGCCGTAGCGGAAGCTCGATTGCTCCAAGTTGACGCTTGCGTAAACCTGCCCAACGGTCCTAGGTTCGCATCACAAAAGAGGAGCCGAATTATGAGCGATCTGGACGCGTTCCGCGCCGAAACCCGTGCTTGGCTAGAGGCAAATTGCCCCGCCGAAATGCGCGAACCGATCCGTGACGAAGACGATGTCTGCTGGGGCGGACGCCATTGGGTATTCAAAAATGACGCCCAGAAACAATGGCTCGAGGCGTGCGTCGCCAAAGGCTATACCGTCCCCGATTGGCCCAAGGCCTATGGCGGCGCCGGACTGTCGGCGGAACAGGCTAAGGTTCTCAAGCAGGAGATGGCGCGAATCAAGGCGCGCTCGCCGCTCAACAGCTTTGGCATCTGGATGCTCGGCCCCGCGCTTTTGAAATTCGGCACCGAAGAACAAAAAGTCCATTATCTGGGGCAGATCGCGCGCGGCGAAATTCGCTGGTGCCAAGGCTATAGCGAGCCCGGGTCGGGAAGCGACCTTGTCAGCCTGCAGACTTTCGGCGCCGATGAAGGCGACCATTGGGTGGTCAACGGATCGAAAATCTGGACCAGCTATGCCGACCAGGCTGACTGGATTTTCTGCCTTGTTCGAACCGACAAGACGAACAAATATCAGGGCATCACTTTCATGTTGTTCGACATGGAAAGCCCCGGAGTGACGACCAAGCCGATTTTGCTGATCAGCGGCAACAGCCCATTTTGCGAAACCTTCTTTGATGATGTGAAGGTGCCCAAGGATCAATTTGTCGGCGAAGTAAATCGCGGCTGGGACGTTGCCAAATATCTACTCGGCCACGAGCGCGAGATGATTTCAGGCGGCGGCGCGGGGGGCGACATGATCAGCATCGGCAGCGCCCTTGCCAAGGCGATCGGACGCAATGAGGCGGGCGAGCTGGATGATCCGATCCTGCGCGCTGAAATGGCGCAATTCGACGTCGATGTCTTTGCCTATCGCGCGATGGGCGAGCGGTTCATGGATATGTGGAAAACCGGACGCGCGCATCCTGCCAGTTCGAACATGATGAAATATGTTGGCACCGAACTGAACAAACGTCGTCATGAATTGGTGATGGCGGGCGGCGGAAGCGATGCGCTCGAATGGGATAGTGAGGACAGCAAGGGCGGCGCCCGTGCGCGCGGCTGGTTGCGCACCAAAGCCAATTCTATCGAAGGCGGGACGAGCGAAGTCATGCTCAACGTCATCGCCAAACGCATCCTCGACCTTCCAGGAGCCTGATATGCCGCTTTATCACAATGACGATCAGGTAATGCTCAAGGACAGCGTTGCCCCCTTTATGACCGACAAGGCGCCGGTTAAACATCTGCGTCAGCTGCGTGATAGCGCCGATGCCACGGGCTTTTCGCGCGATCTTTGGGCCGAATTTGGCGAGATGGGTCTGCCCGGGATGTTGGTGCCAGAGGCGCATGGCGGGCTGGGAATGGGCCATGCCGAAGCGGGCATTGTGCTCGAAGAGATTGGTCGCAACCTGACCCCGTCGCCCTTTTTGTCGACCAGTGTCGGCGCGGTTGCCGCGCTGACGAAGGCCGGCGGAACGCAGGCCGACCGCTGGCTGCCGGCCATAGCGGCAGGCAAGGCGATCATCGCGCTTGCTGTCGATGAAAGTAGCAAGCATCGCCCAGACCGCATCGCGACGACAGCGACGCGTAGCGGCAACGGCTTTCGTCTCGACGGGAAAAAATGCTTCGTGCTGCACGGCCATGTGGCCGACATGAGCATCGTTGCGGCCAAGACCGAGGGCGGGCTGACTTTGTTCGCGGTGCCCCACGATGCCAAGGGCCTGACCGCCGACCCCCGCCGCCTTGTCGATTCCAGCCTCGCTAGCATAGTAACCCTCGACGGGGTTGAGGTCGATGCCGATGCCGTAATTGGCGAACTGGACGAGGGGCAAATCCTGCTCGACACGTTGCTCGCTGCCACCCGCACAGGTGCATCGGCGGAGCTAGTCGGGGTGGGGCAGGGCGCGATGGACATGACTGTCACTTACCTCAAGGAACGCAAACAATTCGGCAAGCTGATCGGCGAATTTCAGGCGCTGCAACATCGCGCTGCGCATCTTTATGGTGAACTCGAGGTCGCGCGCGCAACAGTGATGAAGGCGCAGCAATTACTGGATGAAGGCAATGACGGCGCCAAGCTGATGGTCTCGGTTGCGAAAGCCAAGGCCAGCCGCGTCGCCAATCTGGCGGTACGCGAAGGGGTCCAGATGCACGGCGGCATCGGCATGACTGACGAATATGACATCGGCCTTTACATGAAACGCGATCGCGCGCTCGCCGAATATATGGGCGATGCCCACTTCCACATCGATGCGGTTGCCCGCATGAATGGCTATTAGAGCCAGACCAAAGGATTGAAACCATGAAGTTGACCGACCTTTTCTCTCTCGACGGCCGCGTTGCGCTTGTCACCGGTGGGTCGCGCGGCATCGGCGCGATGATCGTCGAGGGTTACCTCGCCGCAGGTTGCGCGCGCGTCTATATTTCGGCGCGCAAGGAAGCTCAGGTGAATGCAGCGGTTGCCGATTTCGACAGCCGCTATCCGGGGAAGGTCATCGGCCTGCCCTATGACCTATCGACCGTTGATGGCTGCCGCGCGCTTGCTGCAGAAATTGGTAAGCGCGAAGACAAGCTCGACATCCTCGTCAACAATGCCGGCGCGGCCTGGGGCGAACCTTTTGAAGGTTTTTCAGAAGCGGGGTGGGACAAGGTGATGGACCTCAACGTCAAATCGCCCTTCTTTCTTACACAAGCGTTGCATGGTCTTCTCAAGGCGGGGGGTGCCGGCGACCGTCCGGCCAAAGTCATCAACATTGGGTCGATCGACGGGATGCGGCTCAATCCTTGGGAAACATATAGTTATCATGCGTCAAAGGCGGCGATCCTGTGGCTCACCAAGCGCCTCGCCGCGCGGCTTGTCAGCGACAATATCATCGTCACCGCCATTGCGCCCGGTGCCTTCCAGTCGGAAATGAACAAGGCCGCGCGTGACCATGGCGATGCTGTCGCGCACTCCATTCCGACCAAGCGGATCGGCGTGCCCGAAGATATGGCGGGCGCGGCAATCTTCCTCGCGTCAAAGGCAGGCGATTATGTGGTTGGAGAAACGCTGACCGTCGATGGCGGGTTGGCCCATGCCGATGTGCGGACCAGCATCGACGCTTGATTTCCTCCACCTGACAGGTCAGCGGACCGGTGCGCTACCCCTCGATGATTGACTCCTGATCTCCTTGGTGTATTATCTCAATAGGTCACCAAGGAGATTCGCTATGTACCGTTCGGTCCTGATCCTTCCACTGATGCTACTGGCCGCTTGCGGGCAGCATGACAGCGACACCAAGAAGAAAGACGCGACCGAAGTCGTAATCAACGCCAAGGACGATGATGGCGGTAAGGTTCGGATCACCTCTGGCAAGAATGGCGGAAAATTCACACTCAACGGTGATGGGGTAAACATCAACTTCGATCTGCCCGACTTTGCCAAGGTCAATATCGACAGCGATTTTGATATAAATGGCGTCAAACTCTATCCGGGCAGCCATGTCACCAGCGTCAATGTCGACGCCAGTAGTAAGGAAGATAAGAGCAAGGCGACCGTGCGCTTTGGCTTTACTTCGCCCACGACGGCGCCAACCGCTGCTGACTGGATGGCCGCCGAATTTGCCAAGAAAGATATGAAAGTGACACGGTCAGGCGATGTGCTGACTGGCGTCGACAAGGATGGCGATCATTTCACAATCAAGTTCACCCCCGATGGCAAGGCGGCCAAGGGGGAAGTTCTGATCATTTCGACCTAGCTTGGAGAACCGCTAGCCGCTGTTGCGCAATGCGGTTGCGATCGCGTTGATGGTCAGCTGGATTCCTTCAGCGATGCGCGGGTCGGTTTCCCCAGCGCGATGCCGCTTCATCAGTTCGATCTGGAGCAGATTGAGCGGCTCGACATAAGGCAACCGCAAGCGAATTGACGCCTCGAGCGCGGGATTTTTTTCCAACAATCGACTTTGACCGGTAATCTCCAGCAACCCGTCATGGGCGCGCTTCCAGCCATCGGTGATGCGATCAAAGATGGTGCCATGGCCCTCGACACCTTTCGCCAGAGCGGCATAACGTGCAGCGATTCCCATGTCAGACTTCGCCAGCACCATTTCCATATTGCCCAGCAGCGCGTGGAAAAAAGGCCAGCTTTGAGCCATATCGCGCAGCATCGCCTGATCCTTGAAGGCGGCGAAGCCTTCGCCGGTGCCGTACCAGCCGGGCAGCATAACACGTGCCTGTGACCAGCTGAACACCCAAGGGATGGCGCGCAAATCTTCTATCGCGCCGCTTTTCGTCCTGCTCGACGGGCGCGACCCAATTTTCAGTGTCGCTATTTCGGCGATTGGGGTCATTGCACGAAAGAAATCCTTGAACCCCGGCGTGTCATAGACAAGCCCGCGATAGGCCGCGAATGCGCTGTCAGACACTTGATTCATCGCCGCTGTAAAGCGCGCGGCGTCTTTGTCGCCCAATGTTTCTGGCTCTAGACTCGCGAGCAGGCTGGCCGATACCATCGCTTCCAAATTGGTCGCGGCGCTGGCCTGCGTGCCATATTTGGCAGCGATAACTTCCCCCTGTTCGGTGATGCGGATGCGTCCCTGAACGGTCCCGGCGGGTTGTGCACGGATCGCCTCAAAGGCGCTGCCGCCGCCGCGTCCGACTGCGCCGCCGCGCCCGTGGAACAATTGCATTGCACAATCCGCAGCGTCGAAAACCGGGGTCAATGCCGCCGAGCTTTGGTGCAATCCCCAAGTCGAGGTCAGATACCCGCCATCCTTGTTCGAATCCGAATAGCCGATCATCACTTCCTGATGCCCGCGCGCCGCAATTTGGGGAGCAATTTCTGGCATGGCGAAATAACGCGCCATGATGGCGGGCGCCTTGTCCAGATCGGCGATGGTTTCAAACAATGGCACCACCATCAAATTATTTGCTTCGCCGGTTTCATCGCTGCGCCACAACCCGCCTTCGCGTGCCAGCACATGCACCTCCAGCAAGTCGGACACGCTTTGCGCCATGCTGATGATCCACTGGCAAATCGCCTTGGAACCAAGCCGCGCGCGGATATCCGCAGCGGCATGGATGATGGCGAGCTCGCCCGCTGTTTCTTCGCTCCATTGATGCCAGGCCGCCGCAAGCGGACGGTCGTGGGCAAGTTCGGCGGTGAGCAGCGCGATGCGCGCGTCTTCGTCGAGCGCGAGATAGTCGGGACACACGCCCGCAACCTTCAGCAATTCGGCGAGTACCCGTTCGTGCACCGCGCTATTTTGCCGCATGTCGAGGGTCGCAAGATGAAAGCCGAACAGTTCGACGGTGCGGATTAGACGTCCGAGCGCGCCAATGCCGCCCAGCTGGCCTTCGCCGCTCGCCGACAAACCGCTCGCCAATGTCACCAGGTCGCGGCGGAACTCTCCGGGAGTTTGATAGGCGGCGCCAGGAAGCTTGGACGCGCGCGGAGGGGCGTGGCCGGTTATCCGCGCATAAGTAGCGGCGAGCCGGGCATAGAGGCCTGACAAGGCGCGGCGATAAGGTTCGTCGCTACGGCTCGGCGCATCGTCGCCGCTGGCATCGGCTAGCGCCTGAACGGCGTCGGTCACTGGGGCAAGGTCGGAGGAAACCGACAGCTCCGCGCCCAGTTTGTGAACGGCGTCGCAATAATGTTCGAGCACCGCAGCGGCGTTGCGGCCGGTCGCAAAGCTCATTGTATCGGCGGTGACGAAGGGATTGCCATCGCGATCGCCGCCGATCCAGCTGCCGATCCGCAAGAAGGAGGCGGGGCGTTGTCCCAGCTCGGCTTCCCAACGCGCAAATAATTTGGGTAGGACGGGCAGGAATATGTCGCGCAAATAGGTCAGTGCATTATCGATCTCGTCGGCGACAAACAGCTTTTCTGTGCGCAAAGGTCGTGTTTGCCACAACAGCACAATCTGCCGTCGGATTGCGTCTTCGATGATGTCACCTTCGGGGGTTTCATCAGCACCGGCGTCGCGCAGTTCCATCAGTTCGGCGATGCGCGCCTTATGGTCGAGCATCGATTTGCGCCGCACCTCGGTCGGGTGCGCGGTCAAGACAGGAACGATGAGTGCCGCATCGAGCAATTGGGCGACTGCATCGGCGTCGATGCCATTGGATTTCAGCTTGGCGATAGCGGCGGCGATGGTCGCTTCTGGTTCTGCCGCGACGCCTTGCCGGTCCTCGGCCAGATTGGCGAGCATCGAAAACAGCATGAAACCACGGACAAACGCAATGGTGTCGTCGAGGCTCAGCGCGTCGAGACCAGGATCAATCGCTCCGGCCCCGACCACGCCACGATGACGGTCAACGCTCGCCGAGCGAATATATTCGGTCTGGCGGAATAATTTCTCGCCGCCGTAAGCACGGATGACATCGCCAAGGATGCGCCCCAGATAGCGGATGTCGGGATTTTGCGAGATTTGAATAGGTGGGCCCATCCTAATATGCTGCACGGCAACACAAGCGTGGTCAAGCGGGGGATTGGCGCATAGCTATGCGGATTGGGTCATGCGGCATCGTTATAGAGCCATGGGGTTAGCTATGCTGGCTGACGCTTTGTCGGAGATAATATTTTGAACCAGACTCTATCGGCCACCGTCAGCAAAGTCCCCGCCGTCACGCTTGGTTTCTGGATCATAAAGATATTGGCCACCACGCTAGGTGAAACCGGAGGCGACAGCGTCAGTATGACAATGAATCTGGGCTATCTGGTTGGCACCGCCATTTTTTTAGCGGCGCTGGTTATATTGGTGGCGTGGCAGATAACGGCGCAAAGATTCAATCCCTGGCTTTACTGGGCGACGATCATTGCCTCGACCACCGCGGGTACAACAATGGCCGATTTTGCCACACGATCAATCGGGATCGGCTATCCGGGGGGTTCCTTGCTATTGTTCGCGATGGTGATGGCCAGTCTGGCGCTGTGGAAATGGGTGCTGGGCACGGTGTCGGTCGACAGTGTCTCCACGCCAAAGGCAGAGATTTTCTATTGGGCGACGATCACCTTTTCCCAAACGCTCGGCACTGCGCTGGGCGATTGGACGGCGGATCTGCCCGGAATGGGCTATCTGGCTGCGGCGGGGATTTTTGCGGGGGCATTGGCGGTGACATGGGCGCTGTATCGGTGGACCAGTACCAGCCATGTTGTGCTGTTCTGGGCAGCCTTCATTCTCACCCGCCCGCTGGGTGCGACGGTAGGGGATTTTCTCGACAAGCCTCTTGCCAGCGGAGGCCTCAACCTTAGCCGTCCGGTGGCGACGCTGGTGCTCGCTGTGGTGATTATCGTGTTGATTGCGCTGTTACCGCAACGCGCGGGCGGTCATCGGCAACGCACATCAGTCTAGGCAAGCCTAAGCTTCCAGCTCGACATCCCAGTACAGCCAGTCAATCCAGCTTTCGTGCAAGTGTCCGGGCGGAAAGGCGCGGCCATGGTCCTGTAGCTGCCACGTCGTCGGGCGCCACGGCTGGCGATAAAGCGGCATATGCGCCTGCTTGGGCGTCCGCCCCCCCTTTTTGAGATTGCATGGCGCGCACGCAGTGGAAACATTTTCCCAGCTTGTCCGCCCGCCCAATCGTCGCGGGACGACATGGTCAAAGGTCAGATCCTTGCCCGACCCGCAATATTGGCAGACGAACTTATCACGCAAAAACAGGTTGAACCGCGTGAAGGCGGGATGTTGCGACGGTTTGACATATTGGCGCAGTGCGATGACGCTGGGGATCGGCATGGTGCGCGTCGGCGAATGGATTTCGCGCTCATAATTTTCGATAATGGTCACGCGATCAAGGAAAACCGCCTTGACCGCTGTTTGCCAAGGCCACAGGCTGAGCGGATAATAGCTGAGCGGGGTATAGTCGGCATTGAGCACCAATGCAGGGCAGGAGTCGGGATGCCGGGCAAGATCGGGATGAAACATAAAAGTCTGGCGTTGCCCCCCAATGGTCTCAGGTGCGCCCCGGGCTCGCCACTCCCCAGGGTGCGATGTTGACAATGCTATTACATGCCCGACCAGAATCTGACGTCAAGAGGCTTGTGCCAGAATTTCAATATATGGTGTATTTAGATGGACATACCCCCTGAATATGGATTGGCTAATGCGGTCATGCAGACCCTATGCTGACCCGTTTTGCCCCCAGTCCCACGGGATTGTTGCACCTTGGTCACGCCTATAGCGCTGTGTTGGCCCATGCTGCGGCGCGCGATGCGAACGGTCAGCTTCTCCTCCGTATCGATGATATCGATGGCAGCCGGTCGCGGGCCGAATATGAGAACGCGGCCTTTGCGGACATCGACTGGCTCGGCCTCGACTGGCAGCGCCCCGCCGTCCGCCAATCGGAGCGGCTCGGGGACTATGCCGCTGCACTCGACCTGCTTCGCGAGCGTGGGCTTATTTATCCCTGCTTTTGCACGCGTGCCGATATTGCCGCCAGCTTGGCCGCACCGCATGGTCCCTCAGGCGCAATCTACCCGGGTACTTGTTGTAATATGAATGCAGATATTCGCGATCGCCGTCTTGCCGATGAGCCGCATTGCTGGCGGCTCGATATGGAGCGAGCTGCGGCGCTTGGCGGGGATTTATACTGGGATGAGCTAGGACAGGGCCGCCGACTTGCTGATCCGCGCGCGCATGGCGATGTCGTTCTGGCGCGCAAGGATGCCCCGGCCAGCTATCATCTCGCCAGCACGCTCGACGATGCCGCGATGCAAATAACGCATGTCGTGCGCGGTGCCGACCTGATCGCTTCGACCGACGTCCATAGGCTACTTCAGGCATTGCTAGGCTTGCCGACACCCAGCTACCAGCATCATGCACTGGTGTGCGACGCCCGCGGGCAAAGGCTTGCCAAGCGCGATGCGGCGGCGTCGCTTACTTCGCTGCGCGTCGCGGGCGCCGATGGCTGCGCATTGGCTGAAAATTTGCGGACGCAGCGCCTTCCCTCTGGATTTTCGTTCAAAATGCCCTAAGTTGGGAAGATGCAGATTTTGCTTCTTTTGGCAGTCGTTGTTGCTGCTATTTTCGTCCTCGTGTCGCTTGCGCGCGGGCTTTTTCATTTTTCGCAGGGTCATCGCGCCGCGATGGACGGGACGTTGCAGGAAAATCAGCTGATGCAGAACAAGATGATGATGGCGCGTGTGAAATGGCAGGCGATAACGATCATCCTTCTCGTGCTCATCGGCGTCTTCGCCGGCGGTCGTTAGCTCTCGCGCGGCGCGCGCCCGGCGGATGGTCAAACTCAACAAAATCTATACCCGCACTGGTGATACGGGCACGACCGGACTGGTCGATGGATCGCGTATTGCCAAATCGGCTCCGTTGATGGCGGCGATTGGCGACGTCGACGAAGCCAATTCGGCGATTGGCGCGGCGGGGGCGGCGCTGGAGTCTGATAGTCCAGCGGCGGCGATGCTATCGCGAATTCAAAATGAGCTCTTCGATCTGGGCGCCGACATTGCAACTCCCGCTGACCCCACCATCGGCTTTGCGCCTGCCGAAATGGCGCTGCGCATTGTGCAGAGTCAGATCGAGAGGCTCGAGGCCGAAATCGACTCGATGAACGACGGCTTATCCCCGCTTGCCAGCTTTATTTTGCCGGGCGGTGTGGAGGCGGCAGCACGACTTCATATTGCCCGTGCGATTGTGCGCCGCGCCGAACGCGCGGCCGTGATGGCGGGGGTCGAAAGATCCCTCAACCCGCTCGCGCTGGCCTATCTCAATCGTTTGTCGGATCATTTGTTCGTGCTGACGCGCATTCTCAACCTAGAGGCCGGAGGCGATATTTTGTGGCAGCCGGGGGCAACGCGCTGACCGAGTCTGCCATCGCTTGTATTCGTTCTTCCTTCGTTCTAGTTTCCGGCGTCACGGCGCATTGAACCGGTAACCGATGGAGTCGGCGTTGCGGAACCAGTATGATGACGGGGGATTATCCATAGCATGGCGAGTCTGACCCAATCCATCGTTGCGCCCGAGGCATCGTCTGCCGGTACGAAACTGGCTTTGCGCCTGGCCAAGACCCGCCAGTTGACGCTCGATCTGGCAGCGCCGCTATCCGATGCCGATGCCTGCGCTCAGTCAATGCCCGACGCCTCGCCTGCAAAATGGCATCTGGCGCATACATGCTGGTTCTTTGAAACCTTTGTCCTGCGCGACCATGTGCCGGGCTATGTGCTGTTCAATGATCGATACCCCTATTTGTTCAATAGCTATTATGAGGCTGAAGGCGCCCGGCACGCGCGCGCGCAGCGTGGATTGCTCACCCGTCCATCGCTCGATGCAGTGCGCGCATGGCGGGCGCATGTTGATGCGGCGCTGGCCGATCATTGGGACAATCTGTCACCCGCTGCATTGGCCTTGGTCGAGCTTGGCATTCACCATGAACAACAGCATCAGGAATTGCTGCTCACCGATGTGAAGCATTTGTTTGCGCAGAACCCGCTCGGCCCTGCGGTGTGGCCATCTGCTGGCACGTCCCCCGCTGTGGAAAGCGAGTTGGGATGGATAAACGGCCCTTCGGGTGTTGCCGACATCGGCCATGACGGCGTGGGCTTTGCCTTTGATTGCGAGGGGCCGCGCCATTCTGCGATACTCAGCCCGCACGCACTCGCCAGCCGCACAATCACGAACGGTGAATGGCAAGAGTTTATCGCCGATGGCGGTTATCGCACGCCGACCTTATGGCTGAGTGACGGCTGGGCCTGGGTTCAGGCCGAGAGCATCGCGGCGCCTGGCTATTGGCGTGAAGGGCAATATTTTACGCTGGCTGGCTGGCAGGATATCGACCCCGCCGCGCCCGTGACCCATATCAGCTTTTTCGAGGCCGATGCCTTTGCCAGCTGGGCCGGCGCGCGTCTGCCGACCGAAGCTGAGTGGGAGGTCGCAGCGTCGACCTTTGACGCGCACGCAGGGCAACAGCTTGATGCGGCGGGGCCGGTGCAACCTGAACCCGTCACGGACAAGGATTCCGGCCTGCATCATCTGTTTGGCGGCGTGTGGGAATGGACCGGCAGCGCCTATCGCCCTTACCCCGGCTTTCGACCTGCGCCCGGGGCGGTCGGCGAATATAATGGCAAGTTTATGAGCGGTCAGTCGGTCCTGCGCGGTGGCAGCTGCGCGACCCCACGCGGCCATGTACGCGCAACCTATCGCAATTTCTTTTATCCCCACCAGCGCTGGCAGTTCACAGGCGTGCGCTTAGCGAAAGACATTTGATATGGCGGTGATCCGCACTCTCCGGCAAGTCGATGCTGATTCCAATGGCGTGGATATCGCATTTCGCGCCGATGTCCACGCTGGGCTCAGCCAGTCACCCAAGGCAATTCCGGCGCGCTGGTTTTATGATGCAACTGGATCGGCGCTGTTCGAAGATATTACGACACTGCCCGAATATTATCCAACACGCAGCGAAACCGATCTGTTGACGCGCCATAGCGCAGATCTGGCTTCCGCCATCGGGCCAGATCGTGCGGTTGTCGAGCTGGGCTCGGGCAGTTCGGCCAAAACGCCGTTGTTGCTGCACGCTATTGCACCCGCCGCATATGTGCCGGTTGATATTTCGGGGGAGTTTCTGCGCGAGAGCGCGGCGGCGCTCGCTGGTGAATTTCACGGCCTGCCAATCTATCCGGTAGAGGCCGATTTCACCGGGCGGGTGGAAATGCCCAAGGAAATTTCCGACATGCCCAAGCTGGGGTTCTTTCCAGGCAGCACCATCGGCAATATGGTCGCACGCACTGCGGTCGACCTTTTGCGCAATTGGCGCGAGGCGCTGGGTGCAGGTTCGCAATTGTTGATTGGCATCGACCGCATCAAAGATGTCGAAACGCTCGAGCAAGCCTATGATGATCCCGCCGGGGTCACCGCCGCGTTCAACCTCAATCTGCTCGACAGGATCAACGCCGAACTCAGCGGTGATATACCGGTCGCTGATTTTTCCCATCGCGCGGTGTGGGATGATGTCCATGCGCGGATTGAAATGCACCTCGTCGCCAATCGAGCGATGCGTTTCACCGTTGATGGCTGCGACTATATGATGGCGGCAGGTGAAACGATCCATAGCGAGAATAGCCATAAATATGACGTGCGCGGAGCAAGTCTGTTGCTACGCGCGGGCGGCTGGACGCCGGTGGCGTGCTGGGATGATGTTGATCCCGCCTTTGCGCTGGTGTTGGCTGATGCGACGGCATTTCGCTCTGCCCCTTGACGCGGCAGCGTCTTTTTCCGACTGACGCCGCGAAGGCACCCGCCAACTTCCACCCTATGCAGGCGTGGGCCTGTGCCGAACCGCAAGAAAAGGACAGATGATGATTATAGGCGTAATTGGCGCGGGCCAGATGGGCGCGGGCATTGCACAGGTTTCGGCAGCCGCGGGCCATGATGTTCGGCTGTCCGATATTGATCTGGCACGTGCCGAAGCGGGCAAAACAGCTATCGCCAAAGCCCTGACGCGCCTCGTCTCCAAGGAAAAGATGACGCAGGCTGACGCCGAGGCTCTGCTGGCCCGGATTACCCCCGTTGCCGACCATAGCGAGTTTGCGCCCTGCGCCATTGTCATCGAGGCCGCGACCGAGCGTGAGGAAATCAAGCGCAGCATCTTTGCCAGCGTCGGCGAGCATCTGTCCGCCACTGCGATTCTGGCCAGCAACACCAGTTCGATTCCGATCACCCGGCTGGCGCAGGCGGCGCCCGATCCGACACGCTTCATCGGGGTGCATTTCTTTAACCCGGTGCCGGTGATGGGGCTGATCGAGCTGATCCGCGGGCTTGCGACTAGTGATGCGACGCTGGCCAGCGTTGAGGCGTTCGGGTCGGGGCTGGGCAAACAGATTGTTCACGCTAATGACGCGCCGGGCTTCATCGTCAATCGCGTGTTGATGCCGATGATCAACGAAGCGATCTTCGCTCTGGGTGAAGGCGTCGCGACGATGCAGGATATCGACGCAGGGTGCCGCCTCGGACTCAACCATCCGATGGGGCCGATCACGCTGGCCGACTTCATCGGGCTCGATACATGCCTTGAAATCATACGCGTGCTTCAGGCTGGAACGGGCGACCCCAAATTCCGTCCTGCTCCTTTACTCGTGCAATATGTCGAGGCGGGTTGGGTCGGCAAAAAGGCCGGACGCGGCTTTTATGATTGGACAGGGCAAGAGCCGGTTCCGACGCGTTGAGCCCAGCGAGGCGGCTGATTGCGCTGTTCGCCTTTTGATGCGATAAATAGCGCTATGAAAATAGACAAAGCCCTGATCGCCCTGTCCGCCGCCGCACTGTTCATGGTGCCCGCGGCATTTGCGCAAAAGGGCGCCCCGGAAGAGGAGTCAACGGTCAAGGATGTCGGCGATTCAGTTACAGAGCCTTTTGACGGCAAGGAAGTTCCGGCCAAATTATTGGCGATTCAGGACAATGCCTATTCACTGAGCGGGCTGCGCAAGTGCGCCGCGATCCAGCAAGAAATACGCGAACTCAATGATGTCCTCGGCCCCGATGTTAATGAACAGGTCGACAAAAGTCGCGCGAAAAAGCGAGAAGAAACTGCAGGGCGCGTCGCCGGGTCGGTCGCGGGTTCGTTAATACCCTTCAAAGGACTGATTGGTGAGATTACCGGCGCCAATGCCGAGCGGCGGCGCTATGCGATGGCAGTTTATGCCGGGACAGTAAGGCGCGGCTTTTTGAAAGGCGTCGGGTTGCAGCGCGGATGCAAAGCGCCCGCCCGACCCTGACCGGCTAACCGGTCAGGGCAAGTAGGCTTTTCGCGACAGTCCCGAGCACCGGGCCGGTTCACGCAATCAGTCGTCGCCCAATGATGACATCGAGGGTGGTATCGGCCCAATATCATGGCCAGCGTCACGCGCCATTTGCGTGGCTTTGCCAATAAAATCCCAAATCGCCTTGTCAAAGCCCGGATCGGCGGCTGATTTCCCCTGCCAATCCTCCATATTCTCGTACATTCGCTGTGCCCCTTTCCACATTTCAGGGGTCGCCACTGCCGTAAAGGGAGCAAGGAGCCCATACCATTCGCGGGCAAAGGCCAGTGCAGCTTCGCTTGCGGGATCGAGCGGCATGGCGGCTTTGATGCGATCACCAAGATTTTTCCATTTTCCGGCATAATCCTGTCGATCAAATTCTGTTCCCAGAGTCGGCATCGATGCGGCGAAATCAGCCTTGGCCTCTTCGGTAAGATACTGATCAGATATAGCTTTCCATGCTTGTGTTTCGGTTGACATTGTCTGTTCTCCGTGACGGACCAGCGAGCAGAAGGTCGCGACATCGATTGGCTCGCTGCGTTCGATGCGGGACTTGACCGACAGCAGCAGCGCCCGGGCTTGGTCCAGTGCGGCTGCGGCTGCGGCATTCGATTCAAGCTGCGCCTCGATAAGGCTGAAAATGTCGATAGATTGGCGACGCGACAGCGTATCGATCTGCGCAAGACTTAACCCTGCGCGCTTGAGGGTCACAATCTGGTGGACGCGCTCCAACTCTGCTGGACCATAATAGCGGCGACCCGAGGCGCTGCGCAACGGATTGACGAGACCGCGCGCCTCGTAAAAGCGAAGTGCTCTGCTGGACAAACCGGTCAGGCGTGCGACAGTGGATATATCAAGCGAATCGGTCATGACGGTCTTGTAGCGCTTGACGTAACGTCAACTTCAAGCCCTAAAATTTGCGCCGGGAAATGATCGCCTGAAAAGGGTCAAGCAATGCAAGTTACCCCACCCCGCCCCTTTACCATCAATGTGCCGCAGGCGGCGCTCGACGATTTGAAGATGCGGCTGGGCCAGACGCGCTGGCCCGAAAAGGAAACCGTCGACGACTGGGATCAGGGCGTGCCGCTCGCCTATGCACAGGATCTTGCCGCCAGCTGGCGCGACGATTATGATTGGCGCGATGTCGAGGCGCGGTTGAACAGCCACCCCAATTTCCTCGCCGAGGTCGACGGGCTCGACATTCACTTTCTGCATATTCGCTCGACCAACCCCGATGCACGGCCGCTGGTGCTGACGCACGGCTGGCCCGGTTCGGTACTTGAATTTCTGGAGGTCATCGCGCCTTTGGCAGCTGACTACCATCTCGTGATCCCGTCGCTTCCTGGCTATGGTTTTTCAAGCAAACCGAAGCATGCAAAGTGGAGCGTCGAGCATATTGCCGCCGCGTGGAATGCGCTGATGATCAGCTTGGGGTATGACCGATATTTTGCGCAAGGCGGTGATTGGGGCAGCGCGGTGACCTGCGCGATCGGCGCCAACCATGCGGATCATTGTGCGGGCATTCACGTCAATATGATTGTCGGCACCCCGGATCCGTCGACAATGAGCGACCTGACCGACGCAGAGAAGACTTATCTGGCGCGGTTTCAATGGTATCAAACCAAGGACAGTGGTTATTCGACCCAGCATGCCACGCGTCCACAAACGATCGGCTATGGCCTCGCCGATTCACCGGTGGGGCAAATGTGCTGGATCGTCGAAAAATGTCATGGCTGGACCGATTGCGGGCACGAACCTGGCGGGCAATCGGTCGGCGGCCACCCCGAAAAGGCGCTGTCGCGCAAGAGCATGCTCGACACTGTCAGCCTATATTGGCTGACGAACAGCGCGGCTTCGTCTGCGCGGCTATATTGGCACAGCTTTCGGTCCTTTGCGGCTGGCGAGATCGCGGTCCCCACCGGGTGCAGCCTGTTTCCGCAGGAAATCATGCGGCTGTCGCGGCGCTGGGCGGCAGCGCGATACAAGAATATCGTTTATTGGAACGAGCTCGACAAGGGCGGTCATTTCGCGGCGTGGGAACAGCCTCAATCATTTGTCAGTGAAGTCCGCGCCGCCTTTGCGATAATGACGCTTTAGAGCAGCCCTAGCATGAGTCCGGCGAGCGCTGCGGACATTAGGTTCGACAGGCTGCCTGCGAGGAGGGCTTTAAGTCCGAGTTTGGCGATCATGGGTCGCTGATTGGGGGCGAGGCCGCCGGTTACGGCCATCTGAATCGCGATCGAACTGAAATTGGCGAAACCGCAAAGAGCAAAGGTTCCGATGGCGACCGAAATCGCCGACATATTGCCCTGCGCCTTGCCCAGATCGATAAAGGCGACAAATTCGTTGAGCACGACCTTGGTCCCGAACAAACCACCCACAACGCCGCTTTCATTCCAAGGCACACCCATCAGCCACATAACAGGACGAAAGATGGTGCCAATGATCGCCTGAAACGACAGGTCGGGATAGCCGAACCAATTGCCGACACCGCCGAGCAGCCCGTTGGCGAGCGCGACGAGGGCTACAAAGGCAAGTACCATGGCGCCAACCGCAACCGCCAGCTTGACGCCGGTTTGCGCGCCTTGCGCGGCGGCCATGATAACATTGGCGGGCTTCTCCTCGTCATGGCTGGCGTCGGGCATGATGACCGGTTCGGCGCCCAGATCTTTGGGATCGTCGGGCATGATAATCTTGGCCATCAAAATGCCGCCGGGCGCCGACATGAAACTGGCAGCGAGCAGATAGGGGAGCAACTGGCTGCCGATCATGCTCGCATAAGCGCCGAGGATGGTGCCGGCGACGCCGGCCATGCCGACAGTCATCACCAGAAACAATTGTGGCGGGGTAAGTCCGGCCAGATAGGGACGGATGACCAGCGGGCTTTCCGATTGACCGACAAAAATATTGGCAGCGGCGCCCAGACTTTCGACCTTGGTGATGCCGGTGACATATTGGATCGCGCCACCCACCCATTTGATCACCAATTGCATAATGCCCAGATAATAAAGAATAGAAATCAGCGAGGCGAAAAAGATGATCACCGGAAGGGCTGCGATCGCAAAGCTATTCGCGCCAATGGCAGGAGATGCGAGCGGGCCAAAGATAAAATCGGTTCCTGCCTTGGCATAGCCCAGCAAGTTGGTGACCCCGTTCGACATCGTCTGAATGACGGTGCGGCCCCAAGGGGTTGCCAGCACGAGCAAGGCAAATCCGGCCTGCATCAAAAAAGCGGGGATGACGACGCGTAGGCGTATCCAGCGGCGGTTCGACGAAAATAGCACGGCAATCACAAGCAATACGATAATGCCCAGCAAACCGATAAATCGTTCCATGGTAAATGCGTCCCCCGTTAATGTTGCGTCTGTCTAGCGGGCTTTGCGGCCGGAGCAAGCCTACGCACGCACTCTTCCCCCTTTGATGAAAAACGATTAAGCGGCGGCGATGACCGAACCCGCTCCCTCGCGCGCAATTGCGCCTTCGCTGTTGCTCTTTGCCATTTTATACGGGGGCATGGTGCCGCTCGGCGGCTTTTTGGGGGCGAAACAGATCTCGCTCGGCCCCCTGGCGGTCGAGGCGGGGATTTTTCCCTTCCTGACCCTGATTGCGATTTCGAGCGCTATTGCCGAATTGCATGGCAAGCAAGTCGCCGATCGCCTGGTGCGGTTTGGATTCATCCCACTGGTGCTGGCGATCCTGCTCGCCTTACTGGTCCTATATCTTCCCACCGACCCGGGAATGTATGAACCAGCGAAGGAGGCGTTTCCGATCATCGTCGGCCAAAGCTGGCGCATGATGGCGGCGGGGATCATAGCCTATGGCGTGTCCGTCACGCTCAATGTCTGGCTGTTCGCGCGCATGGCGGGTGGAACCGGCCGGTTGATGGCCGTGCGCGGTTTCGTTGCTGCGGCTCTTAGTCAGATTGTCGATACGCTGATTTTCATCACCATCAGTTTCTATGGCGTGCGCCCGATATTTGACCTGATGATGGGTCAGATGGTCGCCAAGATAGCGCTGTCGGCGGTGATGGTGCCGCTGATCGTGATGGCGGTGGTCGCGATTGGCCGCCGGATGGACGGCGCCGCAAAGGAGGCGCACGCATGAGCGCTGCCCCGATTCATGTGCAAATGCCCGACCTGCTAACGAAGGCTGAAACGCTGGTTGAGGCGCTGCCCTATTTGCAGCGCTACGCCGGACAGACTTTTGTCGTCAAATATGGCGGTCATGCGATGGGCGACCCAGAAGCGGCGCGCGATTTTGCCGAGGATGTCGTGCTGTTGAAGGCCGTTGGCATCAATCCGGTGGTCGTCCATGGCGGCGGACCGCAAATCGGTGCGATGTTGAAAAGGCTGGACGTCGAAAGTCGCTTTGTTGACGGGCTGCGAGTCACCGACGCCGAAACCGCCAAGGTTGCCGAGATGGTTTTGTCGGGCGCGATCAACAAGGAGATCGTCGCGTGGATCGGACAAGCAGGGGGGCGCGCGGTCGGACTGTCTGGAAAGGACAGCGGACTGGTTCGGGCGACCAAAGTGGCGCGGACGACCAAGGATCCCGACAGCCTGATCGAGCAGGCGGTGGATCTGGGCTTTGTTGGCGAACCGGCGCATGTCGACCGGCGGGTTCTCGACACTTTGTCGGGGGCCGGAATCATTCCGGTGATTGCGCCAATCGGGATGGGCGACGACGGTCACACCTATAATATCAACGCCGATACAATGGCGGGCGCGGTGGCGGCGGCGCTCGGCGCGGCGCGGCTGTTCCTGCTCACCGATGTGGCGGGTGTGCTAGACAAGAACGGCGCGCTGCTCACCGACCTTGCCCCCCCGCGCATTGCGGAATTGCAGGGCGACGGCACGATCAGCGGCGGAATGATTCCCAAAATTGAGACCTGCGTGGCAGCCGTCGAGGCGGGGGTTGACGCGGCTGTCATTCTCGACGGCAGAGTGCCACATGCGATGCTGCTCGAAATTTTCACCGCAAGGGGTGCGGGCACGCTCATTCACCGCTAAAGAGGCGGTCAATGTCTGCTTTTTCGGAGATTCACTTTGCTTATCATGCTCATCCAGATCGTCCACATCCTGCTGACGGTGCTGTGGTGGTTTATCATCGTGCAGGCGGTGATGTCGTGGCTGATCGCCTTTAATGTGATCAATACCCACAACCAGTTTGTCGGCCAGCTCTGGCTGGTGCTCGACCGGATTACCGAGCCGCTGTACCGGCCCTTTCGCCGCATCATGCCCGATTTCGGCGGTATAGATCTGACCCCGATGATCGTGCTCATTCTGATCATCATCATCGATGGTCCTGTGCTCAACTATCTTGCCACATTGGCCATTAACAGCGGACTGTAAATATGGACGTCGATCAGCGCGCGCGCGTCATTGACGGCAAGGCTTTCGCAGCGGATCTGCGCGCCAGAGTAGGCGCTATGGTTCCTGCCTTTGCCGCAGCGACGGGCCGTGCGCCCGGACTCGCCGTTGTGCTGGTCGGTGACGATCCAGCGAGCGCGGTCTATGTCGGGTCAAAAGGCAAGGCGACGACCGCCTCTGGCATGTTGAGCTTTGAGCATCGCTTGCCTGCCGCCGCCACACAGGCAGAGGTCGAGGCGCTGCTGGCACAGCTCAATGCTGACGCGGCAGTTGATGGTATTTTGTTGCAGCTGCCTCTGCCGTCTCATCTCGACGAGCAAGCCGCGGTAGCGACAATCCATCCCGACAAGGATGTTGATGGCCTGACCCCGGTCAGCGCCGGTCGTCTGGCGCTGGGCATCGCCGGTATGGTGCCGTGCACGCCGCTTGGCTGTCTGATGCTGCTTCAGGACCAGCTTGGCGACCTGTCGGGCAAGGATGCGATTGTTGTTGGCCGGTCGATTTTGGTTGGAAAGCCGATGGCGCAACTGTTGCTCGGCGCCAATTGCACCGTAACCATGGCGCACAGCCGCACACGTGATCTGGCCGAAGCCGTGCGCCGCGCCGATATTGTTGTCGCGGCGGTCGGTCGCGCTGAGATGGTCAAAGGTGACTGGATCAAACCCGGGGCGGTCGTCATTGACGTGGGTATCAACCGATTGGCGCCCGCACATGGCGAGACAAAAGGGCGGCTTGTCGGTGACGTCGATTTTGGATCGGTTCAGAACGTCGCTCGCGCCATCACGCCCGTCCCCGGCGGAGTTGGGCCGATGACGATTGCCTGTTTGCTGCGAAATACATTGGTGGCCGCGCACCGCCGCGCCGGTCTTGCTGATCCGGAGGGTTTTTGATGCGTCCGATCCTTGTTGCGCTCGCCATGCTCACCTTTTTGTCGGCTTGTGCGAGCGGCCCCGACCCGCGCAAGCGCCCGCTCGCGGCTAACCCAGGTGCGATTGTCGCCGCCGAGCTAGGCTTTGCCCGACTCGCTCAGGACAAGGGGCAATGGACTGCCTTTCGCGAAACCGCGCATCAAGATGCAGTGATGTTTGTGCCGCAACGTGTGAAGGCGCGCGACTGGTTAAGCGGCCGCGCCAACCCGGCGTCGGCGGTCACCTGGCAACCGCATGCTGTCTATTCGAGCTGTGATGGTACCGCCGGAGCAACAACGGGGGGCTGGCAGCGACCCGATGGCAGCGTCGGATATTATACGACGGTCTGGCTGCGCGATCCCAAGGGCAAGCTGCAATGGGTTCTCGATCATGGCGACACGCTGGCAACCGCGCGCACTGAACCCGAATTCATTGCCTCTAAAATGGCCAAATGTGGCGCGCGACCTGCCGTCGATATAACTGTAGCTGAAGAAGGCGAGGATATGGCAGTAGGTCTCTCGCGCGACCAGACAATGAGTTGGACCTCGATTGTCCGCCCCGACGGATCGCGGCGTATCACAGTAAGATTGTGGGACGGCACGGCGATGCAGCCTGTCATCGATGACAAAGTGGCGGCGGGTCGCTGATGTTCGAACTGTTCTTTTCGACCTTCACCATTTTATTTGTCGTCATCGATCCGCCGGGTTGTGGGCCGATTTATGCCAGCCTGACCGAAGGCGCGAGCGGGGCGCAACGTCGCGCGATGGCGCTTCGCGCGGTTCTTGTGTCGGGCCTTATCCTACTTGGCTTTGCGCTGTTCGGTGAGCAATTGCTGGGCGCGCTACATATTGAACTCGACAGTTTCCGTATTGCCGGCGGCCTGATGCTGTTCGTGATCGCCATCGACATGGTGTTCGAAAAGCGCACCCAACGTCGCGAAGATCGCGCGCAAAAGATTATCGAGACCCCCGAAGTAGAGGATGTGTCAATCTTCCCAATGGCGATGCCCATGATTGCCGGGCCGGGGTCGATCGCGTCGATCATGCTGCTGGTTTCGCAAAATGACGGGCTCGATCGCGCGCTCGTGATCCTCGCAGCTTTGGTCGCTGTGCTGCTATTGACGCTGGCGTCGCTGCTCGCTGCCGGTCCGTTGATGCGGCTCATGGGTCAGAATGCAGAGGCGGTGCTAACGCGGCTGCTTGGCGTATTGCTGGCAGCTCTGGCGGCTCAATTTGTCATCGATGGTCTACGCGGCAGCTTCGGTTTGAGTTAAAGCTGCCCGTATCCGTTATAGCGACAAACGCCCCCCGCCGTAATCGAGGGAGGGCGTTTGCTGGCGTTAGCGGGCGGCGTTTACGTCATCCTGAGTGACAGGCGCGATACGAATTTCGACGCGGCGGTTGCATTGAAAATCTGTTTCAGTGGTTTCGGGCGAGCATTTGAGCTGAGTTTCGCCAAACCCGCGTGTTGCCATACGCTGACGCTGAATACCGCGACCCGCCATATAATCGGCAACCGACGCCGCGCGCCGTTCGGATAAGCCCTGATTATAGGTCTCGCTACCCGTTGAATCGGTGTGACCATAAACATCGATGTAGGTGCTGGGATATTCGGCGAGCGTAGATGCAACGCTGTCGAGTGCGCTGCGGAACTGCGACTTCACCATGGCGCTATTATAATCAAAGGTTACGTCTCCTGGCATATTGAGCACGAGCTGATCGCCCTGACGCTCGACATCAATGCCGGTTCCCGCGGTGCGTTCGCGCAGTTTCTTTTCCTGCTGGTCCATATAATATCCAGCCCCGGCGCCCGCGACAGCTCCGATACCTGCACCTAATATTTCTTCGGTGCGGCTATTGCGTCCACCGATCAGATCGCCAAGCAGATAACCACCACCTGCGCCCAATACGCCGCCAATAGCGGCCTTGGAAATCCGGCGGTTACCGGTATCGGGGTCAGTGACGCAGCCGGTCAATGTCATGGCGCCAACGCTGACGACGGCGGCTAGGCGGATCATTTGACTTTTCATATTTTACTCCCTTGTGTCGCCGGATCATGTGGTCCGGCCAATCACTCTGTGCGCCAATAACCACTGGCTTGCGCTGTGGTTCCACTTTTCACCCTGAATAGCCGATGAGCGAGCTTATCAGCACATACCATTGTGTAGCGGCCCAGCCTTCGCTTATAGGGGCAGTATGACCAGATGGATACGGGCCAGCCGCCGCCGGGCCGGACAATGACACTATGACTCCCTTTCCATGGTCGGATGTGGCGATCATTGCCTTGCTCATCGTTCTGAACGGCATTTTTGCTCTATCGGAGCTTGCGATCGTTTCGGCGCGCGGGCCACGCTTGCTGGCCGCCGAGCGGCGAGGACGCAGCGGCGCCGCCATCGCGCGCCAGCTGGCGGCCAACCCTGGCCGCTTTCTTTCGACAGTACAGGTCGGCATCACGCTTATCGGCATTTTGGCCGGTGCCTATTCGGGGGCAAGTCTGGGAGAACCGGTTGGAGAACGACTTCAGCTTTGGCTGGAGCTCGATGACGCGACCGCGCTGAGCAGCGGATTTGCGCTGGTGATTGCCGTCACAACCTATTTCTCACTGATTGTTGGCGAATTGGTACCCAAACAATTTGCACTGCGCGCGCCCGAACCGATTGCCATCGTCATGGCGCGTCCGATGCTGTGGCTGTCGCGCATTACCGCACCGGTGGTTTGGGTACTCGACCGTAGTTCGGCGCTTGTGTTTCACCTGCTTGGTCTCAACCGCGAATCTGAGGATCGGGTAACCGCTGAAGAATTGCACCTGATCGTTGCCGAGGCATCAAAATCGGGCGTCATCGAAGAGAATGAGCGCGCTATCATTTCGGGCGTGGTGCGGCTTGCCGATCGACCAGTCCGCGAAGTGATGACGCCCCGCACCGTGGTCGACTGGCTGGACATCGGAGCCGATGCCGATGCTGTGCGCGCCAAATTGCTGGAAACGCCGCACACGCGGCTTCCCGTGGCGCGCGGATCGGTCGATGACATCGTCGGGGTCGTGCAGGCGCGCGATATCGCTGCAGCTCTGTTTCGCGGGGATGCGCTTGACCTTGAAACCCTCACGCGTCGCGCCAGCGTTATTCACGACCAGATCGACGCAATGGATGCGCTCGAATCGCTCCGCATCGCCGATGTGCCCATGTTGCTCGTCCATGACGAATATGGCCATTTCGAAGGGTTGGTGACGCCAGCCGATCTTTTGTCGGCCATTGCCGGTGAGTTCGCCTCGGATCAGGATATTGGCAGCGAGCCCTTTGTTGTCGAGCGCGAGGATGGCAGCCTGCTCATCGCCGGATCCATGCCCGCCGACGCGATGGCCGAACGCCTGGGGGTCCGCCTAGACGATGATCGCGACTATGCGACAGCGGCGGGCCATGCGCTGGCGGTGCTCAAACATCTACCAACCGAAGGCGAGGTTTTCGAGGACCAAGGCTGGCGGTTCGAGATTGTCGATATGGACGGGCGCAAGATCGATAAATTGCTGGTGAGCGAACTGAGCAAGCCCGCAGCCGATTAAAGCTCGCCGCCTAATATGCCATATTTGGCTTCAAAGCCTGCCTTGTCACCGCGCACCAGATAGTCGGCCTGATCGACCCAATTATCGCGTTCGATGCGGCCCTGAAAGGTGCCAAGGCGCGAATCTATGGCAGCAATATCGTCGTCGCTCCATGCCGCTATTTGGGCAAAGCTGGTAACGCCCAATTCGGTTAGCAATTTTGCCAATTTCGGGCCGACGCCTTTTAGCAGTTGCAGATTGTCCGACCCGTCAGCGTCGGGAGTCGTCTGTGCAGGGGCGGCTTGCGGCGCGGCGGTAGGCGACGGCAAGGGCGACGGTACCGCGACCTGTTCTGGAGTCTTGAAACGCGCGGGCTCGGCGACGACAATGTCAGGTTTCGCAGGCTCCAGTGGCTTTTTGGTCGGCGTTTCGGATGTTATTACAGCCTCGCCGGGACCGACTGGCTTCTTGCCCGAGCGCAGCCACCAGACAAGCGCGATCAAGAGCAACACCACGACCAGACAGATGATCCAATTTTCCTGTACCCAGCTCAGCATGATATTTTCCGTCCCTCAATCCAAACAATGCGGCTAGCGCGATTATCGTCAAAGATTAGCCAGAGCGAACCGGCGCGTCCAGTCCGGCTCAACCCCGTTCGCGGGCTACTTCGCGCCAGCCGATATCGCGGCGACAAAATCCGGTAGCGAAATCGATCGCATCGACGGCATCATAGGCGCTGGCTTGCGCGGCGGTGACGGTGGGGCCGGTTGCGGTGACATTCAGCACTCGCCCGCCCGCGGCGACAAGCGCGCCGTTTATTTTCGCCGTTCCGGCATGGAAGATGCGTGTGCCGTCCGCTTGAGCCTTGTCCAGGCCGGAAATCGCGCCTCCCTTTTCGGGAGTGGCGGGATAGCCGCTGGCGGCCATCACGACGGTCAGAGCAAAATCATCGGTGAAGGCGGGGGGCGTCGCATCGGCAAGCGATGCCGTAGCTGCGGCGTGGAGCAGGGCAGCCAAATCGCCCGAAAAGCGCATCATTAGCACCTGACATTCGGGATCGCCAAAACGACAGTTATACTCAATCAGGCGCGGGCCGGTGGCGGTTAGCATCAGCCCGGCAAAAAGCACCCCTACATAAGGCATGGCCTCTGCAGCCAGTGTTTTGACGGTCGGACGGATGATCCGTTCCATGACCTCGATTTCCATTTCTGAGGTGAGCACCGGCGCGGGGCTATAGGCGCCCATCCCGCCGGTGTTGGGGCCCACATCGCCGTCGCCAACGCGCTTATGGTCTTGCGCGCTGCCAAAGGCGGTGATCGCGCTTCCGTCCGACAGGGCAAAGAAGCTTGCCTCTTCACCGGTCATAAACTCCTCGATTACCACTTCGGCGCCAGCGTTGCCAAAGGCACCATCGAACATGTCATCGATTGCGGCGGTGGCCTCTTCGCGGGTTTCGGCGATGATCACACCTTTGCCGGCAGCCAGCCCATCGGCCTTGATGACGACCGGAATTGTAAAATCGTTCAGCGCGCTATGCGCCTGGGCGGCGCTGGTGCAGCGGATATAGTCGGCGGTAGGGATTTGCGCGCGCGCGCACAGATCTTTGGTAAAGCCCTTTGATCCTTCGAGCTGCGCGGCGGCGGCACTTGGCCCAAAGGTCGGTATGTTCATGGCGCGTAAGCGGTCGGCCAATCCTGCGACCAGCGGGCCCTCGGGGCCGACGACGACAAAATCAATGCTCTGATCGCGGCAAAAGCTGGTCAGGCTGTCGAGATCGTCGACGCTGATAGCGACACAGTCGGCAACCTCGGCTATGCCGGGATTTCCCGGTGCGGCGAACAACCTGTCGCAACTGGGTGATTGCGCCAACCGCCAGGCCAGCGCATGTTCACGGCCTCCCGAACCAACCAACAGGATTTGCATGTCTGCCCCTTTTTCCGACCGCGCCGATGATATGGATGAAGGCGCCCGGCGGCTGTTAGCCGAGGCGACGCCGGGGGACAATGCACCGGCCCTGTCTGTCAGCCAATTATCGGCGGCGTTGAAGCGCGCGGTAGAGGACGGCTTCGCGCGCGTGCGCGTGCGCGGAGAGTTATCGGGCACCAAGCGCGCCGCATCGGGGCATTTTTATGCCAGCCTGAAAGACGACAATGCGCTGATCGATATTGTCATGTGGAAAGGCCAGGCCGCACGCCTGGCGTTCCGGCCCGAAGATGGCATTGAGGTGATCGCGACGGGCAAGCTCACAACCTACCCTGGCCGCTCCAAATATCAGCTTGTCGTCGATTCGCTGGAGGTTGCAGGCGAAGGCGCGCTGATGCTTTTGTTCGAGAAGCTGAAAGCGCGACTCGCCGAAGAGGGGTTGTTCGCAGGCGAACGCAAGCAAGGCCTGCCGATGTTGCCCAAGGTCATCGGCGTGGTGACATCGCCAACCGGTGCCGTGATCCGGGATATTCTCCACCGCCTCGCCGACCGCTGCCCGACGCGGGTTATCGTGTGGCCGGTGCTGGTCCAGGGCGAAGGTGCAGCGGCGCAGATTGCGTCAGCGGTGCGCGGCTTTGATGCGATGGAGGCTGGCGGCGCGGTGCCGCGTCCTGATTTGGTGATTGTTGCTCGCGGCGGTGGGTCGATCGAGGATTTATGGGCGTTCAATGAGGAGGTGGTGGTGCGCGCCATTGCCGAATGCCGCATCCCGACGATCAGCGCGGTGGGCCATGAAACCGACGTGACGCTGGCCGACCATGCCGCCGACCGCCGCGCCCCGACCCCGACTGCGGCGGCGGAGATGGCGGTTCCGGTGCGCGCGGAACTTCAAGCTCAGCTTGCGACATGGGGCAGCCGTATGATCGGGGCTGCAAACCGTAGTCAGGCGCTCGCGAGCGAACGGGTGACGGCGCTGACCCGACTGCTTCCGCGCCGCGCAACGCTCTATGCGCCGCAGCGTCAGCGACTCGATGATTCGAGCGACCGGCTCGACCGCAGCCAGACGCAACGGTTGTCGGTGACGCGCGAACGGCTCGCAACGCGCGCGGCCGCTCTGCGACCGGCATTGCTCATCCAGCGCTGGGATCGCGACAGGGCCAGGCTCGAAGGGCTTGGGCGCTTGCTCGTCTCGCTTGATCCGCGTGCCCTGTTGTCGCGTGGCTATGCCATGGTGCGCGACGCGGGCGGCGCGCTCGTCACAACGGCGGATAAGGCGCGGCAGGCACAAAGACTGCAGTTGCAGTTCGCCGATGGTGCGGTTCCGGTGCAAACCGGCGATGCTCAGGATGATTTGCCGTCCGCCGCACTTGCTCCGGCTCCAGCCAAGCCGCGTCCATCGCGCAAAGCGGTTCCCAAGCCAAAAGGGCAGGGCGAGCTGTTCTGACGATGTGTGAGCTGTGTCGGGGGGTGTCCGAAACGGGCGATGCTGTTATAACCCTCCGGATAAATATCGCTCCAATCTGAAAGCCGACCTATGTTGATCGCCAGCCGCAACCGCCTCGCTCGCCTGCAATATCAAGCCAATGGATTTCGCCTGCTGTCGCCGGGTGACCATGTGTTGTGCGCGATCACAGGGGTGGCAATCGGGTTAGACGAGCTGCGCTATTGGTCGGTCGAGCGTCAGGAGCCCTATGCCAGTGCCGCCATTTCGGTGCAGGCGGCGATCGACGGGATGGGCGACGCAGGATGAGCTTGGCCGCAAGCTGGCCAAAGCTTGTGGGCGTTTTTGGACTGATGGTCGTGCAGGCTAGCTGTATGCCCGCGCTGGAGGCCGCTGCGGATTCTTCGCCAGCGTCCGCACCGGCTCCGACCCCTTCAACGCAGGCAGATGCGCAGATCCGGGCTGCTTCCGTAGCAGCTGCTGCACGCGACGATTTTATTCTACAAGGTGACCCCGAACAGGGACTTGCGCTTCTTGGCCGCGCACCTAGTGGCACGGCGACGCTGATGCTTGATGGCGAAGTGATTCCCGTTGCGGATGACGGGACGTTCCTGATTGGCTTTGATCGCGATGCCGATACCGGCGCGCATCTTGTCGCAACGCTGGGCAATGGACGGCAGGTTGATCGCTATCTGGCAGTTGCGGCCGGCAAATGGCGGATCGAGAATATTGACGCGCCGTTGCGGGGCGGGGCTGCCACCAGTGACGAGTTTGCCCGGCGTCGCCCAGGCGAACTGGAACAGATTAACGCCGGGCGCCATGCCAACGCCGTTTCGGACGGCTGGCGCCAGCATTTTATGTGGCCGGTTACGGGGCGGCGGTCGGGCCTTTTCGGGTCACAGCGAATTTATCGTGGTACCCCTGCGAGTTATCACAGCGGCACCGATATCGCGGTGCCGACGGGGACGCCTTTTGTGGCACCCGCCGATGGAGTCGTTGTATTGGCGGCCGCCACGCCCTTCACGCTCGAGGGCAATTTGTTGATGATCGATCATGGCATGGGGCTCAACAGCGTCTTTTTGCACTGCTCGCGGCTCGATGTGAAGCTGGGCGATCGCGTGGTACAGGGGCAAGTTCTCGGCGCGGTGGGGCAGACCGGTCGCGCGACCGGTCCGCACCTCCACTGGGGTATGAAATGGCGCGACGCCCGCATAGATCCAGCCAAACTTGCCGGGCCGATGAACCCTTGACGGGAAACGCGCTCGAAGCCACTTCGCATCCGGCGTAACAATATGTCGCAATTCGACGGGTTCGGAACATGGTTGTGTCGTTGGCTGTTCAAGCTGTTGCAAATTGGTCACAATGGCCGGCGAAACCGCCAAAAGGCGGGCAAATTCCCTTTACTCAAGATGAATGAAAGGTCATCCCGCAGCTTATCGGGGTGTCTCTGCGCGTCGGGCCAATGGCTCGGAGGGTTGATCATCCAGGTAATTTAACCACAAGAGCAAGGGACTGCACTGTGAAGAAAACTCAAATTTCAAAGCTTAAGATGAGCGCTGCACCATTGGTGCTCGGCGCCAGCTTAATGGCACTGGCAACGCCAGCCATGGCACAAGATGCCCAGGCCGATGAGGGTGCAACCAACGCGCCAATCATCGTAACCGGCACTCGCATCAAGCAGCCAAATCTTGAATCGGCCAGCCCGGTCACCGTGATCAGCAATGTCGAATTCAAGCAGACGGGTACGACGCGCGTCGAAGATCTCGTCAACTCGCTGCCGCAGGTTTTCGCGGGACAGGGTTCCAATGTGTCGAACGGTGCAAGCGGCGCTGCAACACTTGACCTTCGTGGCCTTGGTTCGGAACGCACGCTCGTTCTCGTCAACGGACGCCGCCTCGTTCCCGGTGATCCGACGACGTCGGCTGCTGACATCAACGTTATCCCCGCCGCACTGATCCAGCGCGTCGATGTGCTGACCGGTGGTGCTTCGGCTGTTTATGGCGCGGACGCTGTGTCAGGCGTTGTCAACTTCGTCATGGACACCACATTCGAGGGCTTCAAGCTCGACACCCAATATTCGGTGTACAACCATGATAACCGTAACAAGAGCCATCTACACCGATGCCCTTGATGCACGCAACTTTGGCTATCCTGCCGGTATGTCGACCAATGGCGGGACTTTTGATGCCACATTGGCGTTCGGCGCTGGCTTTGATGATGGCCGTGGCCATGTCACTGCCTATGTCGGTTATCGCAAGATCAACGCAGTAACACAGGCCAGCCGCGATTATTCGGCTTGCTCGCTTTCGGCGAACACGACTGCTTCCGTCGCTGCCGGTGGTCGTGCTATACAGTTGCGGTGGTTCGGCAACCTCACCGCAGGGCACGGTTTTTGCGTATGACAGCAATGATCCACGTACGGCGAACTTTACGTCGCTGACCTATCAGTTCGGACCGAACCGCACATTGGCTCCCGGCTTCACGCCGTTCAACTTTGCGCCGTTCAACTATTTCCAGCGTCCCGACGAGCGCTACACGGCTGGCGTGTTCGCGGATTATGAAATCTCCGAAGCGCTGCACCCCTATATGGAGTTCATGTTCATGGACGACCGCACGGTCGCCCAGATTGCTCCGTCGGGTGACTTTGGTAACTCGCTGTCGCTGAACTGCAACAACCCGCTCTTGGGTGCATCGCAGCTCGCAACTATTTGCGACAACGAAAACCTTCTTGTCAGCCCCGATCCGGCGCGCGCGTTTGACGTGGTTGGCAACAGCCCCGGCGAGACGGCGTTCAACTTCATCGATCCGTCGACGGGCACCACCTACAACCGTGGTTTCGCGCAGATCCTTCGTCGTAACGTCGAAGGCGGCCCGCGTCGTGACGACTTGCAGCACACCAGCTATCGTGCTGTTCTGGGCTTGAAGGGTGATATCAGCCCGGCATGGTCCTATGATACTTACTATCAGTATGGCCGTACCAATTTTGCTGAAACCTATACCAATGATTTCTCGGTCACGCGCATCAATCGTGCGCTCGACGTTGTTAATGATGCTAATGGTATCCCGGTCTGCCGTTCAACCCTGGACGGTACGGATCCGAACTGCGTTCCTTGGGACATTTTCAACCCGGGTACGTCGTCACCTTCGCAAGCTTCAATCAACTATATCTCGACCCCGGGTTTCCAGCGCGGGATCGTTTCCGAACAGGTCCTTTCGGGCTATGTTTCGGGTGCGCTTGGCGAATATGGCATCAAGTCACCTTGGTCGGACGAAGGCGTCAGCATCGTTCTCGGTTCCGAGTATCGCAAGGAGCGTCTTGAATTCCTGTCCGATGTTGCTTTCCAGACCGGCGATCTTGCTGGTCAGGGTGCGCCGACGCTGCCCGTCAGCGGTTCGTTCGACGTAACCGAGTTCTTCTCGGAAATCAGCATTCCGATTGCACGCGACAGCTGGGTTTATGACTTCACCCTCACCGGTGGTTATCGTTATTCGGATTACAGCACTGGCTCGACGACCGACACGTACAAGATCCAGGCTGAATTTTCTCCGATCCGCGACATCCGATTCCGTGGCGGGTATAACCGGGCTGTGCGCGCACCAACGGTGCAGGATCTCTTCGCTCCACAGCGCGTAGCACTTGATGGATCGACTGACCCCTGCTCGGGCGCGCCGATTGCTGCTGGTGACGTAGGCTGTCTTGCACAGGGTCTGACCGTTGGTCAGGTTGTCGCTCCGAACCCTGCCAGCCAGTATAACGGCCTGATCGGTGGTAACCCGAACCTGGCTCCTGAAATCGCCGATACCTACACTGCCGGTGTAATTCTCCAGCCGAGCTTCCTGCCCGGTTTCGCTGCCAGCGTGGACTATTTCAAGATCAAGGTGACAGGAGCAATTCAGGGCATCGGTGCCGATGTGATTCTGCAGAATTGCAACCGCACGACGTCCGATCCCTTCTTCTGCTCGTTGATCACTCGTGATGGTTCGGGTTCGCTGTGGAGAACTTCGGGTGGATTCGTCACCGACTTGTCGCAGAACATCGGTCGCCTTGAAACATCTGGCGTCGACGTTAACGCCAGCTATAGCAGGGAAATCGGCAGCGCCGGTCGTCTTGGCCTGACCTTTGTCGGAACCTATCTCAACAATCTGACAACCAACCCTGGCGTTGGCGGTGACATTGAATGCGCCGGAAAAGCAGGCAATGTCTGTGGAACGCCGAACCCGAAATGGCGTCACCAAGCTCGTTTGAGCTTTGATATGCCCAGCGGCTTCGGTGCGTCGGTCCGGTGGCGCTATTTTGATCCGGTGGATCTTGATGGCGGTCGTCCGGGTGCATCGCACTTCAACTCGGTCAACTATTTTGACCTGGCGCTGACGATGGCGATTGGCGATCATTACAACTTCCGCCTTGGTGCCAACAATGTCCTCGACAAGGCACCGCCGACGACCGGTTCGCAGGCTTGCCCCGCCGGACCGTGCAACGGCAACGTCTTTGCACAGACATATGATGCTCTGGGCCGTTACATCTACGCAGGTGTTACGCTCGACTTCTAATTGTCGATATATCGGTATTGGAAATGGCGGGCCGCAAGGTCCGCCATTTTCATTTGGGGCGTGTCCCCGTCTGGTAAATCGGATAAGGAGGTTCGGTGACCCGCGAAGAGGCAGAAAAAATTGTACGCGGTTTGTCGCTCGACGACCCGACCGCGGTCTTTAAGGCAGGCATTGGTCTGATCAATGATGATCGACCCGAACTAATATTGGCTTCAGCCGAGGCAGCGGCGCGGCGTTACCCCACCGACGCAAAAATTCACCAACTGCTTGGCCTTGCTGCGCGCTCGACCGGTCAAAGCCGACAAGCACTGATTTCCTTTCGCGCCGCGTCGAAACTCGCGCCCGCCGATCCGCTGATCGCCCATAGTCATGCGCGCACCGCGCTCGAAGCGGGGCAACCATCCGTTCACCTGTTTGATCGCGCCGCCCAGCTTGCGCCGCGCGACGCTTCGGTTCTGCTCGGCCGCACCGCTGCCTTGTTGGCCGAAGGCGAGGTTGAACGCGCGCTTGATGATCTCACTGCACTCGTGGAACAAAATCCGTTGTGGCTGGAGGGTCATCGCACTTTGGCCCGGCTTCGCGGACAGCAGGGGCTGGATCCGGCAGGCATTACAGAACAGATATTGGCGCAGCGGCGCGCCGACCCCGTTCTCCATGCCGAAATTGTCGCCATCCACCTTGAAGCGCGCAACCTGCAAGCCGCGGACGAAGCGGTTGCGGCTGCAATGGAGCAAATTGGCAAGCCCGAATGGTTGATCGAACGCGCCGCTCATATCGCGTCCGAAATGGGCGCCCTTGAGCGAGCCGATCTGCTCTTCGATCAACTGGGTCCGCCGGCAAGCATCGAGCAGGCTGCCCAACTGGTGCGGCATCAGATTCGCGCGGGTCGCCCCGAAGTCGCCGCCCCGCTGATCGATCGCTGGATCGATCAGGATGAGAGCCGGATCCTATGGCCCTATCGCTCGCTTGTCTGGCGAATGACAGGTGACATGCGCTCGGCCTGGCTAGAAGACAATGGGGAGCAGGTTCAGGTTTTCGATCTGGCCGACCAACTAGATGATCTCGAAGCTCTGGCCGCCTGTCTTCGCCAGTTGCACATCGCGCGCGAAGCACCGCTCGACCAGTCGGTGCGTGGTGGGACGCAGACCGACGGGAATCTGCTCCTGCGTGATGTGCCCGACCTTCAAAATCTGCGTAAATGCATTCTTGAAACTGTTGCGACCTATATAAATCAGCTTCCGCCGCCCGTCGCTGGCCACCCTTTTCTGGTGAGGGATCGCGAGCCGGTACGAATTTCCGGGTCCTGGTCAGTCCGGCTCCAGGATGGCGGCTTTCATAGCGACCATGTCCATAGTCAAGGTTGGATCAGTTCAGCATTTTATGTTGTCGTACCGGAGCAGGGACCTGAATCAGCTGGCGCGAAAAAGCATGAAGGGTGGCTCAGCCTTGGTGAAAGCCGTGATCTAGTGCCTAGTCTCGGGCCGATCCGGCTCATTGAACCACGTCCTGGTCGGCTTGTCCTGTTTCCTTCGACGATGTGGCATGGTACGCGCCCTTTTCCTGCCGGCGAGAGGCTGACTGTCGCCTTTGATATTGCCCGTCCACGACAAGGTTGATCCCAATGGCGACACGCTCTCCGTCTCAAATGACTCCGCCGCCTGCATTACTCAAAGCGATGCAGAATATCAAAGATGGCAAGATGCAGGCGGCCTTGGAAACTGTTGAAGCCGCGTTGCCCGAAGCAAAAGATCGTCCGCCGTTTCTAGCGCTCGCCGGCCATGTCGCGTTGCTCTTGAACGAGCCACAACGTGCCATTCCCTATCTCAACGAATTGCTGGAATTGCGCCCCGATGACCGCGCGACAAAAGCCAATCTCGCCAACGCTCTGCTCGCAACCGGCCAATCTTCTGCTGCACTGGAGATTGTGGCGAGGTCGTCAGAGCCGTCGCTGGCCCGTATCGAAGGATATATCCATCAGCAGGACGGACACCTCGAGGACGCAAAATCAGCATATCGCCGCGTAATTGCGGCCAATCCTGATGATCTGTCGAGCTGGAACAATCTTGGCAATGTGCTGGCCGCCACCGGCGATGTAGACGGTGCGATCAATGCGTTCGAGCATGCGATCACGCTGGCTCCGGCCGATCTTGCCATCTATCTCAATCTCGCCGACCTATTGATGCGGGCTGACCGCCATGTGGCCCGGCTCAAGACGTTGCTCGATGCCCAGAAATTTGCCCCGGAGGATGCGCAACTGCTCACCGAACTGGGACTGGCCTATGCGGCAAATGATGATACCGATATGGCCATTGAGACGCTGCGGAGCGCGGTTGCCCATTCAACGCAACTTGGCGCGGCGCATCTTGAGCTTGGTATGCTGTACGAATCGCTGAATCGGGTAGAGGATCTGGCCGCGCTGATCGCAGGAATTGACCGGGATACGGCACCGCCGGAGCTGGCGTTTCTGTTGGCCTGGCAAGCCCGCCGCGAAGGACGCTTTGACGAGGCGGCCGAGCTTGTCGCAACAATCCCTGAAACTATCCTTCCGCTCCGCCGCTTCTTTCTGGAGGGTGGGATTGCGGATCGTCGCGACGACGCAGCAACCGCTTTTCCGGCTTTCGAAAGGATGAATCGCGAAGCGCTTGTGCTGTCACCGTCGTTTGAGGGACCTAGCTATCGCTCGTCGGTCGAGGCCGATCTCGACAAATGGAACGAGACATGGGCGGCTGACTGGGTCGATGTTCCGCTGGCTGATGCGACCCGCGATCCTGTTTTTCTTGTCGGCTTCCCGCGTTCTGGAACGACTTTGCTCGACACGATGTTGATGGGACTGCCGACCGTATCGGTGCTCGAAGAGAGGCCGATGGTGGCCAAGATCGTGTCGCAACTGGGTGACGATGATCTGCCGACAATGACGTCGGACCGGATTGCAGAATTGCGCGCGGCCTATTTCGAGCATGCCAAGAAATATGGGTGGGACAGCAATCGATGGCTGGTCGACAAGCATCCGCTCAACATGGCGCGGGTTCCGCTGATCCATCGCCTGTTCCCCAAGGCGCGTTTCATCCTTGCCGAACGCCATCCCTATGATGTCGTGCTCAGCTGTTTCATGGCGAATTTCCAGCTCAACGTCGCGATGAGAAGCTTCACTTCGCTGGACGAGGCCGCGCGTACTTATGATGCTGTATTTTCCGCCTGGCATCGCGGACTGGCGTTGTTCCCGATCAATGCCCATCCCGTTCGCTATGAGCGGCTGATTTTTGATCCGACCGCGGAACTTTCGTCGCTGGTCGAATGGCTGGGTGAAGAGTGGAACGATGATCTGCTTGATCATCAAAAGACTGCTTCCCGTCGCGAACGGGTGCGCACCGCCAGCTATGCACAGATCGGTGAGAAGCTTTATACGCGATCGCGCGACCGCTGGCGGCGCTATGCTGACCAGATGGCGCCCGTGCTGCCGATCTTGCAACCTTGGGCTGCGCGAATGGGCTATGAAACCGAATGATCCGGTGAAAGCCTAAGGGCTTCGGAAGAAGTTGGCCGAAGCTATTCGGACTTCATATTCCCGTTCTGCACCCGCTCGGTAGCTTGGCGCGTGTCGGCTTTGATCTGCGCCCATTGCGCCGCGGTGGCGCAAACGCGTTTAGAACCAAGTCGCGTTCCGGGATTGGCTTGCTTCCGACAAATAATCCGGTTCGGGTCGGGCGTTGTGTCCTTCCCCTTTTGTGCGCTTTCATCCGTATTAGCGGGCTCGGGCGCTTTGTCTTTCGCCCAAGCGGGGCCTGCGAGCGTCAAGGCGGCTGCCGCAATTAAAATAAATTTCATCGTCGTCATCCTGTATTTAAAAGCGTTCTGACGCGGAAACTGCCACTTTAGACTATGAGCGTCAACGCCCCGTCTCCTTCGTCGACTTTGACCGTCGCGCCATCCATCAGCTCGCCTTTCAGGATTAGGTCAGCCAGCGGGTCTTGCAAATATTTCTGCACCGCGCGCTTTAGCGGACGGGCGCCATAGACGGGATCATAGCCGACACGGCCAAGCCATGTGCGCGCGGCATCGGTTAGTTCGAGCGTGACTTTGCGGTCATTGAGCAGCTTTTGCACCCGGGCAACCTGAATATCGACGATTCCAGCCATATGCTGGAGCCCCAATCGGTGGAAGAGGACGATCTCGTCAAGCCGGTTGAGGAACTCCGGGCGGAAATGCGCACGCACAACCTCCATCACCGCAGGCTCAGCGTCTTCGACCGGGGCGTCGTCCGGCAGTGCGGCAATCGCCTGACTGCCGAGATTTGATGTCAAGATGATCAGCGTATTGGTAAAATCGACTGTACGACCCTGCCCGTCGGTTAGCCGACCGTCGTCGAGCACCTGGAGCAGGATGTTAAACACATCGCTATGTGCCTTTTCGACTTCGTCGAATAACACGACCTGATAGGGGCGGCGGCGGACCGCTTCGGTGAGGACACCGCCTTCTTCATAACCGACATATCCAGGAGGCGCGCCAACCAGGCGCGCGACGCTGTGCTTTTCCATAAACTCGGACATATCGATCCGTACCATCGCGCCATCGTCGTCGAACAGGAAACGCGCGAGCGCCTTGGTCAACTCGGTCTTGCCGACCCCCGTCGGGCCGAGGAAGAGGAAGCTACCCAGCGGACGGTCGGGGTCTTGCAGACCCGCGCGCGAGCGGCGCACCGCAGTAGACACGGCGCGGACGGCTTCATCCTGACCGATAACGCGCTTGGCCAGATGGTCTTCCATTGCGAGCAGCTTTTCGCGCTCGCCCTCCAGCATCCGGTCGACCGGAATCCCGGTCCACCGGCTGACCACGGCGGCAATATCGTCGGCGGTCACTTCTTCGCGCAGCATCGCGTTGCCAGCGGCGGCCTCGGCCTTCTCAAGCTTTTTCTCGAGGTCAGGGATGGTCCCGTAACTCAACTCGCCTGCCTTGGCGAGGTCGCCCGCGCGCTGCGCCTGTTCGAGGCCGCTGCGTGCGGCATCGAGCGCTTCCTTTATCTTTGCTTCGGCATGGATTTTTTCCTTCTCGGCCTGCCAGCGCTGGGTGAGCTCGGAGGATTGTTGCTCGGCATTGGCAAGCTCGCTGCGCAATGCTTCCAGCCGGTCGACCGAGGCCGCATCGCTTTCCTTGCTCAACGCCGATTCCTCGATTTTCATCTGGATAATCCGTCGGTCGAGCGTTTCAATCTCGTCGGGCTTCGATTCGACTTCCATGCGGATGCGGCTCGCCGCCTCATCCATCAGGTCGATCGCCTTATCGGGAAGAAAACGGTCGCTGATATAACGGTTCGACATCGTTGCGGCGGCGACGATCGCCGCATCGGTGATCCGCACCCCATGATGCAGCTCATATTTTTCTTTCAGGCCGCGCAAGATCGAGATTGTATCCTCCACCGTCGGCTCGCCGACCAGGACAGGCTGAAAGCGTCGCTGCAACGCGGGATCTTTCTCGACATATTTGCGATACTCATCGAGCGTGGTCGCTCCGATGCAATGCAGTTCACCGCGAGCCAGCGCTGGTTTGAGCAGGTTCGAGGCGTCCATTGCGCCTTCGCCTTTGCCAGCGCCGACCAACGTATGCATCTCGTCGATAAACAAGATGATATCGCCCTCGGCGGCTTTGACATCATCGAGAACGCCCTTCAGCCGCTCTTCAAATTCGCCGCGATATTTGGCACCTGCAATGAGCGAGCCCATGTCGAGCGCGAGCAGGCGACGGTCTTTCAAGCTGTCAGGAACATCGCCATTGGCGATTCTCAGCGCCAGCCCTTCGGCAATGGCAGTCTTGCCGACGCCGGGTTCGCCGATCAGCACCGGATTGTTTTTGGTCCGTCGCGCCAGAATTTGCACGGTGCGCCGGATTTCCTCATCGCGGCCGATCACGGGGTCAAGCTTGCCGTCGCGCGCTACTTCGGTGAGGTCGCGGGTAAACTTCTTGAGCGCTTCATAGCGGTCCTCGGCGCTCGCGGTGTCGGCGGAGCGGCCGCCGCGCAGGTCATTGATCGCGCCGTTCAGGGCCTCGGCCTTTAGTCCAGCGTCGGCAAAGGCTTTGCCAACCGCGGTGCTGTTCGCCAAAGTCATGGCGAGGAGCAGGCGCTCGACAGTCACATAGCCGTCACCGGCCTTGGTCGCGACCTGTTCGGCCTGATCAAGGAGTCGCACTGCATCATTGTCGAGCCCAGGCGTTGCCTGCGCGCCCGACCCCGAAACGGCGGGAACTTTCGCTAATAGTGCGTCGATGCCTTCTACGGCGCGTTTTGGATCGCCGCCGCTCTTGCGGATCAGCCCGGCCGCCATGCCTTCGCTGTCTTCCAGCAAAGCCTTGGCTATATGTTCGGGACCAATCCGCTGGTGGTTCATGCGGATCGCAATTGTCTGGGCGGCTTGCAAAAAGCCTTTGGCACGGTCGGTAAATTTTTCGAGGTTCATTGATGATTCCCTATGGACGTAGGGCAAAGATAGTGTTGCTATTGTGCAACACAAGGGGAGACCTTTTCCCCGATGCATATTTGCGCCATGACACCGCGCAAGCAACAAGATTCGGGATGGGACACAAGATTATGCGCAGGTTTCTGATAGGGCTTCTCGTGCTAATCGGTGTCGCGGCGTTGGGGCTGGCCGTTTGGGAGCCGCTCGCCGCAACCCCACCTGTTACCCCTGCCTTCACTCCCACCGACGTCAAGATCGCCCGCGATAGCTATGGCGTGCCCCATATCTTCGGTAAAACCGATGCCGATGTTGCCTATGGCGTCGCCTTTGCACATGCCGAAGATGATTTTTCGACGCTGCAGGAAGTGCTCGCAATGACGCGCGGGCGCGCGGGCGCCATCTTGGGCGCCGATGGAGCAAAGATCGACTTTGCCGAGGCGTTGCTCGACGTGCGCAAGACCACGGCGCGCGATTGGCCGCGCCTGCCCGATGATGTGCGACTGTTGTTTACGGCCTATGCGGCTGGGCTCAACCATTATGCCGACAAGCATCCCGATGAGGTGCGGCTTAGCAATTTATTCCCGGTAACGGGAGAAGATGTGGTTGCGGGATTTGTCCTGCGCTCGCCCTTTTTCTTTGGGTTAGATTCCACGCTTGGCGCGCTCATCGAGGACAAGCCGATGGGGCGCGAAGGCGGTCCGGTGCTCGATGCGACCGGCAAGATCATCCCCGCCAATGATACGCCGGTGGGCAGCGATCCCGAATCCAATGGCTCCAACGGCATGGCGGTTGCGCCCGCGCGGTCGACCGATGGTGCGACGCGGCTGGTGTCCAATTCGCACCAACCCTGGACGGGCGGGGTGGCTTGGTACGAACTGGTCGTGCATTCGCAGCAGGGATGGGACTTTGCCGGCGCCAATTTCCCGGGGTCTCCCTTTCCCTTCCTTGGCCACAATAAATATCTGGGTTGGACCAATACGGTCAACCGCCCCGACCTCATTGATATATACAAGCTCACTCTCGATGAAAGCGGCGACAATTATCGTTTTGATGGCGCATGGCGACCACTGGAAAAGAAACGCATCTGGCTGAGGGTCAAATTCGGTCCCTTTGTCGTGCCTGTGCCGCGCACTATTTACCGATCAGTTCAGGGGCCGGTGATCAAAAATACCAAGGGGGCCTTTGCGATCCGCTATGCCGGGATCGATCAGACCAAGATGGTCACCCAATATTACCGTCTGAACAAGGCGCGCAATTTTGCCGAATGGAAGGCCGCGATGGCGGGGCAGGGCGTGCCCGCGACCAATTTCATCTATGCCGATGCCAAGGGCAATATCGGGATGTTCTACAATGCCATGTTCCCTGATCGCCAGCCGGGGTTCAATTGGCGCGGGATTCTACCCGGCGACACGTCGGCCGATCTGTGGACCAAGACGCTACCGTTTGACCGCAATCCGGCGCTGGTCAATCCCGGATCGGGCTATGTTATCAATGCCAACAACACGCCTTATGTGGCAGCAGGGCCTGGCGATGAACTCGATCCGGCGGCCTTTTCGCCCTTGCTGGGGGTCGAGGATGACATGACCAACCGCGCGCGCAGGCTGATCGATTTGTTCGAAGCCTCGGGTCAGATTGACGAAGCGCGGCTCAAGGCGATCAAATATGACACATCTTATGCTCATGCAGGATATTCCAAGGCGTGGATGGACCGTATCCTTGCGCTTGACCTCAAGGATGAGGCCGAGCTTTCCAAGGCGCAAAGCCTGCTTAGAGCCTGGGACTGGAACCTTGATGGCAAGGGGCAAGGTGATGCGCTGGCGCTAATGGTGATGCGTCCGGCCAATAAGGTCCATTATCAACGCACCACGCCCGAACCAGACCCGCGCGCGGTGCTCAAGGCAGCCGCCGATCATCTGCAGACATATTTTGGCAGTCTTGACCCCAAATTGGGTACCGTGCTGCGGTTGCGCCATGGCGAGGGGAAATATCGGGTCGACCTGCCGCTTGATGGCGGCAACGACACGATCCGCGCATCCACTTTGTGGGATGCAGAGCCTGACGGGCGTTTGAAGGTCCGTCACGGCGACAGCTTCATCATGTTTATGACATGGGACAAGGCCGGGAAGGTTCATTCAGAATCGATCCAGCCCTTTGGAGCGGCTACCACGCGGCCCGCCAACCTGCATTATAATGATCAGGCCCCGCTGTTCGTCCGCCATCAGCTCAAGCCTGTGCTGTTCGATCCCGCAGCGCTTTGGGCGACCAAGCCGAGGACTTACCGTCCTTGAAAGGATTGCGCGACTGTCCTAAGCCGGTGACACAGCGCCGTCTTGGCGACCGGTCGCGCGACCGATATATTTCCGCTCCCACTTGATTGAAGGATGCTCATGACCCGTTTTCACCCTAGGGTTCTTGCCCTTGTCGTATCGACTGCGCTCGTTGCCTCTGGTCCTGCCCTTGCCAAGGCCAAGGGTCGCGAGCCGGCCCCCATTGCCGACCTCGTCAAGGCGGTCGACATTCCCTATCAAAGCTTCACGCTCGACAACGGCCTGCGGGTCATCGTCCACGAAGACCATAAGGCGCCGGTCGTTGCGGTGTCGGTATGGTATCGTATTGGCTCCAAATATGAACCCGCGGGCAAAACGGGTTTTGCCCATCTGTTCGAGCATCTGATGTTCAACGGGTCAGAGAATGCGCCCGACGATTTCTTCAAGCCTTTGCAAGATGTTGGTGCGACCGACTTTAACGGTACGACCAATGTCGATCGCACCAATTATTTCGAAACCGTGCCTACCGGTGCGCTCGACCGGGCGCTGTTTCTGGAAAGCGATCGTATGGGCCATTTGCTTGGCGCGATGACGCAGGAAAAGCTCGATAACCAGCGCGGCGTTGTCCAGAATGAAAAGCGCCAGGGCGACAATCGCCCTTATGGCTTGCTGCGTTACGAGATTTTCGAGAATTTGTTCCCCAGCGGCCATCCCTATCACCACAGCACCATCGGTTCGATGGGTGATCTGGACACCGCGAGCCTCGACGACGTCAAGAAATGGTTTTCTGACAATTATGGCCCAAACAATGCCGTACTGGTGCTCGCGGGTGACATTGACCTCGCCACAGCCAAGGCCAAGGTCGGCAACTGGTTCGGCGATATTTCGCGTGGTCCGGCAGTTCAATCGGTCTCAGCGTCAGTGCCGACGTTACCCGCCCCCTTCGCCAAGGAAGTGCATGACCTGATCCCGACCACGCGCATCTATCGCATGTGGGCAATTCCCGGGCTAAATGATCCCGATTCGGTGCCACTGCAAATGGGGATGAGTGTCCTGGGCGGCCTGTCGAGTTCGCGGCTCGACAATGCGCTGGTGCGAAAGGATCCGGTCGCCGTGAGCGTGGCGGCCTTTGCGCAAAGCTTCGAGGATGCCGGTATTCTGCTCGTACAAGCCGATGTTAAGCCTGGCGTCGATCCCGAAGTGGTGGGCAAGCGGCTTGACGAGGAAATTGCGGCCTATCTAACGACCGGCCCGACGGCCGATGAGTTGCAGCGTGCGGCAGCCAGCTATTTGGGCGGCGCGATCGCGGGACTTGAATCGGTCGGCGGCTTTGGCGGCAAGGCCGTCACCTTGGCCGAGGGCGCGCTTTATTCAAACGACCCAGGTTATTACAAGGTCGAACTGAAGCGCATGGCAGACGCGACCCCCGATCAGGTCAAGGCTGTGGTCGATAAATGGCTATCGCGCCCCGCCTTTTCGCTAACCTATACCCCCGGCGAACGGACCGAGGGCGGAGAAAGCCGCGGCGGTGCGGTGATCGCAAATAAGGTAAATTCTGCCGTTTCTCCCGATCACTACTGGAATCCCGGTCTGGGCGATGTCGGCCCGGCGAGCGGCTCGGCCAGCTTTGCGCCCGACCGGTCGCACCTGCCCGATGTCGCTGCGCTGAAATCCCTCGATTTCCCTTCGATCGAGCGCGCGAAGCTCAAAAATGGTATCGAGGTAATATTCGCACGCCGGGCGACCGTGCCGACGGTCAATGTCGCGGTCAGTTTCGATGCCGGATATGCCGCCGATCCGCATGATGCACTTGGCACCCAGTCGCTGATGCTCAGCCTGATGGACGAAGGCACCGTTCACCTCGATTCGATCGGCTTTGCCGAAGCGAAGGAGCGGCTGGGCGCACAGATTGACGGATCGGCCAGCGATGACGACACGGTGTTCAGCCTGTTCGCGCTCAAGCCCAACCTCAGCGCGTCGCTGGGCCTGCTCGCCGACTATATCGAGAACCCCGCCTTTGATGGCAAAGAGCTGGAACGGGTGCGGGCGCAGCAGCTCAATCGCATCAAATCGGAACTGAACAGCCCCAATGCCATCGCCTCGCGCACCTTGATGCCAATCCTTTATGGAACGGGTCACCCTTATGGCATTCCGCCCTCGGGTCTGGGCAATGCGGATGCAATCGCCGCTGCCACGCGCGACCAGCTCACGGCCTTTCACCAGCAGTGGATCCGTCCGGACAATGCGCGCATCTTTGTTGTCGGTGATACGACGCTGGCTGAAGTGACCAAGTTGCTCAACGCTAATCTGGGCGCATGGAAAGCTCCTGCGACCCCGAAGTCGGTCAAGGATTTCAATATTGCAATTCCCAAGCCGCAGCCGCGTATCATTCTTGTCAACCGGCCAAAATCCCCGCAATCGGTAATTTTGGCCGGCAAGGTTCTCGATGCCAAGGGCACGGACTCGCTGGAAATATTGCGCGCCGCAAACGAGGTTTTCGGGGGCAGCTTCTTGTCGCGCATCAACACGAACCTGCGTGAGACCAAGGGCTGGTCCTATGGCGTGCGTAGCGGGATTTCTGCCGATAAGGACAGGCTAGTGATGACAATTTCTGCGCCGGTTCAAGCCGACCGTACCGGCGATTCGATCAAGGAGTTGCGCAGCGAACTTACCACCTATCTAGGCGATAAAGGGGTCACAGACGAAGAACTCGAGCGGACCGTGAATGGCAATGTACGCGAACTGCCAGGGAGCTTTGAAACCTCGAGCGATGTGCTCAGCGGGATGCAGTCGATCGTCAAATTTGATCGCCCCGATGATTATTATGAAAAATTGGCGGCAACCTATCAATCGATGACGGCGCCGGAAATTGACGCTGCGGCACGCAAGGCATTCAGCGTCGATGACCTGGTTTATGTCGTGGTTGGCGATGCCGCTGTAGTCAAGCCACAGCTTGACGGGTTGGGTCTGACCGTTGAAACAGTCTCTGCCGCAAAAGAGTCCGAGACGAACTAACCTTAAGGAGAATATCTATGTCCCAAGTTGATGGCAGTTATGATTGCATCACCAAGTCGCCGATGGGCGACCAGAAATCTGTATTCACCGTCAACAGCGATGGTGATAGTTTCACTGGCTCGAACAGCGGCGCGATGGGCGCCCTCGATGTCGAAGACGGCAAAGTCGATGGCAACAAGCTTAGCTGGGTGATGAATATGAAGGTCCCGATGCCCATGAAGCTAGATTGCGAAGCAACCATCGACGGCGACACATTGACCGGCACGATCAATGCCGGCCCCTTTGGTGCCATGGCCATGTCGGGCACGCGTCAGGGTTAACCGTCAGAAAAAATTGCAAAGGGTCGTCGCTGCACTGTGCAGCGGCGGCCTAGATTTTGTGCGCCAAAGCAGACCTTTGGCAATAGAGGCTGTTCAAAGCCTGTCGCTATCTCCATAGCGTTGCTGCAATGCACAACGACCCCATCTCGACTATGGCGACACCTCCCTCCGGCGCCCGGTTGCCTGGCGAGCGCGAGATGGTAATGATGATGGCCATGTTGATGGCGCTCAACGCACTTGCCATTGATGCGATGCTGCCTGCCCTTCCCGCGATCGCGGACGGCCTGAATGTTCTTGTCGCAAATGACAGGCAATATATTATTTCGGCCTATCTGGCAGGGCTCGGTGTCGGTTCGCTTTTCTATGGTCCGCTTTCTGACCGGTTTGGACGCAAGGGCATTTTTGTTCCGGCGCTTTTTGGTTATGCGGTTCTGGCTTTGGGGTGCGGCCTTGCGAACAGTTTTCCGATCCTGATTGCTCTGCGCTTTGTCCATGGCCTGATTAGCGCGGCGCTCGGCGTCGTGGTCGTTGCCGTAATCCGTGATCTGTTCGTAGGCGACGCCATGGCCAAGCGCATGTCGCTGATCTTTCTGGTTTTCATGATCGTCCCTATAATTGCGCCGACCATGGGGGCAGGCGTCTCCGCGGTCGCAGGCTGGCGCGCGATCTTCATCGTTCTGGCGGTGATGAGCATGGTGATGCTTTTGTGGCTGCGACGCTTGCCCGAAACGCTCAACCCTGCCGATATAAGGCCGCTTGATTTTCGCACGATCATCAGCGGCTGGTCCCTCGTTACCCGTCATCGCCGTGCGGCGGGCTATATGCTGTCGGCGGCGATGATGCAGGGCGCGCTCTATGGCTATCTCAACAGCAGCGAACAGATTATTGCAGAGATGTTCGGCGCGCGGAACCTGTTCCCGCTGGTCTTTGCTTGCGTCGCCATCGGCATTGCGGTGGCCAATTTTTCGAACGCACGTATCGTCGAACGCTTCGGCGCACGACGCGTATCGCAAACCGCCGTTCTGGCCTTTATCGCGACGTCGGTCGCACAGATTGCAGTGGCCGTCAGCGGCATCGAAACGCTCGTCATGTTCACGATGCTCATGATGGTCAATGTTGGCCTGATCGGCTTTATCAGCAGTAATTTCGGGTCCATCGCGATGGAGGATTTCGGGCATATGGCGGGGGTGGCTTCTTCATACCAGAGCTTTGCACGAACATTGCTCGGGACCGTCATCGGAGCGCTCATCGGGCAGCAATATGATGGATCATCCTTGCCGCTGGCCTATGCCTTTCTGGCGTGCGCCATTTCGGGCTTGTTGCTCGTGATATGGGCCGAGCATGGTCGATTGTTTACCCGTCCGGGCACAGCTCCTAAAAGCCCGTACTAACCGGCATGAAAAAGGGGAGCGATTTTGCGCTCCCCTTTCCTGTTCAGATCTTAGTGAAAGTCCGGCATCGGTGGCACCGGCTGCGGCGGTGCATCGGGGTCATCTTCATGCACTTCGATGATGCCTTGGCCGACATGGCTTTTGCGATAGCCATAGAGGAAATAAACAACCAGGCCGACGCCGCCCCACACCGGTAACACCAGCTGCGATTCCAACGGCAGGTTAAAGAACAATCCCACCGTTCCCACAATCGTCGCCGGCGCGACGATCCAAAGAAGCGGTGTGCGGAACGGACGTTTCCTGTCCGGCTGTGTCCGGCGCAGTACCAACACGGCAACCGCCACCATGAAGAAGGCGAACAAGGTTCCCGAGTTAGAGATGTCGGCGAGCTTTCCGACGGGCAGGAAGGCCGCGAAGAAGGCGACAACCACACCGGTAATCATCGTTACAATATGCGGGGTTTTCCACCGCGGGTGGATGGTCGCGAGCTTTTGCGGCAACAGACCGTCACGCGCCATCACAAAGAAGATACGCGTCTGGCCGAACAACATGATCAGGATGACCGAGGGTAAGGCCAAAAAGGCTGCCAGACCGATGAGATTGCCGAACACGGGATAGTTGATCTGACGCAAGACGAAGGCCAGCGCCTCTTTGGAGCAGACCAGCGGTTGATTGCCCGCGGCGAGTAGCGACTGACATTGGGTAGCAAATTCGGTGGTTCCGGGTTGAATGACCTGACCTAAGGGGCCGACAATCGGTTGTGCCCCGACGGAGCCAATCGCGCCCGCCGCGACGAGCAGATAGAAGACTGTGCAAATGGCAAGCGATCCGATGAGCCCGATGGGCACATTGCGCTGGGGGTTTTTCGTTTCTTCGGCGGCGGTCGACACCGCATCAAAGCCGACATAGGCAAAGAAGATAGAGGCCGCGGCGCCGACGACACCAAGCCCGGTGGCCTCACCCTTACCGAACCAGCCATTGGGCAGGAAGGGTTCGAAATTCTGACCTTTTATCATGGGCAGTGTCAGGAAGATGAAGACTGTGAGTGCGGTGACTTTGATTGTCACCAGCACCGCATTGACCCGTGCCGATTCGGTCGTTCCGATCATGAGCAATCCGGTGACCAAAAGCGCAATAACAAGCGCAGGCAGGTTCACAAAACCGCCTGGCGCATAAGTTCCGACGGTCAGTGCAAGGGGCAATTCTATCCCCGCATTGGACAGCAAACCGACGAAATAACCTGACCAACCCACCGACACCGCGCTGGCCGCCACCGCATATTCAAGGATGAGAGCCCAGCCGACCATCCAGGCGAGTAACTCGCCCATGACCGCATAAGTATAGGTGTAGGCGCTGCCTGAAACGGGCACCATCGAGGCGAGTTCGGAGTAGCAAAGTGCTGCGACCGCGCAGACGAGACCCGCGATGACAAAACTCCACATCATCCCCGGTCCGGCCTTTTGCGCCGCTTCAGAAGTCAGCACGAAAATGCCGGTGCCGATAACCGCGCCCACGCCCAGAAGCGTAAGCTGGATGGGCCCAAGCGACCGGGTGAGCGATTTCTTTTCTGCGGTAGCCAAAATGGCGTCGAGCGATTTAACGCGACCAAATATCATCTTTGTCGTTCCCCTTGATCGGCGATGGATCCTCGCCGCTGTTTATAGCGGGCAACCTAGTCACTCTACACAACAGCGCAACTAAATTTCGTTACTGAATCGTCAGTCTAGCGAACGGTAAAGCGGACCCGGTCGATCATCCGGCCACCGGGGTCGACGAGCGTCAGCAGATGCGCACCGGGGCGCGGCAATATCTCAAGCCCGGCATCGGCATCGCCTGCGGGCTTCTTATCGAGAATCAATCGGTATCCGGCCACGGCTCCGCTGACCGCAACCGACAGCCGTTGGCGATCAATCGGGATATCGGGGTCGAGCGCATAGACGCTGCCCGTGACCGGGCTGGTGATACGTGGGCGGCGCGCAACCGCGGGGGCTGCTACCATTTCGTTCTGGCCGGTACCTGCAACAAAATATTCGCGGCGCGGTGGTTCGCGGGTTCCGGGCAGGCGGACTTGCCGCGTCTCGACCCTTGCGGGCATTTCTGGTGGCCGGCCTGGATGGTCGGCGTGCAGCGCCAGCATCACATCACGCCAAACAGGTGCGGCGCCCGATGTACCCGATACGGCGCGCATCGAATCGCCCTCCAGATTGCCGACCCACACCGCGACGGTGTAGCGGTCGGACCAGCCGATGCACCAATTGTCGCGCATTGCCTTTGATGTCCCGGTTTTGGCCGCGGCCCAAAAAGGCAGGCGCAACGCGCTGTCGGCGCCGAAGGCATCGGCACGGGCGGTTGCATCGGACAAGATGTCACCAACGATGAAGGCGGCTGCGGGGTCGACAACCTGCTTGATATTCCCCGGTCGAGCGTCGCGGACAAAGCGCACCGGCGACCAGCGCCCCTGATTGGCTAGAGTGCGAAACCCGTTCGCTTGTTCGACCAGCGACACTTCGGCGGACCCCAGCGCGAGACTAAACCCGTAATAGTCGCCATCCTCTACCAGGCTATGATAGCCAAGAGCCCACAACCGGTCGCGGAAATCCTGAACGCCGTCGATCACCAGCGTGCGCACAGCGGGGACGTTGAGTGAACTTGCCAGCGCGCGGCGAACCGTGACAGGTCCGCGAAAGCTGCGGTCGTAATTTTTGGGAACATAGAGCCCTGATGCAGTGTCGAGCTGCACCGGACTGTCGTCGAGGATCGATGCAGCGGTCAGCCAGCCGCGTTCAATGACTTGTGCATAGAGTTGCGGTTTTAATGTCGACCCCGCCTGACGCGGTGCATTGGCGCCGTCAACGGCCGCAGCCGTGGATTTAAGCCCCACCCCGCCGACATAGGCAAGCACATCGCCGGTCGCATTGTCGAGCACGACCACCGCGCCATCGCGAACCCGTCCGACCCCCAGCCCACTCAGCTGGCGGCGCATCGCCTGAATTGCGATTTCCTGTGCCTTGCGGTCGAGCGTCGAAATAACCTTCTTTCCGGGCTTGTCGAGCAGGCGCACGGCAAGATGTGGCGCCAGTCCCGGGTCGTAGCGGGCGCTTTGTTCACCCGACACCAATGTCGCGCTGGCAGCCATGATGGCGCTGCAGTCTTTGGCGTGTGAAATGCGACAGGCACGATGCCCCAGCGTATCGGGGTCGGCGGCGGGGTTGGGGAGCAGCGCTGCGAATAGCGCAGCATCGGTGCGGTTCATTTGCGCGGGTGCTTTGCCGAACAAAGTGCGCGCGCCCGCGCCAATGCCCTGCGCCTCGCCGCGTAAGGGGACGAGGTTCAAATAGGCTTCGAGCATCTGGGCGCGGGTCCAGTGCGCCGCCAACGCCTGCCCGGCGCGCATTTGGCGCAATTTCTTGAACCAGTTGCGCTGCCCAGGTTGAGCCAGTTCAGGGGCCAGAAAAGCGGCAAGCTGCATCGCCAGTGTCGATGCGCCGCGCGACGGACCTCCGCTCCAGCGCGCGCGTATGGCGCTTGCAATCGCCAGCCAGTCGACTCCGCTATGGTCCCAAAAACGGCGGTCTTCGGATCGGACTACGGCATCGCGCAAGACGGGGCTCATATCTTTCAGCGCCACCCAGTCGAGCCGCCGCTGAGCGAAATCGACGCGTTCGCTGTCGATCAACTGGCCGTTACGGTCGTAGAGCCAAGCCTCGCTCGGTTGCCAGTCGGCGCGAACGGCAGCAAAGGCGGGCAAGGTAGGGGGGCGAGTAACCAGATGTGCGGCGGTGGTCAGGACCAGTGCCGCGAGTGCGGTCCAGCCGAGCCTGTCGCTCCAGCGGTGCTGTCGGAGCGGCGGTCGCTCTTGGCTCACTTTCCTACACTGGCAACGGTCATTGTTCCGTTCGGCCATTGCCCCCTGATGGCGGGTGAATACATCGCCTCAACGCGGGTTTGAGGCAATGAGAAGCGCCCTGATCCGTTGAGCCGCACGACATATTCGACCGCATGAGTTCCCGCAGGCATCCACGCGAAAAAGCCGCGCCAGCTGTCCCGGCCGCGTTCGACATAGCTTGGCTGTGCGCCTTCGCCCTGCGCGGATTCGGCGAGCATTTGCGATTGACCCCCCAGATTGCCAACGATGGTCGCCCCCGGTGCGACAGGGTCGTCAATCACCACCCAAGTGCGTCCGGCGCTGGCGGTCACTTCAATCCGTATCTTGATGACATCGCCGCGCGTCAGCCGGCTCTTGTCTTTGGCCTTGATAATGCTCACCGTCCGCTTGATCTTATACCCGGCGTTCAGCGGTTCCGTCAGCGGAACCGCCGCCTTGACGCTGACCGTTGCCCAAGGCGCACCGCCGCCGCTGTGGCGCAAAACCATCGGCCCGTTCGTCAGCGGGACGCGCAGCGGTTTGACCGCATCGCCCAGCGGCCAGCTTTGCGTTGCCACACCATTGGCGAGGCTGATCCGCGTGGTGCCGGTAATCGCGCTGGCCGGATAGAGCGCGGCAAAGCGGCGCACGACCACAGCGCCCCACGCGTTGGCGGGTGTGGTGTCCCAATGGCCGCGCTTTTGCCTCTGCGCGATCCCAACCATTAGTCGGCCGGCATCTTCGTCCCAACCCGCGCGGCCCAATACCGCGTCGAGCACTTTGATCGCCATTTCATCGCCACTGACCATCATCCACCACGGGGCCTTGGCGTCGTCGACCAGATCGAGTCTCGTGCCTTCATAAGTCAGCCTCTTGCGCAATTCGGCCTCTGCCGCCTGGCGCATCGTTGCGGAGTTTTTGACGCCTGGAACCTTATCGAGAGCAATCAGCCAGTCGGCGAGGGTCCCCGTCGGCATGTCGGCGGGGCTGATAGCGACCGAGGCAACCAGCGTCGGGCTTGCCGCATTGTTACGCGCCAGTGCAGCCAACGCCGCGATCCGGACCAGTCGCAAATCATAGGGGCCGTGACTTTGGCGACCTAGCCGTCCATCGACGACCGCCTGCAACGCCGCGATCATCTTTTGCTTGGCCGCATCGGGAATAGCAAAGCCATTGGCTGCCGTCATCGCCAGCACATAGGCGGTAAGTTCTGGCGAACCGCTGAGCCGGCTATCAGGCCAATAGCGCAGCAAGCCGTCGTCATCCAAATAGGTCGGGATCGCTCCCGCCAGCGCTTGCCAACGCCCGACATCGCTGAGCACGGCAGCGCGCGACAGCGACTGTTCAAAGCAATTATAGGGATAGATGGCCATATAATCGCGCGCACCGGCGAGCGGTGGGGCGAGCGTTCCAGCCAATGCCACATCGACATATCCGCCGGGCAATGCTCCTGTAGGCGCCGCAATAGGCAAATTGGTATCGCTGCCGATCTTGACCAGGCTGGCGGCCCAGCTTTCAACCGGCACCGCCGGCACGACATCTTGTTTGAAAGCCAGCGTGTCGCGTTGCTTGCCGTCTTTTGATATCGCCGAAACGGTCCATTCGAGCGAACCGGCGCGCGGCGGAGCGGTCATCGACCAGCTGATCGGCAATGCGCCGCCCGCCGGGATGGTGACGGTCAGGGGCTGCCCCTTGGCAATCGATGGCGAAAGCGTCGGCGTTGCGGTGACCGTCATCGACTTGTCGGTACTGTTGCGCAGCGTGAAGCGCGCGTCATATTGGTCGCCGGTCCGCACCAGTTCGGGCAAGCTGGCATAGATGGACAGATCCTGCACCGTCCTTACACTGGTCGATCCGGTCCCGAAATATTGCGTCCCCGCGCTGGCGATGGCGACAAGGCGGAATCCAGACAAATTGTCGGACAGCGGGACATTAACGGTCGCATGGCCCCTAGCGTCGAGCGGAACACGGGCCTTCCACAACAACACAGGCTGGAAATTCTCACGTGTCAGTCCGGATAAGTCACCGCCTCCGCCACCGCCACCGGGCGCAACCGCCTTGCGACCATAGTGACGTTTTCCGACGACTTGCATTTGCGCGGTCGAGGTCAGCACATCAAGCGTGCGATCCCCCATCATCGCATCGAGCAGTTTCCAGCTTTCATTGGGCGCCAGCAGCAAAAGCCCTTCGTCGACCGCGGCAAAGGCGACGTCGGCGCTTGAGGGCACTTTGCCGTCGGGAGTTGTGACCGATATGTCGACCTTGGCGGTCTCGCGCACCGCATAGCTTTCCTTGTCGGCCTTGACCTTGACCGCCAGTTCATGGCCTTCCCAGCCGACTTTGACCTTGGCGACGCCCATGCGATAGGCGGGTTTGGACAGATCGACGAGTGCAGTAGGCGGCGACCCTTCGCTGGGCGCGACGGTAAATCCAACGGCGCGCTTTAGTTTGCGGAACCAGCTTTCCTTTCCGGTCGCGCGCCCGCGCACGACCATCACCGACACATAAACATCGGGGGCATAGCTGGCGGGCAGGCGGACCTTTACCACCGGGTCGGTGCCCTTCAGTTGCGTGACAAAACTCGACAGCACGCCTTCGCGCTCGACCGTAACCAGCGCGGTTGCTTCGCGGAATGGCATCCGGACCTGGAATTTGGCAATATCGCCCGCATCATAGCTGGGCTTCTCGGCGATCACGTCCATCCGGTCGCCATTGTCGCCGCCGAACCACCATTCCTCTTCGCCGGCAAGCCAGACAGACCGTACAGCGCGTGATTCATGACCATCGGCGTCACGGGTGGTCGCGACCACCGTGATCTCGCCCGAAACGCCCGGTGCCATCGCACAACTGGCGCGGCCCAGCCGGTCGGTCCGCGCGCTGCACGCCGTCGCTAGTCGCGTCGTCCGCATCTGGTTGTCATAGGCGTAAAAGCCGCCGATCAGACGCCGCCGTGCGGTGATAATTTCGCGACTATAGAGCGCGACCGACACGGGTTGTCCGGCGATCGGATTGCCGTCGAGATCAAGCGCGATGAATTTCAGCCGCAAATCACTATCGCGCATCAACCAACCGTCGGTTTTCAGACCCAGCCTTACGGCAGAGGGGAATAGCGGGATGCGGCGGCTGCTGGTGAGCGTTTCGCCATTGGCGTCCTGATAATCCATTTCCACCGCCATGGTGGTTGGTCGGGTAATGGGTTCGTCTACCGTGACGCTGGTACTGGCCGACCCATTAGCGTTGAGCGTCACAGGTACGGCGCGGGCGAGTGGCAGGTCGGTATCGGATTCTTCGCCGCTGTCATCCAGCTGTACGGTGCCTTCCTTGACGGGCTGGCCGTCAAAATCCCAATCGCGATAATCTTCCGGCGGCGACCAGCTGGCATAGAAGCTGGTGCGCAGCTCGACCGGTAGATTGGCCGCCGGTCCGCCGGACAAATATCCAACGAATAGTGACAATGGCACAGTTGCGGGGCGCACCGGAGATATTTTGGGGCCGGTCACCGTCGCTTTCATCGTGGGCAGGCGATATTCATCGACCCGGACCGATTGATCGCTCCAGATCGTCTTTTCCTCGCCCTTTTTGTCTTTGGTGACAAAAACCAGATCATAGTCGCCCATCGGGGCGTTTTTGGGCACGTCCCATGCCGTTTCGCCGCTGCCGCCCGCATTGATGGCAAAGGGCAGATCAAACTCTGTGTCAGACCCGCGGTGGACCAGCCGCAATTTGCCCGTCATCGATTTCGCGGCGGCAAATCCGGCGCCAACGCTGTGCCGCAATATGTGCTTCATATGGACGGTCTCACCCGCCTTCACCAACGCGCGATCAAAGACGGTGTGCAAAATGTCGCCCCGTTCAGTCCAGCCGTAGGGCAGGTCGAAATCATAAGGACGGATGCCCTCACCCCAGTCGGTCAGCGTGAAACTGAAATCGCCGTTCGCCCGCGCGGTCACCATCAATGCATGGCCCTCGCTGTCGGCCGGATCGGGTTCATCCCGGCAATTGGAATAGGTTTCGGGTTCGGGCAGACCATGCGGAAAGGCTAGGCGCCCCGCCTTGTCTGCGGTGCCGCGCGCCAGCAGACGGCCTGTGCAGCTGTCCGAAATGCGGATGTCTGCGCCCGCCACCGGGCGCCCGCTATCGAGCGAGGTCACCCAGGCTAGCGAATTTTCGCGGCCCCATTTGAAATGGACTGCCATGTTGGTGACAAGCGCCGTGGTTGCAACATAGCGCGTTGCCTTGCGGCCCAGCAGCGCTGCGCCCAGTTCAGGGCTCGCGACCTCGACGACATGAAAGCCATTCTCCTTCAACGGAATGCCAACAACTTCGAATGCCTTGCCCTTTCCGGGCAGAGCAAAGGCCATGTCTTTACGGGTTCCGCCCGCAGGGGCATCGGTAAAGACCGATGTTGCGCCGGTATAATTTACCGTCACGGGCTTGCCGCTTTTGTCCTTTTCCTCGCGATAGTCGCTGTTGCCTGCTTCGTCGACACGGCGCAGCCAGTGCGCGATTAACGCATCGTCATCGGCAACCTTCAGTGTAGTTGCTGGCAATGTGAGGAGGCTTTGCGCCAGCGCTGGTTCGACGGCGCGCACCGTGACAGGCAGTATGCCGCCCTCTTTCGCTTCCAATATCCCAAAGCTGGCGGCAAATTTCACTAGCGGCGGCGCATGATCAATGTGGAATTTTAGAGGGTAATTGGCAATGTTCTGCAACCGGCGTCCGCTTTGGTCGGTGACGTCGGCAGGAATGTTCAGTGTTGCATCAACATTTTCAGGCAATGGTCCCTTGAAACGCACCTGGGTTAAAAAAGCGTCTTTGTCATCCGACGCAGCGGCACGCCTCGAGCCGTCGGACAGGCTCAATGTCGCCGCCATCGCTGTGGCGCGGGCAATCGGCGAGGTAAAACTGAGCACAACATCTTTAACTGGATTACATCCCGCCTGCGGGTTGACGCGGCTACAAAGCATTTTGGCGGTAAAAGCCTCGCGCACCTCATAGTCGAAACGCTGGTCGCGGCCGGCCAAATGGTCGGGCACCCCGGCTTGCGCAATGCGCCCATCCCAGACGAGCGCCATATCGCGCCCGGGCGGAAGCGGACGACGACATTTGACCGGCACGATGCGGCTGAGTGCGGCGTCGCGTTCTGCGCCTGCAGCGGGCAGAGACTGCGGGAGTCCCGCGTCCTCATAAAAGCTCTGGCGCTGCCAGTCATTCTTGCCAAGGCCGGTGAGGATAGTCGTTGCCGTCTCGGGCTTCAGGACGTCGAGCGGGATTTTCTCGCCAATGCCGTCCACCGCGCAATAGCCAAAACGCCCGACCGAGCCGCGATCGGCTGCGACATTTGTGGCGACCAGAAAAATCTGCTCTTCTTCGATGCCGTCATAGGTTCCTCCGGCCAGCACCGTGCGAGCAGATGGTCCCCCGGTGTCGATGGTAAAGCGCGATGTGCCACTGACGGCAACCCCGCGCGCCGTGGTCAGTCCGTCGACCAAATCGACATGGCAGCGCAACCCACCAGGCAGGCTTTTGGAAAATTCCAATACCCAGGTGCGCGTGTCTACCCAGCGCCCTTCGCTGGCGATCTTGCAATCTTGTGTAGCAGGAGCGCGGGCCCGTGGGTCGCCGAGTGGCACCATATCTTCGGAAAAGCGCAAGGTGAAGCGGCTGATTGTTCCATCACTCGCCCCCGTGCTGCCGGGCGTCGCGAGAGTTACTTGTGGAACCGTATCGCCGCCAGCTGCAGCCAAAGCCAGCGCCAACGGAACCAACAGCGCGATCCTTGCCTTGCGCGCTAGCGCCCTGCCGATCTCACGCCACTTGGTCTGCATAAAAGTTCCCCGCTACACCCTTTTGCTATCCTGCTGGAAACAGGGGCGTGAGTCTAGGGCTGGAACCGATAATATAGGAGCTTGAAACGTCGCAATTATGCGTCTCGATCAGCGCGCCAGCATGGGTCCCAACGGCTGGCCGCCGAACAAATGTATATGCAAGTGCGCCACCTCTTGTCCGCCATGGCCGCCGACATTGGCGAGCAGCCGGTAGCCGGGCGCCACCAGCTCATGCGTACGCGCTACCGTGCCGACGGCGCGGATAAACCCGGCGATCTCAGTTTCACTGGCGCGCGCGGAAAAATCATCCCAGCTGACATAGGCGCCCTTGGGGATCACCAAAATATGGAGCGGTGCTTGCGGAGCGATGTCGTGAAAGGCAAATGCATGATCATCTTCATAGACTTTGTTGCACGGCAGTTCGCCGCGCAATATCCGCGCAAAAATATTTGTGTCGTCATAGGGCAAGGTGGCATCGATGGGCATGGATTTTCCTAACTTTTTGACCGTGCGGCTTTTTCATCATGTCCTGAAGTGCCATGCCGCGATTCCAGTTCGGTAGCGACCGCGTCCCATCGCAGCCCTCGCTCAGCTAGCAATACGGTTAGATGAAAGATCAGATCCGCCGCTTCGCCGACAACCGCTTGATCATTTTCGGTCAAGGCGGCGATAACGGTCTCGACTGCTTCTTCACCCAGTTTTTGCGCAATCTTGCTGCGCCCTTTGGCTGCCAAACTAGCGACATAGGAGGCAGACGGATCGGCTTCCGCCAATCGCGCGCGCACCACTTGTTCCAACCGTAAAAGCGCCTGATCCGCGGTCACACCATTCTCCACCTGCTATTCGCGCTGACCTAGCGGTCTCAACCAGCCTCGACAAGGTGCTCGAACTAGGCACTGGACAAGTGTGGGGGGCTCTGGTCGAAAGCGCCATGGCCATCATCCGACTTCATCCTGACTGGTTAGCGCGCATCGGCGGCGAATTTGACAAAGCCTATATGCGTGACCTCAAACAATTTCTGCACGACGAGCGCGCCGCGGGAAAGGTCATTTATCCGCGCCCCGACGCTTGGTTCGCCGCGCTGGATGCCACCCCGCCGCAGGATGTCCGCGTCGTCATATTGGGTCAGGATCCCTATCACGGCCCAGGACAGGCGCATGGCCTGTGCTTTTCGGTTCAACCCGATATGCCGGTGCCGCCGAGCTTAAGGAACATCTATAAAGAACTGCACAGCGATTTGGGCATCGCGCCCGCGCGTCACGGCCATTTGGCGGCGTGGGCGAGGCAAGGCGTCTTGTTGCTCAACACGGTGTTGACGGTCGAAGCGGGCGAGGCCGCCTCGCATCAGGGTCGCGGTTGGGAGACCTTCACAGATGCTGTCATCGCGGCGGTTAATGCAAGCGCTGCCCCCACAGTCTTCATGCTGTGGGGTAGCCATGCGCAAAAAAAGGCGGCGCACGTGGCCAACATCGATAAGGGTGGCCAGCATCTTGTCCTGCGCGCGCCGCATCCGTCACCGCTGTCGGCACACCGCGGCTTTCTGGGCTGCCGGCCCTTCAGCCAGGCCAATGATTTTCTGGCCGCGCGGGGTCGCGGAACCGTCGATTGGCGATTGCCCGATTGATACCAGATAAATCGGACGGCAGGGGATGAGACGACTAAGGTGGTGACGCGGGCATTGGCGTCCGCGCGGTGCAAAGGACTGGGATATGGCCAAAGGACAAAAGAAATCGAACCGTGAAGTTCGCAAACCCAAGGCGGAAAAGCCGAAGCCTGGCAACGCCAGCAATCCCTCGACCAAAAGCGGGGTTGTGGCTGGGTTGGACAATATGAAGAAATAGCGCCTTAGCGCCGTTCGCATGACATCGCCGCCCTTCATTCTTGTCGATGCCGACGCCTGCCCGGTGAAGGACGAAGTCTATCGTGTCGCGTGGCGACACGAAGTTGCGGTTAAAATCGTTAGCAACAGCCGGATGCGCATTCCTGACCATCCGCTAGTCGAGCGGATTGTGGTGTCCGACGCTTTTGACGCCGCCGACGACTGGATCGCCGAACGGGCCAACCCGCACGCCATCGTTATAACATCTGACATCCTGCTCGCCGATCGCGCCCTGAAAGCTGGGGCAACGGTGCTCGCTCCCACTGGCAAACCGTTCACCACCGCCTCGATTGGCCCGGCCATCGCCACCCGCGCGATCATGGCAGACCTGCGCGCGGGAGGCGATCAGATTGGCGGGCCGCCGCCATTTAGCAAGGCTGACCGTTCGCAATTCCTGCAAGCGCTCGATACGGCGCTCGTGCGGCTGGCGCGCGCCTAACCCGCCGCAAAAAACATCAGATGAACGAGGCGACCATTTTCGGGCCGGTCACCGAACCCCGCGCCCGAATTGTGAAACATCCAAGGCGAAAACAGGATCAGCCGGTTGTAACGCATTGGAGCAGTGAAGGCCTTTTCCCATTTTGACGGTAGCATGGTATCGCGGTTCACCACATTTTCGATCAGCCGGTTGGCATCCAAATAGCCCGCCGCTGCCAGCGCCTCGGTGCGCGTTACAACGCGATCAAGCCCGGTTCGGCGGTGGCGAAAAAAATCGGTGCCGCCGCGCGCATCGCCTGGCAGGCTAAGATAGAGGATGCCCGAATAAAAGCACGGGTCTACATGCACCCCCGACCGCCCGCGATTGCCCTTGAGCGTCAGGCGGCAATGCTGGTGCGAGGTTCCGGCGGCGGGCTGAACACGCGTGCCGATAATCCGCGCCACACTGTCGTCGAGACCCGTGATAGTCAGCGGGCGTTCCGACAGCAGTCCGGGATAATTGCCGCGCTTGGTCGCGACGTCATAGGTAAGAGCCAGCGCTGCACGCCGCGCCGCATCGGGATCAGCCAGAAAATCGTCGACAATCAAAAAACTGGGCAGCGGCATGCGTTTCCTTCCCACGACAACGGCGCAGGGCTGCCCTTTAGTCGTCGGTGTCGCGCGGGTCGCCTGCAACGAGCCGTCCCTGTTCGCACCATGCGGCGAGCGCGGGGCTGAATTCTGCCGCGACGCGCGCATCATAGAGCGCCAGGTCTTTGGCACAATAGATGTCGCGCCAGCGGCCGTTGGTGCCCTTGTTCAAAAAGGTGTTACCGCCGCCTTCCCAGATATCGTTCGCGCTCGGCATCAACGTGTCGACGGCCGCCTTCATCGCTTCGAATCCCGCCGCTTCGACCAGTGCCGGCCACAGAGCCTCGGCGATTTCGATGTCGAGGAAATCGGCAATGCGGCCTCCTCCCCGGGCCGCACACAATCCGGCGCTGCTTTTGCGCGCCCATCGCTCGTGAGTCGATCGCTTCTATACGGGTCGGCGCGCCAAGATATGCCGCGACAAGTGCGCGCGGATAGTGGCCAAATAAGAAAATATATGTCGTCAAATGCGCGGATATCATCACGAAACCGCGCATTATTGCCATTTTTGAGAAACTAAGTTAGAATAATCCATAGCGAGGTTGCTCCCGGCCATAGCAGAGGAGTGAACATCATGGCTCAGCCCACCCCACCACCGTCGCCGAAAAACACACCGCAACAACCGCAACAACCGCCACCCCCGCAAGGCCAGCCGCAGGGGCAAAAGCCGCCGCCTGAAAAGCCGCCGCCGGCGGTGCTCGATGGCGGCGTGCCGGGTGGTGGCCCCGGCGCGCATGATTGCAGCGATTGCACGATCACCCGCATCCTGCCCGCGCCGGCGTTTCCGGCGGGACGCCGCACCAGCCTGCGTGTCCCTCTTAGTGTTGCTGCGACCGCCACCTACACATTGACCGCGGTGCCGTCGGACCCGCTGTGTCCGTGCGAGTGGAACAACCGGTTCCAGATCGCCGGCCACCGCATCGCAACGGGGCATACATCGCTGACGCGCAAGACTCTCAACGCTGGTCTGTCGCCGCTGATCGAGACGCTACGCCCCGGTCTCGACCGGCTGGAGCCTTTTTTCACCGTCGCGGGCTGCGCGCTGACGATCAATATCCAGTCGCTCGACCAGACTCTGCGGCAGGGTATTGGGCTCGCCAATAATGTCGTGATGATCGAGATGGGATTGCAGGTCCGCTGCGCCCCCAAAGGCCGCTGGCGCAACGTCCGCATTGTCTTTTCGGATTGACCGGCCGGCCGCGAATTGACATCGGCCCATGACAGCGTATTAATTAAATAATACACCTTCATGGAGTTTGATGATGTCTGTTCGCATCTCACATCGGGTGGCGCTCGCATGGAAAGCATCGGCGTTGGCGGCGCTGACGGTGGCGGGCGCCCTTCCGGCGCGTGCCACCGCAACGACCGAACCGAACGCCTGCGCTCTTTTGCAGGAGTCGCGCACGGACGACCTGATCGATGTACCGTTCAGAACGGTCGACGGGCGCATCTATGTCGAGGCGCGCATCGACGGCAAAGGCCCGTTCCCCTTTGCCATTGACACCGGCGCTAGCGGCATGGGCCGCGCCGATGCCAGCCTGACCGACGCCTTGGCTTTGCCGGTCGCCCGGACCGGCAAAACGTCGGACGGGGTGAGCGTGGCGACGGTCGACATGACCCATTTCCAGTCGCTCGAGCTCGGCGGCTTTGCCCGTCAGAATATCGATGTCATCACCCGCGATTACAGCAGCAAAGCCAAGCCCGAAGCGGCCATCTCGGGCATTATTGGCCGCGCCTTCTTTGCCGATGGCTTGCTGCTCATTGATTATCCGTCACACCGTGTCGCCTTCACGCGGACGCGCAGCCTGTCGCGGGGGGACGCGGGCGTGCTGGCCTATGACCGCGCCTTTCGCGTCCCCGTTTCGATCGGCACCCTGCAAACCAAAGGCAATGTGGACACGGGGGCCAATGTGACCTTTGTCCTGCCGAAATCGCTGTTCGATCATCTGCCCGACACACCGCTGGAAAAGGCCGGAGACGGCACTTTGACAAACTCCAGGATCGAAAGCAGCCGCGCCACCATCGCGGGACCGTTCCGGATCGGACTGGCGACCATCGCCAATACAGAGGTGCGCGTATCGGATCGCTATCCCGAACTCCTCGTCGGAGCGCACGTCCTGCAAAATTTTGCGCTGCTGATCGACCAACGATCCAAGAGCTTGGCGCTGTGCCCGCCCCCACAAGCGGCAGCGAAATAGCGCAAAACCCCGTCGCGCAAACACGGGCATCAGCTTCAATTTCGACCGGATCGCCGCTAGCCTGGTGCCGGTCTTGCCATTCTTCTTTGCGCACGGCGCCCAATATTCCTCGCCGCTGGCGTCGTTGATAAAATTACCGCTTATGCCGTCGGCGGCCGCGGAAATGGATGCCGCGGCCTGACTTTGTCGACTGAACGCGTGCGATCCATGCGGGGCCGCTGCTGCCGAAGCCCGACTTCAGCGCGACATACATGATCTTGCCTCAGTCGGGCAGGGGTCAATCATGCTCACGATCACCAGCGCCCATATATAGTTCGCTGCCCTTTTCTTTGAACAGCTCGCTCATTTCCTGCATCCCTTGTTCGGCTTCCTCGACGCTCTTTGGCGCGAACATCAGGTCGCTGTTGGGATTGTTGGCGGCGAATTCGCGCACTTCCTGACTGATCTTCATCGAGCAGAATTTGGGGCCGCACATGCTGCAGAAGTGGGCGGTTTTGGCGCCTTCGGCGGGGAGCGTCTGGTCGTGATATTGCTCCGCCGTGTCGGGATCTAGCGACAGGTTGAACTGGTCGCGCCAACGGAATTCGAAGCGGGCTTTGCTAAGTGCGTCATCGCGGACCTGCGCGGCGGGATGGCCCTTGGCGAGATCGGCAGCGTGGGCGGCGAGCTTGTAAGTCACGACGCCGACTTTCACATCGTCGCGGTCGGGGAGGCCGAGATGCTCCTTGGGCGTGACATAGCAAAGCATCGCGGTGCCGTACCAGCCGATCTGGGCCGCGCCGATGCCGCTCGTGATATGGTCATAGCCGGGCGCGATGTCGGTGGTGAGGGGCCCCAGGGTATAGAAGGGCGCCTCTCCGCAGGCTTCGAGCTGCTTTTCCATATTCTCTTTGATCTTGTGCATCGGGACATGGCCCGGACCTTCGATCATTACCTGTACATCCTGTGCCCAGGCTCGCTTGGTGAGCTCGCCCAGCGTGTAGAGCTCGGCGAATTGCGCTTCGTCATTGGCGTCATAGATGCTGCCGGGGCGCAAGCCGTCGCCAAGGCTGTAGGCGACGTCATAGGCCTTCATAATCTCGGTGATCTCGTCAAAGCGTTCGTAGAGGAAGCTTTCCTTGTGATGCGCGAGACACCATTTTGCCATGATGCTGCCGCCGCGTGACACGATGCCGGTCATGCGCTTGGCAGCAAGGGGGACGTAAGGCAGGCGGACGCCGGCGTGGATGGTGAAATAATCGACGCCCTGCTCTGCTTGCTCGATCAACGTGTCGGCAAAAATCTCCCATGTCAGATCCTCGGCGACGCCACCGACCTTTTCGAGTGCCTGATAGATTGGCACGGTGCCAATGGGGACGGGGCTGTTGCGGACGATCCATTCGCGAGTGTCGTGGATGTTGCGGCCCGTCGACAAATCCATGACGGTGTCGGCTCCCCAGCGGATCGACCAGACCATCTTGTCGACTTCGGCAGCGACGTCGGATGCCACCGCGCTATTGCCAATATTAGCGTTGATCTTGACGAGAAAATTGCGTCCGATCGCCATCGGTTCGGATTCGGGGTGGTTGATGTTGTTCGGGATGATTGCGCGACCACGGGCAACTTCGTCGCGGACGAATTCGGGGGTGACATAGTCGGGGATCGACGCGCCAAAGCTTTCGCCGTCACGCTTGTATTCGGCTTGGCGGGCGCGGCCCAGATTCTCGCGCTCGGCGACATATTCCATTTCGGGGGTGATGATGCCTTGGCGCGCATAATACATCTGGCTGACGTTACGGCCGGGTTTGGCACGCAGCACCTGACGGCGGACGTTTGGGAAGGGGGCGACGCCTCCCGACCGGTCGGGGCCGAGTTGGCCGTTATCTTCGGGTCGCACTTCGCGCTGGGTGACGGTTTCGACGTCTCCGCGACCGACAATCCAGTCGCGCCGGATTTCGGGGAGGCCGGCGTTGATATCGATGGTCGCGTCGGCGTCGGTATAAGGGCCTGAAGTGTCATAGACGCGGACAGGTGCATCATCACAGTGCGGGTCGAGGCTGATCTCGCGCATTGCGACACGGATGCCGCTGCCGGTCTGGGCGGCGACGTGGATTTTGCGGCTGCCACGGATCGGGCCGGTGGTGACACCGATGGTGCCCTTGGGGGGGGTGGCGGCTTCGATGTGACTGTCTATGTCGGCCATGGTAACGCTCTCCATTGGCGGAAAAGCGGGGGCGGGGTTTGGGTGCCGCTCCCTCCCTCCGCCCGTGTTAACGGGGTCAGGTTCAACGGGTCGTAGGGTGCGAAACCCACCTCTCAGCCAAGCGGCTCCCCGGGGATGTTGTATTGATAGGGCGCGCGGGTAAGACTGTCCAGCATGGTGACCGAGACTCTGGAAGATATGCTTGTGCGTATCCGCGCGTGTGATGTTTGCGCGGCGCACCTGCCCTGTCCGCCGCGTCCGATTGTGCAGGCGGGAACGCGCGCGCGCATTTTGATTATCGGGCAGGCGCCGGGTACGCGGGTGCAAGAATCAGGAGTACCGTGGGATGACGCCAGCGGGGCCAGACTGCGCGACTGGACGCAGATCAAGGACGCCGATTTCTATGACGCGCAAAAAGTCGCTCTGATGCCGATGGGTTTTTGCTTTCCCGGCACCGGCGCATCGGGTGACAATCCGCCGCGCCCCGAATGCGCGCCGCTGTGGCACGCGCCGCTGCGCGCTGCCTTGCCCAATATCGCGTTGACCCTTCTCGTTGGCCATCATGCACAGCGTCGCTATCTGCCTAGCAAGCCAAAGCGGTCAATGACTGACATGGTGCGCGATTACGCCGATGCGCCCGAGGGCCTGTTCCCGATGCCGCACCCCAGCTGGCGCAGTACAATCTGGATGCGCAAAAACCCGTGGTTCGAGGCCGAGGTGCTTCCCGAACTGCGACGGCGGGTCAGCGCGGCGCTGGGCTGAGGCGGGTCGGTCAGCTTTTGACCCAGATTGGCGAGCTCCATGCGCGCTCTTGTATGGTCAGCGGCAGGCCAGGACGGACAGGGGTTCCGAGCCGGTTGGCTTCCCACGTCGACCAGCGACAGGTTGGATTTTCGAGCACTCGCACATAATAAAAAGCACGGCGGGCTGCATCATAATCGGGGTCGCGCCACGCGACGTTGAGCTGCGCTGCGCCCTTGTTCTTGCTATACGCACAGTTGCTGGTGTCGACCCGCGCGCCAGTGTCTGGACAACGGTGGGTCTTGGCATCGGGCTCCCCCTTGGCGCAGGCGATGTCATAGACCTGCTCCTGTGGATTGCCCGCCGCGTCGATCCAGCCGCGAATAATCTGGAGTCGCTGCAGATCGGCGCTGTTGGGATCCTTGAGCGCCTGCGCAAGGAAGGTCGGTGCGCCGCGCCCCTTGGCAGTCAAATCGCTCCCCATCGGGACACCTTGGCCATAGGCAAGCTTGGCGAAATCATCGCGGACAAAGATTCCGGTCGGATAGTCATAGCCTGCGAACAGACGCACCTTGATGCGTGTGCCTGTGGTGGCGAAGGTTTCCTTGCGGCGCATCGCGGCGTAAATATCCTCGCGATTATTGCGCTCAGCCCAAACGCCGGCAAGCCCCGCCGCGCTCCATTGATAGAAGGGCGTTGCTGCGCCGCCTTTCAGCTTCTCTTCGCCTGGTGTGACCGATACACGGCGGCCCTGGGGAGTCCCGTCGCTGAGCCCTACCTTGCCGAAATAGCGGTCTTCATCTTGCGGGTCGCCGGCATTATGCGTGTCTGACGACCCGATCAGACCGAACTTATACGGATTGGTGCCCGTCCTTTTCTCGATCATCAGTCCGCGTTGCAGCGCCTGACGCACATAGCTGCCATCGAATTTGCCGTGGCGATCGGTGCCGAGCAATGTGTCGTAAATTTCGAAATTCGCCCATTCGTCATTGGGCGACAGCGCGGGATGCGTGTCCGACGTTCCCTTGACCTGCGTCATTTCGACAATTGGTTCGTTGCGCATCCGCGCCTCGGCATAAGCGCTGGTGATGGGCTTGCCGGCATAGTCGGTCAGCTGGAACATTAGCCCGTTCGACACATTGCTATTGTGCGGAATGGCCAAGCCTTCGATGCCCTGCGCGCGCAAGCCATCGAGCCATTTCCACAGCAGTTCGGGATTGGGCGAGTCGAGGGAGGAAAAGGGCGTTTCTGGCGCGCGGCTACCGCGAAAGAGCACGACCCGGTGCAGATTCTGATCGGCGGGAGCGGACGTAAATTCATACCCATAGAATGTGGTGAACTTGCCCGGCCGGTAATAGCGATCGGCTGCAGCCTGCAGCTCTACCCACGCTGATTTCATCACCCCCCGATCATAGATTTCGGGCAGCGGTTTGGAATCGCGCAGACTGTTTGCGACGCGATCAAAGGCGTCGGAGATTTTCTGGCGCACGGTCGAGAACATATCGGACGCATAGGGGATTTTGGACAGCGGACTGTTCGGATCGTTCATAGATTGGAGCACGCCGATATATTCGGCATGGTCGGTGACTGCATAAAAATCGAGCGGTCCGCCCTTGAGTTGGATGTCATAGCCTGCCGCGTGGCGGATCGGTTCACCCAGCGCATAACGATAGGCATCGTCGGGCGTGCGGCGGACGCCAAAGATATAGGCGTCGAACGACAGGGTGGTGTGGACATGAACATCGCCAAACAGCGCCTGTCGCCGGTCGGGTTCGTCGGCCTTTGCCGCAACGCTGCTCATCACGCCCGCCGCAACCCCCGCCAGCACCGCAGATTTCATTCGGCGCGCGAATGTCGATCCAATGGACATGACTTCGTCTCCCTGTTTTGCCCGAAGGGAAGGTGACCTAAATTTGGGTTATTGTCCAGTTTGCGCTGGATCCGTTTACCGCCTGATAGTTTCGGGAAAGTGCCCTCCGGCGACAAGCCGGCTCAGCAAACAAACGTGTCGCTTATCAAGCCGCCATCGTCGATGCGACGGCATAAGCATTTCGTCCGTCATTTTTTGCATTGTAAAGCTGCTCGTCTGCGCGCTGCAGGATCCGGTTGATCTCTTCGCTGCGGCTGCCAATGGTGACGCCGAGGCTGAGGGTTAGCGAAATAGTCTCGCCTTGATAGAGACACGGAGTTTGCGCGACCGTTTGGCAAATTGTTTCCGCCAGTCGGCGCGCGTCGGCCAGGCTGGTCCAGTCCGTCAGGATCGCGAACTCTTCTCCGCCAAGACGGGCAATCGCGGCGTCTTCGGGGCTAAGTTGGGTCAGAATTTGCGTGACATGCCGGATCGCTTCATCGCCCGCATCATGGCCCAGACTGTCATTCACCCGTTTGAAATGATCGATATCGGCTAACAGGAGGAGGACGGGCTGCGCCATCTCCGTCCCCTTTGGCTGATCAAGCATTTTTGTCGCCGCATCGCGAAAGGCGTGGCGGTTCAAAAGGCCGGTCATTTCGTCATGGCTGGCAAGCCATTCGACTTTACAGTGCAACAAATAATATCGGTAATTCAGCCGCCCTACCAACAGCGAAACGGGCGGCGAAATGAGCATCGGGATCAATATCGCGGCGCGGATCGAACGACGGTAAAGGTCGGGCGGTAAGTCGGTGCTGAGCCACGCGACAATCGATGCAGACACCGCCATTGCAAACAGCATGATGACGAAACCTCGGGCGACGAGATTGAATATCATTCTGTTGCGTTCAACATGCATATCCGCTGGTCTCCTCATTAAAAGCCCAGACGGTAGTTATAGATGGTTACCAATTGCCTTAGGAGACCAGACAATCTCCGCAATTTCCTGTCGGGTACTGGTAAAAATTAGAGCCATGTCTCCACAAACGCGCCGCCCAGGCCGACCCTGGCAAGGCCCATCGAGATCCCGTCACAGGCTACCCCGTCCCGCGCCACCCATTTCCATGCTTGAAGAGTGGCACCCGGTTCGCCGAGCTTAAGCCGCACGCCGTCCTGCCGTAAACAAGGCCGGTCTCTTTAAGGCAAGCGTTTGCAATGCGCGGTAGGGACGACGTCCTGTGGCTGTCCTGTGGCGCTGCTGAATCGCGCGCGCCGCCTCCTGCCTGTCTCTCCATCATTTACGCGGCCTTTACCATTGCAGGCGTATTTAGAGCGTTGATTATGGCGATTGGGGATTTTTGATGGACAGCATGCGCGGACTGCTCTCCGGCGACCACGACCAGGACGACGGTGCGATTGAAGCGCCGCCGGCAATCGGAATCGACGAGCGTCGAATGCAGGTGCGCGCCTATAATTTCTGGGCCGCCCTGCTCGAAGACCGCGCCTATCCGTCAGTTGAAGATCTGGATCTCGACCAGCTCGATGATTTCGGTACCAACGCTGTATTGCTGGATTTTACCGCCGGAATTGAAAACCCGGGCATCGCCTTTCTCGGTGAACGGCTCCGCGCCGAATCGGCGATCAAGGACGAAGTCCATTATATCAACCAGATCCCCGGACGTTCGCTGTTGTCGCGGCTGACCGACCATTATCTTCAGATTATTGCCAACCGCGCTCCGATCGGATTCGAGGCCGAATTCGTCAATGATAGCGGTGTTACGATTATGTATCGCGGTATATTGCTTCCCTTTTCATCGGACGACGACACGATTGATTTCATTCTTGGTGTGATCAACTGGAAGGAGGCCGCCTCCACCTCGCAGGCTGAAGAGCTGCAATTGTCAGTCGAGCAAGCGCTGCGCAGCGCGCCAACGCTGACGGCTCCGGTACCGGTGTGGGCCGATGGCCCCGATTCAGAACATATCGACGCGGAAGCCAGCCCTGGTTTTGCCGCTTTGGACGAAGAGGCCGAAGCGCCTGCGCAGGCCCGTCGGCCATCGACGCTTGATGCCATTGTTGCGTCGGGATTCAGGGTCGCCGCGCAAGACGATATTGTCGACGACGTTGATCAAGACACCGAAACCTTGCTCGACGATGGTGCAGAGCTTGCCGACTGGCTAGCGCTGGCGCGGGAAACCGCCGAACGTGCCCAGGCCGCCGACAGCAGGAGCCGCAACGCGCTGTATAAGGCAGTAGGCAAGGCGTGGGACTTTGCCCTGGCTGCCGAAGAGCAGCCCGATGCTTTTGCCGAGTTGCTCAGCGATGCCGGGCTGAAGGCGCAGGAACGCGCGCCGATGACTCCGGTGGTAAAGCTGGTATTTGGCGCCCGATATGACAAGACAAGGCTTGCCGAATATGCCTGTGTTCTCGGCCACGCCCGAAAAACGGGACTGTCTCGCGGTGAGCTGGGCGGCTATCTTGAAAGTTATCCGGGGGGACTCAAGGCCTTGGTGCGTGCTGAACGCGCGCGGCGCAAGCCCGAGGGTGTGGTCGCAAAGAACGATGAGAAGCTGGAAGCCAAGTTGATCGCTCTGCGTGGTGCACAGCCGGCTGTCATCATGGAGCATGATGCGGGCGATGCCGAATTTGTCGTGCTGGTCGCGCGGCGGATGATGGACGGCCACATCGGAATCGTGGCGCATGCCGAGGTCGATGCTGCCTTGCTGAACAAAGTTGTCCACAAGGCCGCACCCTTCTGAGTGGACGCGTCGGTTCATCGATCTGCCTCGCTAGACTTGTCGCAACAACGCAACACTCAATCCCAAAATTGAAATTATTTTACGCAGCAAGGCTGCGGCCCCTTGAGCCGCCGCCGCAGCGGGCGCATAGAGGGCTGTAGCGAGCAGGCTGGCTGATTGACAGCATGGACGGCCTGCCGATTTGCCTCGGGATGCCTCCATTTATGCCCCAAAATTCAAAAGCGAAACGTCAATCGAAGTCGACTGATACAGGCCAGCCGTTAGTTCGTGCGGAGCTTCAGGCCACTTATGCCGAGGCGCTGGGTAACAGCGCATTGCCCGGTGAAGAGGATGGTCTTGATAGTGAAGCGCTACAGAGCGCGGGTGAATTTGCCGCGCGCGCCTCTTTGACGCGTAAGCCGGGGACGCCATCCTTGCTGCTCGAGGCGATGGCGAGCGACGGAGCGACACGGCGGATGCGGCTCGCGGTCATCAATGACGATATGCCCTTTCTGGTTGATTCGACGTCGCAAGCGGTCGTCGCGCAGGGACTGGCGATCGAGCGAATTCTTCACCCTGTGGTTGCAGCGAAGCGCGATTCAGGCGGAGCATTGCAGTCGGCGTCGTCGCGGCCAGCCAAGGGCGATGGGCGCGAATCGGTAATTTATATGGAGCTTGAGCGCGGCGATGCGCGCGCGCGGCGGCGGCTGGTCGAAGGGGTAGAAGCTGCATTGGCCGATGTGAGGGCGGCGGTTGCCGACTGGCCGGCGATGCAGGATGCGATGCGCGCCGATGCCAAGGAACGCGCCGAAGGCGAAGGCGCAGACTTGTTAAACTGGTTCATCGATGGGGCGCTGACCCAATTGGGGCATGAACATCGCAGTAACGACGGTGCGAGCCATCAGGCGCTGGGGATTTGCGCGTCGAGCGCGTCGCCGCTTTTGTCGCCAACGGCGCTTGATGCGGCATTTCGTTGGTTCGAACGCGGCGGCAAGGCGCCTTTGCTCATCAAGTCAAATCGGCTGTCGGCGGTTCATCGCCGCGTCCTGCTCGATTTGGTGATTCTGCCGATCCGCAAGGGCAAGACAATTGAGCGGCTGTCGATTCACGCCGGTTTGTGGACCAGCGCGGCACTGTCGGCACGGCCGAATTCGGTACCGGTGCTGCGCGCCCAGCTCGCGACGTTGATGGACAAATTCGGTTTTGATCCGGGCGGCCATGCGGGCAAGGCTCTATCGCATGCGTTGACTGCATTGCCGCATGATCTGTTGGCGGCCTTTGATCCGGCGGCGCTTGAGCGACTGGCGCTGACGTCGATGTCGATTACCGACCGTCCGCGCCCGATGCTGGTCACGGTCGAAGGTGCGCTGGGACGCCATTTGTTCGTCTTTGTCTGGTTGCCGCGTGACGAGGTGTCGACCGGACGGCGGCTGGCTATCGAACGCATGTTGGCGCGCGAGGCGCGGGCCGGCGTCATCGGCTGGACCATCGTTTTGGAGGATGGCGGCGCAGCGCTGCTCCGTTACACGCTCGATTTGCGTAGCGGCGGGGTGTTGCCCGATGCGGCGGCGCTGAATGTTCAGTTGGAACATATGGTGCGTGGCTGGCTTCCCGAAGTCGAGGCCGCTCTGATCGCGCGCGGCGAAGAGAGTAGGGGAGCAGCCTTGGCCGCGCGCTTTGCGCCGCTTTTTCCGCCCAATTATCGCAATCAATATGGTCCTGATGAGGCGGCGCGCGATATTATGCGGCTGCGTGATTTGGATGCCGACCATCCGCGCGGCGTGCGGCTGGCGCGCAAGAGCGAAGATCCCGACGGCCATTTGCGCCTGAAAGTTTATAGCGCGGCTGGCCCGATGGCTTTGTCGGGCATTGTTCCCGCGCTCGAACATTTCGGGTTCCAGGTGCTGGAGGAAATTCCGACCGCGCTCGACTATGGACAAGTCGCGGCGCGCAAGGGCGATGCTCCCCCGACCTACATCCACGACTTCACGCTGCAACTTCCAGGCTCTGTAGATGAAGCTGCACTGTTTGCGCACGGACCGGTGATCGAAGAAGCGATTGCCGCAGTGCTCGACGGGCGCGCTGAAAATGATGGCTTTAACCAGCTTGTGTTGGTGTCGCAGGCCGACCCGACCGCGATTGTGTGGCTGCGCGCATGGTTCCGCTATTTGCGGCAGGGCGGCGCCAGCTATGGCATGGACACGGTCGTCTCAGCGCTGCGCCACGCGCCCGACCTGACCGCTGCAATGGTCGAACGATTTGCCGCGCTGCACGACCCTGCGACGCAGGATGCCGATCGCGCGGCCTATCTTGAATCGGAGATATCGGCCGGCTTTGCTGCGATTCAATCGATCGATGACGATCGAATTTTGCGGCTGTTCCATGCGGTAATAGGCGCGACGCTACGCACCAACGCCTTTGCTCCCGCAGCGGCAGAGGCGCTGGCGTTCAAGCTCGACAGCAGCAAAGTTCCCGGTTTGCCCAAGCCGCTGCCTTGGCGCGAAGTCTTTGTGTACAGCCCGCGGGTCGAGGGCATCCATTTGCGCGCCGGACCGGTGGCGCGTGGCGGACTTCGCTGGTCGGATCGCCGCGATGACTTCCGCACTGAAATTTTGGGGCTGATGAAAGCGCAGCGGGTCAAGAACGCCGTGATTGTCCCGACCGGGGCGAAGGGCGGCTTCTACCCGAAGATGTTGCCAAATCCAGCCGAGGATCGCGATGCATGGTTTGCCGAAGGCACCGAATGCTATCGGATTTTTATCCGCTCTTTGCTGTCGATTACCGACAATCTGGTCGCGGGCGCAGTTGTTCATCCGTCCGATGTCGTCATCCATGATGGCGAAGATCCCTATTTCGTGGTCGCCGCCGACAAGGGTACCGCGACCTTCTCCGACGTCGCCAACGGGCTGGCGATGGAGCGCAATTTCTGGCTCGGCGATGCGTTCGCTAGCGGCGGATCGCAAGGTTATGACCATAAGGCGATGGGGATCACCGCCAAGGGTGCGTGGGTCTCGGTCCAGCGGCATTTTGCCGAATTAGGGATCGATGTGCAAACCGACACGATCCGCGTCGCTGGTTGCGGCGATATGTCAGGCGATGTGTTCGGCAACGGCATGTTGCTCAGCAAGGCTATTCAACTTGTCGCCGCCTTTGACCATCGTCATATCTTCCTCGACCCCGACCCCGATCCGGCGAAAAGCTGGAAAGAACGCCTGCGTTTATTCAACCTGCCGCGCTCGAGCTGGGCCGACTATGACGCCAAATTGATTTCCAAGGGCGGCGGGGTATTCCCGCGAACCCAAAAGACGATTCCGTTGAGCCCGCAAGTACAGGCGACACTGGGGCTAAGCGTAGATGAGATCGAACCCGGTGCGTTGATGTCGGCGATATTGCGCGCCCAGCTTGACCTTCTGTGGTTCGGCGGCATCGGCACCTATATGAAGGCTGCGAGCCAGAATAATGCTGAGGTTGGCGATCCTGCCAATGATGCGATCCGCGTCGATGCCGAAGAGATGCGCGTTCGCGTCATTGGCGAAGGCGCAAATCTGGGCGTCACCCAGGCGGGCCGCATTGCCTTTGCAGCGCGCGGGGGGCGTATCAACACTGACTTTATCGATAATAGCGCCGGCGTCGATTGCTCGGATAATGAGGTCAATATCAAGATCGCGCTCAACCGTGAAATGGCCGAGGGGCGACTGTCTCAGGCGGACCGTGACGCCTTGCTCGTGCGCATGACCGACGATGTCGCGGTGCTTGTTCTTGAGGACAATCGACTGCAGGCACTGGCGCTGTCGATCGCCGAGAAGGGCGGGTCAGAGGCGGTGCCATCGCTGGTTCGTCTAATGGAGACCTTTGAATTGGCGAAACGGCTTGACCGCAAGGTTGAAGGTTTGGCCGCGAACGATGAGCTGATGCGGCGGTCGCAGGAAGGACGCGGTCTGACCCGTCCTGAGCTGGCGGTGCTGCTGTCGACAGCCAAACTGGCGTTGCAGGACGCGATCGAGGCGAGCAATCTGCCCGACGATCCGGCGCTGGCCAGCGACCTAGCTTCCGCATTCCCGACCGAGATGCAGCGTGATTATGGCGTTGCCATTGCCGACCATCAACTGCGGCGTGAGATCATTGCCACCAAAATCGCCAATCGCATCGTCAACCGGTTGGGCGTCGTCCATCCATTTGAGTTGGTCGAGGAAGAGGGCTGCGCGGTCGGTGATATTGCTACCGCTTTTGTCGCTGTCGAACGACTGATGGATATGCCGACATTGTGGCACGCGCTCGACACCGCCAAGATAGACGAAGCGACACGCCTGTCGTTGTTGTCACAAGCCGCCGCAGCGATGACGTCGCAAATGGCCGACTTCCTGCGCATCACTTCGACGCGGACGTTGCCGGGCCCCGTCATCGCGCGGCTTGATCCGGGCGTTGATCGACTGACCGCCGGTGTCGACACGCTGCTCAGCGACTCGGTGCGCCTGCGCTGGGATGCGCTGACGCAAGAGTTGCTCGACGCAGGCGCGCCAGAGGAATTGGCGCATGGCGTTGTCCGGCTGTTCAAGCTCGACGGGGCGATTGGTCTTGTCGATCTGGCTGCAAGGCGCGGCGATGATGAAATTGCGGTTACACGCGCCTTCACCCATTTGGGCGAGGCGCTGGGACTCGACTGGGCACAAACACTCGCCGCGCATATGAGCCCGGCGGACCCGTGGGAGCGGTTGCTCGTCAACAGTCTGGCGCGCGATTTCCAACAGATGCGGCTTGTCTTCCTTGGCAATTTGCCGGGCGACGATCTCGACGCGGCTGTCAGTGCATGGCTCGAAGATCACGCTCCGCGCGTCGCGCAATTCCGTGCGGTTGTTGACCGCGCGCGCACGATACCCAACCCCAATGGTGCGATGTTGTCGCACCTCGCTGGGCAAGTCCGGGGGCTGCTCGCGCGCTGATAATAATGGCTTTAATTGCGATTCTGGTACCGACGCCCGACTATGAAGAAGATTGGCAGCCGGCCTTTGCGCGCAAGGCGCGGGCGCTGGAGGCAGTCGGGCTTTCGGTGGAACAACGATTGTGGACCGATCCCGGCGATCTGACCATTTTCGACCTGATTTTGCCGCTTTTCGCCTGGGGCTATCAGCGGCAAGTGGCTGGTTGGTATGGACTGCTCGACCGACTGGAAGAGGCCGCTCTGCCGGTTATTAATCCGGTGCCGTTGCTGCGCTGGAACAGCGACAAATCTTATCTTGCCAAGTTGCAGGCGAAGGGCGTTGAGGTGGTCCCGACGCTCGATGTCAAAGCGCTGGCGGCAAGCGACCTTGCAGCGGCCCATATCTATTTTGACAGCGATCGGCTGGTGGTCAAACCGCCGGTGTCGGGTGGGGCCGACGGCACCGTCTTGCTGTCGCGTGGCGACCCGCCTCCCGACGCTACAATTGGTCGACGGATGCTGGTCCAACCGATGATGGCTGGGATCCAGAGTGACGGCGAATATTCGCTTTTCTTTTTTGATCGCCAGTTCAGCCACGCCATCGTCAAGCGTCCGGCGGCGGGCGACTTCCGGGTGCAATATCAATTTGGCGGACGCGAGGATCGGTGGGAGCCGACCCTAGCGGCGCTGACGCTTGCAAAAGCCGCGCTAGCGGCCTGCCCTGCGCCGCCTGTTTATGCGCGGGTTGATATGGTCGACGACCGTAGGGAGCGGCTTCACATCATGGAGCTGGAGCTTATCGAGCCGTCGCTCTTCCTCAATTTCGCACCTGATAGCGGTGAAGCTTTTGCGCGCGCGGTGTTGGCGGCAGTGACCGACAAAGAGGCTGCGGGTCGCTAATCCGTGCGGTGGTTTTGCCACAGCCACTGACGAATGGCCGATGTCAGGTTCGGCGGCTCGTCGGTTTCCATTCGCGCTAGGTCGATCCGGGCGACCAGTGCATTTACCGGTAAGACTTGTCGTGCGGCCTCGGCCTCGAGCGCGTTCCAGAATATCGGCTCGAGGCTGATCGATGTCGGATGACCGGCGATGGTCACAGAGCGTTTTATCGGTGGGTGATAGATGGTCATGTTGATCGCCTACAGCCGCTAGGGAAAAAGCAGATACGATTTATTTGGGGTAGATTGAAATTCGGGTGCTTCGTACACCCGACAGCGATCCGGCGCGAACCCAGGCAAGCCAATGACACAAAGATCTCAGACACTGACCGAAAAGGAAAAGCAAAGCTTGCGTCTGTTGATGCATGGTCATGATGCAAAATCCATGGCCCGGCATCTAGGGCTTTCCGTCCACACGATCAATGAACGGCTTCGTGATGCGCGGCGCAAGATGCAAGTTTCCAGCAGCCGTCAGGCAGCCCGGCAGCTGCGTGATATCGAAGCATCTGACCCCGAATTTCTTGGATCCAAACCTTTGGGGGATGACGCGACTACCCGCAGCGGCAAAAATGCTCAGACACCAGCCGAGGCCACTAGCATGGTGCGCCGCTTCGGCTGGATATTCGGAGGTATTTTTATGTCATTGAGCCTAGCCATGCTTGCCCTGTCATCATTGTCTGGAACCGCGCAAGCACCGTCAACGCCGCAATCGGCGACGCCATCAACGCTCACTGCCGAAACACCCGTTGTCCTGTTGGCGCGGAAGTGGCTTGCCTTGGTCGACGCAGGAGATTGGAACGGAAGCTGGAATGAAACAGGTCAAGCGTTCAAGGCGCTCAACACCAGCGACAGATGGGCTGACGTGTCGAGGTCGGCCCGGGCGCCGCTCGGCGCCGTTGTTTCGCGTAAAGTGATGAGCGAAGAGAATGTGCCAGCACCGCCTTACGGCTATCAAGTCGTAAAGTTCAGGACCAGCTACGCGAATAAGGTCGATGCGGTCGAAACCCTATCGCTGGTGAGGGAAAACAACAGCTGGAGGGTGGTTGGTTACACAATCGAGTGACAATCAAAAATATGCCGCTTCTCGCGCGAGGAGGCACGCCGTCAATACATATGCTGACCGCCGTTGATGCTCATCGTCGATCCGGTGACGAAACCCGCATCTTCACTGCATAGAAACGCCACGCCGCGGGCGATTTCGTTGGCCTGTCCCAAACGTCCCACGGGGATTTTGGCGACGATCTTTTCCAGCACCGCTTCGGGCACGGCGGCGACCATGTCGGTGTCGATATAGCCGGGCGCGATGGCATTGACGGTCACGCCCTTTTTCGCGCCTTCTTGCGCTAGCGCCTTCGTAAAGCCGTGGATGCCCGATTTGGCGGCTGCATAATTGACCTGGCCATATTGGCCGGCTTGACCGTTGATCGATCCGATATTGACGATACGTCCCCATTTGCGTTCGACCATGCCGGGAAAGCAAGCTTTGGCCATGTTGAAGCAACCGCCCAGATTGACCCGCATCACATCATGCCAGTCGTCATAGCTCATCCGCGACAGCGTGCCGTCGCGAGTGATGCCGGCGTTGTTGACAACAATGTCGACCGGCCCGACATCTTCGGTCACGCGCGCGCAACCATCGATACAGGCCTGATGGTCGCCGACATCCCATTTATAAGCAGCGATGCCGGTGCGTTCGGTAAATGCCTTCGCCCGTTCGTCATTACCTGCATAATTTGCGACGACGGTGACGCCGGCTTCTTTCAACTTGAGGCTGATCGCCTCTCCGATGCCGCGGCTACCGCCAGTGACAATTGCAATGCGTGCCATAAGTTCGACTCTCCCAACATATTTGTTGGGAATGGCTTAGTTAGATGGCGGGTGCACCGCAAGTTGACCGGCACGTCAATTGCAAAGCTATTCATGTCGAGGTGGCTTAGTTGCAAATCCGCGCTTGCACCCCGTTAAAATCGCATGCGGCCAGCGCCGTCTTGCCCAGCGTCACCACCAACTTTGCTTCGTCGCCAAAACGCCAGTTCATCAGGGCGCTCGACGGTAGTATGATTTGCACCGAGTCAGGATCATCGTCCGCCGTTCCGATGCGCGCAACCCGATGCGCGGCGATATCTTGCCATTGTGGTTCGTACAGCGCCCGCGCTGCGGCGGGTAATATCGACGGCGCAGTGCAATAGATCTGCTTGGCAAGTTCAAAATGGACATGCTGATAGTCGTGAACCCACAGCTCGGCATCGGGATGATGTTCGGTCAACGGCAGAATCTTGTTATCCCCCGCACCGAAACTCAGCTTGGTCCAATGGATGGCGTGCAGCGCGTCGATGACCGCCGCGGCATCGGCGGCCGAGAAGATTTCGGTTTCGGCAGTCTCGCGTACGATGCTGATAATTTCTTTCGCCCGCGTCTGCGCTTCACGATTCATTGTGATTGCCGCAGCAACCCCATCATCCGTTCCGGCAGCCGCACCCGAATCTTCATTGGGCGCAATGACGGCTATGCGCTGTTCCAGAATGGCGAGCATCGCCAACATGCTATCCCAGTCAAAGGGATGATAGGCAGGATCTGAAATGTCGAAGCCGGTTTGGGTCAAGATCGGTGCTGACTTGGCCTCGCCACTGGCGCGCGTGTCGGTGTCGCCGCCTTCTACTTTGACCAGTTTGACCGGCCATTCAGGATAGGCCGGACGGACAAAGCGCATCAAATCGCTGTCAGGCGCTATGCCATAGGGGGCTAGCCTTCCGTCTGCGGGCGCAATCGCGCGCGGCGGTTCCATAGACGCGCCAAGCGTTGGGACGTGCAATATTTGCACTTCCTCGCGGCGTGGATGCAAAAAAAGCGCTAGCCACCCCGAGTTCGGGCTATCATCGACCCACAAGTCGTCGGGCAGGTCGGCACAGCATATTTGCGCCAGAAAATCGCCCGCTTCATCATCAATCAACGGCCAGGCAGTTCCTTCCGATAACCGTGGACGCCCGCCCAGCCAACTATCGGAGGTACCGTCACCATCAATCGGGATTTGCGGTTCCAGACGGACAGAAGCCTTTGGCGTGACAAAAGTCGCGGGTGCATTCTCTTCTGCCGAGCCGTCGGACTCTATTATGATCATGGCGGCCTGTTCTTCGATGTCGGACGCCGCTGCCTCCAGCAAGGCGTCCAGCATTTCGGGATGCGGTAGCTCGGCGGCTTCGGTTGCAGCCTCTTCGTCCGCCTCCGCCTCCACCTCCACCTCTTCAAAGATCAGGTGTTTGCCGCTGATCCGCGCCAGTCGTTCTGGCATCATCTCGATTTCAGGCTCGACTTCGCGGCTTTTGCGCGAGAATCGCGGGAGCTTGTTTTCGCCAGCCATCTTTGAGGCAGAAGCGGGAACGGGCTGCCGCCGCCGCTGCCAGACAAGCCAGCCGAGCAGTAACATTATGACAGTTACTCCGAGCAGCATTAGCACTGCCGATTGGACCTGATTCATGCGTCGACCTCCGAAACGGGGGGGGGATGGGCCGTACCCGATTGCCGAGACGTTAGGGCATTATCCTAAACAGACCGTAAGCATTTCAAAAATCACAGCCATCCGGCCAATTCGCGCCGCACCAGCGCCTCTAGCATCGCCATTCCCGGCGTCCCAGCATTGAGGCAGGGCAGATAGGCAAAATTTCGGCCTCCGGCCGCTGCAAATTGTTCGCGTCCGCGAATCGCCAATTCTTCCAATGTTTCCAGACAGTCTGCAGCGAATCCGGGCGCGACGATCGCGACCGATCTGCCCGCCCTGGCGAATCGGACGAGTTCAGTGTCGGTCGCCGGTTCGAGCCATTTGGCACGGCCGAAACGCGACTGAAACGCGACATCGACTGATCTGCCCATCGCTTCCGCCAGTAGGCGTGCAGTTTTGCGGCACTGACAATGATAGGGATCGCCGAGTTGCAGCGTACGCGCTGGCATACCGTGAAAGCTAGCGAGTAGCACATCGGGCGTGAAATCCAGTGCGGCGAGCCCGGTCTCGACTGACGCCTTTAGCGCGTCAATATAGAGCCGATCGTCATAGTAGGGCGGCAGGTTGCGGGTTGTGGGTTGCCGACGTAAACTTGCCAGATGCGCGCCCACGGCATCGGATACGGTCGCAGTCGTTGCAGCGCAATATTGGGGATAGAGCGGGGCGATAAGGATGCGCTGGCATCCCTCTGCCACAAGCTCGTCGATCGTCGCGCCGATGGCGGGCTGACCATAGCGCATCGCAAAGGCCAGCCGGACATCCGCGCCCAGCCGGGCTTGCAAATCAGCCGTCTGCGCCGCGCTATACACCGCAAGCGGCGATCCTGCTTCTGTCCACACCTGCGCATAAGCGTGCGCCGATTTCCTGGGGCGCGTGGTCAGGATGATGCCGCGCAAAATCGGCTGCCAGAGCAGCGGGGAGATTTCGACTACGCGGCGGTCCGAGAGAAATTCGGCGAGATAGCGGCGCACCGCTCCTGGCTCGGGCGCGTCGGGCGTGCCGAGATTGACGAGTAACACCCCGATACGTGGCGGCGCGATTTGCGGGTGCAAGGGCGGCAAAGCGCTCATAGCAAATTCGTCGACAAAGGTAGGCGCCGGATGCGCCGTCCGGTGGCGGCAAATAGCGCATTGGCGATGGCGGGACCTACCACCGGCACTGCAATTTCACCAATACCGCCGGGATCGCGGTCACTGTCGACAAATTCGATCAGGATTTCGGGCGTCTGCGATAGCCGCGGCAAACCAAGCTGCGCCAGTTTGCGTGCGGTGGCAACGCCGCCCTCATAGTCGGTGACGGCGCCGATGGCGGAAGCTAGGCCAAAGATCAGTCCGCCCTCAATCTGTTGCCGTGCCACAGCAGGATTGACGATGCGCCCACAATCGACAACGGCGACCAATTGTTCAACCTGAAGCCCCTTGTCGCTCGGGCGCGCGGTCGCCATCAGCGCGATATGGCTGTCGCGCAAACTGTGACAGGCGATGCCCTGTGCGGTACCCGAAATGCCGCCTTCCCAGCCGCCTAGGCTGGTCGCGGTGAGCAGGCAACGGGCGAGCAAGGGAGCGCCGCCCAACATCGCCATACGATAGGATAGTGCATCGGTACCTGCGCGAAGAGCCAGCTCGTCCACAAAAGATTCGGTGAAAAAAGCGGTATAGCTGTCCGAATTTCCGCGCCAACGACCGACCGGCAAACCGATATCGACGTGCATATGGTCGACCGAGACATGCGGAATACTATAGGGCGTTTGTGCACCCCCGACGGCAGAGGCGTCGCTAATTCCCACCGATGCCCGCTGCGCCACATCGGGCTGCTCGCCCTCGATCAGACGGCGACGAATTTCATGGCCGACGGCGGGCACCGCGATCCGCGTTAGCAGCGCATCGATGCCGCCTTCTGCATTCAAGCTAGCCGACAGACGGGCGCGGGCTGGAGGGCGCGGTAGGTCGCGCATAATCTCTTCGGCGCGTGACCAAGTAAGCTGAACCGGACGCTTGATAGCGCGCGCAATAATCGCGGCCTGCACCGCGACACTATGGTCGAGCGCGGCTCCGAATGACCCTCCGGCCATCAGCGGGAACAAGGTGATCTGCGATTCGTCCAGACCGGTCGCATTGGCAATGGCGGCGCGGCACTGCGCCGGAGCCTGTGTGGCTACCCAAACGCGCAACCGGCTTCCGTCCGGTGCGGCGGTAGCGCTGCGTGTTTCGATGGCGGCATGCTGCGCCGGAGAAACGACATAATCGGCGTGTAGCGCGGCGCGACCGGAAAATGCATCTGCCGTGTCTCCCACCGAGAAGATGCGCGTTCCGTCGCCCTTGATCGCGGCCTTGAGTTGGCTTTCGATCCGCGCGGTTGATATCAGCGGACCATCGGTTTCAAAAACCGGCGCAAAGCTGTCGATTGCGCGATGGGCGGCCCACCAGTTGCGCGCGACCACCGCAACCCATCGGCTATGCTCGACGACGTGCAGCACATCGCGCACCGCCAATCCGGCTTTGCGATCAATTGACTTCAATCGGGTTGCCCCCACCGGTCCTTGGCGAATGGCGGCAAACACCATGTCGGGCAGCCGGATATCAGCGGCATAATTGGCCGACCCATCAACTTTTGCTGGCAGATCGAGCCGCGTTAGTTCTTTGCCATAAAGCGGATCGGCGCTGCTGGCGCGATAGACGGGTTCGTCGGGTGGGGTCAGCGTTGCCGCGACGGCGGCCAGCTCGCCAAAGCGCAGCCGGTTTTTGCCCAGCACGACAAAGCCATCCTGCGTATCACATTCTTCCCAGTCGGCATCCCAGCGATCGGCCGCCGCCATCATCAACAGCGCGCGCGCTTGTGCGGCAGCGTCACGGCACGGGGCTTCGAACATGCGAATCGAGCTTGACCCAGCTGTGAGCATTATCGCATCGCGGATGCCAAATTCGTGGCGCGCCCAGCTGCGTGTATCGCTGACAAAGTCGGGAACAAGCGATCGCGGCGTTATCGCGGCGCTGTCTTCATCGATGAGCAGGCTGTTGGTGTAGATCGGGTTTACGGGGGCCATTTCGACTGCAACGGTGCGCCAGTCGGCGCCCAACTCGTCGGCCATGATCTGCGGCAATAATGTGGTGACGCCCTGGCCCATTTCGCATTGCGGTACGATAGCGCTGATATGTCCGTCGTGACCGATTTTCAGATAGGCGTTAAAAATATGCTCATCCTTGGCGGCGCCAAGGTTGAGCGCGTAGTCGCGCGGCCAGAAGGTCCACGCCACAACCAAAGCACCTGCGGCGCTCGCCCCGACCAACAGCGAACGGCGACTAACCGCCGGAAAAGGCGAGGGGGTTGAGGACAGGCTGTCGCGAATGCGGCTCATGCCCGTTGCTGATAGTGAGGCCCTTAAACGGGCGCAAAGAAAATCGCGTGCGCGTCCTTGCGTCGACGATCAGCGCAGTAAGCCAAGTCGCGGAATTTCGATCTTGGGACAGCGGTCCATAACCACATTCAGTCCTGCCGCGTCGGCGGCTTCGGCTGCGATTTGGTTGATGACGCCGAGTTGCATCCACACCGCCTTGGCGCCATGCGCGATGGCGTCGTCGACCACGCCGCCCGCATCATCGCTGTTGCGGAAAATATCGACCAGATGAACCGGGGGGTCAATGTCGGACAGGCTGGCGACGACGGGAGCGCCATGGATTTCTTTACCAACATGACCCGGATTGACCGCAATCACATCATGTCCCTGCTCTTTGAGGAACCGCAGGACATAGTTTGAGGCGCGCTCGGGATTGAGCGAGGCGCCGACCACCGCGATGCGGCGTGGCTGGCTTAGCAATTCGCGAATTTCGCGTTCGTCATTGATTGCCATGTCAGGCTCCTTGCTTGCGGTTGTCGAGCCAGCGCGCGATGCGGGCGGCGATGGCGTGAAAGGGCTCGCCCAGCGCCTTGTCAGCTGCCGCCGGAGGAATGCCAGCGTCGCTGGAGGTGCGAATATCAATGGCGAGAGGGATCCGGCCCAGAAAGGCGATACCCATCGATTTTGCCGCCATTTCGGCTCCGCCGTTGCCAAAGGGATCGCTAACCTCTCCGCAATGTGGGCAGGCATAGCCTGCCATATTCTCGACCAGCCCGATGATCGGCACCTCAGCCTGTTCAAACAGGCCTATAGCGCGCGTGGCGTCCATCAGCGCGAGATCCTGCGGCGTAGAAATGATAACTGCGCCCGCAGGCTTGTGCCGCTGAATCATCGTCAGTTGCACGTCGCCAGTGCCGGGCGGCAGGTCGACAATCAGCGTATCGATATCGCCCCAGGATGCATCGACCAGTTGTTCGAGCGCCTTGCCCGCCATCGGGCCACGCCAGGCAATTGCTTGTCCTGGCTGGGCAATCTGACCAGTCGACAGCATCGGGACGCCCCATTGGTTGGGAACAGGAACCAGCTTTGACCCGCGGGCTTCGGGCTTTACCCCTTCGCTATTCATGAGACGCGGTTGCGATGGCCCGTAAATATCGGCGTCGACAAGCCCGACCTTGCGCCCTTGGCGGTGCAGCGCAACCGCCAGATTAGCAGCGAGGGTCGATTTTCCGACCCCCCCCTTGCCGCTGCCGACCGCGATGATCGTCATATTTTTCTTTTCCGCAGTCATGGCGATGCGGACCTGATTGACCCCCGCTTCGGCAAGCAGGCCGGCGCGCAATTTTTCTTCGAGCGGGCTGCGCTCGGCGGCATCGATGCCGGTGACATCAAGCACGACTGCGAGCGTGCCGTCATCATCAAGCAGGCGCAGGCCCGAGCTGCGGCCATCGCTGAGCGCGGCGGCGGATTTGGTCAATTGGGCGATATCAGCTTGTTTTTTTTCGGTCATAGAAGCGGCAGATAAGAGGGTGTGACAGATATGCCACCCATTTTCGTGCCAGACCCCCTGTTAATCGCGGCCAGCGCCCCTATAAATAGGGGATGAGTAACGAAAAAAGCGACAGCATGGCGCAACGTGGCCCGGGGGGCTGGCGGCGTATTTTCTCTTCAATCAGCCATATGGCGAAAAGCCCATGGGGCGGAGGCGACGACAAGGGCGGCGGGGACGATGGCAAGGGCTCTGGCCCGCGCAACCCTTGGACCAGCCCTGATCCGGTCGATATCCGTACGGGGCGCAAGCCACGCGGCCCGTCCGCGCTCGACGAATTGCTGCGGCGCGGCCGCAGTTTCGGCGGCGGCGGTTCGGGCGGCGGCGGTGGCGGTGGTTCGGGTCTGCCGGCTGGCGGAAAATTGTGGGGCTGGGGTGTCGGGGCTTTCTTCCTCGTGTGGATCTTCAGTTCATCTTTTCACATTGTTCCGCCGGAAAAAGAGGCGGTGGTTACACGCTTAGGTAGCTATTCGCGGACGCTTGATCCTGGCTTCAAGATTACGTGGCCTGCGCCCGTCGAACGCGTCGAGTTGGAAGATGTCCGGCAAATCCGGACGCTCGGCATCGGATCACCGAGCGCCAATGACGAAAATTTCGTGCTGACCCGCGATCAGAATATTATCGACCTTGCTTATGAGGTGCGCTGGCTGATCAAGGATCCGGAACTCTATCTGTTCCAGATCAAGGATCAGGAAGGCACGGTTCGCGAAGTCGCCGAAAGCGCGATGCGCGCGACCGTAGCCAATTATGATTTGGTCCAGGCCATCGGCCCCGGTCGTTCGGCCATCGAGGCCGAAGTTCAACAGCGGATGCAAGCGCTGCTCGATCAATACCGGTCGGGAATCAGTGTTCAGGGCATTGCGATCCGTCAGGCCGACCCGCCGCAGCAGGTCAATGAAGCCTTTAAGGAAGTGACCGTCGCACAGCAGGAACGCGAATCGAACATCAACAATGCGCGTGCCTATGAGCGGCAAGTGCTGGAACGCGCGCGTGGTGACACGGCCGCCTTCGACAAGATTTACGAGCAATACAGGCTCGCGCCCGCGGTTACCAAACGTCGCCTTTATTATGAGACGATGGAAATGGTGTTGTCGAATGTCGACAAGACCATCGTCGAAACGCCCGGCGTAACGCCCTATCTGGCGCTTCCGGAGCTGAAAAAGCGGGCTGTCGCCGTCCCCGCAGCACCCAGCGGGGAGGGACAGTAAAATGTTGAACAATCTGAAGAATAATCCGATTCGATTGCTGATCGCCCTGGTCGTCGTGCTGGTCATTGCGACGTCGACGCTGACCATCGTGCCCGAGGACAAACAGGCCATAGTTCTGCGCTATGGTGAAATTGTCGGGATTAAGAACCAGTATAAGCCGAACCAGCAGTTTGGCGCCTCGGGTGCTGGCTTGCTGGCCCGCATCCCGTTCCTCGAGAATGTCCAGATTATCGAAAAGCGTGTGCTCGGCGTGAATATGGAGCGTCAGCAGGTGTTGTCGACCGACCAATATCGTTTGAACGTCGATGCCTATGCGCGCTTTCGTATCACCGATCCGGCGCGCATGTATACGTCGATCCGTACCGAAGACCGATTGACCGACCAGCTGCGTACCATCTTAGGGTCGTCCCTGCGTAACGAATTGGGCAAGCGGCCCTTTGCGGCGTTGCTCAGCCCCGAGCGCGGTAAGGTGATGGAAAATATCCAGACCGCGCTTAACCGTGAAGCTCGCAAATATGGCGCCACCATTATCGATGTGCGGATCAAGCGCGCCGACCTGCCCGAGGGGACACCGCTTGATTCGGCCTTTGAACGGATGCGTACCGCGCGCCGCCAAGAGGCGACGGCAATCCGCGCCGAGGGTCAGAAAGAAGCGCAGATTATTCGAGGTAATGCCGATGGTGAGGCCGCGCAGATTTATGCAGCCAGCTTCGGCAAGGACCCCGATTTCTATGACTTTTATCGTGCCATGCAAAGCTATCGCCAGACGTTTCTCGGCGAGGATAACAAGGGCGATACGTCGGTCATATTGTCGCCCGACAATGAATATCTGAAACGCTTTCGGGGGGGCTAGACCAACCACGCGGTGGCCGGACGGCAGATGAACAGGCTGTGCAAGCGCCGTTCATGTTCAATTTCCGTTAAGCCGCAACGCGGCACAGAGCCGCCACCAAGATAAGAGTTTTCGAATAAGAAGAGGAATTGCGATCGTGCGGTATGTTTATGGCATTACTTCGGCTTTGTTGGTTGGCGGCACAGCCCTTGCGCTGACCACCCAGTCACCGCTGAGCGCCCAGGTGGCGCAAAACGAACGTAGCGAGATCGCAAAGGTTGTTCCGCGCTCGGGCGCGCCCGACAGCTTTGCCGACCTGGTCGAACAGTTGCAGCCGGCTGTGGTCAACATCGCGACCAAGCAGGAAGTGACGCTGGGTCAACGCATCAATCCCTTTGCAGGGACGAGCGAGCCGGTCACGCAAGAACAGCAAGGGGGCGGATCGGGATTCCTGATTTCGGATGATGGCTATATTGTCACCAACAACCATGTTGTCACCGGCGGTCCGCGCGGCGAGCAGGTCAATCAGGTCACGGTGACGTTGACCAATCGCAAGGAATATAAGGCAAAGATCGTCGGCCGCGACGTCGCGTCCGATCTGGCGTTGCTCAAGATTGATGCGACTGGCCTGCCCTTTGTCCATTTTGCCGCCGACACCAGCCGCGCGCGCGTTGGCGACTGGGTGATCGCAATTGGTAACCCGCTCGGGCTCGGCTCGACCGTAACGGCGGGCATCATCTCGGCGGTGCAGCGCAATATTGGCAGCGGCGGCGCTTATGATCGCTATATTCAGACCGACACCGCGATCAACCGGGGCAACAGCGGCGGGCCGCTGTTCGATCTGCAGGGTAATGTCGTCGGCATCAACAATATGCTCATCTCTCCGGTCGGGGCGAATATTGGCGTCAATTTCGCTATTCCTGCCGTCGCCGCCATCCCGGTGATCAAGGCGTTGAAGGCTGGCGAAGCCATCAAGCGCGGCTATTTGGGCATCGGCATCGCGCCAGTTGACGAAGATCTGGCCGCGGCGCTCGGTCTGCCCAAGGATCGCGGGGAATTTGTCCAGCGGGTCGAACCCGATCAGGCGGCAGAAAAGGCCGGCCTGAAGCGTGGGGACGTTGTGACGCAGGTCAACGGCAAAGAAGTGCGCCCCGACCAGTCGCTGTCCTATATTGTGGCGAATATCAGCCCCGGCACGCGTATCCCGATTGAAGTCGTGCGCGACGGCAAAAAAATATCATTGAATGCTACCGTTGGCACCCGTCCGCCAGAGAGCGAACTTGCACAATCCAGTTTCGATCCCGAAGAACAGCAGACGATGCCTGATGAGCCGACCAAGGGGGCGGATCAGACGATCCAGAACGAACTGGGGATGGCGGTTCAGCCGCTGACCAGCGCCATTTCGCGCGCAATCGGGATCGACACCGACACCAAGGGTCTGGTGATCGGCGCGGTCGGAGCAAGCAGCGACGCCGGGCGCAAGGGTTTGCGACGCGGCGATGTGATCGTCAGTGCCAACCGCGTCTCTGTGACAACCAGCGAAGGTTTGGCCAAAGTGGTTGCCGACGCCAAAAAGGCAGGTCGCGATGCCATCTTGCTGGAAATTCTCCGGCGCGGTTCGCCCTCGGCCTTTATCGCGATCCGCATCAAGGAATGATCGAGGCGCGTTAGGAGGCGCCGGACGCGTGGGTCCGGCGCCCCGCCCGCAGCTTGACTCACACATCATGTTCTTTATATGTTCTTGCGCTGGCTAGCGGGAGAATGATGATGATCGGCTATGTGACCCTTGGAACCAAAGATCTGGCGCGCGGCGCGGTCTTTTATGATGCCATCGCCGCCGAATTGGGCGTCGGACGGATGATGGAATTTGACACATTTATAGCCTGGGGTGCCGCCAATGGCGCACCCGGCATTGGATTGACCAAACCATTTGACGGTAAAGAGGCCACAGTCGGCAACGGCGTGATGGTGGCTTTGGCGGCAAAGGATCAGGCTCAGGTCCAGCGACTTTATGATATTGCCATTGCGCAAGGGGGAACCTGCGAAGGCCCTCCCGGTCCGCGCGGTGACGGCTTTTTTGCCGGCTATTTCCGCGATCTTGATGGCAACAAACTCAATGCCTTTGTTATGGGCTGATTGCTTGCTTTCCCTCGCTTGCGCCTTAGGGTCTGAACCTTGAGATTAGAAGCAAGGCGAAGGATAACAGGGTGAGCGACGCAACTGAGATTTATATCGGCCTGGGCGATAGCGGCGCGAAGGACGGTCCGCGCCAGTCGCTCGTGCTCAAGCGCGCCAATCGCCACGGTCTTATCGCGGGGGCCACAGGCACGGGCAAGACCGTGACGCTGCAGGATCTGGCCGAGGGGTTTTCCGCCGCCGGGGTGCCCGTGTTCGTCGCCGACGTCAAAGGCGATCTGTCGGGCCTTGCCATGGCGGGCAGCCCGACCGGCAAGCTGCACGAAATATTTTCTGCCCGCGCCGCCGAAATCGACGACACCGATTGGGCTTATCGCGACAATCCGGTAATCTTCTGGGATTTGTTCGGCGAGCAGGGACATCCGGTTCGAACCACAATTTCGGAAATGGGGCCGCTGCTGCTCGCGCGCTTGATGGGGCTTAACGAAACGCAAGAAGGCGTGCTCAACATTGTATTCCGCTTTGCCGATGAACAGGGCATGTTGCTGCTCGATCTCGAAGACTTGCAGGCGATGCTATCCTTCACCGCCGAGCATGCGGCCGAACTGACGACCAAATATGGGAATGTCACCAAGGCAAGCATCGGCACCATCCAACGCCAATTGCTCACGCTCGACACGCAAGGCGGGGCCCAATTTTTCGGCGAACCAGCGCTCGAGATCAACGATATGATCCGGTGCGACGAACAAGGTCGCGGCTATATCAACATCCTCGCCGCTGACAAATTGATGGCGAGCCCGCAACTTTATGCAACTTTCCTGCTCTGGCTGCTCAGCGAGATGTTCGAAACCCTGCCTGAAATTGGCGACCCGGATAAGCCGAAGCTCGTATTCTTTTTTGACGAGGCGCATTTGCTGTTTGACGATGCGCCTAAAGCGCTAACCGACAAGATCGAACAGGTCGTCCGCTTAATCCGCTCGAAGGGAATTGGCGTTTATTTCGTCACCCAGAACCCCATCGACGTTCCCGAGGATGTAGCCGGACAGTTGGGCAACCGCGTCCAGCATGCACTGCGTGCCTTTACCCCGCGCGATCAAAAAGCGGTAAAGGCCGCGGCAGATACCTTTCGCCCCAATCCGAAGATCGACGTTGCGCGCGAGATCACCGAATTGCGCGTCGGTGAGGCGCTCGTGTCGCTGTTGATGCCCGATGGCGCCCCGTCGCCTGTCGAGCGTACGCTGATCAAGCCGCCCTGCTCGCGCGCTGGTCCGCTGACCCTTAAGGAACGCGCGATCATCAAATCCATTTCTCCGGTCGAAGGCAAATATGACACTCGCGTCGACCGCGAAAGCGCCGAGGAAGTCATTGCGCAAAAGGCCGCCGATGCCGTCGCAACCGCAGCTGAGGTGGCGGAAAAAGGCAAAGAAGAGGTTGGCAAGCGCGAACGCAAGACGACCAGCCTTTGGGATAAGGTCGGCAAAGCGGTGGGCGGCGCGGTCCTGTCATCCGCTGGCTCGATGGCGGCGGCCGCCATATTGGGCAAAAAGAGTCGGTCCAATCCCCAAGCGTCTGCCGCGAGCGCCGCCGCCGGAACGGTGGCGACCGAATTGGGCAAGAGTATTGGCATACCCGGATTGGGTCGTTTCGCGCGCAATCTAATGGGAGGACTAATGCGATGACGGCGGCGGAGGCCCCGCTGAACGGTCGATGCTGACCCGCGTTCCATGAACGAGAGTGTTGCCTTGATGGAGGCGAGTCTGGTGGCAGTCGCCGACGCCGGTATCGATATCCGCCATAGATTGTTCGCCCGCTTCTTTGCCGCCTATCCTGACCGCCGCGCGGCTTTCATCAATGTCGATGCCGCATCGCGCCGGATGACCGATGAGACCCTGCAGATCATGTTCGGGCTGGCCAGCGGCGAAAGCTGGGTCTGGCCGCTGGTGGCCGAGTTGGTGGTCACACATCGCAATTATGGTGCGCTACCGATGACCGAATATGATGCCTTTATCGATATGACGCTGATCGAACTGGGCGTGGCGGCGGGCGCGGCATGGACGCCCGCCTGCGCCTCGGCTTGGACCGATCAGGCCAGCGGGCTGAAGGCGATGATTCGCCGCGCGCAAACCGAATGGCAGAGCGCAATGCCCGAAGGGAGGCGACCGTCCGACGCCAACGGCGTCGAGACGGCCTGATCTTTTTTCTTAGCGGGCCGCCAGCCAGTTTTTGACCTCGGTCTTGGTACGTGGACGGCTGACCGCGCGGTCTTTGAGCACTATGATTGTCCGATCATAGGATTTGCCGACATCGGCAGGCAGATCAGCCGCGATGGCTTCCAGTCTGGCAATCATTGCCGGATCGTTCGATGTCAGGGCGAGCTTGCTGGGGAAGCGTGCGCGGGCCGACGCATCGATTAAGCCGTCGATTTCCTTTTGGTGCGACATGACAAAATCAAACGCCATATCGGCATGATCGCGGGCGACGGCGACGATAATTGCCGCACTGACGGTTTTTCCGGGTTCATCGGTGATTGCAAGGTCGAGCGCTCGCTGTGCCAGGTCTTTATCGACCGTGGTTCCCAATAGGCCGTAAAGTGTGCTGCGTTCGACTGTTGACTTGCTGGTCTGGGCCAGATTGCGCAGCTTGTCCCAGTCGGCCTGACTGGCGTGCGCGGCGATGATCGCCAGCCAACGCGTCTTGAGCGGACCATCGAGGGCGACAGGGTCGGTGTCGAGCAGTGCAAAGCGACGTTGGGCCTCAGCGGTCACGGCCGGATCATGCATCGTGCCGAGCGCCTTTAACAGACTGGACCGCAGCAGCGTATCAAGCGCCGATTCTCCGTCATGCGGTTCGAAGCCCAACCGCTTCATTGCGGGCTGCAGCGCCGTTGTGCCCAGCGCCGCAATTTGTTGCTGCACCTTAGGCTGATCGTCGAACAAGCTGTAAAGTGTGGCAAATCGATCCGCTATGTCGCCAACTACTTTCTGATTGGCATCGGGAGGCGTCGCAACGAGCAGGTCTAGCGCCGATCCCATCGGTTGATACCCCGCCTCGGACAAAGCGAAATTGTCGCCAAGCAGGCCCAGCTGATCGATGGCTGCCAACGAGCCAAAGCGATCGCGCAAGGCGGTAAGCGCGGCGGGCGCATAGAGCGTGCGGTAGTAGCCCGCTTGACCCGCATTGATCAGCACTGGCCCACAACCGCGAAGGGTCAGTGTTCCCGCACCGCCGCTAATGACCTGACGTCCCACATTGCCATCGCCCGCCTGGCCGAGCACCGGCACGCGCCAACGATGGTCAAGACTATCGATACTGCCTGCCCTATCGCGCGAAAATTCGCCCTGGGTCAGCGCAACGCTGGTTGAACCGGCTTTGCATTGGGTTGCACCGACGCGGATCAGCGGAACTCCGCCCTGATTGGTGTAATCATGCGCGATGGCCGTCAGGCCTTTGGCGCCCTGTGCTTCGACCGCGTTCCACAAATCATCGGTGCGCGAATTGCCATATTTATGCGCGGCGAAATAACGGCGCAGGCCATCGCGCCACACTTCGGCTCCGGCATAGGATTCGAGCATGGTGATGACTGCTTCACCCTTTTGATAGGTGATGGCATCAAAGGCTTGATTAGTGTCCTCGACGGTACGAATTTTTTGGACGATTGGATGGGTGGTGGCATAGGCATCGAGGCCCATTGCATATTCGCGCCCCTCCACACGGTTCAGCATAGGCTGCCAATCGGGATGGAAATGATCGGTGGCTTTGGTTTCCATCCAGCTGGCAAAGCCTTCATTCAGCCACAGATCGTCCCACCATGCCATGGTGACCAGATCGCCGAACCACTGATGCGCGGTTTCGTGCGCCTGAACCACGTAAATGTCCTGTCGGGTGCCTTCGCTGGTAATCGCCGGATCATTGAGCAGGATACGTTCAAAGGTGAAGATGCTGCCCCAATTTTCCATTGCGCCGAAAAATTGCGACTGGCCAGGGCCGGCAATATTGTCGAGCTTGGGCAGCGGATAGGCTTGGCCGAAATAGTCGCCATAATAGGTTAAAAGCGGCCCTAGACTATCGAGTGCGAAGCGGGCTTGCTCCCCCGATCCGGTAGGGGACACAATGCCAACCTCGGCGCCGCTTGCGCTTTTTTCGGCCAGGCGTTCAAAATCACCGACGCCAAAGAACAACAGATAGGACGACATTTTTGGCGAGGTTTGGAACACCACCTTTTTCTTGCCGCCCTCGACCGGCGTTTCGCTGGTCACGGGCATGTTGCTGACCGCTAGCTGGTCGGCTGGAACGATGGCGGATAGCGCGAAGCTGGCCTTATAGCTTGGCTCGTCAAAGCTGGGGACGAACCGCCGCGCATCGGGGGCTTCGAATTGAGTGAACAGTCCGCGGCGCGGATCGCCGGTTTTCTTGTCCTGATAGTCGAGTGCGAACAGGCCGTTCGCTTGAGTATTGATAATGCCGGTGTAGGCACTCGTCAGATGATAAGCGCCAGGTGCCAGCGTGGAAGGCGCTGAAAATGTCACCGTTTGTGCTTCGTCGTCGATCGTTGCAGTCAATGGGATGACAGTGGTGCCATCGGCTTTGGTCAGCGATGCGCTGACGATATTGAGGTCAACGGCATTCAAGACGATGGTTTTCGATGCGTCGAATAGGTCGATATCAATACCGACGCTGCCCTTAAAGGTCAGCGCCTTTGCGTCGGGCGTGAAGCTGATGTCATAGTGTGACGGACGGGCGTTGCGTGGCAACTGGCTCGGGACGCTGTCAGGAAGCGGGGCAACAGCAATTGATGGCGTAGAGGCGGTATTGCTTTGAGCCAATGACGGCGTCGCGAGAAGACCGAGCGGCGACAATGTCGCCAGCAGTAAATTACGACAGCCAATTTTCATATTATACTCCCAGGAAATTTTCTTGCTTTGGCTTAGCGTGGTTTCGCGCTGCTGCGTCACTTTTCGACCGATGACGCATCCCACTCGACAGACGACCCGAATTGAGCCAGCTTTGTTGCATGACAAAGCCAACCCTTCCAGCCGAAATTGCCAGCGCAGTGGTCGACCCGCGCGCCTATGCAAGGTGGGCTCCGCTGCACGAATTGTTTCGTTGGGCGCGCGCCCGCGCGCCGCTTGCGGTCGCCAGCCCCGACTCGCACGATCCATTCTGGCTGGTCACGCGCCACGCCGACATCATGGCGATCAGCCGCGATCCAACGCGCTTTGCAAGCGGAATCCGCCCGACTGTGCTCACCGACCGAGCGGGTGAGGCGCTGGCGCGCGCTGCGACGCCGAACAATGATGGCCATCTTATCCGCTCGCTGGTGCAGATGGATGCGCCCGACCATATGAAATATCGGCTGCTCACTCAAAGCTGGTTCATGCCCAAAAATCTGAAAAGCGTCGAAGACCGGGTGCGTCACATTGCACGCGAAACAGTCGACACGATGCTGGCGATGGACGGGAGCTGCGATTTTGCGCGCGATGTTGCCGCCTTTTATCCACTGCGGGTCATCATGGATATTATGGGGGTGCCGCGCGAAGACGAGCCACGCATGCTAATGCTGACCCAGCAATTGTTCGGGCCCACCGACCCCGAACTCAACCGCAGCCGCGAGGCGATTGCATCTAGCGAACAGGCGATTGCGATGCTGGAGCATGTCATTGCCGATTTCACCCAATATTTTGCCGCGCTGACCGCCGAGCGGCGCGCGCAACCCCGCGCGGATATTGCTACCATCATCGCCAATGCAACGATCAATGGCGCCCCGATTCCCGCCCGCGAAATGTCGGGATATTATATGATCGTCGCGACAGCCGGACATGACACGACCAGCGCCTCGACAGCGGGCGCGATGATGGAACTGGCGAAAAGTCCGGCATTATTCGAGCGCTATCGCGACGCGACGAGCGATAAGGCGGGGCTGATCGAAGAAGCGATACGCTGGTCGGTGCCGGTGCAGCATTTCATGCGCAGCGCGCGCGAAGATGTAGAAGTTGGCGGCCAGAGCATTGCCGCGGGTGATTGGCTGATGCTCAATTATGTGTCGGGCAATCGCGACGAAGATGTTTTTGACGACCCTTTCACCTTCAACCCTGATCGCGCGAAAAATCCGCAAATCGCGTTTGGCCATGGTGCGCATGTCTGCCTCGGCCAGCATTTGGCGCGGATGGAAATGCGCATTTTGATGGAAGAATTACTGCCACGCTTGAAATGCGTCGAGCTGGCAGGCGAGCCTGCGCGGGTTGAATCGGTTTTTGTCGGTGGCTTGAAGCGCCTGCCGGTCCGGTTCGTGGCGGCCTAAGCGGAAATTGAGCTGATGTTCGCAATAGCCTATCTAATAGCTGCTCTAGACGCAAAAATAGGCATTGAGAGGATAGCACTAGAATAGAATTCTTGCCGCTGTGATCGTATCAAGGAGGAGGGATACAGCCATAAGAGTGCTAGCCCAGACAAGCCAAATCACATAAATTCGGTTAAAGGTAGAGGCGGGTTGAGCCTTAAGTGCGTTCCGCGCATCGCGCTTCCAGACCATTGACAAGGCAAACGACCAAAAGATCAGATGGACCATCGTTCCAATTTCTGTGCGACTTAGCTGAGGAAGCGCTGCCTTTACGGTTATCAATCCGATTAAGTTCACGATCACTGCCGCAACTATCCAACGTGCTCCGGATTTCCACGGGGCAAAGACAACTCCAATTGCAAAGGAGATTGCCATGATGCGCATCCATAATTGAACACCCCAAGCATTGCTTGCAGCTTCAGCTTGAAGCGCGCTCCAGCTAGTTTGAATAATTTCCATGGCTTGATTTATTCGGCAGTTGGATGGGAGGCAATCATCTTGACGACCCGATGTCCGCTTTTGGGATAAAGCAGCCTCCGGGAATAGCGCTTCGCTAGGTCATCGTCCCTTCCCAATGCGGGCGTGCCGTTGCAGCGCCTGTCAGGCTTTTTCGGCGGGGAAGAATTTCGCGACCACTTCGCTGGCGAGGCGTGCGGGGCGCAGGGTTTCGGCGTCGATGCAGCACCAGCTTGATTTGACCTCGGCCAGCACATCTTCACCGCGCTTGATGATCGTTTCGTAAAAAGCGCGGGCACCCTGTACTTTTTCCAGAATGACCGTTGCGATCACTTTGTCGTCGAGAAAGGCGGGGCGGCGATAGGTGATTTCATGTTTCAGCGCGACCCATAGATGCTCGGCCACTGCGTCGGGCGGCGCGATGCTGCGCCAGTGAGCCAGCACGGCGTCCTGTACCCAGCTGAGATAATGGGCATTGTTTACATGGCCCATGAAATCGATCTGGTCGGCTCCGACTTTGATGGCATGGTCGTGGGGAAGTGCAAAAGCGGTCATATCGCTTACAATAGTGTCAATAAATTGTGACGCAAAGATGAATCTTCAACATTCTTGCGGTTTGCGGTTTGCGCAAACATGGTCCGTGCAGCGCGATGATGTCAGTCAGAAAACTCATCCCCGCCCGCGATAAGGGGCAACGCCCTGATCGGGCAGCCATAAATTGGCGGGCGGCGCGCCTGATTGCCAAAAGACGTCGATCGGAATGCCGCCGCGCGGATACCAGTAACCTCCGATGCGCAGCCATTGCGGACGCATCTCGTCGAACAGGCGGCGACCGATGCCGACGGTGCAATCCTCGTGGAATGCGGCATGATTGCGAAAACTGCCGAGGAAAAGCTTGAGCGATTTTGATTCGACGATGGTGTCGCCGGGCGCATAATCGATCACCAGATGCGCGAAATCGGGTTGTCCGGTCACCGGACACAGAGAAGTGAACTCGGGCGCAGCGAAACGGACGAGATAAAGCTCACCTGCGCGCGGATTAGGGACATAGTCGAGCGTTGCCGTCGCGGGAGAGGTCGGCAGGTCGCTCATCTGGCCCAGATGGACCGGCGAAAGCGGGGGGCGGGTGGATTCGGACATGCACTTCGTCTAGTCCGCCGCACGGCTGATGTCATTCCTCTCGTGATAGCGGCATTGATAAGGTCATGTTCAGCGCCAATTCAGCCGCGCAAAGGACATGCGAATGGTTTCGGGGTTGCAGGCAAATATGGCGGACAGGATGAACGGTAACGCGGGGAAGCGAACGACGGCGCTGCTGACGCTTGCGGCGCTTGCGCTCGCGCCAAGCGGGACGTCGGCGGTTTTTGCGCAGGACAACCAGCCGATCCCGCCTACTTCCGAACCGGCTCCTAGTCCGACATCGACCCGTCCGATTGGCGGTTTTCAACTGCCACCCGCCGATGACGGTCGCGCACCGGGGGTGCAGGGACCATCGGACAATGGCCTGCCGCCCGCTTCACCGAATAGTCGTCGGATTACCCCCACGCCGTCGCCTACGACCCCACCGCGCTTGACACAGCCCAGCGTCAGGCCAGATCCGGCGCCGTCTACATCGCGGTCAGCGGCTCCGACGACCGCTCCTGCGCGCGCCCAAAATACTTCGCCGCCGGTGGAGTCCGCGCCGGCGCGTCCCGCGAGCGGAGATTCCGCCAATCCCGTCGCGATTGTTCCGGCTCCAGCCCCTGCTGCATCGGCGTCCGATTCGCTGCCTCATACAACAAACCCGCTGGCTGCGCCGCCGTCTGATATCAACGACGATAATAGCGCCCCCACGCCCGCACCAACCGAATCGCCAAGCTTTGGCTGGCTGTGGATATTGGCGGCCATCCTGCTGGTGGCAGGCGGCCTCTTATTCTGGCGCAAACGGCGCGGCGCGCTGGTTGATGGTCAGGCAAAACCGGCCTTGTCGCCGCAACTCCGAGCACCCGCGCCCAGTCCATCACCCAAGCCAGCTCAACCCGCAGCCGCGCAACCAGCCGCAGCCAATCCATCGCAAGCCGCGGCGCGCGCACTGGGCGTCGATCCCGATCATCGCGCTCCTTCACCACTTGTCACGCGCCCGACGAATGAACGCCGTGCACTCCTGTCGCTTTCGCTCGAAGTGCTGCGAATCAACGTCACCGCTACCAATATTGCGGTCAATTTTGTTCTGACCATTCGCAATCAGGGCTCGGCCGATGCAGTCGGCGTGCTTACGCGTCTGGCGTTGCAGCAAGGGTCGGCGATGCCCGAAGCGGTGCTTAATCTCTTCTATGATGGGGCAGGAGGAAGCGTGCTGCGCGACGACATCAGCATCGCCGTTGGTGCTAGCGAAGTGCTGACGACAGAAGTGAATCTGCCGCGCGGCGGCATCGAACCGATCCAGATCGGCGGGAAACCCATGCTCGTACCGGTTCTGGCACTGGATGTGACGTATCACTGGGACGGTCCTGCCGATGCCTTTGGTCAGATCGCTCAAGCTTTTGTTCTGGGGCGGATGCCTGCGTCGGGTAGCGACAGGCTGGGACCACTGCGGCTCGATCAGGAGGCCTATATTGTCCAACCGGGCGGTGTCCACGCCACCACGATGCAACGCAGCCAATAAGGTTGCGATCAGGCCTGGCGATCGGTGCGCCTGCGGCCTTTTTGTGTTGCGGTGCAGCATGGACTGGGGCAGAGCGCCACTGCGCTTGAAAAAGCGTCAAGGGGGGCATAGGCTGACGGCCTCCCCGGGAAAGGCCTTACATCGAGGCGGATGGGCGAGGACAGGCAATGCCGGCACTCGTCGATCGGTCATAACAGGAGCATGAAATGGACGCCTTGGTCACTACTGACTGGTTGGAACGCGAATTGGGGGCATCCGACCTGCGGGTCGTTGATGCGACCAAGTTTCTGGACGATGCCGGGCGCGACGCTCGAGCCGAATATGAAGCGGGGCATATCCCGGGCGCGGTATTCATGGATTTGTCGGACCTGACCGACACAAATGACGCTATCGGCAACATGGCCCCGCCAGCGGAAAAATTCGCCAGTCGTATGCAATCATTGGGCCTTGGTGATGGTAGCCGCATTGTGATTTACGACGACAGCCCGCTGAAAAGCGCGGCGCGCGCCTGGTGGCTGCTCAAATTATTCGGTGCGCATGATGTCGCGCTGCTCGACGGCGGCCTCGCCAAATGGAAGGCCGAGGGCCGCGCTCTCGAAATGGGCAAACAGACGTTGCGCCATCGCCACTTCACTGTGTGGCGCGATGCCAAGGCGGTTCGCACCAAGGAGGAAATGCTGGCCAATGTCGAAGGCGGCGGCGAACAGGTGGTTGATGCCCGCCCGACGGCGCGCTTTACCGGCGAAGAGCGTGATTCGCGCCCCGGTCTGGCCCCCGGTCATATCCCTGGCTCGCGAAGCTTGCCGCACAGCAGCCTGTTCAATGCTGACGGCACATGGAAACAGGGTGATGAATTGAAGGCTGCTTTTGATGCCGCCGGTGTCGATCTCGAAAAGCCGCTTGTGAGCACGTGCGGAAGTGGGATGACCGCGACTGTCCTGGCCTTTGGTGCACAGCTTCTCGGCAAGGATGATGTCGCGGTTTATGATGGCAGCTGGCTGGAATGGGGTGCTGATCCTGCAACTCCCAAGGCGACCGGCGCGGCCTGAGCCGAGGCGGTGGCCGGACCTGAAAATAAAGATAATGACGGCCGCCGGCCAGCAACACGGTTGGTGCAGGGTGGGCGACGGCCCGAATGGACAGGCGACCCGCGGTTGGGCGGCGGGGTCGTCAACCCGCCGGTGTGGCGCGCCTCGACAATCCTTTTTGACAATGTTGCCGATCTAAAGACGCGTGGCCATGCGACGCATGACAAGCTTTTTTACGGCCGGCGCGGAACGCCGACGGTCTGGGCGCTTGCCGATGCGCTGACCGAATTGGAACCCGGCGCGGCGGGGACTTTGCTTTATCCGTCGGGGGTCGCGGCGATTTCCGCCGGGTTGCTTGCATTGCTCGAACCCGGCGATCACCTGTTGATGGTCGACAGCGTTTACGAGCCGACGCGGCTCTTTTGCGACGGACTTCTCGCGCGCTTTGGCGTCACCACCACATATTATGATCCGCTGGTCGGTGCCGCGATTGCCGATTTCATCACCCCACAGACCAAATTGATCTTCCTCGAATCACCGGGAAGTTTGACATTTGAGGTGCAGGATATTCCCGCGATCACTGCGATCGCCCGTGCCCGTAATGTCCTGACGATGCTCGACAATACATGGGCAACGCCGCTGTTTTTTCCGGCGCTGGCGCATGGGGTCGATGTGACGATGATGAGCCTAACCAAATATGTCGGCGGCCACAGCGATGCGATGATGGGGTCTCTGACGGCAACCACATCCGTCTGGTCCCGTCTGCGTCACACGGCCTATCAGTTGGGGCAAGCGGTTTCGCCCGATGATTGTGCGTTGATGATGCGCGGTTTGCGGACGCTGGATGTGCGGCTGGAACGACACGACGCCAATGGCCGCACCATTGCGCAGTGGCTTGCAAGGCATCCGGCGGTCGGGCGCGTGCTCCATCCCGGCTTAGCAGGCGATTCGGGCCACGCACTGTGGACGCGCGATTTTTCCGGAGCGAGCGGGCTGTTCGGCTTCACGCTGGCGGGTGTCGAAGCAGCGGGGCGGGAACGCTTTATCGATTCGCTGCGTTGTTTCGGCATCGGCTTTAGCTGGGGTGGGTTTGAAAGCCTGGCGCTTCCCACCGATCCCGACAGCATCCGGACTGCCACAAGCTGGGAAGATCCGGATCCGTTGATTCGCCTGTCGATCGGCCTCGAGGACCCCGCCGACCTCATCGCAGACCTGGAGCGCGGCTTTGCCGCGATGATGCCATGATCAATATTGATGACTTTCTGGTCCGCATGGGCTTTCCCGCCCTCGCCGAGGCGCAACTGGTCGAACTCGGGATTGCAGGAGCATTGGCAGGCGTCGCACTTGCAGCGGGCTGGCTGATAAAGAAAAGCTTCGGCGCGCGCCTTGCAAGCTGGCTGCATGGTCAGGATATTGGCACCCCTGGGCCGCTGACCGATCGAGCAGGGACGGTGCTCGGCTGGCTCACTGCTTTGTTGTTAGCAGGGATCACCCTGGCGGCTTGGCCATGGCACCCCTACACTGTTTTGCTGTTGAATGTCGTGCTGGCAGTGAGTGCCGCGGCGATTGTTCGCAACCTGATCGTCGGCGTAGGCCTTGGCACTGCACCGGCTTTAATCGCGGCCTTTGTTGTGTTTGTAACGATGCTGTCGCACGCGGTAGGTGGGCTGGAAATATTGCAGGAGCGCCTTGCCAGCGTTGGCTTTACCGCAGGCAATCGCAATTTTTCGGTGCTGTCGTTAATCAATATCGCGCTGACGCTGATCATCCTTTTCACGCTGGTTCGCATTGCGAACCGGGTGCTTCGACGCATGGTCAAGGGCAACCGCGACCTTGATGCGACGCAGCAGCTACTGATCGAGAAAATCGCAGGCGTCGCGATTATCATCGCGGCCTTTTTTGTCGGTATCGATATGCTGGGTATCGATTTTACCGCCTTTGCGGTCTTTTCGGGCGCGCTTGGCTTGGCGGTTGGTTTCGGCCTGCAAAAAACCGTCGGTAACCTGATTGCCGGAATCATCTTGTTGATGGACCGATCGATCAAACCGGGCGATGTCATTGCGGTCGGCGACAGTTTTGGCTGGGTGAATAAAATCGGCGTGCGAGCGGTGTCGGTGATTACCCGCGACGGCAAAGAACATTTGATTCCCAACGAGAATCTGATGACCCAAGAGGTCGAGAACTGGAGTTTCTCCAGCCGTAAGGTGCGGATCCGTATCGCAGTGGGCGTATCTTATGACGCCGATTTGCGGCTGGCGCAGAAATTGATGCTTGAAGCCGCGACCGAATCGCCTCGCGTGCTCGACAAGCCGGAACCCGTATGCTGGATTACTGGCTTTGGCGATAGCAGCGTCGACCATGAGCTGCGCATCTGGATTACCGATCCCGAAAGCGGGCTCGGTAATATTCGGGGCGATGTGTATCAGCGCATTTGGGACAAGTTTAAGGAAGCAGACATCGAAATTCCGTTTCCGCAACGTGATGTCCATGTCCGCACCTTGCCCGACACGCCCGATGCCTCCCCTAAACCGGTGCGTGTTGCCAAGTCGACAAAGCCTAAACCTGCCAAATAGACGAGAGGGATTCTGGTCAGCGCCGCCGCCGGAATTGTTTTAATCCGGAGGTTGAAGGCGGAATTAGGCCGCTGTCTGATTCGCTCGTTCGACGCATTCCATGATGATGCGCTTGGCCTCATCTACATCGCCCCAGCCGTTGAGTTCGACCCATTTCCCCGGTTCCAGATCCTTATAATGGGCAAAGAAATGCTCGATTTGCTGGCGCACGATCGGCGGCATGTCTTCGTAACTTGAGACTTCGGAATAATAGGGGAAAGTGGCGTTGATCGGAACGCACAGCAGTTTTTCGTCGCCCCCTGCATCGTCTACCATTTTGAGCACGCCGATCGGGCGGCATTTGACGACGGCTCCGGCAATGATGGGCGACCGCGCGACAACCAGCGCGTCGAGCGGGTCGCCATCTTCGCCCAATGTATGCGGAACAAAACCGTAATTAGCCGGATAGCGCATGGGCGTGTGCAGGAAACGGTCGACGAACAGTGCCCCCGATGCCTTGTCGAATTCATATTTGACCGGTTCGCCGCCAATCGGCACTTCGATCAATACATTCAGGCTGTCGGGCGGATTGTCACCGGCGGGAATAAGGTCAATGCGCATGGGAGAGCGTCCTTTTTATTTGAGGCCCGCCCCTTAGCCTCCGGCAATGCAAAAAGTCGAGCCATCCCGTGTCAAAGTTTGCGCTTTGCCGCGAAAAGGCGGTCAAACCAGTCGTCGCCGGTGCCGGTTTTTTCCAGATGCGGCCACCGCAGGCCGTCATGATAAGCAATGTCGACGGTGCGATAGCGGCTGCCGCGTTTCAGAAGCAATGTAACCGGCGTCTTGCCATCACTGGCGGCGCGAATGGCGGCTTCGATACGTTCGCGACTATAGCTTTGACCACCAACGGCGACGATCTTCGTGCCATTGACGATGTCCGCTTTGAACGCCGGACTGTTCCACATGATGCTGCCGACATCGCCGTCAGATTGGATTGTCATGCCCAGCGATCCGGCCAGATCGACATATTTTCCTGCCGCCATTTTGTCGCGATCATAGACATTGGGAGTATCGCGCCAGACGAGCTGATATCCTGCAAGGGCAAATCCGCCCACCGGGGCAGGCTGCCCTACGGTTTGAAATCGGTCGCGGAGGAATTTCGCCCAGTCATGAGGATAAACGCGGTTGAGTTCGGCGACTACATCGTCAATGTCATAGCTCGCCTCGCCCCAATCGCCTTCCTTGCCGCCGAAAAAGGCGCGGGCGAAATCGTCGAGGCTTTTGGCATTGTTCGTCTTGGTGCGGATCAGCATGTCGGCTTCCAGCCACACCAACGAACCTTCGTTATAATAATCTTCGGTGCGCGACCAGCTGATGAAGGGGCGCGGCTTGCGCGCAGCAGTGATTGGGTCGAAGGTCGTATCCTCGACCGAACGCCATTCGCGTCCCGGCTGATTGCTGTAATATCCCGCCTTTGATGCCCATTCGCCCAAAATGAGGGCTGGCGTCTGCATCCCCGATCGACCCGCCAGAACCAGATCCCAGAAGCTGGTTTGGCCTTCGTAAACCCACAGCAAATTGTCCTGCATCGGAGTACGGAAATCGGGGGTCCACAGCTTTGCCGGTCGACGATATTTTCCGTTCCAGCTATGAGTGAACTCGTGTGGCAACAGCCCGCGCAACGTTCCGTTATCATCCCATTTGGTGAAATAGTCCGGGTCGCTGCTATTCTCGCTGCTGCGATGATGCTCCAGCCCGATGCCGCCCAGTTCGTCGGTGAGCGCCAGCAGGAAATCATAATGGTCGTAATGGCGGGTGCCGAATAGCGCGACAGCTTCGGCGACCATCGCTGCATGGGTCGCGATCTGGTCGGGTTTGGCGTCCAGATCCTGCGCTTCGTCAGCGACCACATTCAAGGTGACATTGTTCCCCAAGTCCCACTTGCGGAAATATTTTCCAGCAAACATCGGGCTGTCGACCAGCGTTTCATAGCTAGTCGCAGCATAGCTGTACCGATTGCCCGAAACGGTCAGACCATCGAGCGCACTCGCCCCGGTCCAGCCATCGGGTAAAGTCACATCCAGCTGCACCGGAATCTGGCGGGTGAAATATCCGGCGGGGTAGAGGCTGACCTGTTCCCACTGCAGATTCATCATCGTCGGGGTGACCACGACCCGCCCTTCATTGCTGCGCGTGGGCGTCAGGAAATCAAAGGCGAGGTCGATGCTTTTGACGCCCTCAGGCACGTCGATGTCAAATGCATAAACATCGGTCGGCTGACGCGTCCAGTTGAGCGCGGCGCCGTTGGCCGAAGGCTTGAACCCCGCAACCTCCGCGATAGCCCCGCGCGCGGCGTGTTTGCCCGGCAACCATTCGGGATAAAGTAGTGTCAGTTTGCCGGCTTTCGCCACCGGAATCGTCTGCCGGACATGAAAGATGCCGCGCGCCACATCGCTGGCGTCAACGCGCAGTCGCATCGTGCCTGGATAGGGCTTATCGGCAGGAAGCGGGATGGTCAGCGGGGCGACGGCCGGTTGCGGACGGCTGTTGCCTTCTTGCGCATGAGCCGGAAGTGCGACGGATAGAGCGATGGCGGCGGTGAGGAGCATTTTCATAGCTCGTCTCTCTGCCGATATTTGGTTGCGAGGTCCAGAGGTGGACCGGTGATTCTCGCCTCTTTGCGCCTTCATCAAAATCGACTAGACGCCGCGACCATGAGCAAGGACAAGTCCACCCGCATCCCGACCCCACAAGCCATTCGCGGCACACAGGATATGCTCGGCGATTTCGCCGACCGCTTCACCCATGTCGTCGAGACATTTGAGCGAGTGCGACGCCTCTATGGATTCAAGCGAATCGAAGTGCCGGTGATCGAGCCTACAGCCGTTTTCGCTCGCAGTCTGGGCGAGACGACCGATGTGGTGTCGAAGGAAATGTATTCGTTCGACGACCGCGGCGGCGATTCGATTACGCTCCGCCCCGAATTCACCGCCGGTATTGCGCGCGCCTTTATCACCAACGGCTGGCAGCAACATGCGCCGCTGAAAGTCGCGACGCATGGGCCCCTGTTTCGCTACGAGCGCCCGCAAAAGGGCCGCTATCGCCAGTTCCATCAGCTTGATGCCGAGTTTTTGGGCAGCGACAGCCCGCTTGCCGATGTCGAGATGCTGGTTTTTGCCGATCAGCTGCTCAAGGAATTGGGAATTGGCGAGGGCGTAACCTGCACCCTCAATACGCTAGGCGACGCGGTAAGCCGCGACGCGTGGCGCGACGCGCTGGTCGCCCATTTCGAAGCGCATCGTGGAGCCCTGTCCGAGGATAGTCTTGCGCGGCTCGAAAAAAACCCGATGCGGATTCTCGACAGCAAGGACCCGCGCGATCGCCCGATTGCCGACAGCGCGCCCGACATTGATGCATTTCTGACCGGTGAGGCGCAGGACTTTTTCGGCGCGGTGACGGCAGGGCTGGATGCCGCCGGGGTTGCATGGGAGCGCAACGCAAGGTTGGTGCGCGGTCTTGATTATTATCGCCACACCGCATTTGAATTTGTGACTGATCTGCTCGGCGCGCAAGGCACGGTGCTAGCTGGGGGCCGCTATGATGGGTTGATCGAAGCGCTAGGTGGGCCGTCGACAGCCGCTGTCGGTTGGGCGGCGGGAATCGAGCGTTTGGCTATGTTGATGGCCCAAGACGCTGTGGACCCGCGGCTCGACGTGGTGCTCGCGGTTGAGGATGACGGACTGATGGCGCAGGCACTGAAGGCTATAGCAAATTTGCGCGCCAACGGATTTTCCGCCGACATCGTTGCCAGCGGATCACCCCGCAAACGATTTGACAAAGCGGCCAAAATTCCCGCGCATGCGCTGGCTTCATTTGCGATGCGTGATGGCGAGATGCAGATCAACGTGCGCGGCGATAGCGAGCGGGCGAAGCAAGTCGACGCAAAGCTTCGCGCACTGTGATGACTAGCATCCCCGCCCAACGCATCGCCGCGATTATTGAACGACACGCTGCCTTGCAGGCACGAATGGCGACGGGGGATATGGCACCTGCTGATTTTGTTGCAGCGTCGAAGGAATTTTCTGAGCTGGAGCCGGTTGCAGCGGCGGCGCGTGAGGTCGTGAGGTTGCGCGGTGAGCTTGTCGATCTGGAAGCCATGCTGGCCGACCCCGAAATGAAGGCGATGGCGGCCGAGGAGTTGGCAAGCGTGCAGGACGCACTCCCAGCTGCCGAACAGGATCTGGCGATCAAGCTATTGCCCAAGGACGTTGCCGACGATCGTTCAGCAATGCTGGAGATCCGTGCCGGAACCGGCGGGGACGAGGCGGCGCTGTTCGCGGGCGATTTGCTCCGCATGTACAGCCGCTATGCCGAAGCTCAAGGTTGGAAGGTCGAGATGATCTCGGCGAGCGAATCCGAAGCGGGCGGCTTTAAGGAAGTGGTCGTTAGCCTTGCGGGGCAAGGGGTTTTCGCCAAATTGAAATTTGAAAGCGGCGTCCACCGTGTCCAACGGGTGCCTGCGACTGAAAGCCAAGGCCGCATCCACACCAGCGCAGCCACCGTCGCGGTGCTGCCCGAGGCCGAAGAGGTTGATGTCGATATCAACGATAATGACCTCAAGATCGATATTTACCGCGCCAGTGGTGCAGGCGGGCAGCACGTTAACACGACCGACAGCGCGATCCGTATAACCCATTTGCCCACCGGTCTTGTGGTCATCCAGCAGGACCAGCGCAGTCAACACAAGAATCGCGCCAAGGCGATGGGGGTATTGCGCACACGGCTTTACGAGTTGGAACGCGACAAGCAACATGCCGAGCGTGCAGGCAATCGCAAATTGATGGTGGGATCGGGCGACCGATCCGAACGCATCCGTACCTATAATTTCCCGCAAGGCCGCGTCACCGACCATCGCATCAACCTGACACTGCACCGCTTGCCCGAAATATTGGAAGGCGCGATGGACGAGATGATCGATGCGCTAATCGCCGAAGATCAAGCCGACCGGCTGGCGGGATTGAATGAGTGAGATTGCCGCCGCGTTGCGCGACGCGACGCAGCGGCTGGAGGTGGCAAGCGACACACCGCGTCTCGATGCCGAAGTATTGATGGCCCATGCGCTGGGGGTGGAGCGCCAAGCCCTGTTGCTTGATCCCGCGCGCTTTGCCTTACCGGGCAGTTTTGCCGCTTTGGTTGCGCGCCGCGCGGCACATGAACCGGTCGCTTATATTATTGGTTGGCGCGAATTCTGGTCGCTGCGGCTGGCAGTTGGCCCAGGCGTATTGATTCCGCGCCCCGATAGCGAGACGCTGATCGACGCGGCGAGTGCCCATTTTGCCGGGACGCCCCCGCAGCGCATCCTCGATCTTGGCACAGGACCGGGGACATTGTTACTCGCGGCATTGAGCGAGTTTCCGCAGGCCACAGGGTTGGGGGTCGATGCGTCGGACACGGCACTTTCCTATGCCCGTACCAATGCCGAGGCGCTCGGGTTGTCAGACCGGGCCGCTTTTCAGTATGGTGACTGGGGCGATGGCTTGTCCGACCGTTTCGATCTCATCCTGTGCAATCCGCCCTATATTGCCGCCACCGAAAAGTTGATGGCTGATGTCGCCGACTATGAACCCGGCGCCGCTCTGTTCGCGGGCGAGGACGGTCTGTTCGATTATCGTCGCATACTGCCTGAGCTTCCGAGCATACTCGCCGCGCGCGGCGTCGCCATCGTGGAGATTGGCGCAACGCAATATACTGCAGTGACTCAATTGGCTGCTGCCGCCGGCTTCTCGGTCCGCTGTCGACAGGACTTTGGCGGCCGTGATCGTGCGTTGATTATGTCGGTGCGCAGTTAATCATTTTGCGCAAGAAACTTCTTGGTTTCCGCCGCGAAGCGCGATAGAGGCCAAATGCAGACAGGTTCAGGTTCCCATTGGCGGTGCCAAAGCATCGATATTGGTCTGACAGGTTTGTTTCCCACAAGCAGCGTTTGTGCGGGCCACGGTCCCATAGACGGTGAAGGGCAAAGTCCCGCGAGAATTCGCGGTTTCGATCAGCGCCCGAAGCGCGATCGGCCAAAAGGGGTTTGGCATTAGCATTTCGACAGGATGTCTCAGTTGAATATGAACAACCGACAAAGCGGTCGCCGTCGCGGCCGCAACAACAATAACAACAACAACCGTCAATCGTCCGGGGGACGCGGCGGTATGGATCAGGCCAACCGGATCGATAGCCGCGCTCGCGGCAACGGGGCCCAGATGATCGAGAAATTCCGCAATCTGGCGCGTGATGCGCAATTGGCAGGGGATCGGGTCCAGACTGAATATTATCTGCAATTTGCGGATCATTATTTCCGCGTTGTGAGTGATTTTCGTCAACGGCAGGAAGAGCGTTCGCAAGGGCAGGATCGCCCGAATGACCGCCAGCGCGAATTGCGCGGAGTCGAGGATTTCGACGGCCATGATGACGCCGACGGTGATAATGACGACAGCGACAACAACGCTGACAGCAATGACCGTCGCAACGACTCTCGCGACACGCGCAGTGAAAATCGTAACGATAATCGTGGCGATCGCCAGGCACGCGACCGTCAGCAAGGCGATGATGACAATCGCGCGCCGCGTCAGCCGGCTCGCGCCAAGAAAGCCCGTAGCCGCGACGATGATAGCAACAGCGATCAGCGCGACGACGGCAGAGACAACAGCGATGCGGCAACAACAACTGCGCCTTCGCCCGCGCCGCGCACTCCCCGCCGCCCGGCGCGCGCTCCGCGCACGCCCGAGGTTAGCGAAGCAACGGGCATAGACAGCGCCGCGCTGCCGCCCGCCATCGGTCGAACGGCCAATGGCAAGACGGCGGATACGGAGCCGGCTGGCGATGACACGTCGGCGCCCAAAGCTCGCCGCCCGCGCCGGACTCTGGCCAAGCGTGACGAAGGTGCAGAAGCCGCCGAATAAGCAACGCGGCGCTTGGTGCTGGTCTTTGGACTTTTCATGACATAGTCTTCTGCACGGGATAGCGGGAGATTGAATATGCGTGGAAAAGCAGCAGGCTGGGCGATGCTCATGCTGGCCGGTATGGCGAACGGCGGTGCGGTCGCTGCGCAGGATGGTTCTGCGCCCAATGCGCAGGGCGACCTTTCGATCACTATTTATAATGGCGGACAGTCGCTGGTGCAGGATGTGCGTCGGCTCGACTTGCCTAGCGGTCGTACGCGGCAGGAGTTTCCCGACGTCTCCGCACAAATCAGACCTGAGACCGTGTCATTCAGCGCCGCCGGAGCTGCGATAGTTGAACAGAATTTCGACTATGATCTGTTGTCGCCCAACGCGATGATGCAAAAAGCAGTGGGCGAAATGGTGACGCTGCTCCGTATCAATCCTGCTACCGGCGCAGAAACGCGCGAGCGCGCAAAGGTGCTCGCGGTCAATGGCGGCGTTGTGTTGCAAGTCGGCGGGAAAATTGAAATCTTGCGCGACGATGGACTTCCGGTCCGGGTCATCTTTGACAAGATACCGCCCAATTTGCGCGCCAAGCCAACCTTGTCGATCACGCTAGATAGTCGCACAGCGGGCGCGCGTCCGGCCACCCTGTCCTATTTGACCAATGGTCTCGGCTGGGTCGCCGACTATGTTTCGCTCTATGACGAAAAGGCGGGAACAATCGACGTCCAGGGATGGGTGACCCTTACCAACCGAACTGGCACAAGCTTTAGCAACGCCCGCACCTTGCTGGTCGCAGGGACACCAAATAGCGCCAATTCGGGTAATCGATCACGACCCAGACCGACGACGGGGGTCCGCCGGTCGGGCACCGAAACGGCGCCGCGCGAACAGCTTGGTGATTATTATCTTTATCCGCTCGCCGAACGCACGACGATTGCCAATGCCCAGACCAAACAGGTCAGCTTTCTGGATGTCCAGGGCGTGCCAGCGCGCAAAGTCTATGCGTTCACGCTGGCTGGCTTCACCAACATGGCCGAACCGGCGAGCGCGGCGAGCATGATCAAATTTTCATCGAGCGCACAGGGCGGGTTGGGTGATGCTTTGCCGGCCGGGACGGTACGCTTTTATCAGCGCGACCTGCGCGGCGACCCGCAATTCATCGGTGAGAATAGTATTGACCATACTCCGATGGGCAGCGAGCTGGCGCTCAAGACCGGCGACGCCTTTGACGTAAAGGTCAAAGCGACGGTCGATTCGCGGCAGAGGCTTTCCGACTATAAATGGCGCTCTACCATGTCCTATCTGCTGACCAATGCCCGCACCGAACCGGTGAAGCTCGAGCTAACCCAACGCGGTCTTGACTGGTACTGGTCCGAAACGCGCATCATTTCCGAGAGCCAAAAAAGCGACCGGCTCGACAGCGACGGGACGCAATGGATTGTCACCATCCCGGCCAATGGGGAGACGAGCATCACCGCGACCTTTGAAACGCGATATTGATGCGCCGCTGATGCGCTGGCTTTTGGCCTTTGCCTTGCTGAATGTTGCGCCGCCTCTCGCGGCGCAGACGGTCGTTACGTCCAGCGCGCCTGATGGCGTGGCGGTCAGCGTGTATCGCGATCCCCGACGCGATGCGGGCGGCGCGATCAACCTCAACTGGCTACAAGGCTTTGCGCTCATTACCGAAACGCGGACGATAGATTTGCCCGCTGGCGAATCGATTCTGCGATTCGAAGGGGTGGCAGAGGGGATGGTGGCGGTCAGCGCTATCGTCACCGGATTGCCGGGCGGAGTGGTCCAGAAGAATCGTGATGCCGCCCTTTTGTCACCGGCAAGCCTGCTTGATGGCACTTTAGGCAATCGCGTCCATCTCCGCCGTACCGACCGCGCGACCGGTGCGGTGCGCGAGGAGGAAGCGGTGATTCGATCGGGACCAAAGGGTGCTGTGGTGCTTCAGACACCGGCTGGCTTTGAATCGCTGCGCTGCACCGGCTTGCCCGAATCGCTGATCTATGATGGCGTTCCCGAGGGCTTGTCGGCCAAGCCAACGCTGTCGGTTACAACGCGCAGCCCGATGGCGCAGCGCGTGACCGTCACCCTGACCTATCTGGCCACCGGATTTGACTGGGCGGCCAATTATGTCGCGCACATGCAGGAGGACGGCAAAGCGCTCGACCTTTTTGCCTGGCTGACCGTCGCCAACAGCAATGACGAAAGCTTCCGCGATGCCAAGCTGTTCGCGCTGGCCGGGACGCTCAACATCGACAGCAATTTCGCCGCGCTGGTCGAGGCTCCGACTCAGCCGACGCTCCGCCTGTCCTGTTTTCCCACAGGCAGTGGCAGAAATGGCGCCCCGCCGCCGCCAGCTCCTCCCCCCCGCCCGCGCCGATGATGGGTTCTGCCCGAGGCGAGGAGATCATGGTCACAGCCTCCAAACGGTCGGCAGATATGATGGAGGCACCAGTGGCCATCGCGGTTCAGGAAGAATTGGGCGATTTGAAACTTTATCGCGTTCCGATTCCCGTGACCGTTGCCGCCAATGCGCAGAAGCAGGTCGCGCTGCTGATCAAGGATGATGTGCCATTCCGCCGCATCCATCGCCTTAACTTGTCCCCTGACCAAACCGGCGACCCGATTGCGACCGAACTTTTGCTGCGGATGCAAAACAAGGAAGCGGAGAAACTCGGCGTCCCCTTGCCAAGCGGCAAAATCGCAGTGTTTGAGACGGTGGGCGGGCACGAACTGCTCGCGGGCGAGGGCGATTTGCGTGACCATGCCGTGGGTGAAACGGTCAATCTGGTCGTCGGAGAAAGCAGTCAGGTTCAGGTGCAAATCGAAAATTATGTTGCACCCAAGAATCGCGGTGATGCGTATCGGGCGACGGTGACCAATGCGAACCCCTTCTCCGTCTCGGTCGAACTGGGTTTCTACACCGACGACGACGATACGCTCGATACGCGGCTGCGCAGACTGCCACGCAAGGACGGGCTGCACACATGGCATGTGACCGTGCCGGCAAATGACAGCCGGACGATCCACTATTACGTGAAGGCGGCGCGCTAATCGGTCGGCAGTGCGCGGGGACGATGATTCTCGTCAAGTGCGACAAAGGTGAATAGACCCTCGGTTACCTTGACCTCGGTTTCGCCGCGATCACGCGTCGCGATGACCTCGATTCGGATGCTCATCGATGTCCGCCCGCGCTTTTCCAAACTGGCGTAAACCGACACAATATCGCGGACCAAAATTGGCGCGAGAAATTCCATCGTCTGAATAGCGACGGTGGCCGTAGCCCCCTTGGCAAGTCGCGCGGCGACAATGCCGCCGGCAATATCCATCTGTGACAAGACCCAGCCGCCGAATATATGGCCATTGCTGTTGATGTCGGCGGGCTGCGGCACGACTCGCAAGATCGGGTCGCCGCGCGAGGGCAGATTCTGGACGGCGTCGGTCATTTCAAATGATCCTCATCGGAAAGCCGGTCTTCTATCAATTCGTCATGCCCTGATCCGCTCGACAGGAACACCAATCCCATCAACGCCGCCGCCAGCATGATCGAAAGACCGATTCCGGCGGCGGTGGCGATAATCATATGAATCGACAATTGACTGCCCATCATCCAGCGCAGCACGCCTAACGCTACCACAACCGCTGTGACGGATAATATGGTCATCCAGCGCATGAGTCGCCGATAGCGATTCCAAGCAATTTGCGCGGTGGTCGGATTGTCGAGCGGTGAATATTTGGCCATGCGCGCCACATGGACCAACTCGTGGCACAGGCCAAGGGTCAAAAGCCGACGGGCGTTTCGGCTTTGCGGGAAGTTATGCTAGACTTGGCGACAATAGAATCGACATGGGGAATGGATAAATATGACAATCGGAGCGATCCTTCACGGCCGCAAAGGCCCTGTGATTCTAGCGCGTAAAACCGACACGGTGCGCGCCGTTATCGACTTGCTGGCGCAGCATCGCATCGGCGCGGTTCCAGTGATGGAAGGCGACTCGATTGTCGGCATATTTTCCGAACGCGATCTGGTGCGGCTCTTGTCTTCCTATGGCACTGATGCGCTTGACCGTACCCTTGATGATGTGATGACCAAGACGCCGGTCACTTGCGATTCGCAAATGGCGGTGATGGGAGCGCTGTCCCAAATGACCCAGCGGCGGATTCGGCATCTGCCTGTTGTCGACGATGGAAAGCTGACCGGATTTGTCTCAATCGGCGATCTGGTCAAATATCGAATCGACCGCATCGAGGCAGAGGCTGCCGCGATGCGTGACTATATAGCCTCCTGAACCGGCGGGATTTCGGGCGGCTGCGCGCGCCGAAAGATCAGTCGTTTGACTTCTTCGATTGCCTCACGCTCCATTGCCCACAAGAGTGTGGGGTAAATCAGCACGCCTGCGCCGATTAACAGGATCAGGCGTATCGGTGCCGACAGGCTGGAGCTCCCTATCCATTGACCCAGCAAGCCGACGCTCACCGCCATGACCAGCGCCGGTGCGAGGCCGGGGAGGGCAGCGCGGCCAATATCGCGCAGCGTCACGCCGATTACCGGCGACGACAGACGCGCGGTGATGAGTAACAATATCGGCATGGAAATCAGCCAGCCCCAGGCAAGGCCGATCAATCCGAAGCGGGCCCCGATTAAAAAGGCGACGGGAAACAGCACCGCGCCCGCCAAGGCGGAGCGCACTGCAATGCCGGGCCTTCCCATCGCATTGGTTACCGGCGAAAAGAGAATCTGAACCGATGTAAAGATCATCGCGAGCGCCAATATCTGGACATAAGGAACCATCCCCAGCCATTTCGCGCCCAGCAGTGTTTCGACCAGCGGCCCCGCCGTCACAGCGAGTCCGCAATAGGCTGGGGCCGCGATCAGCATGAGCAGACGCACCGCCTTCAAGAAGTTCCAGCGTACCGCTGCGCCATCCTTTTGGATCTGCGCATAGGCCGGGAAGGCCACCTCGTTGATCGGCGGGACGAACTTGGAGACGAAGATCTGGGTGAGGAACAAGGCTTCGGCGTAAAGGCCGAGTGCATGGGGGTCGAATCGGCGGCCGGCGATGAAAATGTCCGACTGGGACTGGATCAACCAGAAGAAGGAGCTGGCGAGAACCGCCGAGCCAAATCCGATAATCTGGCCACAACCGCGAAAGTCGAAACTGGGCCATACAAGCAGGCGCGCAGCAACAGTAAGCCCGATAGCGCGGGTCCAGAATAGAGCGATAGGGGCATAAACCAGTGTCCACACACCATAGCCAGCGAGCGCACATCCCAGAGCCGTACCCGCCCCGACCAACGCTGCTACCAAATTGACCATCGCCTGTTTACGAAACTCGAGGCTTCGAGCCATCATCACCTCGGGCAGCGCGATGAAGGGCGTCGCAAGAAAGATAAGCGCCTGAAGGCGGAGCAGATCAGCGACGATCGGCTGGCCATAATAAGCAGCAGCCAATGGCGCGCCGAAATATTGCATCGTCGCGAGCAGCCCGTTGAGCAGCAGCAACAAGCCAAAGGCCTGGCGCACGCGGAATGGGTTAAGCGACTCGGCCTGCACCAAAGCGCTCGCAAAACCATAGCCATTGAGGAAGGATAGGAAGGCGATAACGACCTGGGTCATCGCGAACAATCCATAGTCGGCCGGGTTGAGCAGGCGAATCACCGCAAGCGTCGATCCCCAGGTGATGATTTGCGCCAGAATCTGGCTACCCGAACGCCAGATAACCGCGCTGCGCACGCGATCGCCGAATCCCTCATTCAAAGGCCTTTCAGGAATATTGGCGGAATTGCTCACATTTTCACCTTGCTAGTGCCCAGACCGTCCAGGCTGCTCATCGCTATATTGAAACAAAATTGCAAAAAGGGTGTTGACGCGAATCAACCTTCTGCTTAGAGGCCTGTTCACCGGACGGGGCGCTGCCAAACGGCTTCGCTTCCAACCGGTCGCCAATAGGTTACGGACAGATGTCCCCCGATAGCAATAGCGGGGAACGGCAACTGTCCGCCAATTCTTGTCGGTGGCTCTTTGAAATTGTGATTGTCGATGAAGGGACATGTGGGCGGCGGCCCTGGGTCCGACAGCTTTAAGGTGTCGGGTGCTCAGGATAAAAAGCCAAGCCTGACCTACATGTCTTACACGTTTCCATGACGTGGGAGCGGCTCTTCAGCATTTTGTGGTTCGCCATAGAATGGGAAAAGGGACCGTTCCAAAATTGTGTAGGCCAGGCTCCTTAAAAATGAGCGGGTTTGCGAGGGAATTCCACCTTGGCAAATTCGAACATCAAACTTGAGAGTTTGATCCTGGCTCAGAACGAACGCTGGCGGCATGCCTAACACATGCAAGTCGAACGAAGTCTTCGGACTTAGTGGCGCACGGGTGCGTAACGCGTGGGAATCTACCCTTGGGTACGGAATAACTCAGAGAAATTTGTGCTAATACCGTATAATGACTTCGGTCCAAAGATTTATCGCCCAAGGATGAGCCCGCGTAAGATTAGCTTGTTGGTGAGGTAAAAGCTCACCAAGGCGACGATC
>CAWJNG010000006.1:0-225262 GCA_963844225.1 uncultured Alphaproteobacteria bacterium | reverse complement strand
TAAAATCTACCTTGTCCGACGTCGTGCAACCCGGCGGCAAGCCCGCGAACGATTGACCTGGCGGGCGGCTCCGCGCCGTCCTCCGCGCTTTGCTATCGGATGAAATTTATGCTCGATTTCCCGCGTTGGAAAACATTGTCAGTATCCTTATGGTGCTGGGCATTATCTTTTGCCGCTCCCAGCCTAATGCCTGAAAAGCTGACGGCAAACCTGCCATCATTTCTTCAGGCACGGGTCGATCTGGAACTGATTCTGGCGGGCGGCAGCCATTTGCTGCTCGAAGCCGACATTAATGACCTGAGCAAGACGCAGCTGTCCACGATGGAAAAGACTGTCCGGACAGCTATGCGCCAGCGCGGCACCAATGGTGGTATTGCGATTGGCGAGCTAAGCACAACGGGCGGTAAGATCAGTTTTCTAGTGCGCGACCAGACGCAGCTTGATGACGCGCGCGACCGTTTGTTTCGTGAAACCCAAGGCGCAGCGTTGACCGGTCAGCGCGACTGGAACATCGACATCGTCGACACGACACGCATCGTGTTGACGCCCACGGCGGCGGGACAAGCGCAGGCGATTGACCGCGCGATGGATTCTGCGCGAAATTATCGACAAACGCGTCAACGCGCTGGGAACGCGCGAGCCGACGATCATTCGTCAAGGCAATGACCGGATTGTCGTGCAAGTGCCAGGGCTTCAAGATCCGAAGGCGCTCAAGGATTTGATCGGCAAGACCGCGCGGCTTGAATTCCGCATGGTTGATCCGAACGCCGACCCTGCCGAAGTGGCAGCGGGGCGCGTCCCGGTGGGCAGCGAAATCGTTCCCTATGCCCCAGGTGCGGGTAACGGAGTCCCCTATGAAGTGCTGCGTCGTCAGGTGATGATAAGCGGCGAGCAGTTGATCAACGCCCAGCAAGGCTATGACCAGCAAGGCGGGCTTCCAGTCGTCAACATCCGCTTTGATCTCGGGCGGGTCCAACACTTTTGCACGTGTAACTTCGCAAAGCGTCGGCAAGCGCTTTGCCATGGTGCTCGACGGTCAGGTTTTGTCGGCACCCTCGATCAACGAGCCGATACTTGGCGGGCAAGCGCAGATTTCAGGGAATTTCACTGTGGCGAGTGCCAATGCCCTGTCAATTTCGCTGCGGTCGGGCGCGTTGCCGGTCAAGATGGCGGTGGTCGAGGAACGACCGTATCGCCCGAGCTGGGCGCCGATTCGATCCGCAAAGGCGCGATTGCAGGGATCATCGCGACCGTAGCGGTGCTGTCTTTCATGATTGTCGTTTATGGCCGTTTCGGCCTTTATGCCAATATCGCGCTGGTGTTTAACGTCAGCATGATCATCGCGATTATGGCAGCGTTCAATGCGACATTGACGTTGCCCGGCATCGCCGGTTTCGTGCTCACCATCGGCGCGGCGGTTGATGCTAACGTGCTGATCAATGAGCGAATACGTGAAGAATTGAAACGCGGGCGCAAGGTGATAAGCCATCGACATCGGCTATAAAGAGGCCAGTCGCGCAATTTTCGACGCCAATATCACCAATGTGATTGCCGCCGCGCTGATGTTCTGGTTCGGATCGGTGTCCGATCAAGGGCTTTGCTGTGGTTCTGACCATCGGCATCATCACAAGCGTTTTCACCGCCGTCACCGTGACGCGCATGTTCGCCGCCGATTGGCTGCGCAGCAAGCGTCCCTCGACGATCAATCTGTTAAGGGAAGACAAGAGATGCGCCTGCTGAAACTCGTCCCCGACGACACCAATATCCAGTTCCTGAAGTGGCGGAACGTTGCAATGGCCATCAGCATCGGCATGATCATTGCATCGATTGTGCTGGTTGCGGTGCGCGGTTTGAACCTTGGCGTCGATTTCGTCGGCGGCCAGTCGGTCCGCGTCGAATTTTCAAAGACGCCGCATATTGATGAAATCCGTGAGAAAGTCGCCGCCATCGGGCTGGGTGAGGCAACAATCCAGCAATTCGGTTCGAGCAATGCCGTGGCCATCCGCACGGCATTGCCAAAGGGCGACAAGGCCGCCGCAGACCGCGCTGGTGACAAATTGGTTGCTGGCATCAAGGCCGCTTTCCCACTCGCCAAAACGGGCTCTGTTGAAACCGTTTCGGGTAAAGTGTCGGCTGAATTGTTGCAAACCGGAGCCTTGTCGCTTGGACTGGCGATGGTAGCGATCGCCCTTTACATCTGGATCCGTTTCGAGTGGCAATTCGGGGTCGGCGCTTTGTTCGCGCTGTTCCATGACGTTTCGCTGACATTCGGTTTCTTCGCGTTGACCCAGTTGCAATTCGACCTCAATATCATCGCAGCGCTGCTGACGATTATCGGTTATTCGCTCAATGATACGATCGTCATTTTCGACCGTATCCGCGAGAATTTGAAAAAATATCGCAAGATGGAAATCTTGCCGCTGCTCGATCTGAGCATCAACGAGACTTTGGCGCGGACAGTGATGACCAGTTTGACGATGCTGATTGCGCTCGGCGTGCTGTTGTGGATTGGCCCCGACGTTATCTTTGGCTTCACCGCGGCGATGCTGCTCGGTATTTTTATCGGTACCTATTCGTCGGTCTATATGGCCGCACCAATCCTCGTGTGGTTGAAGGTCGGGCCGGACAGCTTTGTACCGCGCACGACGACGGGTCATGGCGGAGCCGAGAGGACCGAGCGCAACGACGATGGTGCAGTGGTCTGAATTTTAAAGATTAGCGCAGCGGCGAAGATGGGCGGCAAGCTCACGACCGTTGCGCGTCCAGTCGAACCGCCCCGCTAGACTGTCCGCGACGGCAGCAGGTGCGGGCGGATCGGCGAGGATGGTCTGCACCGCCGCAGCGATGGCTGCCGGTGAACGAGCAACGATCTGACCCGCGACATCGCTGGTCACGAGTTCGGCGGCGCCGCCTGCATCGCTGATCACGATCGGGGTGCCGCACGCCAGCGCCTCGACCCACGCATTGGCCAGGCCCTCACTCGCGGAAGGCATCACGACGACATCGGCGGCGCGATAAAGCTGAGGCAGATCGGCATTGGCGACCGGGCCAAGGAAGCGGACGCGGTCGCTCACCCCGCGCGCTTCGGCGCGGGCGCGATAGTTTCGGTCTTCATCGCCCGAACCTGCAAGCAAATAGACTGTATCGGGCAGTGCGGGCAGGGCGTCGATTACCAAGTCCTGACCTTTTCGCTCAATGAGCGCGCCGACCGTCAGGATGACGGGGCGGTCGCCAAGGCCGAGCGCGGCGCGTGCAGCGGCACGATCTCCGGGCAAGAAGCGCGTGCGGTCTATACCAGTGTAATGCACGGCGATCTTTGACGCATCCATGCCGATCGCGGCCATATCGCGGCGCATTGCGTCGGACACCGCGAGCAAGCCAGCCGCTGCCTCGGCGGCGGCGAGTAACGCGCCGCGCGTCGCGGGGTCGTGGCCGAAATGGCTGATGTCTGCGCCGCGCGCCTTGACTGAAAAGGGCAGGTCGAGCGCCGTAGCGATCCGCATGGCGGCCGGCCCGTCGGGATAGAAAAATTGCGCGTCGATGACATCGAGGCCGCCAGAACGCTGTACCGCGCGCGCGATGGGCAGCGCCGCGCGGGCAATCTGTGCTGGATTGAAGCGGGCACCAAGGCGCGGGATCAGGCGGTAGTGCGGACGGTGAACGGTGAGGCCGTGCCATTGTTCCCGTTCGGGCAAGCCGGCGAGTGCGCGGTATCGCGAATGCAGCGACAGCGGCCAGGGCGGCAGGCCAACCGGAGCAATGATGGTGAGCTCTACGCCAGGTTCGGCGGCGAGTGCGGCGAGGCTTTTCTCGACAAACAGCCCGAAAGTGGTGCGGGCGGTGTCAGGGAATAAGGTGGCAATAGAGAGGATGCGCAAGGGCTTCATAATGTTCAGAGCGACCGGATCAGGCGCACCGCCACTGCCGCCCAAGGCGGGGTGGCGACGACTTGCTGGCGCTGGCCCGCACCCAACGGCAGGAGGTGGAGTTTCTCGCTATCGACATTGAGCAGACGGGCAAAGATAAAACGACCGGCGGGGCGAGGCACCAGTATATCGCGGTTGAGCGCGCTCGCCCAGTCGGAGCTGGTCCGGCGGCACCATATTTCGTCTCCGGCGCGATAATCGCCAACGGACGATGTGACGCGAATAGCGAGCATATCCTCGGTCGGGCGTGCGGTGAGCGCTGTTTCGGTGCGGGTCGGGGCTTGTGCGCCATCGGCGCCCAGCATGGCGGTGATCGTGAGTTGCGTGTCTTGTGGCAGGTGAACAAGCTCGGAGGCATCGACCCCCAGCGCGGCGGCGATGCGGTTCATCCAGTCGAGCGACAGAGTGCGCGTCCCCGTTTCCAGCCGTCCAATGGTTTGCGCAGTCGTCGCAGGCGTGCAGCGTTTTGCAACCTCATCGAGGGTCAGGCCTTTGGCGCGACGGACGGTGCGAATGTTGTTGATCATGGCCAATCCTTAGATGGTGACTAACCGAATAGGTTTCTTATTCCCTATAAAATGTTCCTGTGTCAACTATGGCGCGTCATATGGATGCGGCGAGATCAGCCGAATATACGCAATGTCTCGGGAATATCCTTGGTATAGGTGTTCGCGACCCGCTTCGATTTCATCAGATAACTGGTCCAGATGATTGCTGAAATGCCCGATTTTCCGAGGGGAAGCAGGATTTCAGGAGCGGCGGCCGAAGCAAATGCCGGAAACATAATCGCCGAAATCGCCAGATCAGCCAAGGTCGGCAAAAGCGCTAGGCACCATAGACCCAGGATGACGATCCTGACACTCGACCAGCGATGCACCGCCAGCAGCCGATACGCCATGAAAAGCGAAGCCGCCACCGAAAGGATGATCAGCGCCCAGTTGAACATTATATAAGTCTCTGTACCCGGACCGAGCAAGTGAGCGGCAGCCTTGACTTCCAGTACATTAGCATAGGATCTGAACAGCATTCGTGCCGGTGACAGGATACCTAGAACGAAAATAAGAAAGCCGAGCCATCCTCCGATGCCGTGTAAAGGAGGCTGTCCATTGTCGTTGGTCATTGTGCCATCCCCCATGCTCAAATTTGGACGATGTCGTGCGTGCAACTATTAGCCCAGCGCTTCAACCGCCTCAGCGAGCGCGAGCCAGCGATCTTCGGCTGCCGCCTTTTCGGATCGACATTTGTTCAGTTGCTCGGTCAAGACCGTAAAGCGCGCATGATCGCGGGTGAACAAAGCACCGTCGGATAATTCGACTTCGATTTTTGCCATCTGCTGCTCGATTTCTTCGATATGTTCAGGCAGCAGGTCATAGTCGCGCTGGTCTTTGTACGTGAGTTTCTTGCGCGGTAGGGGCTTGGCGGGCGCGGCTTTTGCGCCACTGCCCGACTTGCTCTTGATTGCGGTCTTGACGCTGCGTTTGGCTTCCCAGTCAGCATAGCCGCCCGCAACAATATCGACATTTCCTGTCCCATCGAGGCCAAGCGTCACCGTCACCGTGCGGTCGAGAAAGTCGCGGTCATGGCTCACCAGCAGGACGGTGCCGGCATAATCGGCAATGACTTCCTGCAGCAAGTCGAGCGTTTCCAGATCGAGGTCATTGGTGGGCTCGTCGAGGACGAGAAGGTTGGACTCGCGTGCGAATTCGCGGGCGAGGAGCAGGCGTGAGCGCTCGCCGCCCGACAAGGTGCTGACCTGGGCTTCGATGACGCCGGGATCAAAGAGAAATTCTTTCAAATAGCCCTGAATATGCTTTTTGACCCCGCGCACCTCTATCCAGTCGCCGCCATCGGCGAGCACGTCGCGAACGCGCTTGTCGCCGCTGAGCAGGCTGCGTTGCTGATCAATGATGATGCCATCGAGGGTGGGCGCGAGGGTGATGGTGCCGCTGTCGGGCTTCAGGTCACCGGTGAGCAGTTTGAGCAAAGTCGTCTTGCCCGCGCCATTGGCGCCGACAATGCCGATGCGGTCGCCACGTTGGACGCGAAAGGTGAAGTCTTTGATGATCGGGCGGCCGTCAAAGCTGACCGCCACCTGTTCAGCGACAATCACTGATTTGGACCGTACATCATCATTGGCCAAACCGAGTTTGGCAACGCCGGGGCCTCCGATCATTGCAGCGCGGGTCGCGCGCATGTCTTTGAGTTTTTCGAGCCGCCCCTGATTGCGTTTGCGCCGTGCGGTAACACCGCGTTCGAGCCAATGGGCTTCTAGCCGAAGTTTTGAATCGAGCTTTTGAGCGGCACGGGCCTCTTCGGCAAAGACCGCCTCGGTCCATTCCTCGAAGCCGCCAAAGCCGATTTCCTTGCGCCGGATATTGCCACGGTCGAGCCACAGCGTCTGGCGGGTGAGGCGTGTCAGAAAGGTCCGGTCATGGCTGATCGCGACAAAGGCACCGGTGTAGCGGGCAAGCCAGGATTCGAGCCAGTCTATCGCCGACAGGTCAAGGTGGTTGGTCGGCTCGTCAAGCAACAAAACATCGGGATTTTGCGCCAGCGCCCGGGCAAGCGCGGCGCGGCGGCGTTCACCGCCCGACGCGCTGATGGCGGGGCGATCCATGTCGATGCCCAGTTGGTCTGCGATGGCCTCAACTTCATATTCGAGCGGGGCATCCGCGCCCGCGATGGCGAAATCCATCAGGCGGGCAAAGGGCGCAAAATCGGGTTCCTGTTCAAGGATCACGACATGGGTGCCGGGAACAATGACGCGCTTGCCCTTGTCGGAGTCGATCTGGTTCGCGAGCAGCTTGAGCAAGGTCGTCTTGCCCGCACCGTTCCGCCCGATCAGCGCCAGCCGGTCGCGTTCGCCAATATAGATGTCGAGATCCTGGAACAGCCATCCGCTGCCCTGGATAAGGCCGAGGCCTTCATATGATAAAATTGGTGCGGCCATGATGAACGGCGCGCTAGCGGCTCGTTCAGCGCGGCGCAAGCGCAGCGCTGGCAAAGGCGGGAACGGCTTTGCTCCGTCTGCGTTTCGGACACAGGTTTTACATCGGGCCGGAAAATTGGCCAACAGGAGATAGAAATGACGAAATTTTTGCTAGCTGCAATGACGACCGGACTGGTTCTGGCAGCTGCGATTCCGGCGCAGGCTCAACCAGCGACCAATATGGTCACAGCGTCGGTACAAGGTCCCGTCCTCAGCTTTAGCGTCGATCAGGAGGTCCGTTCGCGTCCCGACCGCGCCAGCATCGGTGCAGGGGTGACGAGCAATGGTGCGACTGCCGTCGAGGCATTGCGCGCCAATAGCGTGGCGATGGAAAAGCTCGTTTCCGCGGCAAAGAAGCGCGGCATCAAGCCTGAACATATTCAGACGAGTGGCATCAATCTGTCGCCGCAATATGATTATAACAATCGTGCCGACGGTCAGCCGCCGCGCTTTTTGGGGTATCAGGTCAGCAATATGATGCGCGTCACGACCGATAAGATTGATCATCTGGGCGAATTCCTCGACGCGCTGATCGCCGCAGGTGGGACCAATGTCGACGGCCCCAATTTCAGTATGAAAGATGCCGACGCAATGCTGATTCCAGCGCGCAAGGCAGCATTTGAAGAGGCCAACGCCAAGGCCGCCGACTATGCGCAGCTGGCGGGCTATCGCAGCGCCGAATTGCTGTCGGTGACCGAAGGAGGCGGGTTTCAAGGACCACGTCCGATAGCCTTTGCCGCCGAAGCGCGCGATGCCAGCGCGTCAAAAGCAGTGATCGAGCCGGGGCAGGTGGGCAACACGCTGACGCTGAGTTTCCAATATCGACTGCTTCGCTAGTCGACGTCGCCCGGATTCCATGGCCAAGGGCGTTCGCGAAGCCATTTTGTGATGATATATTTGCGCCCCTTGCGTACCTTCATCCCGTGGTGGAGCGTCGCTTCGTTGGATTGGCCATCGACGCAGACATTATTCCATATGAGCAATTTTCCCGTCTCGGGCTTGTATAGCTTTCCGGTGGCAAGGAAGCGCGTCGCACCGCCTGCGTCGGGCTGGTTGAGATAAACCATCAGCGTCCAGGTGCGTTGACCCGGCACGGCGCAATATTGCTCCCAGTCGGGGCCGTCAGGCGTAAAAAAATCTGTGTGCGCTTTAAACTCTTCGCCGACGGCATAACGTTGTCCCTGGAGAGGTTCACCGAATCGCTGCGGGACGCCCGTGAGGGCGTGCAGGCGCGCATTGAGTGTGCGAACGACGGGATCGTTATGATCAAGATCGCAGGTGCTGCTGGTGCGAAACCCCGCGTCACCATTATGATCGGCAATCGTCGAAGGCCGCACTCCGGCGTCGATGCGATCGATGAGTTCCGCGCAGGTCTTGGCGTCCAGAAAGTCGGGAAGGATATATTGTTCAAGTTTTGACGTGGGCGCGCGGCGCATTTTGGGCACAGTCGCCAGCCGCGCGGACACCAAATCCGCTGCCGAGCTAGCCATGTCGACGATATAAGGTCTGACCATCTTGGCATCATAGGCAGTCGATAGGTTGCGAACAATGCTTGACGAGTTGGCACTGTCACGACTATCGCCGCGCCGCTGAGCGCATGGATTTTGCTTGCGCCAGCTCGTTGTGGCGATCGTAGCTCAGTTGGTTAGAGCACCGGTTTGTGGTACCGGGGGTCGTGGGTTCAAGCCCCATCGGTCGCCCCATTTTTCCAGATTTTCCCGCATAAGCGGGCACAGGGCGGTTTCGGCGTGACTCCGCGGCGCTATTTGATTATTACGTCTTCACGTAATTTATTAACGCAAGGATAAAGTCGATGGCCGCTGTCTGGGATTTCGCCGATTTTGACGACCATGAACATGTTCATATGTTCCGTGATCGTGCGAGCGGCCTAACAGCCGTCATTGCTGTTCATTCTACTCACCTAGGTCCCGGTGCGGGCGGTGTGCGTTATTGGCATTATCCGCTGCGCAAGGACGCGATCATTGACGCGCTCCGCCTGTCGCGCGGAATGAGTTATAAAAATGCCATGGCCGGGCTGCCGATGGGCGGCGGTAAAGGCGTTATTCTGGCCGATGAAGGCGTGGCAAAGTCGCCAGCACAGCTGGCCGCATTTGGTCGCGCGGTTAATTCGCTTGGTGGCGCTTATGTCACCGCTGAAGATGTTGGTATCAACGACGCCGATATGGTCGCCATTGCCAAAGAAACCAAGCATGTGAGCGGCTTGCCGGTGGCGAGCGGTGAAGCAGGGGGCGATCCCGGTCCGTTGACGGCGCTCGGTGTCTATCTGGGCGTCAAGGCAGCGATTAAAAATGGCTTGGGTACCGACAGCGCCAAAGGCGTTCATGTCGCCATTCAGGGCGTCGGCAGCGTCGGCGGCGGAGTAGCGCGGCGTTTGGCAGCAGATGGCGCACGCCTGACGTTGGCCGATGTCAATTTAACACGCGCCAAGGCGCTGGCCGATGAGCTGGGTGCCGAACTGGCCGATTCGGGCGCGATCATGGAGATCGAGGCCGATGTGTTGAGCCCCAATGCGCTTGGCGCAATCTTGACCGAAGACAGTATTGCCAAGCTGCGGGTTCCCATTGTCGCGGGCGGCGCAAACAACCAGCTCGCCACGGCAGGTGACGGCCAACGGATCCATGACCGCGGCATTACTTATGCCCCCGACTATGTGATCAATGCAGGCGGCATCATCAATGTCGCGCTCGAATATCTGGGACAAGGCAGCCGCGAGGAAGTCGAAAGCCGCATCCATCTGATCCCCGAGCGGCTTGCCGCCATATGGGCCGAAAGCAAAACGAGCGCGACGCCGGCATCGGACGTGGCAGACCGCATGGCGCAGAAATTGATCGGGCGCGGATAGTCTCGCGAACGGAAAGGGTTGGCGCGGCCCATGCCCGCGTCTAGGTCCGGCGGGATGAAGCGCCATTTCTTTCTTGCCAGCGGCTGGCTGTCCCTTGGGTTGGGCGGGATCGGGGCATTTTTGCCGCTGCTGCCCACCGTTCCTTTTGTCATTCTGGCGGCCTTTTGTTTTGCGCGCTCGTCGCCGCGGCTTGAGGCGTGGCTGCTCAACCATCCTGTTTTTGGCCAACATATCGTTGCGTGGCGCGAGAAAGGCGCGATCAGCCGCAAGGGCAAAATTGCGGCGATGATCGCCTTTGCTTTTAGCATAATTATGGCGTTGCTGTTTGCGCCTTGGCCGTGGATGTTGGCACCGATTGTTGCGGCTGTTGTTACCGGAAGCTGGCTGTGGACTCGTCCCGAGGCCTGATTGAAGCCGTCGCACTCAGCATAAGGCTGGACCCGCGCGACATGCTCGCTTAAGGCTGCCCACGCCATGCACGCCTATGCGAATCCGACCCGTTTTCTGGGACTGGCCCGCCCGTTGACAGCTTGGCTGTTAGGGTTGGGACTAGTGCTGACCCTGGTCGGTGGCTGGGCCGGCCTTATGCTGACTCCAGCCGATTATCTGCAGGGCGAGACTGTCCGCATTCTTTATGTCCATGTCCCGTCAGCCTGGTTGGGGATGGCGGGTTGGTCGGCATTGGCAGTCTCGGGACTGGTTCAGCTGGTCTGGCGCCACCCTTTGTCAGGCATTGCCGCGCGCGCGATCGCGGTGCCGGGCATGTTGTTTACCGCATTATGCCTTGCCACCGGCTCCATCTGGGGCAAGCCGACTTGGGGTACATGGTGGGAATGGGATGGCCGCATGACGTCGATGCTGGTGCTATTGTTCCTCTATGCCGGATTTATCGCCCTGACCAATGGCGATGGCGGTGATCGCCAGACAAGCGGGTCGCTGTCGCGCGGGGCGGCGATTTATGCGCTGGTTGGCGCGATCAATATTCCGATCATCAACCGCAGCGTCGTGTGGTGGAACAGCCTGCATCAGGGGCCGAGCATTACGCTAAGCGGTTCGACGATCGACAATAGCCTGTTGTGGCCATTGGCGCTGACGGTCTCGGGATTCTCCTTGCTCTTTGGTGCCATAGTCTTGATGCGGATGCGGCGGATCATTGCCGATAATCGCGTCGCGGCGCGCTTGCGCAGGATGGTCGATGAAGAGGGGGACGTTGAATGAGCGGGCAATGGGCCTATGTCGTGGCGGCTTATGCTTTGACCATATTGCTGACAGGGTTTGTGCTGGCGCATAGCTGGCAGATGATGCGTAAAGCCGAACGGCGAAGCGACGCCTTGCGCAAGGACCGGTCATGAAGGCCAAACATCAACGCCTCATTCTGGCCGTTGTGGCGCTGTTCGCCGTAAGCGGGGCCGGATTGTTGGCGGCTAGCGCATTGCGCGATGAAGCGGCTTATTTTCGTACCCCGACTGAAATTCGAAACGGCAAGGTCGACGCCGGCGATGCCATGCGGCTGGGCGGTATGGTCGAGGCAGGCAGTATAAAGCGCCAGCCCGACGGCGTGACGATCCATTTTGTCGCCACCGACGGCAAAGCGGCGGTGCCGGTCCAGTTTACCGGCATAGTCCCCGATCTGTTCAAAGAGGGATCGGGGATGGTCGCCGACGGCCATATGCGCGCCGATGGCACCTTTGTTGCCGATCGCATTCTCGCAAAGCATGACGAGCGTTATATGCCGCCGCAAATGGGTGACATGCCCAAATCGCTCGCGGATCAATCCAAGGTGGCTGCCAAATGATTGCTGAATTAGGGCTTGCCCTGTTGTGGATGGCAGCGGGGCTTGCATGCCTGCAACTGGTTGCGGGCGGTCTTTACCTGCGCAGCGGGCAGAGCGATCTGGCGGCGCTGGTGCGTCCGGCAAGCGTTGCGCAAGGTGTGCTCACCACGGCGGCCTTTGCCATGCTGATCATAGTGTTTGTCCGCTCGGATATGTCGGTCGAACTGGTTGTTCGCAACAGCCATAGCTTGAAGCCGATGTTGTTCAAGATCGCCGGTACTTGGGGCAATCACGAAGGCTCGATGCTGTTGTGGCTGACCATTTTGGGTCTTGCGGGGGGCGCGGTGGCTCTGTTTGAAAAGCGGCTCAACGAAAATACACTGATCGCAACGCTAGCGGCACAAGCGGCGCTGGGGCTTGGATTTTTTGCCTTCTTGCTATTTTCCTCCAATCCGTTTGCGCGGTTGCCGGTGGCACCGCCCGACGGGCAGGGGCTCAACCCGTTGCTGCAGGACCCTGGTCTCGCCTTTCACCCGCCGACCCTCTACATCGGCTATGTCGGGCTATCGATCGCGTTCAGTTTTGCGGTAGGCGCGCTGATTACGCGCGATGTCGGATCGGCCTTTGCCCGCGCGATGCGGCCGTGGGTGCTGGGGAGCTGGATTTTCCTGACGCTTGGAATCACGGCGGGCAGCTATTGGGCCTATTATGAGCTCGGCTGGGGTGGTTGGTGGTTCTGGGATCCGGTGGAGAATGTCTCGCTAATGCCGTGGCTTGCGGGTGCCGCGCTGCTTCATTCGGTCAGCGTCACCGCGACGCGCAATGCGCTGAGGGCCTGGACCGTGATGCTGGCCGTGATCGCCTTTTCGATGTCGATTGTCGGCACTTTCATCGTGCGATCGGGCCTTTTGACCAGCGTCCACAGTTTTGCCGTCGATCCCGAACGCGGAACCTTCCTCTTGGCGCTGATGGCAATTTACATCGGCGGGGCGCTGATCCTATTCGCGCTGCGGGCGGGGACGGTGGCCGAGGGCAAGAAATTTGCACTGCTGAGCCGCGAGGGCGCGTTGGTTATCAACAATTTGCTGTTGACGACGATCCTCGCGCTCGTGCTTCTTGGCACGCTTTATCCCATTTTTGCCGAAGCCGTGGGGGAGAAGATTTCGGTCGGGCCGCCCTATTTCAACCGAGTCGCCGGGCCGATAGCGCTGGCTTTATGTTTGGTGATGGTTGCGGGCCCGTTGCTAAAGTGGCGCAAGGATGACGGCAGCACTTTGTGGGCGCGCTTGCCCATTCCGGTGTTGGTGGGCGCAATTGTGGTGGTCGGACTTGTCCTGTTTGGCGGCAAAATTGGTGTGCTGCCTTTCGCCGGAATGGCGGTCGCGGCGATGGTCGGGGTGGCAAGTCTCGCGCCGCTGTGGCGCCGTAACCTGCGCCGCACGCCGCTGCCGATATATGGCATGGTGATCGCCCATCTAGGGGTCGCAGTGGCACTGGCCGGCATGGCCGCCGAAAGCGCCTTCATCAAGGAGCGATTGGTTGCCGCCGCGCCGGGTGAAACAATAAAAGTCGGAGACTATGCCGTGCGTTTTGTTGGCGTGAAGCCGGTTGCCGGGCCCAATTGGACTGCGATCGAGGCCGATATGCGCGTAACAGCGCCGGGCGGCACCGTCTTTGCCCTTCGTCCGCAAGCGCGTACTTTTCCAGGTTTGATGGGCACCGCGTCGACCGAGACCAATGAATCGGCGCTGCTGACACGGCCGGGCGGGCAACTTTATGTTGTGCTCGGGCAACCGGTACCCGGCGAAGATGCCGCCAGCGGACGCTATCAGCTGCGGCTGTGGTGGAAGCCGCTGGTGTGGTGGATATGGCTTGGTGGCGGGATGATCGCGTTGGGGGCGTCGCTGTCGCTGCTGGGCCGCGCGCAGTTGCTGACCATGTGGCGACGCTATCGCCATCGCAAATCGCAGGAGCCTTTCGCATGAAACGGCCTTGGATACTTTTCGCGCCGCTGGCGCTGATGTGTCTCTTGTTCGGCGCCTTTGTCTATCGGCTGGTGATCCCGTCCCAGACGTTGATCCAGTCGCAATGGATCAACAAGCCGATGCCGCTATTCGACCTTCCACCCGCGACCGATGCTGTGCTCGGTCTTAAGAGTAGCGATCTGGCCGATGGGCGCCCGCGGCTGGTCAATGTCTTTGCCAGCTGGTGCATCCCGTGCCGCGCTGAAGCGCCGCAGCTTGAAGCATTGAAGGAAGCGGGGGTTCCAATTGACGGCATCGCGATCCGTGACCGGCCTGAAGATGTTGCGACTTTTCTGCGTGAAAATGGCAATCCTTTCGACCGCATTGGATCGGACCAGCAAAGCAGCGTGCAAATTGCGCTGGGATCGTCAGGCGTGCCAGAAACATTTCTGATCGACAGCAAGGGCATTATTCGGGAGCAGATCCAAGGGATTATCATGCCCGATCAGGTTCCGGAAATCATCGCTAAATTGAAGGCGATGCAATGATCCGGCGGTTGCTCCTTGCCTTGTCGCTGGTCGTCTTTGCGTGGCCGGTCGCCGCGCAGGACCGATTGCCGCCATCCCCCTATGCCTATCAGCAACTCGCCGATCCGGCGCTGGAGGAAAAGGCGCGTGACCTGATGGCAACATTGCGCTGTCTCGTCTGTCAGGGGCAGTCGATTGCCGACAGCGATGCACCGCTGGCGGGGGATATGCGCCACGAGGTCCGTACCAAAATTGCAGCGGGAGAAGATCCGGAAGCGATCCGTGCATGGCTGGTGGCGCGCTACGGCAACTGGGTGAGTTATGACCCGCCGTTTGACACAGAGACCGCGCTGCTGTGGCTTGGTCCCTTGCTGTTTCTTTTGATTGGCGGCTGGATCGCCTTTGGCCGGTTCCGGCGCAGCGATTCCGACGTGGAGAATGATCTATGATCTGGTTCTGGCTGGTGCTGGCAGCGGCAATGACATGGGGCGGTCTGGTCTGGGGCGGCCACCTGCCAAGCGGCGCGCGCCCGCTGGCCGGAGCCGCGATCATGCTCGGCCTTACCGGCTATGCGCTGCAGGGCAGCCCTTCGCTCGCGGGAAAGCCTGTTCAGATTGCCTCTGAGCCCGAAGGCTTTGGCGAGGCGCTGAAGGACGAGCGGCAAGGCATGGCCGATCGCTTTGGCCCAGCGGCGCAATGGCTTGGTATGTCTGATGGCTTCGCGCGTATCGGCAAGACCGAGCTCGCTGCCGAGACGTTGGAAAAGGGATTGGCGAAATATCCCGACAATGTCGATCTATGGGTTGGGCTTGGCAATGCGCTGGTCGCGCATGGCGGCGGCGTCATGTCACCTGCCGCAGCGCTCGCCTTTGACGAGGCTGCAAAGCGTGATCCCAATCATCCCGCCCCGCCCTTCTTCGCCGGGCTGGCGCTGGCCCAGAGCGGCGACCTACAGGGGGCGGAGAGGGTGTGGAATCAGCTTTTGGAACGCAGCCCAGCCGACGCACCATGGCGCTCTGACCTCGAATTGCGGCTGGCCCAACTGCGCCAGGCAATGGGGCCCGGGCTGATCAATGACGGCGATGCCGCGACACCGTGACGGCGAACTTTTCTGTTGTTCTTTTCGCTGCTGGGCTAAGGGGCGCCGATGACCTCTGAGTCGCCTCCGGCTCATATAAGCCATCACGCTGAGCAGGGGTCAGCTTCATCGTCGCACAACCGCGATGGAAAGATGAAGCTGGCCGTGGGCGCAGTCGGTGTCGTTTTTGGCGACATCGGCACTAGTCCCCTATACGCTTTTCGCGAGACATTTTCCGGGCATCATTCGATCGATGCCGATCAGCTGCATATTTATGGTGTACTGAGTCTGGTCTTTTGGTCGATGATGATGGTCGTCACCTTCAAATATGTGCTGACGATCATGCGTGCCGACAACAAAGGCGAGGGTGGTAGTCTAGCGCTGCTGGCGTTGATCAGCCGTCAAAAGGGCGGTGCGCGCTGGACATGGCCGATCGTACTGCTCGGCGTATTTGCCACCGCTCTTTTTTATGGCGATTCGATGATTACGCCGGCGATGTCGGTGCTGTCGGCGACCGAAGGGCTAAGCTATGTCCATGAAGGTTTCCGCGGCTATATCGTGCCAATTGCGCTGGCAATCCTGATTGGATTATTTGCCATACAATCGCGCGGAACGGCGAAAGTCGGAGCGCTTTTCGGCCCGATCATGCTCGCCTATTTTCTGATGCTTTCGATATTGGGCATCATGCACATCGTCGATCATCCCTCGATTATTTACCAGACGATCAACCCGTTGAACGCGCTATATTTTTTCGAGTCCGATCCCTATCGGGCGTTCATCTCGCTCGGGTCGGTTGTGTTGGCTGTGACGGGCGCCGAGGCGCTATATGCCGATATGGGCCATTTTGGTCGCGCGCCCATCGGGATCAGCTGGTTATGTTTTGTACTGCCCGCGCTGATGCTCAACTATATGGGTCAAGGTGCGATGGTTTTGTCCGATGATATGGGCGCGACCGCACAATTGATTAAAGACCCCTTCTTTTTGATGATGCCCGATGCGTGGCGGACGCCAGTGGTGTTGCTGGCGCTGTTGGCGACGATTATCGCAAGTCAGGCCGTCATCTCGGGTGCCTTCTCGCTGACCCAGCAGGCTATTCAGCTAGGTTTTATGCCACGCCTGCGGGTGGAACATACGAGCGCGTCGGCGGCGGGGCAGATTTATATTCCTGTGGTCAACTGGTTCTTGATGACGATGGTCATCATTCTGGTGCTGTTCTTTGGCTCCTCGAGTAATCTGGCCTCGGCTTATGGTATTGCGGTGACGGGTGCGATGTTCATCGATACTTGTCTGATGTCGGTGGTACTGTTCAGCTTGTGGCGCTGGCCATGGTGGAAGGCCTTGCCGATCCTCGCCGCCTTCTTCGTGGTCGACATCGCCTATTTCAGCGCCAATTTGATCAAAGTACCCGATGGTGGCTGGGTCCCGCTGGCGATCGGCTTGATCATTTTTACAATGCTGACCACCTGGTCGCGCGGGCGCAAGCTCATGCAGCGCGAAATGGCCGAGGGCGCGATGCCGATCCCGATCTTTGTAAGCTCGGCGGCAAACAGCGCAACGCGGGTGCCTGGTACCGCCGTCTTTATGACGTCGAGTTCGGACGGTGTTCCGCATGCATTGCTGCACAATTTAAAGCATAACAAGGTGCTCCACGAGCGGATAATCCTGCTGACGATCAAGGTCGCCGATGTTCCTTATGTCGATCCTGATCTATTCTGTTCGATAGATGATCTAGGCCAGGGCTTTCACCGCATGGTCTTGCATTATGGCTTTATGCAGCCTGTCGATGTGCCCGCCGGGCTCAAGCGTGCGCAGGGTTGCGGCGCCGAGTTCAAAATGTTGGAAACCAGCTTTTTCCTATCGCGACAGACGCTTATTGCCGCCAAAAAGCCCGGCATGCCAATCTGGCGTGAAAAGTTGTTCGCCTGGATGCTGCGCAATTCTGAAAGCGCGATGGAATATTTCCGTCTGCCCACCAACCGGGTGGTCGAACTGGGCAGTCAAGTCGCGATCTAGTCGAAGCTGTTCGCTTTCTCACCCGAATGCCTCGCTTTGTGCCCGTTGACGCGATGGCAAGCGGCCGAGGCCGGATAATTTGTCCAACCGCGGCCGACGTCTTGCATTGCTAGGGTAAGGCATGGAGTTTCAGCGCGAACGCCTGCCCGAGGGCGATGAAATGCCGGTCGGTTGGCGCGCCGCGAAGATCATAGGGCTGCTTGCCGGCTGCAACTTGCGCGACACCGCCATCGACCGGATATTGTTAGGGGCTAAAGCCTAACCTTTGCTTCGAGTTCGCGCCGTGCGGCAAGATATTGGGCTTCGAGCTGCGCGACGAAATCGGCAACACTCAGCACGTCCTTGACCGCGCCAATGCCCTGGCCTGAACCCCAAATATCCTTCCACGCCTTGGCATCGGTATTGCCGCCCGAACCAAAGTTCATCGTTTTGAGATCGCCTGCGGGCAGATTGTCGGGGTCAAGCCCCGCCGCCGAAATCGACCCGCGCAGATAATTGCCGTGAACGCCGGTAAACAGGTCCGAATAGACGATATCGCCCGCGCGACCCTCGACGATGCCAGATTTATATCCTGCCATCGCATTGGCCTCTTTGGTGGCGATAAAGGCAGACCCGATATAGCCGAGGTCTGCGCCGCATGCCTGCGCCGCGAGCACCGAACGACCATGAGCGATGGCGCCGGATAGGGCTATCGGGCCGTCAAACCATTCGCGAATTTCTTGCACCAGCGCGAAGGGTGATTGCACGCCGGCATGGCCGCCTGCGCCCGCCGCGACGGGTATCAGGCCGTCGGCCCCTTTTTCAACTGCCTTGCGGGCAAAGCGGTCGTTGATGATATCGTGCAGCGTAATCCCGCCCCAACTGTGAACAGCCTGATTCAATTCCTCGCGCGCACCAAGCGAGGTGATCGTGATTGGCACTTTCCACTTGGCGCAGGTCGCGATGTCGGCTTCCAGCCGGTCGTTCGAGCGGTGAACGATCTGGTTGACCGCATAAGGCGCTGACAGGCGGTCGGGATTATCACGATCCCATGCCGCCAGCTCTTCGGTAATCCGGTGCAGCCACTCGTCGAGGACATTTTGCGGGCGCGCGTTGAGCGCCGGAAAAGAACCGACAATCCCTGCCTTGCACTGGGCGATGACCAGTTCTGGACCCGACACCAGAAAGAGCGGAGAGCCGATTACGGGAAGCCGCAGACGGTCAAAGACGGGGGGTAGGGACATGCGTGATTCTCCAGTTGCGTGTTGCAACTGACCTTAACGTAAACGGAAGGTGTGGCAAGAGGCGGGCGCAAAACTCACGCAATTTGTCGTGAAAACTGGGACTATCGGGTGCGAAGGCTTTCTGACTGGTTGCGACTGTGGCGCGCCTTGAGCAAATCCTGACGCGTCAATATGCCAACGACGCGATGCGTTTCATGGTTCACAATCGGGATGCGTCCAACGCCGGTTTCGACCATAAGATCAGCGACATCGCCAATCGGGGAATCGCAAAAGGCAAAGGGCTGCGAGGCATCGGAGAGGAGGTCGGCTATAGTTGTGTCGGCGCGCGCCTCGTCAACTTGCCAACGCAGCACATCGGATCGTGAGACTAGCGCGAGCAGCCGGCCGCGTGGGTCGACCACAGGATAGCTACGGTGCGTGGCTTGCTCGGCAAAATAGGTTATGGCGCTGCGCACCGACATAGTCCCCGCCAGCGTCGCGGGAGCCGGGCTCATCACGTCTTCGGCTTGCAGGAAATCGAGCGCGTCGACGGTATATTCCTGCAAGACATGGCGTCCGCGACGGGCAATCTTCTCGGTCAGGATCGAGCGGCGCATGATCAACACGCTCACAGCATAGGCCCCCGCCGATGCCGCGATGGTGAGCGGCAGAGCGGTAAACTCTCCAGTGAGCTCGACAGCGAACAGCGCACCTGTCAGGGGCGCACGCATTGCCCCGCTCATGATTCCGGCCATACCGATCATCGCCCAGAACCCCGATCCGCCGGGCAAATATTGGCCGATCAACGCGCCGAGCGCTCCGCCGAGAATGAGCAACGGGGCCAGGACTCCGCCCGATGTCCCCGATCCCAGCGCGATCAGCCAGACAAAGGCCTTGACGAACAGCAGAGCCAGCACGGCGCGCGTCGCGAGCGAATGATCGAGCAATGCTTGAATGCTTTGATAGCCCGCGCCCAGAACATGCGCGTCGATCAGGCCGCCGATCCCGACAAAGATCCCGCCGACGGCTGGCCACCACATCCAGTGGAGTGGGAGGCGGTGGAAAAGATCCTCGATCCGGTAAAGAAGGGCGGATAGCACAGTGGCCTCTAGCCCCATAAGCAGGCCGACACACACCGCGGCTAAAGTTGGCTGCCAGCCTGCCATTGCGGGGGCGAAGAAGGGAAACATCGGTCCCTGTGCGATCAGCTGGGGGCGCCAGACCATCGCGACAATGGCTCCAACCACGACGGGGACGAAACTGCGCGGCTTCCATTCGAACAATAGCACCTCGATGGCCAGCAGAATGGCGGCAATAGGGGTCCCGAAAATGGCGGTCATTCCGGCGGCGGCGCCGGTCACGAGTAGCGTTTTGCGCTCGGCGGCGCTGAGATGAAAGCGCTGGGCAAAGAGCGAACCGATGGCCCCGCCGGTCATGATAATCGGGCCTTCGGCACCAAAGGGGCCGCCGCTGCCGATCGAAAGGGCAGAAGAGATGGGTTTGAGTATCGCGACCTTCAGCGACAGGCGGCTTTCGCCATAGAGGATCGCTTCAATCGCTTCGGGAATGCCATGACCACGGATCTTGTCCGATCCGAAATAGGCCATGAGGCCGATGAGCACGCTGCCGACCACGGGGATGAAGACGATCGCCAGTCCGACCCCCGCATCGGTGATGAGCGAGGGAGCTGCAGACAATTTGCCGAACCAGAACAAGTTGGTCACGAGGGCGATCAGCTTGAGCAGGGCCCACGCGCCAAAGGCACCGCCGCTTCCGACAAGAAGCGCAGCTAGTGCCAGCATGACCATGCGGCGGTCGGTGCTATAGTCGCCGAGTCGCGGGCGTGGGGCGAAGGTCGCGGAGGGCATGACATAGTGTCCTGTTGCTGTTTTGGCGGCGCACTATATCGTATAACGATATAAATCAATGTGGGAGATTTTGGAGTGACCAAGGGGGTATTACGCGAAGAAGATTATCAGGCGTTGGCCGAATTCCGTTACGCGCTGCGTGAGTTTTTGGCATTTAGTGAGGGGCGGGCGGCTGAATATGGACTGAGTCCGCAGCAGCATCAGGCGCTGCTCGTCATCCGCGCCGCCAAGGCCGAAACTGCCTCGGTCGGCTATGTTGCTACGCGCCTGCTACTCAAGCCGCATAGCGCCAGCGGGCTTGTCGATCGGCTGGAAAATTTTGGTTTGATCGCGCGGCAAGTTTCGCCGCGCGACCGACGCCAGTCCCTGCTTGTTCTGACTGACAAGGCAAAAGCCCTGCTGGCCGCCCTCAGCAACACGCATCAGGAAGAAATCCGGCGATTGCGGCCGATGTTGCTGGAATTGCTCACCCGCATCGACGAGGGCAATGCAATGTGACGGTGAAACGTCGCGCTTATCGTGCCCTTGGCGTCAGCGTTCCAAGATAGGCGACAAGATCGGCCCTGTCGGTCGCATCGGGGACGCGGATTCCCATTTTGGTTCCCGGAACCATCGCAACGGGATTGGTCATCCAGCGGTCGAGATTGGCCTTATTCCAACGAATTTTTGCGCGTTTGAGCGCCGGAGAATAGGCATAGCCTGCGGATGTGCCCGATACCCGACCGACGACACCGCGATGCTTGGGGCCAATGCGGTGGGCATCGGGTGAATGACACGCACCGCATTTGGCAGCATAAAGAGTGGCACCGCGCCGGGCGTCGCCCGGCGACGCTCCGGCGCCGATGAGCGGCGTGACTATGAACATGCCGAACATCAGGGCTAAAAAAGCTGGGGTAGCTTTTCGCCCGGTACCTGGCGGGATTGTCATGGCGCGGACTCTAACCGAACATCAGCGCTTTGGCGGGGACCGCTTCGCCGAGCGCGTTGCCCAGTATTGCCGCGTGAAATGCTTCATCGCCTGCCATGCGTGCGGCAAGTAGATGGAATTCATTGGCGTCCAGCGATGGAATCAAACCGAGATAGGCATTCGCTGCGCCGCGCTCCAGACCGAGCGCCAGCTTTAGCACACCGCTTTGATCGACCAGCGACGCGGCGCCAAGCGCTTGGGCATAGTCGGTCAGCGATTTGGTTTCGGGCGGCGTACCGCCAAGCTGACGCACCGCTGCGATCAATTCATCGCGATGCTGTTTGTGATGGCCTTGAAATGTGACCGCCAGTTTCAGAACAGCGGGTTGGAGCAGCCCGCTTTCGGCGCCGATCTGATAGGCGCCAATTCCTTCATGTTCGAGCGCGATAGCCGCGTTGAGGAGCTGGACATCCTGGGCTGGATTGTCGCTGCCATGCGTCTGGGCTGCCGCCGCCGTGCCTAACATGGCGGTCAGTCCTGCGCCGGTCAGCACGGCCGATGTGGTTTTTAAAGCCCGGCGGCGGTCAAAAAGTGAACTATTGTCAATCATCAGAAAATGTCCTTTCTTGCGTAGAATCGATGGTCTCAAAGAGTTTGAGCACCCGGGCGGTCATCGCTGCACAATGCGCACCGCCGAACGGGAATGTTCCGGTCAGCGCACCGCGAATATCGGGATCGAGCGTCTGGCGAAGTTGGCGGCGGGCGCGAAAGGCACGGGTTTTGACAGTGGCGGCGGGGATTTCGAGGGCAAGGGCAACCTCTTCAACACTCAGCCCCTCAATTTCGCGTAGTACGAAGACAGTGCGAAAGTCGTCCGGCAGTTCGTTTATGGCGGTCTCGAGCATAGCGCGCAGCTCCTTGCGCGCCATTTCGGCATCAGCGGCTGCGGGCGGGGCGGAACCGCGCATAAGCTTGTCGCGATAGGCGTCGATCGTCGTCACGGAATTCTCGTCCAAGAAGCCGCGCCGCCGCTTTGCCGCACGGACACGACCGAGCGCCTCGTTTATCGCGATGCGGGTCAGCCAGGTTGAAAGCGACGACCGCCCGTCGAAGGCCGCGATGGCGCGAAAGGCGTTTAAATAGGTGCTTTGAACGACATCTTCAGCCTCATGCCGGCTTTTGACAATAACGCTGGCAACACGGAACAGGCGTTGGTTGTTGCGCTGTATCAACAACGAAGCCGCCGCCGGAATACGGGCCGCGATTTTAGCGGCGAGCTGCAGATCGCTCATCGCTTCATAGTCGACTTTCAGGTTGGCGCTCATGGGTCCAGCTGCTCCTTGTTATATCTTTGATGGCACCGGCGTCATTTGGTTCCCGAAAGAACCGTCAGCGCCTTGATTGCAGCGATTGCATCAGGTCGCGGCGCATCGCTTCGTCGGTCCGAAAGCCGCCAAGCCAGCTTTTGGTGACCATCGCTATACCATGTTGATTGACGCCGCGCGTCGACATGCAACCGTGCGATGCCTCTATCACCACCGCTACCGCTTCGGGTTGCAGATGATCATTGAGCGCGGTTGCAATCTGGTTGGTCAGCCGTTCCTGCAACTGCAAGCGCCGCGCAAAACAATCGACCAGCCGCGACAATTTGGAAATACCAACCACCCGACCCGATGGCTTATACGCAATATGCGCTAAGCCCGTGATCGGGGCCAGATGATGTTCGCAGGTCGACACCAGCGGAATGTCGCGCAGCAGGATGACATCGTCATAGGAGCATGTTTCGCTGAAATGCTTGGCCAATATTGCGTCCGGGTCCTGATCATAGCCGGCAAACCATTCGCGATAGGCACGTGCGACTCGCGCCGGGGTTTCAAGCAAGCCCTCGCGCGCCGGATCATCTCCGGCCGCAGCGATCAACGTTCGCACCGCCGCTTCAACAGCGGTGCGGTTTGGTCGTTCGGGCTTTGCCGAGGCAATCTGGTCGTCGGGGCTCAACAATTTCATCGGTTCAGGTCTCCGCCTTCTACTTCGCTCATTGGATGGGCCGCGCCATAATCGGTTCCCGAAAATTCTTGCCAATCGCGATTTCCATGCCCAAATTATTTTGCTTTGCGGGCAGGCGAGGGGGCCAATGCGATGCGTGGAGGGATCAATCGAGCTTTGCTGTGGATTTTGACGGTCCCGGCCTGCTGGGGGTTGGCAACCGCTGCATGGGCGAATTTGGACGTCAACTTGAAAGGCCGGGGGATGGAAGCCGATTATGGCACCTATGCCCCGAGCGGCGATTGCCGCCTGGAGCCGCGGATCACGGTGGGAGACGCAGGCTTTGTCTATCGCACCAATGGACGGACGACGGCCGGCCAAGCCTTTGTCTATGCCGCGTCTTACTGGGGGCCTGAGTATCGGGGCATAAGTTCCACTTTTTTTGCTTTCCCCAAGTCGGACAATGATTTTGGCACGCTCACTTTGACGCTCGCCGCCGACGAGCAGCGCGGCAAGATGGTGCTGGAGGCCAATGTCGGGCCTGGGCAGCGGCTTGATCCGTTTCAGGCGACACTCGTCAAGGCGTCGCCCTTGCTGCGGTGCAATGGGACCAAGGTGGCTGTCTCGCCCTCGCCCAAGTCCGCGCCGGCACCGACGCCAATCGCGGTGCCGCTCGACTGGTCCAACCTGGCGGCGATGACCGGCAAATATATGGGTGATTTCGAGCTGTTCGAAGCCGGCCCGATTGCAGCCGCGATCAAGGCGCTGATCGGTCCGAAAGCCGAAATTCTCAAGCGCAATTTGCAGGTAAGCGGTCCGCTTCGGCGTGAAGGCAGCCTTTATTTCGTGTCGGGCAATGCCCCCCACCGCGGCGGCGAGGATCAAGCCTATGTGCTGATCGACGGCAAACATCATGTGGTACAGATCGGGCTGTGGGACAGGGGAGGACTAACTGTTTCGGTCAGCGGCGGCAAACGCCTGCCCATTCCTGCCGACATTCGCGCGCTGCTCGACCAAAGCCCGCCCGAAGGCGGGCTTGCGGCGCCGGGCAAGCCGTGGGAAGTGGTGCCGGTCGAAGGGCGGACACCGATGGCCTATATTGATGCGGCGGCGTCACCGAGCATCAAGTCTTTCAGCATTTTTTGCGACCATGGTCGCCCCTTGATGGCGATGCTACTCGGCAAGCCCGCCACATCGCGCGCGCTGACCGTCAGCTGGGTGTTTTCGGGGCGCGTCGTCGATATTCCGATGGTGCAGGGCAATAATGAGGCGACCTTCTGGCAGGGAAGCCTGACCGGATCGCCCTTGCTGCCGATATTGATGAACCAGTCGGGGTTTGCCTATCTGCGGATCAACGGCGTGATGGAAGGCCAGGCCTTGCTGACGGGATCCGCTGCCGCGCTGCGCACGGCGCTCAAGACGTGCACATGATGCACCACTAAGCGGCTCCCGCGCCATTCGCTGCCGACAGAATTGCGCGCACGCTTGCAGTCGCAACGTCAGTATCCAGCCCGCAGCCGAACAGGCTTTTTCCGTCCGCGGTTTTGCATTCGACATAGGCGGCGGCTTGCACGTCGCTGCCATGGCCGATTGCATGTTCGCTATAGTCGGCGATGTCCACGACCGGGCCGCCATTTTCGGCGAGTGCGGCGACGACGCTGCTCATCAAACCGTTGCCGCGCCCCGACACACTCCGTATTTCGCCGTCGATGCGGAGCTTTCCGGCAAAGATACGGTCGGACCCGCTGTGGCTTTCGGTCCATTCCACGAGAGCGAAACGCTTGTCGGTTTCGCCCAGATATGTGGCCTCGAACGCATTCCAGATGTCATCGGCGGCAAGTTCGCGGCTGAGGCTGTCGGCAAGCGCCTGGACCGTATGACTGAAGGCAGCCTGCATCCGCTTGGGCAATTTCAGCCCCTTATCCTGTTCGAGTACCCAGGCGACGCCGCCTTTGCCCGACTGGCTGTTGACGCGGATGACGGCTTCATAGCTGCGTCCCAGATCTGCGGGGTCGATGGGGAGGTACGGGACTTCCCATTTTTCATCATTCTGGCGTTCGCGGGCGGTAAAGCCCTTTTTGATCGCGTCCTGATGGCTACCCGAAAAGGCCGTGTAAACAAGCTCGCCGCCATAAGGATGGCGCGGGTGGACGGGGAGCTGATTGCAATATTCGACCGTCTTGATGACCTCGTCAATGTCCGAAAAGTCAATTTTGGGATCGAGCCCCTGCGTGTACATGTTGAGCGCGATGGTAACGAGGCAGGTATTGCCGGTGCGTTCGCCATTGCCGAACAAACAGCCTTCGACGCGATCGGCGCCCGCAAGCAGCCCCAGTTCGGCAGCCGCGACACCGGTGCCGCGATCATTATGGGTGTGCAGGCTGATCACCGCCTGGTCCCGATTGGGCAGATGTTTGCAGAAATATTCGATCTGGTCGGCATAAATGTTCGGCGTCGCCGCCTCGACCGTCGCGGGTAGATTGAGAATGATCGGCCTGTCCGTAGTCGGCTGCAATATCTCCATCACCGCTGCACAAACTTCGATGCTGAAATCCAGTTCGGCGGTAGAAAAGGTTTCAGGGCTATATTCAAAATGCCAGTCGGTCGCGGGACGGGCCGCTGCTTCGTCGCGCAGGATCTTGGCGCCGGCAACGGCGATCGCCTTGACCTCGGCAGGCTCCATACCGAACACGATCCGGCGCCATGCGGGCGAGACGGCATTGTAGAGATGGACGATTGCAGCGCGGGCGCCGTCGAGCGCCTCGAAACTGGTGTGGATAAGGTCCTGCCGGCTCTGTGTGAGTACCTGCACCATCACATCATCAGGGATACGGCCCGAACGGACGAGGCCCGAAATAAAGTCAAATTCAGTTGCCCCCGCACTGGGAAAGCCCACCTCGATTTCCTTCAGACCGATCCGGCACAGAAGGTCAAAAAAGCGAGCCTTTTTCTCGGCGTCCATCGGGTCGATGAGCGCCTGATTACCGTCGCGCATGTCGGTCGAGAGCCAGCGGGGGGCGGAAGTGATCGTGCGTCCTGGCCATTGCCGGTCGGTGAGCGGAACTTGCGGAAATGGTCGGTATTTGACCGAAGGGTCGCGGAGCATAGTCATGATATCGGGTCTTCTGCGAAGGGTTGTATTTGGTCGGATTACCCTTGGGCGGTCGCGCGCCACCTAGGGCGCAGCGGTATCGTCACGCCCAAGGGCGTGTAAGTCGCAGAAGTAGGAGGCCATTGGCGCGCATGTCCAAGCTAGTGGTCGATAATGTCGCGCGATGCAAGGGGGAAGCATGAAAATATCATAGAAACCGCCAATCTATCGCGGTTTCAAGGGGTTTCGTGGCGCTTCTCAGCGAACCATTCGCGCAGCGCAGCTGCCGTGCATCCCGTGAATCCGTTGCTTCCAACCGGCGAACAACTATTGGGGCGCATCACGCGCCCCGCGCCATTGTCATAATCCTCGACCGCGTTGCTCCAGCTACTGCCGCCAATAGATGCTTCCTTTTCGGCCTCGCGCAATTTTTTGGGGACACGATAGCGCTCGGATTCAGGTTCGTTTGCGCAAACAACGATCTCGTCATCCTGCGCTTCGGGGCAGGGCTCATCGCCATAGGTCAGGAGAATCGAGATTTTCTGGGGCGGCTCGTCGGCCAAGGCCGGCATGGCGAGGGAAGAAACAGTGATTGTAAGGGCGATAAGCCATTTCGACAAATTCCATGCTCCGCTTTGGCCCCTTATATCCGGTCTAGCCGAAAAGGATGAACCTAGCCAGAACCGCCTGTCGCAGAAGCGCGAAGGCTTTGGTGCAGGGCTAAGGGATTGCGGCGCAGTGCGTCCGACCGCAATCCCTTAGCCTTGCGCAGTGATGATATTAGTTGACGTCTTTGTCGACCAGCTTGTTTTTGGAAATCCACGGCATCATGGCGCGCAGTTCGCCGCCGACCTTCTCGATCGGGTGCGCGGCGGCGGCCTTGCGGCTGGCCTTGAGTTCAGGCTGGCCGGCCTGATTGTCGAGGACGAAATCCTTGACGAAACGGCCCGACTGGATGTCGGCGAGCACTCGCTTCATTTCAGCTTTGGTTTCGTCGGTGATGATGCGCGGACCGGTTTTGATGTCGCCATATTCGGCGGTATTCGAAATCGAATATCGCATGTTGGCAATGCCGCCTTCATAGAGCAGGTCGACGATCAGCTTGGTTTCATGCAAGCATTCGAAATAGGCCATTTCGGGCGCATAGCCTGCCTCGACCAGCGTTTCGAAACCGGCCTGAATGAGATGGGTGATCCCGCCGCACAATACGGCCTGCTCGCCGAACAGATCGGTTTCGCATTCTTCGCGAAAGCTGGTTTCAATGATACCGCTGCGTCCGCCGCCGACGGCGCTGGCGTAGGAGAGGGCGAGCGCCTTGGCATAGCCATTGCCGCTATTGCCGCTGGCTTCCTGCGCCACCGCGATCAGACAGGGGACGCCGCCGCCGCGCTGATACTCGCTGCGTACGGTGTGGCCGGGGCCTTTGGGCGCGACCATGAACACGTCGATGTCAGGACGCGCCTCGATCAGACCGAAATGGATGTTAAGGCCATGGGCAAAGGCAAGCGCGGCGCCGGACTTCATGTTTTTGCCTAGATCATCGGCGTAAATTTGCGCCTGATGCTCGTCAGGAGCCGCGACCATGATGACATCGGCCCATTCGGCGGCTTCCTTGTTGGAAAGGACCTTGAAGCCCGCCGCTTCGGCCTTTTTGGCCGTGGCGGAGCCGGAACGGAGCGCGATCGCGACTTCTTTGACACCGCTGTCGCGCAGGTTTTGCGCATGGGCATGACCCTGGCTGCCATAACCGACGACGGCGACCTTTTTATTCTTGATCAGATCCTGGTCGGCATCGCGGTCGTAATATACTTGCATTAGTCATTTTCCTTGTAGTTTGGTCGTCATGCCGAACTTGTTTCAGCACCCCTAGCCTTATGCGGCCTTGGGTCATGGACCCTGAAACAGGTTCAGGGCGACGAATGTTGAACGCAATTTCCTGTTACTTACACAGCCTCCGCGCCGCGGGCGATGGCGACGATACCGGTGCGCCCGACCTCGACCAGCCCGCACTCGCGCATCAACGCCACAAAGCTGTCGATTTTCTCAGACGTGCCGGTGAGTTCAAAGATGAAACTTTCGATCGTTGTGTCGACAACCTTGGCACGAAAAACATCGGCCATGCGCAGCGCCTCGATCCGCTTGTCGCCGCCGCCGGCGACTTTGACCAGCGCCAGTTCGCGCTCGACATGCGCGCCGATTTCAGTGAGGTCGGTGACCCTGTGAACGGGAACCAGCCGGTCGAGCTGGGCGATAATCTGGTCGATCACAGGGGGCGGACCGTTGGTGACGATCGTAATCCGCGACACTGCATGATCGACGCTGATGTCGGCGACAGTCAGACTCTCGATATTATAGCCGCGCGCCGAGAACATGCCGGTGATCTTGGCCAATATGCCCGATTCATTGTCGACAGTAACGGCAAGAACATGGCGTTCGCCGATTTCGGTTCTAATTTTCATCACACCAGCGCCTTGGCTTCGTCGTCCATCGTGCCGACGACGTCACTTGGTTGAAGGATCATGTCGGTATGCGCTGCGCCTGACGGGATCATCGGGAAACAGTTGGCAAGTTTGGCAACGCGGCAGTCGACGATCACCGGACCAGGGGTCTCGATCATTTTGGCGATGCCATTTTCCAGCTCCCCGAACGTGTCGATACGCAGGCCGGTCCAGCCATAGGCGTCGGCAAGTTTTACAAAATCGGGCAGACTGTCCGAATAGCTGTTCGAATAGCGGCTTTCATAGGTGAGTTCCTGCCACTGGCGGACCATACCCATATATTCATTGTTGAGGATGAAGATTTTGACCGGTAGCTGATATTGGCTCACCGTCCCCATTTCCTGAATATTCATTTGCAGGCTGGCCTCGCCTGCGATGCAGATGACCAGACGATCGGGATGCGCAATCTGAGCGCCAACGGCTGCGGGGAAGCCATAGCCCATCGTGCCGAGACCACCGCTGGTGAGCCAGCGGTTCGGGGCATCGAAATGGAAATGCTGCGCCGCCCACATCTGATGCTGGCCGACCTCGGTGGTGATGATCGGGTCCATCCCGCGCGTCGCGTCGAACAAAGCCTTGACCGCGCGCTGCGGCATGATTTCAGCCATGTCGTCCTTGACCTCCGGAAAGTCGAGGCAGCGGGTTGCGCGCCAGCCGTCGATGCGCCGCCACCATTCGCCTAGATCGCCGGCTTTGTGCTTGGCGGTCTCCCATCCAGCGATGATCGCGTCGAGCGCACGGCCGGCATCGGCCACAATGGCGATATCGATAGGGACAATCTTGTTGATCGAGCTGCGATCGATATCAATATGGATTTTCTTCGCATCGGGCGCAAAGGCGTCGAGGCGGCCGGTGACGCGGTCATCAAAGCGCGCGCCGACCGCGATGATGAGGTCGGAGCGGTTCATGGCCATATTGGCCTCGAAGGTCCCGTGCATTCCCAACATGCCGAGCCATTTGTCATCGTCGGCGGGAAAGGCGCCGAGCCCCATAAGGGTCGAGGTGATCGGTGCGCCGGTGAGCGCAACAAGCTGACGCAGCGCCGCGCTCGCGTCGGGACCGGCGTTGATGACGCCGCCGCCTGTATAAAAAACCGGACGCTCAGCCGCCGCGATCAGCGCAACAGCCTGGGCAATCGCGTCGGCATCGGGTTCGATTTGCGGACGATAGCTTTTATGCGCGATCTTTTTGGGAACCGAATAGGTGCCGGTTGCGACCTGAACATTTTTCGGAATGTCGATCACCACCGGGCCGGGGCGGCCGTGGGTGGCGATATAAAAGGCTTCGTGCAGGATGGGGGCAAGCCGTTCGGTGTCCATCACCAGATAATTATGCTTGGTGCAGTGGCGCGTGATGCCAACAGTGTCGCATTCCTGAAAGGCATCGGTGCCTATCAGATTGGTTGGGACCTGTCCGGTGAGCACGATCATCGGGATCGAATCCATCAGCGCGTCGGTAATGCCGGTGACCGCGTTGGTCGCGCCCGGTCCCGACGTCACAAGCACGACACCCGGTTTGCCGGTAGAGCGGGCATAGCCTTCGGCGGCATGGGTCGCGGCCTGTTCGTGGCGGACGAGAATGTGCTGGATGCTGGGGTGGTTATAAAGCGCGTCGTAAATCGGGAGGACGGCGCCGCCGGGATAGCCGAACACTGTATCGACCCCAAGGTCGACCAGCGCTTGCACCACCATGCTGGCACCACTCATTTCCGTCACGACAAAATTCCTTTCCTGCAACAATTCCCGCTGCGCCGCGCGTTGTGCATCGCAACAGGAATGGGCGCAATAAGAACATGAATCTATCTTGTCAATATCATATCACGTAATTTAATTGCTAATTTATTACCATTATCAATCGATAATAACTCTCCATGCCGCATCCATTCGGCGGGGAGCTGGCGACGAAACCAAGTGTACTGGCGCTTGGCATATTGGCGGGTGGCGGCCTGAGCGAGTTCCAGAGCCGTATCCCGGTCGATTTCGCCGGCGAGGAAGCGTGCAATTTGCGGCACTCCGATTGCGCGCATGACAGGTAGATCTTGTGACAGGTTGCGCGCGGTCAGCGTTTCGACCTCGGCGATGGCACCCGCGTTGAACATTTGCACAAGTCGCAGGTCGCACCGATTGCGCAGCCAGTCGCGCGGCGGCAGAAGGAGCGCGGGTGTCAAAACAATGTCCTCGGCAATCCCGCCAACCCGTTCAGCTTGCCAGTCGGCAAGCCGGCGCCCCGACGACTGAACAACCTCCAGCGCGCGAGCGACGCGTGTGCTGTCTGCCGGGTGGAGCCGCTCTGCTGCTTCAGGATCGGTCTTGGCAAGCGCTTCATGGGCTTGCGCGGTAGGCATCGCGCGTACGGCGGCGCGGATATCGGGATCTATGGGCGGAACGGGCGCGATCCCGAATAGCAAAGTGCGCAAATAGAGGCCGGTGCCTCCAACCAATATGGGAATGCGGCCCTCTGCGTGCACAGCGCTGATAGCGGTTTTCGCATCATTGGCCCAGCGCGCAACATTATAGTTTTCGGCGCCATCAACATGGCCGAACAAATGGTGCGGCACGCCGCCCATCTCGTCGTCATTTGGACGGGCCGACAGGATGGCGAGGTCGCGGTAAACCTGGCTGGCGTCGGCGTTAATGATGCTTGCATTGCCCAGCTGCTTTGCGAGCATGACCGCCATTCCGCTCTTGCCGCTCGCGGTCGGTCCGGCAATAAGCGCCAGATGGGGCCGCTGGGGCAGTAAAGATGAAGGAGATGCCATGTTCGTTGCAACGCTGATAGCAGCCGGAAGGCTGACGGGCGAGGTCGTACGCGAAGCCATCGACCGACTTTATGTGACCGAGCATAGTGTCGATGCCCCGCACTGGATTGATGAGGGCGATGCGGCGGATATTGTCTTTACCGGTAGTCTAATCAGCGCGCGCAAGGAATTGGCGGCGATTGGCCATGCCGTTGACATTGTCGTCCAGCCGTCCGGTCACCGACGCAAAAGGCTGATCGTCGCCGATATGGATTCAACGATGATTACGGTCGAATGTATCGATGAACTGGCCGATTATGCAGGCCTCAAACCCCAGATCGCAGCAATTACTGCGCGTGCGATGCGCGGCGAGATTGATTTTCGCGCCGCGCTGGCTGAGCGGGTGGGCCTGCTCGCTGGGTTGGAGGCCTCGATGCTCGCCGATTGCCTAGCCGAGCGCGTGCGTTTGACCCCCGGCGCGCGCACGCTGGTCGAGACGATGAAGGCGCACGACGCGCGCGCTGTCCTCGTGACGGGCGGGTTCCATGCCTTTGCGCAGCCGATCGCCAATCTGATCGGCTTTGACCATGCGCTAGCCAACACTTTGGAAATTGTCGACGGCCGGTTGACCGGCAAAACCGTCGGACCGATTATCGACCGCGATGCCAAATTGGCGGCGCTCGAAGCAGAATGTAAAGCATTTTCCATTTTGCCCGCCGACGTTTTGGCGGTTGGCGATGGAGCCAATGATATCCCGATGTTGACAGCGGCTGGCCTCGGCGTTGCCTATCATGCGCACCCGGCAGCCGCCAATGCAGCAGCCGCGTCGATCAAGCATAATGACTTAAGAGCCCTGCTATGGGCGCAGGGCTATCCGCGCGCCGAATGGGTGGTGGGGTAGAGCCCGGGGTTCAGCAGATGGCTTGACCGATCACCTCTATAGTATAGGGGGGTACCCTATATGGCCCATCTGGATGAACATCGGACAAAATTGCGGGCCCGCGTCAAGCGGATTGCCGGACAGATTGCTGCCGTTGAACGCGAACTTGATGCGGACGCATCCTGTTCCGAAATTCTGCAACTTGTCGCTGGCGTGCGCGGCGCGGTCAACGGCCTGATGGACGAGATTATCGTTGATCATCTTGAGGCGCATGTAGCCCGTGCCGGTCTCTCGGCTGAGGCGCGGGCCCAAGGCGCGGCAGAACTCATGGCGGTGATCCGCCGCTATGCGAAATAATAATGACATCATCGCACGTCCATCATCATTCCACCCCGGAAGCGAGCGGCGGGAGCGGAAGAGTGCACGACCATAATTTTCTTGGCAGCAGCCATGATGAAAATGCAAAACGGACATTGTGGGTTGTCGCGCTGACTGCGGTGATGATGGTTGGCGAGATTATTGCCGGCGTCATCACAGGATCGATGGCGTTGCTGGCGGATGGCATTCATATGGCGACCCATGCCGGCGCGCTCAGTGTTGCTGCGATCGCTTACGCTTATGCCAAACGCCATAGCAGCAATCCGCGCTTCAGCTTCGGCACCGGTAAGGTCGGCGATCTGGCGGGCTTCGCATCGGCGCTGGTGTTGGGCATTTTTGCCATTGGTATCGCCGTCGAATCCCTGTCCCGCCTTTTTCAGCCGATCAATGTGGCCTTCGGCGAAGCTGCAGTCGTCGCCGTCCTCGGCTTGCTCGTCAATATTGTCAGCGCTTTTCTGCTGTCGGGCGGTCATCATCACCATCACGGCCATGCGCATGATGATGACCAGCATCATCATGGCCACGACAATAATCTGCGTTCCGCCTATATGCATGTCCTTGCCGACGCCCTGACGTCGATCCTTGCCATCGTTGCTTTGCTTGCCGGACGCTATCTGGGTCTGGGATGGATGGATCCGGCGATGGGCATCGTCGGCGCGGTTGTTATCGCCCGTTGGTCGTGGACGCTGATGCGCGACACGGCCGCGGTGCTTCTTGATTCAACCAATGACACGCTCGCCAAAAATGTCCGCGAGGCGGTCGAGGGGCCCGGCGATGCCATAATCGTCGATTTGCATGTCTGGCGCGTGGGGCCCGATGCCCATGCGGGGATCATCTGTGTCGAGCCGGTATCAGCAATTGGGCTCACGACCTTGCGTTCCCGCATCGCGCATATTTCCGCGCTACGACATATTACGCTGGAAGTGCGCGAGATCGCTGCTGCAAGATCGCCTATTTGTCGATAACCAAACAGGCTTGGCCGCCCTTGCGGACCGTGGCGCAAAAGCTGTCAGCGGCCTCTTTGTTAGCAAAGCCGCCCGCCTGGAGGCGCGTGAGCTTGCCGCCTTTGACCAGATAGGGCTGGCGGTTTGCAAAGACCGGATATTGTTTCTCGAGCGACGCCCATAGGTTGCGGGCATTGGCTTCCACCGAAAAAGCACCGAGTTGGGCGCGCCAATTTGAGGCGCTGGCGGTGCTAAGGGGGGCCGGTTTTGCGGGCGCAGGTACCGGCGATGCGGCCTTGGGCGGCGGAGGGCTTTGGCGCACAGCAAGCTTGGCAGGCGATGATGGCGGAACGTCGGCGGTGGGTGGTAGTTCTTCCAATCCTTCCGGCGCGACATAGTCGGTGCCGGCCGAGGCGGCGGGCACGGGAACGCTGGGGATGGGTTGCGGCACCTGGCGAACCGCCGGCGTTGCCGGCGCTTGCGGCCTTTTGCTGGCTGGAGCAAGCACAGGCGGTGGGACATAGCTGGTGGCGGGAAGCGACTGGGGCAGGCTGGCGGTGCGGACCGGCGACTTGGCGGGTGGAGGCGGCGGCGGAGCCGCAGCGTTGACCGCTGCAAGGCGCGCACGTTGCTCATTGCGCTCCATTTCAGGCAGCATGGCAAGTCCGGCCTGTCGCTGTTCTAACGGGATGAGCTGGTCAAGCTGTGCCAACCGGGCCGAGGCAATCGACAGACCGGCATCGCTGGCGCGCTTGGTCAACGCATAGGCGCGTGGCCAATCTTGCGTGGCAAGGTCACCGTTGAATTGAGCGGTACCCAAGACATATTGTGCGCGCGGTTCGCCGCGCTGGGCAGACCGAGTGATCATCGGCATCGCCTCTTCGCGGCGATTGGCCGTGAACAGGACGAGGCCGAGATTATCTTCAGCCTGCAAATGGCCCTGATCAGCGGCGCGGCGATACCATGCTTCGGCCTGACCAAGGTCGGCCGGTACGCCGCGACCTAATTTATAAGCTTGGCCCAAATTGAACTGGGCGTCGGGATTTCCGGCGAGGGCAAGCGGGCGCCAAGCGGCGACCGCCTGTTGATACTCGCCCTTTTCCCACGCATCGACGCCATCTTTGACACTGGCCTGAGGCGGGCTGTCTTTGGCAACGGCATAGGCCGGTGCGGTCAACATCAGCGCGGTCAATGCCGATGCAGCCAGCCTTATCGAGTAAGCAAAAGGGCGCATGTTCGTCTCCATAGACACCGGATTTGGTGCCACCTTATCACAATGTCAGTGTCGCTAGCGCAATTTGGCTAACGGCGCGTTATCGAGGGTCCCATGACTAAACCGCAAAGGGTTAAGTCCGCATTTACCTTGTTGCAGAAAAACCCATTTACTTTCTTTCCGCGATGTTAACCCAATCTTAGCTCCCTTCATGCCAATTTACTGGCAATTCGTGGCCACTTTTTTTTCAGGGGGACACCTGTGCGCGTTTTGGCATTGGCTTCACAAAAGGGCGGATCGGGGAAAACGACTTTGTCGGGACACCTCGCCGTTCAAGCACAACTCGCCGGGGCTGGCCCCGTCGTTTTGATCGATATTGACCCGCAAGGCTCGCTCGCCGATTGGTGGAACGAGCGCGAAACCGATCTGCCGGCTTTTGCGCAGACGACTGTTGCGCGGCTGGCGTCCGACCTAGAGATTTTGCGTCAGCAAGGATTTAAACTGGCGGTCGTTGACACCCCGCCGGCGATCACCATGGCGATTCAAAGTGTCATTTCGGTCGCCGAGCTGATCGTTGTACCGACCCGACCCAGTCCGCATGATTTGCGCGCTGTCGGTGCCACGGTTGATCTGTGCGAACGCGCGGGCAAGCCGTTGATCTTTGTCGTCAACGGCGCAACGCCGAAGGCCAAGATTACATCCGAAGCTGCAGTCGCTCTGTCGCAGCATGGTACGGTCGCACCGGTCATCATGCATCATCGCACCGACTATGCCGCCTCTATGATTGATGGCCGTACAGTGATGGAAGTCGATCCGAACAGCCGTTCGGCCGATGAGGTTCGCACTCTTTGGACTTATATCAGTGACCGGCTGGAAAAGAATTTCCGCCGCACAATCTTCAGCGCACCGCTGCCGGCTCAACCCGGCTATGCCGCCACACGCCCGTCCGCCGGGGGCTTTGGCCGCCGCGTGGCTGGCCAGTAAGAGCGGGGGCGGAAATGGGTGAACCCAAACCTCTCGCATCGCTAAACGCAGGTTTGCTGGCCCGCAAAGGCGCAGCTCGCCCCGCAATGCGTCGCGCGCCACTTGGCAGTGGTCCGGCCAATATTTCCGGCAACAGCTATGATGATCTGGGCTGGAACGACATGGGATATGATGTCGATCCCGAACAGTCGAGCGAGCCGACACGAATCGTCGATTTAAAGCCTTTGCTCAACGGTTCGCGGCTGGCGCATAATGTCGAGGCCGAACAGGCCGTTGATGATTGCGCCCACGACGAGATCTCAACCGTCGCGGCTGAGCCAGAAGTGTCGTTGAAAGCGGACGCCGAGGCGCCGTTGGCCCATGGCGTCGAATTCGTGAAGCCGCCGGTCGTCCAGCAACAGGAATCGCTGGAAGAGCGTGTTGCTGCCGTCGCCCGTACTATTGATCATGATGACGAACCTGTTCAGCGCAATCCACGACGGGTTCGGGCACGCGAAAAGGCGGCCTTTACGCTGCGGCTCGATGCCGAACGGCATTTACGTCTGCGACTTGCTAGCGCGGTCAACAACCGCTCGGCTCAGCTGATTTTGATCGACCTGCTCGATCATTACCTGTCTTCACTGCCTGAAATAGAAGCGATGGCGAGCCGCCTGCCAGCGGCCAAAAAGGCCAATAGCAACTTTCAAAATGGGGAAAAATCATGAAGCGCGAATTGCTATTCAAACTGGCCGTATCCAGTCTGGTGCTCGGAGCGACCACCTCCGGATGCACCGGAATGGGAAAAATGAGCGCGGTGCCTGCAAATTTTGCGGGACGCCCCGAAGTTGCTGCCAAAACTGCTGACAAAGCGCGCAAGGCGCTTGAAGCTGGTAAGACGACCAAAGCAATTGCGCTTGCCGAGGCAACCGTGTCGGCGTCGCCGCGTGATGGTGCCTATCGAGCGCTTTTGGGGCAAGCCTATTTGAACGATGGGCGCTTCCAGTCCGCAGCCACGGCGCTGACCGAGGCGATGAACCTTGGCGTTGTCGATTCGCATACAGTGATCGCGCTGGCACTGGCGCAGGTTGCCCAGGGAAAAAATGACGAGGCGATCGCTTTGATCAAGAGCCACAGCGATGTGGTTCCGGCCTCGGACGCCGGACTGGCGCTGGCGCTTGCCGGCGACCTCAACCCCGCCATCTATGTGTTGTCCAATGCTGCACGTCAGCCCGACGCAACCGCCCGCACACGCCAGAATCTGGCCCTTGCGCTCGCACTGTCGGGTAAATGGGTACAGGCTCGCTTGATTGCGGGGCAGGATTTGTCACCGGCAAAAATCGAATCGCGCATGACCGAATGGTCGATGATGGCCCAGCAGACTGACCCGCAGCTGCGCGTCGCCAGCCTGATCGGCACCAAGGCGCATAGCGATAGCGGTATGCCGGTCCGTCTGGCCCTGAGCAATTTTGCCGCGCCGACGGCGGTTGCCACTGCCGATGATAATGTTGTTTTGGTGAGTGCAGATCCCGCGCCGATTGCAGTTTTTGCCCCGCCGCCGCCGAAAGCCGCGCTGCAGCAAGCCGACGCCAGCTCTGCCATCCGCTCGGTAGAATTGCCGATGCCGGAACGCGACGCGAACGGCGTGGTGCCGGTAACCGAATTGCCAAGCCCCGCCGCAGCCAGTGCTGATGCCAAGCCTGGCGCCGGTCAGATCATATTGGCCAAGGCCGATCCCTATCGTGTAGCACCGCGGGTATCGGGCGAATATAGCATGGAACAGCGTCCGTTTCAGAAAGAAGCACGCGCTATTGTTGCCAAGTTGCTGTTGCCACAGATCGCCAGCTTTGATGCCAAAAAGCCAACAGGGTGGGCGGTGCAGCTGGGGGCTTTTGACAATCTGGCTGTCGCCAAGGAAAAATGGGGCACGTTGAGCCACAAAAATGCCATTTTGGCCAATTTTCCGGCATCGAGCCAGGCAGCGACCGTGAAGGGGCGCGATTATTTCCGCCTGACCGTTAATGGTCTCACCAGCCGCACCGACGCCGTCAATCTATGCCGCGAGCTTAAGTCCGCCGGACAGCGTTGCTTCGTGCGCCATATGGAAGCGAATGAGAGTGTCCAATGGGCCTCACGTTCCACGGTGCGCGTCGCTTCGCGCTAAATCTTAGATTTTTGAACGCCATGTCGAAGGGCGGTCAGCGGATGCGTTGGCCGCCCTTCCACATGGCGGTCGCGCGACCCTGGACGGGCATTCCGTCGAAGGGTGTATTTCCCGCCCACGCGGCCATTTTTTTGGCGTCGACCTGCCACGGCGTGTCGGGATCGACCTGAATGAGGTCAGCTTGCGCTCCCACAAGCAACTGACCCGCATCGACGCCAAGCAGGCGTGCGGGATTTGCAGCAAGAAGCGCAAAAAGACGCCCTGCTGACAATTTCTCGTCACGCACCAACGACAGCCCTAGCGCGAGCAATGTTTCGGCGCCCGCCATCCCCGGTTGCGCCTCGGCAAAGGGCAGGCGTTTGTCCTCGGGGCCGCGCGGATCATGGCCGGACGCCAGCACATCGATGGTGCCATCCCCGATAGCGACGAGACAGGCCTGGCGATCCTCTTCGGACCGGAGCGGCGGTGAGAGACGTGCAAAGGTGCGGAAATCTCCAATCGCAAGATCGGATAGAAACAGATGCGCGGGCGTGATCCCGCAGGTCACCGGCAGACCCTGCTTTTTGGCGGCACGGATGAGGCCAAAGCCGCGCGCGGTTGTGACTTGACGGAAATGGATCGGAGCGCCCGTTTCCTCGACCAGCATCAGGTCGCGGGCAATCGCGATCGCCTCTCCAATCGCCGGGGCGGAGGAGAGGCCGAGACGCGTGGCCATTTCCCCATCGGTCGCGACGGCCCCTGCGACGAGCCCTTCATCCTCGGCATGGACGATAACGGTCTGGCCGAGCGATGCGGCATAAGAGAGGATGCGGCGCATCACGCCGGCATCGGCGATCCGGGTGCGGCCGGTGGCAACGGCTCGTGCGCCCGCGCCTTGCATTAACCCAATTTCGGCAAGTTCGCGTCCTTCCAGCCCGCGCGTTGCGGCGGCGAGAGGATGTACCCAAAGGTCAGGTTTGCCGCCCTTCGCTGCGCGCTCGACCAGTCCTGCATCGTCGAGCGGACGGCTACCGTCGGGCATCAGCGCGGCACGCGTGATGCCGCCAAAGTGAAAGGCCGGCTTGTCGGTTGCAAACACGCCCAGGTCGACAATGCCGGGGGCGAGCCACTGGCCTTTGGCGTCATGTGTTTCGGCTTCGGCGGGGACATCGCTCGGGTCGGTTGCTGCAATGCGACCATCGATGATGAGCAAACTTCCGGCGCGAGGGGTGTCGCCGTCGACCAGCAGCGCGCCGGTAATATGGAGCGGTTTTAGTTCCATCCTGGCACCTTGCGCGTCCGGCGCGTGAGAATATCAAGGCAGGCCATGCGCACCGCAACCCCCATTTCGACCTGCTCGGTGATCGTGGAGCGCAGCGGATCGTCGGCAATGCTGCTGTCTATTTCGACTCCGCGATTCATCGGGCCGGGGTGCATGACGATGGCGTCAGCTTTGGCGCGCTCCAGCCGTTGCGGCGTCAGGCCATACAGCGCGTGATATTCGCGCGAACTAGGCAAAAAGGCCCCGTCCATCCGTTCATTTTGAAGCCGCAACATCATCACAACATCGGCACCATCCAGCCCCATATCCATATCGGTGAAGCAGGTAACATGCATCCGGTCCATCGCTGCCGGGATCAGCGTTGCCGGTGCCACAACCCGCACCTCAGCCCCCAGCGCGGTGAGAGCGAGGATGTTCGAGCGGGCAACGCGGCTGTGGAGGACATCGCCGCAGATCGCGATAACGAGTCCTTCAATCTTGCCCTTGCGGCGGCGGATCGTCAGGGCGTCGAGCAGCGCTTGTGTCGGATGTTCGTGCCGTCCGTCACCGGCGTTGAGCACAGGGCAATCGACTTTGTCTGCAATCAGCTGAACCGCGCCCGAGGCGCTGTGACGGATGACGATCGCGTCGGCGCGCATCGCGTTCAACGTCATCGCGGTGTCGATCAGAGTTTCGCCCTTTTTTACGCTCGATTGCGCGGCGTGCATGTTGACGACATCAGCGCCGAGTCGTTTGCCTGCGATCTCGAACGACAAAAGCGTGCGCGTCGAATTTTCGAAAAAGGCGTTGATGATCGTGAGCCCGGCCAGCGTATTGCCATGTTTCGCGGCGCCGCTGCGATTGACCTCGACCCATTGTTCGGCGGCATCGAGGAGGTAGCAAATCTCCCACGGCAACAGGCTGGCGATGCCGATCAGATGCTGATGCGGAAACGCATCGCCGCCGGGCGGATAATCGCTGGCGGGTCGGGAGGTTGAAGCTGTCATTAAAGTGAGGCCATTAGGGGGAAGGCGTGATTTGCGCAAGCAATGGATTGAGGATGCCCAACGCCCACAGTGCCAGCAGGATGATCTCGGCGACAAACAAAAAGGTCATTTTTGTCGCAAAGGGTTGTTTGCGGGTTTTGTGCCGCACCAGCCGTGATGCGGCAAAGCACCCCAAAGCGCCGCCGATCAGGGCCCATCCCAAAATCGTGTCTTCGGCAATGCGACGCTTGCCAGCTTCGGCGTATCGCTTGTCTGTCACCATCAGGACAAAAGCGAGAAAATTGGCCGCGATCAGCCAATAGATGAGGTAGCGCGTCACGCGCGCACCATCGCATCCAGCGCACCTTGCAAAATGAAAGCCGCCGCAGCGCTGTCGACACGTGCGGCCCGTTTGGCGCGGCTGACATCGGCGGCGATCATCGCGCGCTCAACCGCCGCCGTTGACCAACGTTCGTCCCACAGCAATATGGGCAGACCTATTTGCATCAGATTACGGGCAAAGGCGCGGGTGCTCTGGGTGCGAGGACTATCGCTGCCGTCCATGTTGAGTGGCAGACCGACGACCAGCCCGACTGCCGACTGTGCCGCAATAAAGCTACGCAGCAAAGCCAGGTCGGCAGTGAATTTGGTGCGCGCGATCGTCTTGTCGGGGGTAGCAAAGCTCCACCCTGCATCACAAATGGCGACGCCAATGGTCTTGGTGCCGACGTCAAGCCCGGCGATCCGCCCTCCATCGGACAATGTCGTCGCGAAATCGAGAGCGGATTCGGTGATCATGGTCAGCTCTTGCCCTTAGTTTTTTCGAAACTGGCCAATCGCCGCAACACATCGGCGCGGACATTGGCCCAGAATAATGTGATGTCATAAACATGGTAATTATTGCCCGGCAACACATAGCCGGACACGACATATTGGCTGACATCGCTGGCATTGCCGACCATCAACAGGCCGCGATCATCGTCGCAGCGCGCGCCGACCTTGGCGGCGATGAGTTCGCCCTTGGTAAAACCCTGATTGGGTTTGAGCGTCCCCAGATTGGCGTCGGCATCGGCTGCAGTGTCAGGGGTGCCGGTGAGCGGGTTGGTGCACAACATCCGCGTGCCGCGCCGCGGACTTCCGTCATTCCCGATGGTGCTGTCATAGGCATTAAGGACCATCGACGGATCGGCAGGCTCGGCAAAGCTGAGCCAGGACAGGATGCAATGATCCTGATCGGGAGTCTGGCATGCAGGCAGGCCAAATGCCGCCATGTCGGTATCAATCGAAATCGGCCAGCCTATGACATAGGCGGCGACAACACGCTTCGCGAGCGCGGTGCCGGCGATCTTGTTCTTGAGCAGGGTGGTCAAGTGTAGCGCGCCCTGACTATGACCGACAAGAATGATCGGTTTGTTCTTGGGCTGCGCGGCCATGAAGGCGTCAAAGGCTTGGGCGACGTCCTGATAGGCGGCGTCGATGGCCTTGCCTGCCGTGACGCGGTCAGTGGCCAGGAAAGCGCCCAAAGTGGCCTGGCGATAGCGCGGTGCCCAAATCTCTCCGGCATCGCCAAAAGCGCTGGCCATACCGCGCACAAATAACGCGGCGCGATGATTGGCGTCGCGGTCGTCGAGCGGTGCGTTCCAGCTTTTGCGGCTGTAATAGCTCGTCGGATGGATGAAAAATATGGCGGCGTCGCCTATGGAGGTAGCATCTGACGACGGGGTCGCGTTGCCGCCCGCCACAAAGGCATCACCCGCCTGCGCCTCTGCGCTGTCGGGGGACAGAGCGGCGGAAGTGACAGGCGCGGGGCGCCATGCCGACAGATCGGGTTCGACGCCGGGGCGTGCGAGCCAGCTTGCGAGGTCGTCATAAGCATTGGGCGCGGGCGCGCTTTGCGGTTTGAAATCGGCGCTGGGGACAAAGGCAACGCGCCCGAACCAGCCCGGATAAAGCTGATAGGCAACGCCGCCTGCAAAAATGAGCAGGATGATCGCGGCAATCAAATATAGAAATTTGCGGGCCAAGTTGGGCTCCATAAGCAAGGGGAGGGGATGCGCGCAGCTTTTGGCGCGCCTTTGCTCGCGAAACAAGCGCCCAATCGATGGTGGGCTGCTTGGCTGCGATGAAGAAAGACACTAGCTCATGATGTCGAGCGTCTTGAAGCCGCTGGGGCAGGGTGCTAGCGGCGCGGCTTGATGAAGACAGGATGGTCATGACAATCGATCAGGCAAGAGTGAAGAAAATTGCGTCGCTGGCGCGCATCGCGATCAGCGATGCGGAAGCTGCGGCGTTGGAGCCCGAACTCAACAATATCTTGGGTTGGGTCGAACAATTGGGCGAAGTTGATGTGACCGGCGTCGAGCCGATGACAGCGGTCATCCCCAACCAGTTGCGGCTGCGCGACGATGTGGTTGATGCCGACCCGTTGACCGGCGGCGGTCGCCGTGAGGATGTGCTGGCCAATGCGCCTTCGCCGCAGCATGGATTTTTCGGTGTTCCGAAAGTGATCGAATGATGACAGATCTAACCAACCTAACCGTCGCAGCTATCCGCAATGGCGTGCGCGACGGTGATTTTTCCGCTGTCGAAGTCGCCGAGGCGTTCAACGCCAACATCGCAGCGGCTAAGGCGCTCAACGCCTTCATTGTCGAAACACCCGAAATGGCGGTCGATGCCGCAAAAACGGCCGATGCCGACCGGGCTGCCGGAACGCTGAAGCCTTTGTCGGGCGTGCCGATCGGCATGAAGGATCTATTCTGCACGAGCGGCGTCCAGACCACCGCGGCCAGCCATATTTTGGAAGGTTTCGTTCCGCGCTATGAATCGACTGTGTCGGCAAAATTGTGGGACGCGGGCGCGGGGATGCTGGGCAAACTCAACATGGACCAGTTCGCGATGGGATCGTCGAACGAGACCAGCTATTTCGGCAATGTGATTTCGCCTTGGCGGCGCCAGGACGGTGGCAATGCAGCGCTTGCTCCCGGCGGATCCTCGGGGGGCAGCGCTTCGGCAATCGCTGCGCGTTTATGCCCGGCGGCGACGGGAACCGACACCGGAGGCTCTATCCGCCAGCCCGCAGCCTTTGTAGGGATTTCGGGCATCAAGCCGACATATGGCCGCTGCTCGCGTTGGGGTGTGGTCGCGTTCGCAAGCTCGCTCGATCAAGCAGGCCCGATGGCGCGCGACGTCCGTGACTGTGCGATCATGCTGAATGTTATGGCGGGCTTTGACGCCAAGGACGCGACCAGCCTTGACGTGGCTGTGCCCGATTGGGAAGCGGCATTATCGAGTGATTTGAAAGGTAAGCGAGTCGGTGTTCCCAAGGAATATCGCCTCGACGGCATCGACCCTGACATTGCCGCGATGTGGGACGCAGGAATTGCGATGCTTAAGGATGCGGGGGCAACTGTTGTCGACATCAGCCTGCCGCACACCAAATATGCGTTACCGGCTTATTATATCATCGCGCCCGCCGAAGCCTCGTCGAACCTCGCGCGCTATGACGGGGTGCGTTATGGTCTGCGCGACTTGCCCGAAGGCGCAGGGTTGCAGGATATGTATGCCGCGACCCGCGCCGCCGGTTTCGGACCAGAAGTCAAGCGGCGGATTATGATCGGCACCTATGTGCTGTCGGCCGGTTTCTATGATGCCTATTATACGCAGGCGCAAAAGGTGCGGACGCTGATTTCGCGCGATTTCGACGCGGCCTTTACGCAATGCGACGTGATTTTGGCGCCAACCGCGCCGAGCGCTGCGTTCGGGCTGGGCGAAAAGAGCGACGATCCGCTGGCAATGTATCTGAACGACGTGTTCGCAGTTCCCGCCAGTTTGGCGGGGCTTCCTGCGATGTCGGTGCCTGCCGCGCTCAACCGCGAAGGCCTGCCACTGGGGCTCCAGATTATCGGCAAAGCATTTGACGAGCAGGGCGTGCTCAATGCGGGACTGGCGATTGAAGAACGGGCGGGCTTCAGTGCGCGCGCAGAGAAATGGTGGTAAAATGAGCGACTATCGCATCAAGGGCGAAACGGGCGAATGGGAGGTCGTGATCGGACTCGAAGTCCACGCCCAGATCACCACCAATGCCAAGCTGTTCTCGGGTGCTGCGACAGCGTTTGGGGCCGAACCCAATTCACAAGTATCACTCATCGACGCAGCCATGCCTGGCATGCTGCCTGTGCCGAATCGTGAGTGCGTTCGCCAGGCGGTGCGGACCGGCATGGCGATCGAGGCGCAGATCAACACCTATTCGCGATTTGACCGTAAAAATTACTTCTATGCCGATTTGCCGCAGGGCTATCAGATATCGCAGCTCTATCATCCGATTGTCGGCGAAGGTTCGCTAACCATCGAGGCAGACGAGAAGGCTGGCATCGCTGCGCCTAAAATTATCGGGGTCGAGCGTATCCATATCGAACAGGATGCCGGTAAATTGATGCACGATCAGCATCCAACCATGTCCTACGTCGATTTGAATCGTTGTGGGGTGGCGCTGATGGAAATTGTGTCGAAACCCGACATGACTTCACCCGCTGAAGCCGGAGCCTATGTGCGCAAATTGCGCGCGATTCTGCGATATGTCGGGTCGTGCGACGGCAATATGGAGGAAGGCTCGATGCGCGCCGACGTCAATGTCAGCGTGCGCAAACCCGGCGACGATCTGGGCACGCGGACCGAAACCAAGAATGTGAACTCGGTGCGCTTTGTCATGGCGGTGATCGAGGGCGAGGCGAAGCGTCAGGTTGAACTGATCGAGAGCGGCGGCACGGTCGTGCAGGAAACGCGGCTTTACGATCCTGATCGCGGCGAAACACGGTCGATGCGGTCCAAGGAAGACGCACATGACTATCGCTATTTCCCCGATCCCGACTTGTTGCCGCTCATTCTCGAAGAAGATTTTCTGGCCGAGTGCCGCGAATCTTTGCCCGAATTGCCCGATGCCAAGCGCGATCGCTATCTGGCAGAAGGGATCAGCCCCTATAACGCCGATGTGCTGACCGCTGAGGTTGAGGCGGCGCGCTGGTTCGACACACTGATTGATCTGGGTCGCGCAGCAGGCGTCAAGCCAGCCGCCGCTGCCAATTGGGTGACGAGCGAATTGTTCGGCGCGCTCAACCGCATGGGCCGTGACATCAGCGATTCGCCGGTGAGTCCCGAGGCTGCCGCCGAATTGCTTGGTCTTGTCGCCGACGGTACGATTTCGGGCACCATCGCCAAACCGGTGTTCGAAAAAATGCTAGAAACGGGCGATGGAGCGGCTGCGATCGTCGAGCGCGAGGGGCTCAAGCAGACGAGCGACACCGGCGCTATCGAGGCGGTAATTGCTAAAATTTTGACCGACAATGCCGATAAGGTCGCGCAATATAAGGGCGGCAAGGAAGCTTTGTTCGGTTTCTTCGTTGGTCAGACGATGAAAGCAATGCAGGGCAAGGCCAACCCGCAGGTTGTGAATCAATTGTTGAAGAAGGCGCTGGGCTAGCGAAGTCGCACGAGCATCAACGGCCTCGCTTCCACACGCTTTCACCTTCTTTGATCGTTTCCAGCACGTTGATGCCGCGAATGTCGTCGACCGGCGTGGTCAGCGGATTTTTATCGAGAATAACGAAATCGGCGAGCAGGCCGGCTTTGATGCGGCCCTTGCGACCTTCTTCAAAGATTTGCCACGCAGGACCGGTGGTTAACGCCTGCACCGCGCTATAGGCGTCGAGCCGCTGAGCGGGGCCGATAACGGCGCCTGCCTTGGAAATTCGCGCCATTGACGTCCAGAGCTGAAAGCGTGTGTCGAGCGGTGTGACAGGATGGTCGCTGTGGTTTGAAATAACCAGACCCGCATCCTTTGCCGCGCGCATCGGGCTAATGAAATCGACGACCTTCTTGTTGAAATTTGTGAGGTGGGTGTCGGCCCAGTAATAAGTGTGGTTGGTGAAGAAGGCAGGGCCAACGCCGATGCGAACATAGGCTGGAATCTGCTCGGGGCGCATGAATTGCGAATGGATGACGACAGGGCGGCGGTCGTCGGCTGCTTTAATGCCGAGCGTGTCAAAGGCGCGGATTGCCATGTCGATGGCCGCATCGCCATTTGCATGGACGAATATTTGCCAGCCGCGATCATAGACTTGTTTGGCTTTGGCCTGAAATTCGCTTTCGTCCATGGTCGGCTGGGCGAACCAGGGATGAACGCCTTCGGGGCTGCCCAAGGCGTAGGCGCGGGTCGAAAAGGCGGTGCGGGCCTGCGGGGAGCCGTCGATAACAAATTTTATCCCCTGCAACTTCACATGACCATGATATTCTCCGAACTTGATCGTGCGATTGGCGAGCAACGCGTCGAGTCCGGTATGAAAAGGCAGGATTGCAAGATCGATCTTGAGCTTGGAGCGCGCTGAATCGCTGGTCAGAAAGGTCATATCCGCAAGCTGCGTCGCGCCTTCTTGAGCATGGGTGAAGCCTTCACGAAAATAATGGTTTTGCGCGATCTCGAGCGCGGCGAGCCTTTGCTCCTCGGTGGGCTGCGGCAAATGCGGCAGCATCAGATAGGATGCTTTTTCAAAGAGCAGGCCGGTCAGACGGCCTTGACAATCGTGGGGCATGATGCCGCCCGGTGGAACCGGACTACTATCCTCAATTCCCGCCGCTTTCAGAGCTGCGCTGTTGGCGACGAGGCCGTGCAAGGAGACATGGAGCAGAAGCACTTTATGGTTGGGCAGGACAGCATCAATTTCGTCGCGCGTGATGTGGCGGTGTTCGGCAAGCTTGTCCTGATCATATTGCCAACCGATGACCCATTGGCCTTCCCGAACAGCATGGACGGCAACATATGTGCGCAGCGCTTTGGTCAGGCTGGCGATGTCGGTTACGGGCGGCAGGGCAGGATCGGTTAGGTCAAGCCCGCTCGCCGCTTGCATGGCGAGCGCAAAGTGCGAATGGGCATCGATAAATCCGGGAAGCATCGTAGCGCCACGCAGACTATGGAGCTGCGCGTCAGGTCCGGCACGATTTTTGGCCTCAGCCGCAGAGCCGGTGAAGATGATTTTGCCGTCGTGTACCACGACCGCTTCGACCGTCTGCGGCCTATTACCATCCATCGTGATGATCGTACCGCCGCTATAAATGATGGAGGGCACGTCACCGGTGGCGGCCGCCGGCGTTGACGAAAGCGCTAGCAAAAGGCCAAGCGTCCAAATCCAAGGTCGCATTTTTTCTCCCCTTGGCGATTGTTGCGTCAGGGGAGGCGCCGGTCAAGCGCCGGTAGCGCTAAATCTCGCGTTGCGGCGTTTGAGGCGGCTGTGACGGGATTTCGCTGGGCCCGCGACCAGGGTGATCTTCGTCGCCTCCAGGGCTAACGGGCACTTCGAGCGGCTGACCCGCAGGATCTTCCGTCGGGCTTGGGGTGATGGGGTGTTCGGGCGGCGACGCGGGTTCGATGCGGTCCGGCTTTGGTTTGGGGTCCTGGCTCTGGTTCATTGGGGGTCTCCTTGTTGGTCCAACGTGTGACGCAGCTGGACGTTCCGCCTCTTGCCCTTGTTCGCCTGTCTGCTATAGCGCCGCGCGGCCCGCACGGGCGTGCGCGGTCTCCGCGTCTGTCTTAGTGCAACCGGCTGACAGCTCCTGCGGGCGTGGCGGAATTGGTAGACGCGCTGGTTTTAGGTACCAGTATCGCAAGATGTGGGGGTTCGAGTCCCTTCGCCCGCACCAGTTTGTGGACGATGGGTTCTTCCCATCGCCACCTAACTGGACGGACCTGTCGACCCAGGATTTTGAGTAAGGATAGAAGCAAGGCAATGAAGACCGTCGAAACGCTGAACGAAGGCCTGAAGCGCGAATACCGCCTCACCATCACCGCCAAGGATATCGATGCGCGCATCGATGACGAGGTGAAAACCATTGCCCCGACCGTGCGTATGCCCGGTTTTCGGCCTGGTAAGGTGCCGCCGAACCTGATCCGCAAGATGCATGGCCCGGCTTTGTCGGCCGATGCGCTGAACAAGGCGATCAATGACAGCGTCAATGCGCTCATGACCAAAGAGAAGCTGCGCCCCGCGCTGCAGCCTGCGGTGACGCTGGCCGATGATTATGAAAGCGGCAAGGACGCCGACGTGTCGGTTGCGCTGGAAGTGCTGCCCGAAATCGAGGCACCGTCGATCGACGCGATCAAGCTCGAGCGACTGACAGTTCCGGTTGAAGACAAGGCTGTCATGGCCAAGATCGAAGAATTTTCTGCGCAAATGAAGCGTTTTGAAACCGCACCCAAGACCAAGAAGGCGGCAACTGGTGATCAGTTGATCATTGATTTCGCCGGCTCGGTCGATGGTGTGGCCTTTGACGGCGGTACCGGCGAAGATATGGCAGTCGAAATCGGTTCGGGTCAGCTGATCCCGGGTTTCGAAGACCAGTTGATCGGCGCGAAAACCGGTGATGCCAAGACGGTGAAAGTGACTTTCCCTGACGATTATCCCGTCGACGACCTGAAAGGGGCTAAGGCTGAATTCGCCGTGACGGTGAAGGAAGTCAAGGTTCCGGCCGACACCAAGATTGACGATGAATTCGCCAAATCGCTTGGTCTTGAAAGCCTCGACAAGCTCAAAGAGCTGATGAAGGATCAAGTCGAGCAAGAACATAACGGCCTGACGCGCACCCATATGAAGCGCAAGCTGCTCGACCAGCTCGCCGCCAATCATGATTTTGACGTGCCCCCGACGATGGTCGAGGCCGAGTTCAACCAGATATGGCAACAGTTGGAGCAGGAAGCGGCGCAGGAAGCCGATCCCGAAGCTGCGAAGGCCGAGATGGAAGCCGACCGAGACGATTATCATGACATCGCGGTCCGCCGCGTTCGTCTTGGCTTGTTGCTGTCCGAAATCGGGCAGGCGCATGGGGTTCAGGTCAGCAATCAGGAAATGCAGCGTCTCATCATGCAGGCCGCGCAGCAATACCGCCCTGAAGACCGTGATCGCTTCATCGAATATGTGCAGCAGGACCCTCTAGCTGCCGCTCAGCTGCGCGCTCCGCTCTATGAAGATAAGGTCGTCGACTTTCTTTTCGACAAGGCCGAAGTAACCGACCGCGAAGTCACCCGCGCCGAAATCGAAGCCGAGATCGAAGCCGAAGACGATCATGTCCATGGTCCCGATTGCGGTCATGATCATGGCGGCAAGCCGGCGACGAAAAAGGCTGCGGCGAAAAAACCCGCTGCCAAGGCTGAGAAGACCGAGGCCGCTCCCGCTAAAAAAGCGGCAGCCAAAAAACCTGCTGCCAAGGCAGAAGAAAAAGCTGCCGCCAAGCCGGCTGCGAAAAAGGCACCGGCCAAAGCAGCTGCTAAACCAGCCGCCAAAGCTGCAGCAAAAAAGCCTGCTGCCAAGAAATAAGGGCTTAATCGCCACCAAAAAAAGGGCCGGACGGGAAATTTTTCCCTCCGGCCCTTTTTTTATGTTGCTCGCCCGTCGATCAATGGGGCCGACGGGGTCAGATTGCGGCGCGGCTTTTCCGCATCACAGCTAGCGCGGCATCGCTCGCCAGCTGGTCGGCGATTTCATTGTCGGGATGACCGGCATGACCCTTGACCCATAGCCATTCAATCGTGTGCCGCGCGGCTTCGTCGATGAGCCGCTGCCACAAATCGGCGTTGGCTACCGGCTTTTTCGATGCCGTGCGCCAGCCATTTTTTTGCCAGCCATGGACCCATTTGGTGATGCCGTCGCGGACATAGACGCTGTCGGTTGACAATTCGACGCGACAGCCACGCTTTAGCGCCGCAAGGGCTTCGATCGCCGCCATCATTTCCATTCGATTATTGGTTGTGTCCGGCTCGCCGCCGGACAAGGTTTTGACAACCTCTCCCCAACGCAGAACGGCGCCCCATCCGCCTGGGCCGGGATTGCCCTTGCAGGCGCCATCGGTCGCGACGACGACGGTTTTGCGGTTGGCCTCAATCATTTGAGCAGGAACAGGCTGGCGGCATCGTCGGCCTGATAGCGTCGCAGACGAGCCAGGAAGGGGGCAGGGTCCTTGCGCGTTACCAGTGCGTCGGCTGGCGTGTGGACCCAGTCATGAGCCCGCGTCAGCAAGAATTGCAAAGCCGCCCCGCGCGCCAGCAGCGGCAAGGCTGCTTGTTCCTTATCCGACAGGTCAATCTCGCCCAAATAGCCGCGCATCAGAGCCTGTGCGCGCGCAGGATCGCAATGCTCTCCGCTGGAATCGAACGTCCAGGCGGCATGAGTAATTGCCACATCAAAAGCGCGAAAATCGCTGGCCGCGAAATAAAAGTCGATTAATCCCGTCACCTCGTCGCCCAGCATCAGGACATTGTCGGGAAACAGGTCGGCATGGATGACATGCGCGGGCAGCATCTGCGGCCAGTGCGTTTCGATATGATCCAGTTCAGCATCGACGATGGCCTGCAATCCCGGATGTACCGCGTCGAGGTCTCCCGTGGCCTGGGCAATCGCTCTCCAAATAGTGTGGCCCATACTGTTGGCACGCTTGCCGTCAAAATGCTGAAGGGCGCGGTGCATGGTGCCGAGAGCTGCGCCTGCGGCCGCGCTTTGTGCGGGCGATGGCGTGGTCAGCGAAATACCGGGCAGGAACTGGATGATACAGGCGGCGCGCCCCGAAATCTGCTGCACGGCCTCGCCCCGCTTATCTCGAAGCATTGCAGGGACAGGGCAGTGGCTCGCCGCCAAATGGTCGAGCAGGTCTACGAAAAAGGGCAAATCATCTGCTTGCACCCGCTTTTCATATAGCGTCAGGATATAGTGGCCCGCGGTCGTTTCGAGCAGGAAATTGCTGTTTTCCACCCCTTCTGCAATGCCTTTGCATGACAGGATGGTGCCAATATCAAAACGGGCGATAAGTTCCGCCAGATCATCGGGTTCGACCTGCGTATACACAGCCATTGAGGCTAAGAGCCCGTCATCACGGGGTCCAGCCCGCGCGGTAGCTTGAAGATCATATTCTCTTCGGCAGTGACGACAATTTCTTCGTCGATGGGACGAAGCTGCGCGACACAGTCGATCACTTCGCGCACCAATGTTTCGGGTGCACTTGCCCCCGCGGTAATCCCCAAAGTTTTAATGCCAGTCAGCCATGCAGGATCAATATCGGCGCCGCGTTGCACGAGATGTGCCCGCGTTCCTAGCCGCTCGGCCGCTTCAACCAATCGCAGACTGTTGGAACTATTGGGTGCACCGATGACCAACATCCGGTCGCACCGGCCCGCAATAGCTTTGACGGCTGCCTGCCGGTTCGAGGTGGCATAACAAATATCCTCTCCTCGCGGACCGACTATCCCGGGAAACCGGTGCTTCAAGGCAGTCAGAATGTCGCTTGTGTCATCGACCGACAAAGTCGTCTGAGTGAGAAAGGCAAGTTTTTCGGGATCGGGCGGATTGAGCGCAGCAACATCATCAACCGATTCGACCAGTGACATCGACCCTGGTGGTAATTGCCCTAATGTGCCGATAACTTCGGGATGTCCGGCATGACCCACAAAAATAATGTGACGCCCCGCATCATGGTTGCGCTCAGCCTGGCGATGGACCTTGGAGACCAGCGGACAAGTCGCGTCGATATAATCGAGTCCCCGCGTTTCAGCCTTGGCTGGAACGGCCTTGGGCACGCCATGGGCGCTGAATACGACCGGCGTGCCTTCGGGAACCTGATCGAGCGATTCGACAAAAATGGCGCCCAATGCTTTTAACGAATCAACCACATAGCGGTTGTGAACAATTTCATGCCGGACATAAATCGGCGCGCCATAGCGCTCGATCGCCAATTCGACGATTCGGATGGCACGGTCGACACCGGCGCAAAACCCGCGCGGAGCCGCCACTAAAACGGAAAGACGCGGCGTGGTTGATACGGGTGGCGGGGTCGGTTCAAGGGGAGCATTCATAATGCATTCGCTCTAGCGCAGGCGTCCGCTAAGCGTAAAGCGGCTTCGTTCCCGTTGCGCCGCGTTCATCGCCCCGATAAGAAGCGGCGCGCATGGAGGCGTGACGTTTCGCCTCTGACCCCTTTGCCTAACCGGCTAGTTCGTTTGGAAAGCCCCATCATCATGACATTCAATGCGTCTCTGCCCCGATCAACAGTCGCCTTGTTGGGCGGTGCCATGGCGCTGATGCTTGTTGCGGGGTGTGCTGACAAGAATCAGCTCAATATTTCGGCGGCGGGTGTCGGCATTCAGGCGGTACGGACGGCCTGTCCGGCGGTCGCGATTCCAATGCAAACGGGCGATGTTACGCTGTTTGATCCGCCAACAAGCCGCGATTCGCGCGCCATCGACGTTGTCGCGTCGATCACCCATCTGACGCAGCAGTGCAACGAGGCCGACACAGGCGAGAAGGTCTATATGCTCGCTGATTTCGACGTCATCGCAACGCGCCGAGACGCGGGTCCGGCAAGAACTGTGGCCCTTCCTTATTTTTCGACCGTGGTGCAGGGTGGAACAGCGGTGGTGGCCAAGCGGCTGGGTAACGTCAATGTGAGCTTTGCCGAGGGACAGGTGCGCGGAACTGGCCATGCTCAGGCTGCGGCCTATATCGACCGCGCCGCGGCGACGCTGCCCGAGGATATCCGCGAACGTATTACCCGCAAGCGCAAGGCCGGCGATCAGGATGCAGCTATCGATCCGTTAACGCTTCCCGAAGTGCGGGCCGCCGTACAGCGCGCGAGCTTTGAACTGCTTGTCGGCTTTCAACTGACGCAGGACCAGCTGGAATATAACGTCCGGCGATAGCGGGACGGTGCGGGTCCAACGCACCCAAATTCCTTTGCCAGCAGGACGACTGTCGGCGCCGTCGCCGCCGGCGCTGCCTGGCAGTTCTCCTCGGGTGGGGCTTTTCGCCAGTCCAAAGCTGCGTTAGGGGCCGATACAGCCCATTTTCCGTGCGAAAGTTATTCCTTTGACACTGTTCAGCCGTTTTTCCGACCATATTGGTACCGCGCTTGATGCGCTGGCCGCGCGCGGCGACATCGTTGCGGGGCTGGATCGTAGCAACATCAGCGTCGAGCCGCCGCGCGATCCTGCGCATGGCGATGTTGCGACCAATGCTGCGATGGTTCTCGCCAAGCCCGCAGGTGCCAATCCGCGCGCACTCGCCGAGCTGTTGGTTGCCGAACTGGCGGGCCTTGCCGAAGTGACCGAGGCGAGTGTCGCGGGCCCCGGATTCATCAATATGCGGCTCGTCGATGAAAGCTGGCGTAGTGAGCTGGCGTTAATTCATGCCGAAAATGGCAATTATGGCCGTTCGTCGATGGGGCAGGGGCGGCGCGTCAACGTCGAATATGTCTCCGCCAATCCGACGGGCCCGATGCACGTCGGCCATTGCCGCGGTGCGGTGGTAGGCGATGCGCTAGCGGCGTTGCTTGAATTTACGGGCTATGCCGTAACCCGCGAATATTATGTCAATGATGCGGGCGGGCAGGTCGATGTCCTCGCGCGATCGGTTCACCTGCGTTACCGCGAGGCGCTGGGAGAAGATATCGGAGCTATCCCCGACGGACTCTATCCCGGCGATTATCTTAAACCGGTCAGCGCGGCGCTCGCGAGCAAATATGGCAACCGTTATGTCGGCGCGCCTGAATCGGAGTGGCTCATTCTGTTCCGCACCATGGCGGTTGACGCGATGATGGACATGATCCGGTCTGATCTTGCCAAGCTAGGCATCCATCATAATCTATTTTCGTCCGAGGCGGCTTTGCAGGCCGAAGGCAAACCCGCTGCCGCCGAGGCGCGGCTCCGTGCCGATGGTCTCGTCTATGACGGGGTGCTCGCGGCGCCCAAAGGCGAAACGCCTGAAGATTGGGAGCCGGTGGAGCTGCCGCTGTTCCGTTCGACGCAATTTGGTGACGATCAGGATCGTCCGATCAAGAAATCGGACGGCAGCTGGACCTATTTTGGGGCAGACCTCGCCTATCATTATCAAAAGGCGCAAAGCGCCGACGAACTTATTGATATTTGGGGTGCTGATCATGCAGGGACGGTAAAGCGCATCCGCGCTGCAGTGGCTGCGTTGACCGGCGGCACGACCAAATTTGATGTCAAACTCGTCCAGATGGTTCGCCTGCTCAAAAATGGCGAGCCCTTCAAAATGTCCAAACGCGCTGGCAACTTCGTCACGCTGGCTGATATTGTGGACATGGTTGGCAAAGATGCGGTGCGATTTACCATGCTGACCCGCAAGGCCGATGCGCAAATGGATTTCGACTTTGCCAAGGTGGTCGAGGCCTCGCGCGATAATCCGGTTTTCTATGTTCAATATGCCCATGCGCGGATCTCATCGCTCAAGCGCAAGGTCGCAGAGGCCGGGATGGCGCTGCCTCCCCCCGCACCGGGGCGGCTCGACGACGAGGAACTGGCGCTGGTGAAATTGCTCGCGCAATTCCCGCGAATCGTCGAAGCGGCGGCCGTAAATCGCGAACCGCACCGTATCGCCTTTTTCCTTGGCGAAGTGGCGGCGGCATTTCACGGCTGGTGGAATATGGGCAATGATCGCCCCGAAGCGCGGGTCATTTTGACCGATGATGCCGAAATGACTGCAACGCGCCTTTATTTGGCCGATGGAATCGGGCAGGTTATCCGCAATGGGCTGCACCTGATGGGGGTGGATGCGCTCGAGGAGATGGTGTGATGCCAAAGGGTAAGGACAAGAATAACGACGTGGAAAATGCGGATCAGGAGAATCCCGCCATCGAAAATGAGGAAAAATTCGACCTAGCGGACGAAGATCGTCTGCCATGGTTGGAAGCCGCCGACGATTATGAAGACGGCGACGCAGTATCTCCCTCGCGGCTCTTGCTGCTCGTGGTTGGGGGCTTGCTGTTGATCGCGGCTGTGATCGGCGGACTGTGGTGGGTTCAAAATGGCGGAGCACGCGGCGACGCTGAGCTGATTGCCGCGCAGGCTGGAGATTATAAAGTTTCTCCCGAAAGCGACGATGCCAAGGTTTTTGAAGGCGAGGGCGATGCCAGTTTTGCTGCGACAGAGGGCGCGGAACCGGCAGGCCGCGTCGATCCTTCGCGCCTGCCTGAAGAGCCGGCGGTGACAGCGCAGGCCAAGGCTGCCAAGGCCGCCAAAGAGCAAGCAGTCGCGAAGGATGCCAAGGCTGCACCAACCGACAAGGCCGCCGCTCCAACTGCGACGCCCGCCGCGAGCGGTACAGGCATGATCCAGCTTGGCGCCTTCAGCAGCGAGGCGAGTGCGAACAAAGCCTGGTCGTCACTGTCCAAGCGCTTTTCCTTTCTCGCGGACCTCAACAGGTCGGTGTCGTCGACAGCGCTTGACGGAGGCACCGTCTATCGCTTGCGCGCTGCCGCCGGTTCAGCGGCCAATGCGACCAGCCTGTGCGGAAAATTGCGTGTCGCTGGCGAAAATTGCGTTGTCGTTCGCTGAAACGGCGCATTTGGCCGCAATCATCATTGGTCCGCCCGCAAGGCTGTGGCATGACGAGGCAGAAATCGCGGCATTTTTTCGCGCTGCGATCGGTGGAGGCTGACGCAGGATGATACCAGCAATCTTCGGCATGGCAGGGCTGACGCTGTCCGAAGACGAGCGCGCCTTTTTCCGCGACTGTGAACCCGCCGGCTATATCCTCTTTGGTCGCAATATCGCGAACCGCGACCAGTTGCGCGCGCTCACTGATGAATTGCGGGCACTGCATGGAGTGACGAACCTTCCTATATTAATCGATCAGGAAGGCGGTCGCGTCGCGCGGATGCAGGCCCCCGAATGGCCCAGCTTCCCAAGTGGTGCCGCCTTTGATGCGTTGTACGAACGCGCGCCGGCCAGCGCGATAGAGGCGGCGCGGCTGAATGCGATGGCGCTTGCGGTGATGTTGGCGGAGGTAGGCATCACGGTTGATTGCATGCCACTGCTCGATGTTCGCCAGCCTGGCGCTAGCGACGTCATCGGCGACCGCGCGCTGGGCAGCGAACCGATGCGCGTCGCCGCGCTAGGCCGCGCCATTTTGAGCGGGTTGCAAGATGGCGGCGTGCTGGGGGTGGTCAAACATATTCCAGGTCATGGCCGCTCGATGCTCGACACGCATAAAGCGCTACCGGTGGTGACGGCATCGGATGCCGACTTGCGCAACGATCTCGCCCCTTTTGCCGCATTACGCGACGCGGCCATGGCGATGACTTGCCATGTGGTGTTCAGCGCCTGGGACGCCGCCCGGCCGGCCACGCTGTCGTCGACGGTCATCGAAACCATCATCCGCCAACGCATCGGTTTTCATGGCCTGCTGATGACCGATGACCTCGATATGGAAGCGCTTAGCGGGAATGTTCCCTCACGCGCCGCCGCCGCGATTGCCGCAGGTTGTGACATAGCGCTCAATTGTTGGGCCAAAATGGACGATATGGTCGGCATGGCCCAGATCCTCGGTTCGATCAGTGCCGAATCGCGGGCCCGGCTGGAAGGCGCAATGGAACGCATCGCCGGCGCGCGTCAGGAGCGCGGTTTTGCAGCTCTGGTCGATCAACGCGACGCCTTGCTGGCGCTGGCATGAGCGACGTGGTCGAGCGTCTGCCTTTCGACGATGATCTTGCGCCTGCGCCGAGCGAGACCGAAGATGCGCTGCTCTTATCGCTCGATAGCTGGGAGGGGCCACTTGATCTGCTATTGACGCTGGCGCGCAATCAAAAGGTCGATCTGCGCCAGATTTCGATTTTGGCTTTGGTCGAACAATATTTGACCTACATCACCGAAATGCGCGCGCTCAAGCTAGAGATGGCGGCCGATTATCTCGTGATGGCGGCGTGGCTGGCCTATCTAAAATCTGCGTTGTTGCTGCCCAAGGATCCGATGGAGGATCCCTCACCCGATGAACTGGCGTTGCGTCTTCAACTGCGGCTGCAACGGCTCGCGGCGATGCGCGAAGCGGCGGCGCGGCTGCTCGCGCGCGACCGCTTGGACCGCGACGTGTTTTTGCGGATGAAACCAGAGGGATTGCGCGACGTGCGGGTGCGACGCTGGGATGCCAGCCTCTATGATATCTTATCTGCCTATGGCCGGGTCCGCCTTCGCAGCGAGCCGGCAGTTCATATGGTGGAGCGACGCCCCATCGTGACGCTTGATGCCGCCTTGCAACATGTCGCAAGGCTGATCGGCGTCAAGCTCGACTGGGCCGAGCTTGCGGAATTTTTGCCGCCTGAATTTGATGGTCCGCTGCGCCGCTCGGCCGTAGCCTCAAGCTTTGTCGCGGCGCTTGAGCTTGCTCGGCAGGGACGAGTCGATTTGCGTCAAGCGGCGGCGTTTGAACCCCTCTATCTAAAGGCGGCTTCTGCATGACCATGATCGACGACCGCGAGCGCGCTATCGAAGCGATGCTATTTGCTGCCGACGCGCCGCTCGATCCGCGCGGAATTGCTCACCGCATAGGAGGGGATATCACGGCCGCACAGGTGCGTATGGTCATAGAGACAATCGCGCTACGCCATGCCGACAGCGGCATCGAACTGGTCGAGCGTGGCGGGAAATGGCATTTTCAGACTCCAGCAGATCTGGCACATTTACTGCGTCGCGAGCGTGATGATCCGCGCAAATTATCGCGAGCTGCCGCTGAAGTTCTCGCCATCATCGCTTATCATGAGCCGGTGAGCCGCGCTGAAATCGAATCCATTCGCGGCGTCCAAACGTCAAAAGGCACGTTGGACGTGCTGATGGAGGCCGAATGGATCGCGCCGGCGGGGCGGCGCGAAGTGCCAGGGCGGCCGCTGATTTATAAGACCAGCGACGTTTTCCTTCAGCATTTTGGCCTAGCGAGTCGAAAGGATCTTCCGGGCATAGAGGATTTGCGCGCCGCGGGCCTGCTCGACCCTGTCGATCTTGCCTTGGAAGAAGCAATGAGCGAACTGGACCTAGTAAAAGACGGCGAAGAAGCCTAAATATAGCGAAAGGAGAAATTTGATGGGCGGATTCAGCCTGATTCATTGGCTTATTCTGGGTGTGATCGTCCTGCTTTTATTTGGCAAAGGCCGTTTTTCCGAGATGATGGGCGATGTCGCCAAGGGGCTCAAAAGCTTCAAAAAGGGCATGGCTGACGACGATACGCCGCCGCCGCCCATGAAGCATATCGATGGCCAGCGTGCGCCTGATGCGCCGCCGCCTGCGACCCCCACGCCGTCACCGACCAGCGATCAAGAAACGCGCTGACTTCCGTCGCCCGTACAGGGATTAGATGAACGATGTTTGACGTGGCGCCCACTGAGTTGTTGCTCGTGGTGATGGTCGCTTTGGTGGTGATCGGCCCCAAAGACCTGCCCAAGGCTATGCGCTTTGTCGGCAAATGGGTCGGCAAAGCGCGCGGCATGGCGCGCCATTTCCGTTCGGGTCTCGATACGATGATGCGCGAGGCCGAACTTGAGGATCTGGAACGAAAGTGGCGCGAACAAAATGATGCGATCATGCGCGAGTTTCCGCGCGTGACCGATGCAACTGAAACGGGAGAGCCGCCGGCAGCAATTGCGCCGGGCAATTCGCCCGCTGACGATACGCCGGCCAATGATGGCGACCCCGACGGTGTGCACGAAGGCCAGGAAATCCCTGAAACCCACGCGAACCCGCCCAAGGACGGTCCGCTGCCATGACGCTGGAGACGGTCGACGCACCCGATGCGCCCGAAGCCGCGCCGGATGAGGAGGGCGCCGGCGGAAAAATGCCGCTGCTCGACCATCTGATCGAGTTGCGGTCGCGTTTGCTCAAGTCCTTTGTGGCCATTGGTCTTGCGTTCGGCGTCTGTCTTTATTTTGCCAAACCTATTTTCATCTTGCTGGTCAAACCGCTTGTCGCGGCAGGGCAGGGCAAGATTATTTATACCCAGTTGTTCGAGGCATTTTTTGTCGAAATCAAGGTGGCATTGTTTGCGGCGATGATGATCGCCTTTCCTGTTATCGCCAACCAGTTATGGAAATTTGTCGCGCCGGGGCTTTATCGCAAGGAAAAGCGGGCGCTATTGCCTTTCATCATGGCGACACCGGTGCTCTTCGCTGCCGGAGCAAGCTTTGCTTATTTCATCACGATCCCGATCGCACTGAAATTTCTGCTCGGCTATCAAGGCGACATGGGCGGCATCCAGCAGGAAGCCTTGCCATCCGTGGGCAATTATCTCAGCTTTATCATGCAGTTCATCATGGCATTTGGCATCGCATTCTTGCTGCCGATTCTGCTAATGCTGTTGGAACGTTCGGCGATTGTGTCGCGCGAACAAATGGTTGCAGCGCGGCGCTATATGATTGTTGCGGCCTTTGCCGTTGCCGCCATTTTCACGCCGCCCGATGCGCTTAGCCAGCTGCTGCTCGCTGTACCGTTAATTCTGCTTTATGAATTTTCGCTGTTCGCGATCTGGTTTACCCAGCGCCGCCGCAAAAAGGCAGACAAAATGGCCTCAGAGGATCCTTCCTCAGAAGCCTGATGACCGCTAGGCATTTCATATAGCTTAGTGAAGGACGTCTTCACCGGCCTGACCGATCGACTCTATGTCGCGACCAGCGCCTTTGACGGTGGCACAGCCGGCGAGCATGACTCCGGCAAACAGCGTCAACAGGATGGAGCGGAAAGCGAAGGTCTTCATCGAATATCACCTTTTGCAATAATGGTGCAAAATGGCCCGGCACGCTCCGAGGGGGGGGAGGGGAACGTGACCGGGCCCATGTTGCCGAGCAGCGAATGCGGGGGGGCATATTTTCGCTGCTCGAATGGAAAACGACCTAATCGCACGAATGTTCCCGAAAAAAATGCGACTGGGAAAAATAATTTTCCGATCGATTCTTAGTCTGAAAAAATGGACTTGTAGCCAAAGACTTAATCAGCCCATGGTCGTCAAGCCACTCGCCACAGCGAGTCCCAAAAAGGCCAAAAAGCCCATCGAATTGGTCGTCATGGTCACAAAAACGCTGCTCGCAACCGCCGGGTCCTGATCGAGCCGGTCGAGCAGCAACGGGATAGCAACCCCCGCGACCCCGGCGACAAAGATGTTGGTGATCATGGCTGCCGCGATCACGGCGCCAAGCCCCCAGTTGCCAAACCACAGGCCGGTCGCGGTTCCTGCGATCAATGCGATGGTGCTGCCATTTAGAAGAGCAATCTTCATCTCGCGAAAGACGGCGCGCCAGCTGTTCGAGTCGGTGAGCTGGTTCATCGCCAGTGCGCGGACGGTCACCGCCAATGTTTGCGTGCCCGCATTGCCGCCGACTCCTGCCACTATGGGCATCAGCGCGGCCAGCGCTACCATCTGTTCAATCGCGCCGCCAAAAATCCCGACGATTGACGACGCCACCAGCGCCGTGCCCAGATTGGCGATCAACCAGCGGACGCGAGCGCGAAATGTCTCGGCAATGGGCTCGTTAATGTCGCCATCGCCCGCGCCCGACAGCCGCAAGATATCCTCGCCGGCCTCTTCCTGAATGATATGCACGACGTCATCGACGGTGATCATCCCGACCAGACGCCCGCCGGGGTCGACGACTGCGGCGGAAATCAGCGCATATTTCTGAAACCGTAGCGCAACCTCTTCCTGGTCCATATCGACCGGAATCAGCGTTTGTTCGCGTTTCATCACATCGCTGATCGCAATGTCGCGCGGGGTCCGCAAAATCCAGCTCAACTGGCACACACCTACCGGGTGATAGGTGGGGTCGACGACATAAATTTCCCAAAAATCAGTGGTCAGGTCGCGATCGTCGCGCAACATGTCGATCACGTCGCCGACGCGCACATGCTCGGCCACAGCGACCAGATCGCGCTGCATCAGGCGGCCCGCAGTTTCCTCGGGATAGGATAAGGCTTCTTCAATCGCGGCGCGATCTTCGGGATCGAGCGCCTTGAGCACCGCTTGCTGCTCATGCGCTTCCATATCCTCGATGATGGCCACCGCGTCATCGGTGTCCATTTCGGAAGCGATTTCCGCCACTTGTTCGGGGCCAAGCAAGTCGAGAAGGCCGTCGCGAACATGCTCGTTCATTTCTGACAGCACGTCTGCGGAGAGCAGGTCGCCGATCACGCTGGCTAGCAGCGTGCGGTCCTCCTCGGGAACCAGTTCGAATAAATCGGCGATGTCGGCGTGATGGAGGCGGGCGATCCGCTCGCGCGCCGCATCATGTTCGCCCGCTTCGGCGAGTTCAAGGACGTCGCGGACAAATTCGGGTTTCAGCCGATCATCTTCGTCGAGTTCGGTTTCTGCATCGACCGGCGCGATGATGCGGTCTTCGTCATTCTCGCGTAATTTTGCACTCAGGGATTCTTCGCGTTTATCCATCGCGGGGTCCTCCCTGTTACTAATGGCGGATGCCGACTTCAGGCCGTGCCTCCCCCTAGTCCGCACGATGCGTGATGGCAACGTTCTGTAACGGCCCTGAGCAATTTATCCTCGGCATAGCGGCATTCGCCCGCTATGGGACGCCCATCTTTTTCTCACCATAAAGCCACAGGAGCTTCCATGACCGACCAGACCCTGACCCTTTCGTTGTCATCGGGCGATGTCAAAATCCGCCTGCGCCCCGATCTTGCCCCTCAGCATGTCGAGCGTATCACCCAGCTTGCAGGCGAAGGCTTTTACGATGACGTGATTTTCCACCGCGTCATCGACGGCTTTATGGCACAGGGCGGAGATCCGACGGGCACTGGCATGGGTGGCAGCAAATTGCCCGACCTTCCCGCCGAATTTTCGTCGGCTCCGCACAATCGCGGTGTCTGCTCGATGGCGCGTTCGCAAAACCCGAACAGCGCCAACAGCCAGTTCTTTATCTGCCTCGACGATGCCAATTTCCTCGATGGTCAATATACCGTCTGGGGCGAAGTGATCGACGGCATGGATGCGGTCGATGGCTTGCCCAAGGGCGAACCGCCGCGTGAGCCTGGCAAGATTGTCAAAGCTAGCGTTGCCTGACCTTATTTCCCCCTTCCGAAGGGAGGGGGGAGTGATAGGTCCATTATTACCAACATTTGACTACACAATGTGTAGTCGGGTGGTTTGGCATGTGATTCGCAGAACTGGGCAGATCGACTGCTTTTAGAATTTTCTGCTGACGGCGGGAATGGCCGGAATGGGGTGTAGGTGTTAAACATCTCCACTATGGCACATCGATGCCGCCGGGGGGCGTCCACCCCATCACCCCATAGCGGTCGTGGGTGTTCCCCAAAGCCAGTGCCCATTTGCGGGACTAGCTGTCACAAGCCTAGCGCCCGCGCTGGTTGCGAAAGGAGACATTGTGAATACAGAAGCTTTTGGTCCTTTTGATAACCTCGTAGTTTAACGTGACAATGTCCGACTGGCGGTATAGCTGCTTGAACCGTGATCTCTCCAAGGTAAAAAATACTGAGCCATAACCTCGCCAACGAGATCAACTCTGCGCCATCGAAGAACCGCCGCCGTGTCGACGCTGCTGACTGCCAGACAAAAGTCCAGAACGCGGTGCCCGATCCGCGAAAGCTGATGCGCGAGTTGAGCGCATTCAGAGACTCGCGGCCAGGCCGAAGTATGTGGGAACTAGCGGTCACGCTTGTGCCCTTTCTTTTCTTGTTCGCACTCATTCTATTCGCTGTCGAAGCGGGCTATTTGGTCGCCCTAGCGCTGACACCGCTGGCGGGACTTCTCTTGCTTAGATTGTTCGTGATTCAACACGATTGCGGCCACGGGTCGTTCCTTCCCAGCAGGTCTGGCAATGATTGCATTGGTAGAGCGCTTGGCGTGCTGACGTTAACTCCATATGATTGCTGGAGGCGTTCGCATTCGCTGCACCACGCGGCCACCGGAAATCTCGACGCTCGCGGAACCGGGGATGTGGACATGATGACTGTTCGCGAGTTCTACGAACAGACCGGCGCGCAACGGTTCTTCTACCGCCTTTATCGTCATCCGCTTGTTCTGTTGGGCATTGGCCCTGCCTATCTTTTTCTTCTGCGTCACCGGCTTCCGATTGGGCTGATGAAAGAAGGTTGGACCTACTGGGTGAGCGCGATGGCGACTAATGTTGCAACCGCTTTCATATTGGCGACGCTTATTTTCCTCTTTGGATTTGCGGAAACCGCCTTGGTATTCTTTCCTGTGCTGCTTGCAGCCGCTTCAGTCGGCGTATGGCTATTCTACGTTCAACATCAATTCGAAGACGCGCATTGGGATAAAAGCGAGAATTGGTCCTTTCACGATGCCGCATTTCATGGAAGCTCTCATCTCGACCTTCCTCGGGTGCTACGCTGGTTCACTGCCAACATCGGGGTCCACAATGTCCACCACTTGGCTAGCCGCATCCCTTTCTACCGCATTCCCGAGGTGCTGAAGGCATATCCCAGTCTACGCAATATGAACCGGTACACCATGGGTCAAACACTTAGATCACTGTGTCTCGCCCTGTGGGATGAGAGTGAGCGAAAGCTGGTTACATTCCGTGAAGCGTCACGGACGACCTCCAGAAACAGCCTTCGACGATAACTAGTCTGGTGTCCGCTTCTCTAGAGTCTCGAAAAAAACTCGCCATTCCACAAACCTCCTCATTCCGGCCATTTACTGCCGATCTTGTCGCTGTGCCAGCAAACGACCCACTAGCAGTCTTTCCCACTGCCCAAATTCGCGCCCTACGTGCAGACATTGAGAAGCTGCATAGAGCGCCGAAAACGGACATTAGCGCACAAACCAAAAGCCCTGCCAGATTGCTCCAGCAGGGCTTTGGGAAAGACTTGTCGACTAGCGCTCAAGCATAGCTGAGCTTCACATTCGCCTTACGCTGGCGGCGCATCGCGCCTCCAATGGCGCCGAAACCAAATATCATGAACGCCCAAGTGGCTGGCTCTGGAACGGCGCTGCTCACGATGGAGCTTACAGTGAAGTTTATATTGTCGACGCCCACATTATAAGATTCTGGCCCAAACAAAAGACCAATGCCGTTGGCACTGGTCAGTCCTACATTGTAGAAACTTGAGAGATTACCCAGTTGACCAACTTGAATCAGACCTGATGAAAACAACGTCGCGCCTGTGCCATCAAAAATCGTAAATTGAGATGGCGCCCCAATCCTATTGGGCCATGCTCCAAGGTTAAAGGAGTTGAGCGTAACTTGATATCCAGCAATTGGTGCAAAAAAGATCGAAGCCCCGCTGCTGCTAGGTGTTCCGAAAGCAATATTGCTCAGCTCATTATAATCACTGTTCCAAAACTGTAGCGCATTAGCGGAACTCGCCGAACCGGTGCTATCATAACGCGTCTGAACGTCGACGAAGGCAGTATCTCCATAAGACTGGTCGATGGATGCGAAATTTATGCACGCGAAACCGCCATTACATATATTTCCGTCAAAAGTTAGTATTTCAGCAGACGCAGTACTCGCGAAGCCCAAAGCTGCGATCGACACAGCAAGGGCTGATTTTAAGCCAAATTCTTTCATGAGGGTGCCCCGTAATTGCTAGGAAATGAAAAACGCTAAAGCGATTCTTTATTTTTCAACGGCGACCCTAAATAGAGTTAACTTCATAGACACGATAGCGCAATAGTAGTTTTACGAAGTGATGATATATGCGGAAGCCGCATAGGTGATCAATCTCGCAAATCTGGTTGCGGGGGGACTTCATGCTCGAAAAGCAACCATAACCGCCGGTTAGAAGCAGGCGGATTGCTGATCGGTTAGGCCGCCCAGCGATCAAGGTCCGGGAACTAAGGTAGAGCTTGCGGCACCTGGGGCTCCACGACGTTTGCGTCGTACACCGATGCAGTTACCCATTCAGCGTTCCATTCAAGCACCACGCTTTCGCCGATGAAGCGAACAAGACCTGCACCTTCTTTGGCCACCTCCCAGCCACATCTAAGTTGTCATCGTATGTGCCCTGCAAAAGCGTACCATCGCTAAACCCGACGAAAAACCGGTCATCATCATCGTAGGGCACCGTGAGCACCGTTTCGATGTCACCGGTCGAGAGCAAGCCAAAGCTCCCGGGAATTGGCTCCAACGTAACCGCCACTACAGAATCACCTCTCCAAAAATAAGAACATATATAGAACATGATGGAAAGACAGCGGCTGCACACTGGCTATTCTGATGATTATTGTGCTGGAAATGGGAACCAGAAGCACGTCAACTTGGGTCGCGGTGATGACAAAAGCAGACAGTCAGCTAACCACCCCATAGCAGACATTCACTGAGAGAGCCGCAGCACTGCGGTCAAAAGTTGGTAATAATGGAGTTATCACTATACCCCCTCGCTTCCGAAGGGAGAGGGGGATTTTACTCCTCCAAAAAACCATTCAGTCTGGCGCAGGCGTCGATCCAGTCTTCCTTGAATTGCTGGACGACCTGGCCTGCGCTCATGGCTTCGTTCATCAATCCGACGCCTTGTCCGACCCAATAGGTCGCCAGCGTCTTGGCGCCTTCGTGGCCGCCTTCGGCCAGTTTGTCGATTTTGCGCAGCGCAGGTTCGCTGACCAGCGATTGCATCGGCATGGGAAGCGGTTTGGGCGCGCCTTCGGCTTCCCATGCGTCGGTCCACGGAGACCGCAACTGGCGTGAGGGTTTGCCGGTCCGGCTTTTTGACCGCACCGTGTCACGCGATGACGCAATGAGCATTTTTTCCTTTACCACTGGGTTGGTTTCGGCTTCTGCGGTGGTCAGCCATACCGAGCCAGTCCAAGCGCCATGCGCTCCCATCGCCATTGTGGCAGCCATCTGACGACCCGTTACGATGCCGCCTGCCGCTAGGATCGGCGTGCTCGCGCCAACTGCTGCAACTGCGGCCGCGACTTCGGGAACCAGCACCATCGTAGCGACCTCACCGCAATGGCCGCCAGCCTCTCCGCCCGCGACGACGAGGATGTCGACGCCCGCGCGCACCTGTGCCAGCGCATGATCGCATGTGCCGACAAGTGCGGCGACGGGTACATTAAAGCGCTTTGCCAGCTCGAGCATCAGTGGAGGCGGAACGCCCAGCGCATTGGCGATCAGCTTGATCGGATGGCGAAACGCTACTTCGAGCAAAGCTGCGGCGCCATCTTCGCGCATATTATCGCCCAAACTGTTGCGCGCCATGGCGGGAAGCGTCGCGCCGTCGTCATTGACGCCATGGCGCTTGAGCAGCGCGGCGGTAAAGTCTTTATGTTCTTGCGGTATTTCGGGTGGTGCGGTGCGCGCTTCGCCCTTGCCGGCAAAACTGTTCGGTACAATCAGGTCGACGCCATAGGGGCGCCCGCCGATATGGGCGTCGATCCATGCAAGTTCCTCCTCCAGCCGCTCGGGCGGAAGCGAGGCCGCGCCAAAGACGCCCATACCGCCCGCCTTTGACACTGCGACAACCACGTCGCGGCAATGCGAAAAAGCAAGGAGCGGGAATTCTATGTCCAGCATGGTGCAAATGGGCGACTTCATTTTTCTCTCCCGGGGCCCGGCAAAGACCCTGCTATGTTTCCAGCGCCTAGTCTCGGGCATGGTTGACGTAAACGTCAAGTTGATTTGCACCCACCAATCTTTATCGCATCCTCCATGACCCATTTTTCTTTGCCCGGTTTCGACCTCGACGCCTTTGTTCGCGCCACATTGGCTGAAGATCTGGGTGAAGGGGGGGACATCACATCGATGGCGACCATTCCCGCTGATGCCTGCTTCAATGGCGTGATGGACAGCCGCGACGCCATCATTGTCGCGGGCCTGCCGATCGCCGAACGATTTTTTCGCGCCCTCGCGCCCGAATTGACCATCGAGATATTGGTAGGTGAAGGCGAATTTGTAGAGGCGGGCAGCGACCTGATGAGACTATCTGGCAACGCGCGCGCCTTGCTGACCGCCGAGCGTTCGGCGCTCAATACGGTGCAGCATTTGGCCGGCATCGCCACGATGACGCGGACCTATGTCGATGCTTTGGCGGGCACCGGCGCGACGCTGCTCGACACGCGCAAGACGATTCCCGGTCTGCGGATTTTGGAAAAATATGCGACGCGCATGGGCGGCGCCACCAATCACCGGATGCGGCTCGACGATGCGGCGATGATCAAGGACAATCATGTCGCGGTCGCAGGCTCGGTGGACGAGGCGGTGCGTCGAGCGGTTGCCGCAGGCATAGAAAGTATCATTGTCGAGGTTGATCGCGTCGATCAGATCGAAGCGGCGCTGGGCGCGGGCGCGACCCATTTGCTGCTCGACAATATGTCACTTGATGATCTTCGCAAATCGGTTCGGCTCGTTGATGGAAGAGTGCCGGTCGAAGCATCGGGCGGCGTTCGCCTCGACACGATCCACGCCATTGGTGAAACCGGCGTTGATTTTGTCTCGGTCGGACGGTTAACCCAATCGGCCCCCGCCGCAGACATCGGCCTTGATTTTGCGTTGGTTTAGCTGTGTCGCACTAGGGCTGGCGCTCATTCCTACCGCCGCCGACGCGCAGGCGCTGGCGTGCAACATACCCGACCGCCTCAAGGTGCCGAGGGCCGAGAAGCCAAGGCGCGGCGAGCCGGTGCGTAAGACCCCGATCGCGGGTTATCTGCTCAGCCTCAGTTGGTCGCCGCAACATTGTGCCACAGTGCGCAATCCAAATGGCGCGCGCGAGGGCGTTCAATGTAGCGGGGAAAACGGCCATTTCGGCTGGGTGCTTCATGGCTTGTGGCCCGAGGCGAAAGGCGCCGACTATCCGCAATGGTGTCGTTCTGCCAAGATCGTGCCGTCGCCGGTTATTCGCAAACATCTGTGCATGACACCGTCACCGCAATTGTTGCAGCATGAATGGGCCAAGCACGGCACTTGCATGAGCCCCTATCCTGCTGCCTATTTTCGTGCCGCCGAGATATTATTTCGCGCGGTCCGCTTTCCCGACATGTCAAACTTCTCGAACAACGCGCAAACGGCCGGGGTCATTCGCCGAGCTTTTGCCGACGCCAATCCCGGCGTCGCCGCACCGATGCTATCGATAAAGGTCGACCGGCAGGGGTGGCTTGAGGAAATCCGCTTTTGTCTGGGCCCCCGGATGCGGCCGCAACGGTGTAAGCCATTCCAAAGCGGGGTGGGCGACCGTTATCCGGTGCGGGTGCGTGCCATGTCGGGACAGGCGTCGCGTTAACGATCTTTTAACCTTACCAAATTCTTAATTGCCCCATATCGTGGCGGCATGAACAGCGTCGACTCTTACTCGTCAGAACCGCGGATAAACATTCGCGACCGCTTGCGCGCCTATAATCAGCGACAGATTCAGGTCGCCCGACTGAGTGCGCCCGCTGACTGGAAAGGCGAATTGCGTCAGGCGCTGGCTGCGCATCGCGAACCCCAGCCAACCTGGTTCAGCTATGATGACGCCAAGCTGTTCCTGCAAAGCTTCGCGGTCTTTTTTATCGCGACCTTCGTGTTTTTTAGCTGAGCCCTTTCAGTCGCAGGCTTTGTGTAGCCGCCACGCGAGGATGGACGAAACCATGCACATCAAGGCAACCATCAGCAATGTGTCGCCTATTGTGAATCCGATCATGATCAATACGCTGAGGATCAGCGTTGCGACGACCATGAAAAAGCTGTTCACAATATTGTTGGCGGCAATAGTGCGCGCGGTTTGCGACTTGGCGACGGTAGTGGTCAAAAATGCATAGAGCGGTACCACAAACATGCCGCCAGCAACCGAAATGCCCAGCAAATCAAAAATGATCCGGTCGCCGGCCCGCAGTGACAGAAATTCCCGCCAGTCCATCAAACCCGTACCGAAATGCTGCCAGCCGTTTACGCCCCACCATAGGTCAAGCACGAACAGTCCCATAACAATCACAGATCCGGGCGAATAGCGCGCGGAGACATGACCATTGAGCATGCGATTGACGATGATCGACCCGATTGCAACTCCGACGGAGAATATGGCTGTGAACATCGTCGCAACGGTATTGTCCGATGCCAGCGCATTTTTGACAAGGGGCGGGAATTGGGCCGCCAATATGGCGCCGATGGCCCAGAAAAAGCTGATCGACACAATAGCCAGAAACAAGCGCGGGATATGCATCGTGGAATTGACCAGCTGCCACGAAGACCGCAGCACATTATGGTCGATCACTAGATTTTCCGCCTCTTTTTCGGGTGGCGCTGGCGGGACATAGCTTGCGGTCAGGCGGCCGATTATCGCGACGATGATAATGCCGGGTACCGCAAAATGCGGCGGTGTCAGCCCACCGACAATCGACCCGGCCAAAATGGCGATATAGGTTCCAGCCTCTACCCAGCCAGTCCCTGCCAATACCTCATCATTGTCCAGATGCTGCGGCAGAATCGCATATTTGATTGGCCCGAAAAAAGTCGAGTGCGTGCCCATCGCGAACAATGCGAGCAGCATCAGTGGAACATTGTGCAGCCAGATCCCGGTCGCGCCGACGATCATAATGGCAATTTCGGCCGTCTTGATAATCCGGATCATCGCCGCTTTGTCGCGACTGTCGGCCAATTGGCCAGAAAGTGCCGAGAAAAGGAAGAAGGGCAGGATAAACAATCCGCCCGCCAGCGCATTGAAGGACGCTTCGGTTTCCGGATCGCGATAAATAGTGAAGGTGACCAATATCACCATCGCCATCTTGTAAAAATTATCGTTGAAAGCGTTGAGAAACTGCGTTGCAAACAGGGGCAAGAACCGGCGTTGCTTCATCAGCACAAATGAACCGGTCATACGGGATCCCACCCTTTTAAATTCATGTTCGACATCGCGGCTGGACCCAGCCAATTTGGTTGTCGTGCCGCGGGCTTATCGGCTAGGGGGAGCAGGGTCAAAGCCCAATTTGGAACGGTGGGGCACCAGGGGGAGGAAAGGGGTTTCATGCTCAGTCTGCCAAACATCCTGACTCTATCCCGTATTTTGGCGGTGCCTATCTTGCTGTTTTTGCTGTGGCCGGGGGTTCATGCCGGGGGCCATCAGCCGCGACCGATCGATTATGCGTTGGCTTTTGGCCTTTACTGTCTGATGGGCCTCACCGATTATTTTGATGGATATGTCGCGCGCGCGCGCGGTACCGTTTCGCGGCTGGGGGCGTTCCTCGACCCCATCGCTGACAAAATCATGATAGCGGCTGTCATCCTGTTACTCGTTTTTACGCGCGATATTGTCGGTTACCACGTCGTCGCCGCGCTGATCATATTGTTGCGCGAAATTATCGTATCGGGCTTGCGCGAATTTCTGGCTATTTTGCAGGTTTCAATGCCAGTGACCCAGTTGGCCAAGTGGAAGACGACATTTCAGCTCGTGGCTTTTGGCGCGCTGATACTTGCCGGAGCCTTGCCCGAGATGGGGTGGATCAAAACCGTGGGCTTATGGTCGCTGTGGGGCGCGGCGGGTCTGACGCTGATAACCGGATGGGACTATCTGCGTGTCGGCCTCAAGCATATGGATTGATGCCAATGGCGATTCGCCTCAGTTATTTTTCCTGGGTCCGCGACCGAATGGGATGTTCAGAAGAATTGATTACACCCGTTGTGAAGATTGCGACCATTGGCGATCTGATCATGTGGCTGCGAGAGCGCGATGATCGCGGTGCTGCGGCCTTTGCCGACCCCGCTCGCATCCGCGCGGCAATGGATGGAGCCATGGTCGGTCCTGAAACCAGCCTTGCCGGTGCGCGCGAGGTGGCGTTGTTTCCGCCTGTGACCGGCGGATGATCCGCGTCACGCTTTTGACCGATACTATCGACGTTGCGGCGGAAATGGCGGCGCATGACGTCGCGGGTCATGGGGCGAGCGCTAGCTTCATCGGACGGGTTCGCGGTGATGGCGGGCTCACCGAATTATTCCTCGATCACCATCCGGCGATGACGCTGGCCGGACTTGAAAAGCTGGCGGGTGAAGCGGCGACACGGTGGAATATTGCCCAGCTGACGCTGATCCATCGCATTGGCGGCATGAAGCCGGGCGAAACTATCGTCCTCGTCCTTGCCAGCAGCCCGCATCGTAGTGAGTCACTGGCGGCGTGCGAATATCTGATCGATCGGTTGAAGACAGCCGTGATGCTGTGGAAGCGAGAGAAATTTGCCGACGGACGTGAGCAATGGGTCGAACAACGCGTGCTGGACCAGGACCGGGCCGATCGCTGGGACTAGCGCGACTTGCGGTGCTTGCGGAAATCTTCGGCCAGCATCCTAAATTCTTCGGCACGCGGGCTGTTGCGGCGCCACACCAACGCAATGGTGCGCCAGTCATGGTCGGATTCCAGCGGCCTTGTATCGATATCGGTATGTTCCAATATCCCCGCCTCTATAGCCATTTGTGGCAGCATGGTGACGCCCAGGCCATTGTCGACCATCTGAACCAATGTGTGCAGCGACGTACCCATCATGCGCGCACCGGCCCTCAGTTCGGGACGGTTGCACGCCGCGAGAGCATGATCTTTCAGGCAATGCCCATCCTCGAGCATCAGCATTTGCGCCGGATCAATTGTCTCAGCATTGACTGTGGCGGGCAAATCCTTGGCATAATCGCCCGGAAAGGCCACGAACAAGGCGTCGTCGAACAGATCCTCTCCCTCGATGTCACCACAAGCATAAGGCAGAGCGAGCAGTACACAATCAACCTGCCCATGATGGAGTGATTCGCACGCCTGGGCACTTGGCTCTTCGCGCAGATATAATTTGAGTGACGGACGTTCCTTGCGCAGATGCGGCAACAGGCTCGGCAGCAAGAAGGGTGCAATTGTGGGAATGACGCTCATCCGCAGTTCGCCGACCAGCGGGGTTCCGGCGGCGGCGGCCATATCGGCCAGTTCCTCGGCTTCGCGCAACACACGGTGCGCCCGCGCGACAATCGCATTACCCAGCACCGTAAAGCGTACCACCCGCCGCGTCCGCTCCACCAAAGTTTGACCGAGCAGCGATTCCAGTTCGCGAAGACCCGACGACAGCGTCGACTGGGTGACGTTGCAGGCATCGGCAGCGCGACCGAAATGGCCATGTTCGTGCAATGCGACCAGATATTGCATCTGTTTGAGCGAAGGCAGATAGTTGGGCATTAATCGAACTTAGCAATGCCGGGCTGGTATTTGAATAAGTTTTTCGATGATAAGCAATTGCTTTGTTCGCGCTTCGCGCGATGCGAATTGCCGTTGTGCTGCGTGTCATGATCGCCTCGCCCGACCATAGGGGCAAGTCTCGATGTAGCTGTTGATAGGTCGTCCTTGCGTGAGCCGGGCAACAATCAGGCAGTTACGCCGTCGGCGGCCTTTGCCCATGCGCTCAGCGCCTCGCCCGCGCGTACTGTATAACCCAGCTTGCGGTCTTTTTTGCGGACCGCCTCGGCCAGCGGCGGAAACAGACCAAAGTTGACGTTCATCGGCTGATAGCTCGCGGCATCAGCGCCGCCAGTGATATGCCCCAAAAGCGCGCCCAATGCGGTCTCTACGGGCGGCGGCTGCAGGCTGCGTCCCGCCAGTTCGGCAGCAGCAAAGCGCGCCGCAATCAATCCGATGGCGGCGCTTTCGACATAGCCTTCGCACCCCGTAATCTGTCCGGCAAAGCGAATATGCGGCGCAGATTTGAGCCGCAACTGCGGATCGAGAAGCTCGGGTGAACGAATGAAGCTGTTTCGATGCAAGCCGCCCAGCCGGGCAAACTCGGCCTTTTCCAATCCCGGAATGGTGCGGAACAAATCCACTTGAGCGCTATGTTTCAATTTGGTTTGGAAACCGACCATATTCCACAAGGTGCCCAGCGCATTATCCTGACGCAGCTGCACCACCGCATAGGGCCAGCGACCGGTGCGCGGATTGTCGAGTCCGACGCCTTTCATCGGCCCGAAGCGTAGCGTCTCGACGCCGCGTTCAGCCATAACTTCGATCGGCATACAGCCCTCGAAATAGGGCGTGTCCTTTTCCCAATTCTTGAAGTCGGTTTTGTCGCCGTCGATCAGCCCTTGAACAAAGGCATAATATTGCTCCTTGTCCATCGGGCAGTTGATATAATCCTTGCCATCGCCAATCGGGCCCACCTTGTCCCAGCGGCTTGCCATCCAGGCAACGTCCATATCGACGCTGTCGCGGTAGACGATGGGAGCGATGGCGTCGAAAAAGGCCAGCGCGTCTTTACCCGTCGCGGCGCCGATGCTGTCCGCCAACGCTGCGCCGGTCAACGGACCAGTGGCGACGATCGTCAGCCCCTCGGCTGGCAAGACGTCGATCCGCTCGCGTACGATCGTGACGTTGGGATGCTGTTCCAGCGCCCGGGTCACGCCGCCAGCGAACAGGTCGCGATCGACCGCCAGCGCGGATCCGGCAGGCACCTTGGTTTTGTCGGCTTCGCGCAGGATCAGCGAGTCGAGTGTGCGCATTTCGCGATGGAGAAGGCCGACGGCGTTGCTGTCCCCATCATCGGACCGAAAACTGTTCGAACAGACCATCTCGGCGAGCGCGTCGCTCTGATGCGCGGGGGTCATATCACCGCCGCCGCGCATTTCGGACAAGCGGACCTTATGACCCGCTTCGGCCAGCTGCCATGCGGCCTCTGACCCGGCGAGACCGCCGCCGATAATATGTACATGATAGTCGGTCATTTACCGTTTCCGTTGACAAGCTCACAATCGGTCTCAACCTATGAGGCAAGGCGGACCAGAGAGGTAGGGGAGCCTCTTGCACGTTGAGCGGATAAAGCAAAGGGGGCGGAACATGAGCGGGGAACAGAGTTGGGATCGCGCGCGCTGGATATGGCTGGCGGCATTGGTGGTTGGTGCGAGCTATTTTGTGGCGGTATTGCAAGGCTGGCAAGCGCCTGCAATCATTGCGTGGAAAACCGCCGGTGTCGGACTGTTAACGCTGTGGGCTGCGGCCAACGCGCAATCGCGAAATGGCTGGATGCTGGTTGCGGTTCTGGGCTTTGGTGCGCTGGGTGACGCATTAATCGACGCGTGCGGGCTGCTAGCAGGGGCTGCGGCTTTTGCGGTCGGGCACCTGATTGCAATCATCCTCTATATGCGAAATCGCCGCGACCATTTATCGCGTTCGCAACTATTGTTAGCGATAGTTCTGGTGCCGTTGGTGCTGATTATCAGCTGGGAATTGACGCGTTCGGGCACGCCCGGCGAAGTTATATCCGCTATGGCTTATGGCGGCGGCGTGGCCGTCATGGCCGCTACCGCCTGGACCAGCCGCTTTCCGCGCTATCGCACAGGGATTGGCGCAATGATGTTCCTCGTCAGCGACATGCTGATATTTGCCCGTGCTGGCGGCGCCATGTCCGGTCCGCTGGCGGGCTGGCTGATCTGGCCGCTTTATTTCGGCGGGCAGGCTCTGATTGCCCGGGGCGTTTTGAAAACCTTGTCGCACGATTTGTCGGCGCGCCCAAGCTAGCGTGCAATTGCATTTGGCACAGGACAGCCTATAGTCCGGGAAGGGTCGCAGCCCAAACGGATGAAAAACCATGGCTTGGCTGCGCCTGCTCCTCCTACCATTTGTTGTTATTGTCCTGACCGCCTCGAGCAAATCGCCCTCGGCTTATGACGGTTATGCCGACGCTTATGTTTCCGACGGCAAACAAAATTACCCCGTAACTTTGTATGGCGTCGCGCGCGATTGGGACAAGGCGTGCCGCAAGGGGCGCGCCGATCAATGCACGCGCCTCGCCGAAGCTCTCATGGCGGGAGAGGGGGATCTTTCCACGGATTTGCGCGCTGCGATCGGCTATCATTTGCTCGCTTGTAACGCGGGTGCGGCGACCGGCTGTGTGAGCGCGGCCGAGTTGGTGCGCGAGGGGCGCGCCTATGCTCCCATTCCCGAGCTTGCCTATCAAACCGCACAGCGCGGTTGCACTCTGAAAGACAGCGACAGCTGCGCCGCCGTGGCGCTTCATCTGTATCGCGGCGATGCTGTGGCACAGGATAAAGCGCGTGCGGTGCAAATGTGGGACGCCGGTTGTCAGGCAAGCAGCAGCAGCGATGCCTGCCGGCTGAAGGCGGGCGCGCTCTTTTACGAAAGCAGCGACAGCGCAGATCAGGCGGCAGCAATTCGCCTCTTTCAAAAAGCCTGTGATGCAAAGCAGGGATGGGGATGCTCGGGGCTTGCCGACGCCTATGCCCGGGGACGCGGCGTTGCAAAAAATGATGCCATGGCGGCATCGACGGCGCGCAGCGGGTGTCTTGGTTCGAGCGGGGATATCGTCCTCGCCTGCGCTATCCATGCGCGATATCTGGCGAATAGCGCCAACACCGACGAGGTCGGACGCGCCAGTATGTTGCTGACGACCGCTTGCCTCGCCAAAGTGGGGGAGGCTTGCAACGACGCAGGGTTGATGGCCATGCGCAACCCTCCGGGTAGCAAGTTCGCTAATTGGGAAATCGCCCTGTCGTTTCGCAACGGATGTGATCTCGACTATGGACCCGCCTGCGGCAATCTGGGTCAGCTTTACGCCACAGGTTATGGCGACATTGATACCCTTCCCGCATTTGCGGTCGCTCTTTTCGATAAGGGCTGCCGTCTTGGCGACGCTATATCGTGCCAGAGGGTCAAGGCGATGGGCGCGGCCGCGCAGGCCGCACGCACAAACCGCCCGACCATCGATCCATCGCTACCGGCAGCAGCGCAGCTCGCCGAAGCGACACGGATTGCCAAGGCAGGGAAGGGTGCACAGGCCTTGTTTACGGTGAGCCGCTTGATGGAAGAAGCGGTGGCCGATGCCGAGTGGCTGCTCGGCGGCTGGTTCTATTATGGGGAACCGGGGGTCGTTGCGACGCCGAACAAGCGCGACGGTTTCATCCTATTCGACAATGCTGCGCGGCAGGGTAACCTTGAGGCGCTGAAATGGGTCGGCATGGCTTATTGGGAGGGCGATGGGGTCGCGCAGGATCGCAAAAAGGCGATGGGCTATATGCGTGCTGCGGCTATCCGTGACGATCCGGCGGCAGCGGCCATTTATCGTTCCATGCAGAATGAGCCGGTACGCCAAGCCAATGCACGTCGGAAGATGGAAATGGATGCTGCTGCCGCTCGGCAAAGGGCCAGCTGGTCGAGTGCAGTAGGCTCGGCGTCGTCGCGCTGGTCTTCCTCTTCAATCAGCAACTCTGCAGGTGCGAGGGCGAGTGCAGCATCGGCCAGCGCCAGCTGGCAACGCTATCAGGCGCGTGCAGACCAGACGAATTTCAACAATTATATCAGCTATTCAACAGGCAGAACGTCAGCCTGTGCGTCCAGCAACCCCTACTGCCGCTAACCTTCAAAGGACCGTGTGAATGACGCATAAAATTCTGAAATATTTACTTTTTGTTGCCCCTCTGACGCTCGTCGCAGGGGTGCCCGTCGCCCAGGCCGAAACAATGGATGCGACGATCAAAGTTCAGACCAAGAATAGCAACGGCATCTGCTTCGTCTATTTTCCGCTCGGAGATATGGAACTACAAATCAGCGTCAAGGCGAGCACGAATAATGTGAATGTCGGGGTCGACGATTTACCGGCTGAACTGGTTGAGGCCGGCGTATCCAAGCCACATGTTCCGATCACATTGGAATTTGCAAATGGAAAGAAGGTCAAAACCGATGACGGCGCGTATCGGGCCGGATTCCAATATCGCGTTTCAGGTTATTGGAAAGACGAGAAAAATGCTACGCTACTTCTCGCCTATCTAAAAGGTGGAGAGAGTATTACGGCGAAATTTGACGGCCAAAGTTTCGGTCCCTTTGCCATCCAGCAAACGACGGGGAAATTCACCGACGATTATGCGTATAAATGGCTCAAAAAATGTATCAGCGACAATGGTGGGACCCCCAATTTCTAGGGCTTAGCCGTCCCAGGCTGCGATCGTTGTTCGATGGAGCAGGCGGTCGTGGCCGTCGTAGCCGCCTGTTGCGCGGTGAAGTACGGACCGATTGTCCCACATGATCAGCATATTCGGCGCCCATTGGTGCGAATAGCGAAATTCCTCTCTTCCCTGCCATGCAAGCAGGTCGTGAAGGAGAGGCAGCGCCTCGGCATCGTCCATGCCGTCAACACCGATGATGTAGCCTGCGCACCCAAATAGCCCTTCACGCCCCGTCTCAGGGTGCTTGCGGATGAATGGATGGAGCTGCGTCGCTGTCGCCGTATCGGAGGGACGAATGTCCATGCTGCGACCCTTGTCCTGAGCCCCGTACATGCCCGACGGCGCATAACCACCTCGCGCGCTGTGGATCGCCATGCGCCCCTCGATTTTGGCGCGCAGTTCCGCCGGCATCGCATCGAACGCAGCGTGCTGGTTGACGAATTCGGTATTGCCGCCGACTGGTGGGATGACGATTCCGTACAGGCAAGTGCCTGCAGGCGGGTACGCCTGAAAACTCCAGTCGCTGTGCCAATTCTCCGCGAACAGCGGCGCAGTCTCATCGGCCCGACGTTTGACGGCAATCACATGATTGCGCCCCTTGATTGGCGCGATGAACGGGTCCTCGCCAAAAGCTCCGAAATATTGAGAGAATCGCTCCAGATCATCGTCGCTTAGCCGTTGATCCGGAAAGGACAGGACATGATGATCGAGCCAAGCTGTACGGATGGCGGCAATCGTCGCAGCGTCGAGGGGTTGCGAGAGGTCGACGCCGCCAATTGCAGCGCCGCACGCCTGTCCGCTAGGGGTTATGGTCAATGTCATGGCGCAATGCTGCGCCGGGTGTCGCCGCGCGTCAACCGGGAGCGCGATGCCCGATAATGGCCGACAGCGGAAGATCCCCATAGATATGCGGGAAAACGGCGCCGCCGCGTGACACTTCCCACTTCACCGCATCGCCGAGCGCAGATAGCGCCGCCTCGGCGATGACCAGCCCTGATTGACCGGCGAAATGCTTGTCGAGCGTTTCTTGCACCTGCTGGGCCGTCGACATGTGAATATAGCCATCGGCCAGATCCACAGGCGCGCCGGTAAAGACGCCGTCGCGCTGAAAGGCCGCCCATTGCTGCGCCGTCAATATCTTGAACGCGGTGTCGGTCATTCGGGGCTGGAGTCGGTGGTGGTTTCGGTCTCGGTGGCGGGCGTCTCCCCTTCGGTCGCATCACCGTCGGCTGATTCCTCGTCGCTCTCTTCGATCAGCGCCGCACTCACCACATGCTCGCCATCAGCCACATCGAACAGCCGCACGCCTGCCGATCCGCGTCCGATAACGCGCAAGCTGTCGAGGTCCATGCGGATTAACTTGGCCTGATTGGTCACCAGCATCAACTGATCGGTGCGTTGCACCGGGAAACTGGCGACTACCGGACCGTTGCGTTGGATATTGTCGATATTGGTGACGCCCTGGCCGCCGCGCCCGATGCGGCGATATTCATAGGTTGAGGAGATTTTGCCATAGCCATTGGCACAGACTGTCAGGATAAACTGCTCGCGCTCCTGCAATAGGGCAAAGCGTTCGGGCGCCATCACAGGATCGCCCTCCTTTTCCGCCTTCCATGGCGCGAAACGCAGATAGTCTTCGCGTTCATCCTGCGTAGTCCCAACCCGGCGTAGGATTGTCAACGACATGACTTCATCGTCATTTTTCAACGTCATACCACGCACACCTGTTGAGGTGCGCGATTGGAATTCGCGAATATCATCGCCTGCAAAGCGGATCGCCTTGCCCAGGCGTGAGGCGAGTAGCACATCATCATTTTCACTGAGCAAGGCAACGCCGACCAGATGATCGTCGCTATCCTCGTCAAAGCGCATCGCAAATTTGCCGTTCGATGGCACATTGGTGAAAGCGCTCATGCTATTGCGCCGCACGCCACCCTTTGCGGTGGCGAACATGACGTGCAGATCGCCCCATTCTTCCTCATCCTCGGGCAGAGGCAGGACGGTCGAGATCGTTTCGTCCTTGTCGAGCGGCAGGAGGTTTATCATCGGCCGGCCCCGGGTCGTTGGCCCGCCCTCGGGCAAACGCCAGACCTTCATGCGATAGACTTTGCCCGCGGTGGAAAAGAACAGCACCGGCGTATGGGTCGAAGTCACAAATAATTCGGTGACAACATCCTCATCCTTGGTCGCCATGCCCGCGCGGCCCTTGCCGCCACGGCGCTGGGCGCGGAAGGTGTCGAGCGGAGTGCGCTTGATATAGCCATCGAGAGTGACGGTCACGACCATCTCTTCGCGTTCGATCAAGTCCTCATCGTCAATTCCGTCGGCAGCGGGCGCCATCAGCGATCGGCGCGGGGTAGCAAATTCATCGCGCACAGCGATCAGTTCTTCGCGCATCACCGCATAAAGCTTCTCGCGATCAGCAAGAATGCTCAACAATCCCTCAATGATGTCCGCTAACTCTTTTAGTTCTTTTGCAATATCGTCGCGTCCCAATGCTGTCAGGCGATGCAGACGTAGTTCGAGAATCGCCTTCACCTGCGTTTCGGACAGCTGATAAGTTGCGCTTTCAGCCAGTTCGCCTTCGATCGCCTCGACAAGCCGGATATAGACGGCAATGTCACCGATCGGCCATTCGCGCGCCAGCAAAGCCTCGCGGGCTGCAGCGGGGCTGGGCGATCCGCGGACAATGCGCACGACTTCGTCCAGATTGCTGACCGCAACCACAAGACCGAGCAAAATGTGTGCGCGATCGCGCGCCTTGTTAAGTTCAAATTTGCAGCGCCGCGTGATGACCTCTTCGCGAAAGGTAATGAAGGCCGACAGGATCGTCTTCAGTCCCATCATCTCGGGCCGTCCGCCGCGAATGGCCAGCATATTGGCGGGGAAGCTCGACTGGGCGGGTGTGTGACGCCACAATTGGTTGAGCACGACTTCGGCAGTGGCGTCACGCTTTAGTTCGATGACGACGCGCATGCCTTCGCGGTTGGATTCGTCACGGATGTCGGAGACGCCTTCGATCCGCTTGTCGCGTGCGGCTTCGGCAATTTTCTCCACCAGCCCTGATTTTCCGACCTGAAAGGGGATCGAGGTCAGGACGATCGATTGGCGGTCGTTGCGACCTTCTTCGATCTCGTGTGTCGCGCGCATCATCACTGATCCGCGTCCGGTGGCATAGGCGCTGCGCGCGCCGCCCTGACCCAAAATCATGGGACTGGTTGGAAAATCGGGCCCGGGAATGATCTCCATCAATTCTTCGAGGGTGATATCCGGACTGTCGATCATTGCCAGTGTTGCGTTGATCACTTCGCCCAGATTATGCGGCGGAATATTGGTCGCCATGCCGACCGCGATGCCGCCCGCGCCATTCACCAGCAGGTTGGGATAGCGTGCCGGCAGCACTTGCGGCTCAGATTCCGAACCGTCATAGTTCGGCTGAAAATCAACCGTATCCTTGTCGAGATCGTCGAGAAGCGCGATCGCGACCTTGGCAAGCCGCGATTCGGTGTAACGCATGGCGGCTGGTGGATCAGGGTCCATCGATCCGAAATTGCCTTGGCCGTCGACAAGCGGCACGCTCATTGACCAGTCTTGCGTCATTCTGGCCAGCGCGTCGTAAATAGAGCTGTCGCCATGTGGATGATATTTACCCATCACATCGCCAACGATACGCGCTGACTTGCGATAGGGCTTGCCCGCGACATAGCCGCTTTCATAGGCCGAATAGAGAATGCGGCGATGCACTGGCTTCAATCCGTCGCGCACGTCCGGAAGCGCACGGCTGATGATCACGCTCATCGCATAATCGAGATAAGAAGTTTTCATTTCGTCGACGATGTTAATCGGCGAAATTCCGTCGCTCGACGGCGGCAATTGCGGTGTTTCTTCGGTCAAGACCCGGCCTTTTATTTATGCTTTTGGGAAGAGCATCCTGCCTAGCCCAACCCCGCCGGTAATGCCAGTGTTTACCGCGCATTTTTGGGGATAATTTGCCTGTTTTGGTCGGCAGGAAAAGCTGACGTCATGCCGCCGCAATCGGCCTATGACGATATGTCGGGCTTGCCAATCGGCGGGCGCGCCATATGAGGCATATCTGTGAACTTGTTTTCGACCCTTGGCGCTCCTTGCGACTAGTCGCCCTCATCGGAGCCAGCGAACCGCTGAGCGATGGGCATCTGCGCGCGCTCGCAAGCGTGGCGGGCGCGAGCATTATCGAGCGGCAGGCGGGGCGCCTCGCCGATATCGGGGTCGAGCATGTCATGGTGGCGGTTGCCGCCGTCCCAGCTGAACTACTCGCCGTCTTTGATCGTATCCGCCGCCGCGGGATGAAAGTGACGCCGGTGCGCAACGCCGCCGATATGGCGGGATTGGTCGAGAAAGATGATCGGATCATATTGGTTGCCGATGGCTTACACGCCAGCGGCACCCATTATGCGGCGATGGCTGGAGCCGGGGCGCCTGCGCTCCTTGTCACCGGGGATACGCTGCTTACGCAGGGATTTGAACGGATCGACGCCAACCAGCGCTGGGGTGGGTTGGCCATATTGACCGAAGCCATGACGGCCGAGCTGGCGGACATGCCGGGCGAGTGGGATATGGTGCTCACCTTGCTACGGCTAGCGGTGCAAGCGGGTGGGCGGCGGCTCTATTGTGAACCGGCTTTGTTCGAACAGGGTGACATTACGATTATTGCCGATGCGGCAACGGCTGCCTTGCTCGAACAATCAAGCCTGCAGCAGGTTGAATATGGCGGCATAGGTCTAGGCCGGTCGGCGATCATGATGCCAATTGTACGCATGGTCGGACCATTGCTCGTCAAATCGGGCGCAACCGCGCGATATTTGCCGGTTATTACCGCGCTTTTGTGGCTCAATACCGCACTGCTAGCGCTTGCCGGGCTGGCAGCTGCCGGGGCGTTATCGGCAATTTTTGGCGGACTGGGATTGGCGGCGATGCGCTTTTTGGCTGCCTTTCGCGCCCAAAGCATCCGTCAGGATCGACTGAGAGAATATATTCGCGTCTTCGGCTGGGTGCTGCTTGCGATTTTCCCCTGGCTTGTGTCGCTGGCTAGGCCCGACCATAAACCGCCATTGTTTAACGAGGCGGCGCTTGCCCCCTGTCTTGCCGCGACCATTTTGCTGGCTCGCTGGCTTTATGAAGAAGCGGGCGCGAGCCGTCGTTTTCATTGGCTTTTACCCGACAGCGACCAGGCGTGGTTGATGCTCGCTCCCGCGCTTTTCTTCGGTGTCGGCTCGCTGATGTTTGCCGTCATGCCGTTACTTGCCCTGCTGCAGGTCATGATCTGGTTGCGTCTTGCCCACCGGCCCAAAGCCAGCGTGCGTTGATTAGATCAAGGTTTAGCGCGAATTAACGCCATGCTGTTAAGCCGTTTAGCTATGGCTGAACCATCCGCCTCTTTCGGGATCGCCCAGATCAACCCGGCACTGTCCGCGCGCCTGCGCGAAGTGGCGGATTTTCTAGGCGCACCAGCTGCGGGACGCCTCACCGACGAGCAACGGGCAACAGTGCTGGGTATCGCTCGACGGCTGGTTGGCGATATTGCCGAACAGCTAGGCGCCCATATTGATTCGCACGACTTGTGGAAAAATTGGTCGCAGCACGGCATCCCCGGCGCTGAGCGGCTGGCCTTGCTGTGCTTTTCGCGGGCCGAGGAGCATCGCTGGCGCCAACATTCGCTCCACTTGGCGAGCCAGCTGCAAAGAGAGGCATCGCCGGCTACCGAAGTTGAAGAAGAAGGCGATGACGCGCTTGCCCCTACTACCCCTCAGCCGGGGAGCGAACAGGGATCTCCCGTCGATCTGGCGCATCTGAGCCTGTTGATCGCTGACCGACGACGGATGGATGTCTTTGGTAATCCACGCGTACCCATCGCTGATCTGGACGGACTGCTTTACCAGTCGCTTTTGCTCGACATTGCGGCGGCGGCGTTGGTTCAGAGCGGTAATGACCCGGCGATGGCGCGGAAATTGGGGGCCGACATCCGCCAACTTGTGGCGCAAAGTCCCGGCAAGGACGGCATCGACATCGCCGCCGTTCAATATTTCTCGGCCATAGAGGCGGCTGAAGGCGGCAAAGGTCTAATTGCCTCAGCGATCCGCGGTAACGACTGGGTATCGGTCATCGCCGTTGCCGCAGGGTTTCATGCGATGCGCTACGAAGCGATGGCGCTGCGGCTGCTGTCGGCCCAGGTTGACGAATTGCGCGCCATTTTTGCGCCTATGGGGCTGGATGAAGAGGATTTAGGGCCCTTGGTGGCATCGCTTGAAACCGTCCCCAATCGGCATATTGCCAGCGAAGGACAGACACCGGGCGGGCGCTTTGACGAAGTTTATTCGTCACTGCTGCAATCGCGCTCCGCAACCTTGTCATCGACCGAAGAGGGCGCGCCATGACTGCGGCGCTGATTCGTGGCCGGGTGGATAATCTGGGTCAGCTCGTGACCGCTGACCCTGCCTTGTTGCGCTTACAGCAACGGGCGGGCGGCGCATTGTCGAAGCCATTGGCACTCCCGCAACTGGCGCGTCTCGTTGCGCTATCACAGCATTTGCAGCGTGAAATCGGGCGGCCGATGATGGCGGCAGATGACCATAGCGATATTTCTGCCTGGGTGCGGATCATTCCTGACGCCGACGGGGCGGATCTGGAAATCAGCGACTGGCGCGCCAAACCGATGGCATCGCCGCAAGTTCCGTTATTGACCGAAGCCGATGATAGCGGCTCGGCGGCGGTCCCCAACAGTTGGATGTGGGAATGCGATCAGCAATTGCGGCTGGTGGCGCTACAGGCATCGCCGGGGGCGGCACCGGTTGCCGCGGGTTGGGAAGGTCAGTCCCTTTCTGAACTTTTTGAGCTCCAACCCGATGAGGACGGTCGCTTTTCAGTACTTCAGGCGCTTGCGCGCCAAAGCCGATTTCATCGCCAGCTAGCGCGTGTAACGAAAGCTTCTGACGCAAGCCCGCGCAAAATGTTGCTGTCGGGCGAGGCGCGCTTTGATGCGACCGGCCTGTTCACGGGATTTCGCGGTATTGCGATACCGTTTGATGAGCCCGAAGCGGCCAGCCCATCGTCGGCTGGTGCCGCAAGGATCGATCCGGCATTTGGCTCGCTGCCCCTTTCCGATCCGCAATTCAGCCGCCGCATCGATGGCGCGCTGCGCGGCCCGCTCAGCCGCATTATTGCAACGGCAGAGACTATTTCAGGACAGTTTGAAGGGCCCATTCGCGCCGACTATGCACGTTATGCGGGCGATATTGCCCACGCCGGACGTCATCTGCTTGGGCTCGTTGACGATTTGGCCGATTTGCAGAATATCGAACGTCCCGGTTTCAAGGCAGCGCGAGAGGATGTCGATCTGGCGGATATTGCTCGCCGCGCGGTCGGTCTTCTGGGCATGAAAGCTGAAGAAAAGGGCATCCGCATCGACGGTCCGCGCAAAGACGAACATATGCCCGCGGTCGGCGAGTTTCGTCGGACTTTGCAGGTCTTAATCAATCTGCTGGGCAATGCTATACGCTACTCACCCGAACAATCGATGATCTGGATCCGGATCGATCGAAGCGGCGACCGCGCGATGATAACCATAGCCGATCAAGGGCAGGGGATTGGCCGCGAGGAACAAGCGCTAGTGTTCGAGAAATTTGAACGGCTTGGTCGCACCGACAGTGGAGGGTCCGGCCTTGGCCTCTACATTGCTCGGCGACTTGCCCGCGCGATGGATGGGGATTTGACCGTCGACAGCGCCCCGGGGCAGGGCGCTCGTTTTACGCTCAGTTTGCCGGCGCGAGAAAGCGCGTGAAGGATTGGCGCAGTAGCGCCGGGACGTGAAAGAAAAGGGCGGCCAAAGCCGCCCTATCCTCAACAAAATCAACTCTTTGCGAGTTGAAGCGATGATCTTCGCAAATTAGCGCTTTTCTACCGGAACATAGGGACGATGCGTCGGGCCGGTGTAAAGCTGGCGCGGACGACCAATTTTCTGGGCGGGATCCGAGATCATTTCGTTCCACTGTGCAACCCAGCCGACAGTGCGGGCGAGGGCAAAAAGGGCTGTGAACATAGTGGTTGGGAAGCCGATCGCCGACAGGATGACGCCCGAATAGAAATCGACGTTCGGGAAGAGTTTCTTCTCGACGAAATAGGGATCGTTCAGTGCCATTTCTTCGAGCTGCAAAGCCACTTCGAATACCGGATCGGTCACCTTCAGCGCGTCGAACACTTCGCGCACCGTTTTTTGCATCACAGTCGCGCGTGGATCGTAATTTTTATACACGCGGTGGCCAAATCCCATCAGGCGGAAAGGATCATCCTTATCCTTCGCGCGCGCGATAAATTCGGGGATGCGGTCGGGGGTGCCGATTTCACGCAGCATGTTGAGCGCCGCTTCGTTCGCACCGCCATGAGCGGGGCCCCAAAGGCAGGCAATACCGGCCGCGATGCAGGCGAAAGGATTGGCACCTGAAGAACCGGCTAAGCGGACGGTCGAGGTCGACGCGTTCTGCTCATGATCGGCGTGGAGGATGAAAATGCGGTCGAGCGCACGCTCGACCACCGGGTTCACGACATATTCCTCTGCCGGAACGCCAAAGGTCATGCGCAGGAAATTGCCCGTGTAGCTCAGGTCGTTGCGCGGATAAACGAAGGGCTGACCTACTGAATATTTATACGCCATTGCCGCAATTGTGGGCATTTTTGCAATGAGCCGATGGCTCGCAATCATGCGTTGGTGCGGGTCATGAATTTCGGTTGAGTCATGATAAAAAGCCGACAAGGCCCCGACGACCCCGCACATGATGGCCATCGGGTGGGCATCGCGACGAAACCCCCGGTAGAAAGTCGCGAGCTGTTCGTGCAGCATCGTGTGGCGGGTAATTGTGTAGCTGAATTTATCGAGCGTATCGGCGTCGGGAAGTTCGCCGTTGAGCAGAAGGTAGCAGACCTCCATGAAGCTGGAATTTTCGGCCAGATCGCCAATCGCATAACCACGATGCAGCAGCACACCCTCGTCCCCGTCGATATAGGTCAGCTTGGATTCGCAACTCGCGGTCGAAGTGAAACCCGGATCATAGGTAAAGGCGCCTGTCTGCGCATAAAATTTGCGGATATCGACCACATCAGGGCCAACCGAGCCCGACAAGATGGGGTTTTCGACAGTTTCATTCCCCAGGGTGATTTTGGCGGTTTTGTCGGTCATATTCATTTCCCTGTACTGATGCCTGTAGGCGGCTACTTCCACCGCTGTTAATTATCCCCTGCCGGATTATTGTGCGCTGCGTCAAGTCGTGCCAGACTGACATCGCGCCCCAACAATAGCAGCACGTCAAAAATCCCCGGAGACACAGTCCGTCCGGTCAGGGCAGCGCGCAGCGGTTGTGCCAGCTTGCCCAAACCGACTTCGGCCGCTTCGCTGGTTGCGCGAACGGCGGCTTCGACAGTCTCTGCATTCCAGTCATCGAGCGCGCGCAACTGTTCGGTGAGTGATGCGAGCAACCCAGATGGCGCATTGTCTAGCACCAGTGCGGCCTTTTCGTCCACTGTCACAGGCAAGGTGAGGAACAAAAAGACTGCGCCTTCAGCAATTTCGTCGAGCGACTTGGCGCGCGGCTTGAGTGCGGCCATCGCACGGACAAGCAAAGTGCGGTCCGCGTCCACCAATTCGCGCCCGATGAGCGCCGCGACGCGCGGTGCGACCAGCTCTGCCAGCCGGACATCATCGGCCTCGCGCAAATAATGGCCGTTTAGATTCTCGAGCTTTTTGAAGTCAAACCGCGACGGCGATCGACCGACATGCGCCAGGTCAAACCATTTGATGGCCTGTGCGCGGCTGATAATTTCGTCATCGCCGTGGCCCCAGCCGAGTCGGAGCAGATAATTGCTCACCGCTTCGGGCAAATATCCCATCTCGTCGCGATAGGCATCGACGCCTAAAGCACCGTGGCGTTTCGACAGTTTCGCGCCGTCGGCGCCGTGAATCAGGGGCACATGGGCGTAGACAGGCTCATCCCAACCCATCGCGCGGATCAAAGCAACCTGACGGAACGCATTGTTCAAATGGTCGTCGCCGCGGATGACGTGGGTGATGCCCATGTCATGATCATCGACCACAACACTGAGCATATAAGTGGGTGTGCCGTCAGAGCGCAGAAGGATGAAATCGTCCAGTTCCGCATTTTGCACAGTAACATCGCCCTGCACCTTGTCGGCAATGGTAACTGCGCCATCGAGCGGCGCGCGTAGCCGGATCACGTGGGGGAGAGAGGGGTCACCATCCTTGCGGTCGCGCCATGGGCTGCGGACCCGGAACGGCGTGCGCTTTTCCTGCGCCTCGGCACGCATGGCGGCAAGCTCATCCTGGCTGAGATAGCAACGATAGGCCTCATCTTTGGCGAGCAGTTCGGCAGCAACAGCGGCGTGTCGGTCGGCGCGGGCGAACTGGAAGATGGTTTCACCATCCCAATCAAGGTCGAGCCAGCGCATGCCGTCCAAAATCGCGGCATTGGCCGCTTCGGTCGAGCGGGCGCGGTCGGTGTCTTCGATCCGCAACAGGAATTTGCCGCCATGGTGGCGCGCAAACAGCCAGTTGAACAAGGCGGTACGTGCGCCGCCAATATGCAAAAAGCCGGTTGGCGACGGCGCGAAACGGGTCACAACCGCCGCGCCGGTCGCCTCTGCACGGGCTGGAATATTTTCGGTTGCCACCACGGCCTCTTTCACCCACTTGGACGCCACATTGGCGATGATCGGATTTGCCCCTAGCATGGCGTCTTGGCCGCTTCAAACGCCCATTAGTGCGCCGCAGCCATTGCCGCCACGTCGCTGGCAGTCTCGGCTTGAATGCCAATTGATTTTTGAACCAATTTCGCGCCCGCTCGACCATCATTGACCGCGAAAGCCTGCCGCAAACGGAAGATTAGCTATTTATCTTGGCTGGTCGCCTGTGGTGACGGCGTTGCGTGCGCGAGGGGCAAATTTGGGGGTCGCCCCTTCGCGCTCAATGGTAACGACGAAGCAGTCCCGACAAGCGCCCTTGCACCATGACCCGGTCGGCGGCGTAACGCTGTGGCTCATAGGCGCCATTGGCGGGGTCGAGGCGGATCATTGCACCTTCGCGGCGGAAATATTTGAGAGTCGCATCCTGTCCGTCGACCAATGCGACAACAATTTCGCCCTCGCGCGCCGTGTCGGCTTTCTGGATCAGCGCATAATCGCCATCCAATATTCCCGCCTCGACCATCGAATCGCCCGAGACTTCAAGCGCATAATGTTCGCCCGAACCGAGCAGCGCGGCGGGAACCGCCAGATTGTTATGATCCTCAAACGCCTCGATCGGGACACCGGCGGCGATTTTGCCGTGCAGCGGCACCTCGATAATGTCATTGGCCGCAATCGGCTGCATCGCAGGGGATGACTTGCGCAGCGGGACAATATTGTCAGATGAACTTTGCGCCGCCTTGCCGCCTTCGGGCAATTTCACGACTTCCAAAGCGCGCGCGCGATTGGGCAAGCGACGTAGAAATCCCCGCTCTTCAAGCGCACTGATCAAGCGGTGGATCCCCGATTTGGACTTCAGCCCCAAGGCCTCCTTCATTTCTTCGAACGAAGGTGAAATCCCGCTAGCGTCGAGACGCTGCTGGATGAAGTGGAGCAGTTCATGCTGCTTGGCGGTCAACATCGATCATTCTCCAATGGGGTCTGAACCGGACATAAGGGGAACGATAGTGGAACAGAGAGGGGGTTGTCAAGCGCGTGGCGTATAACGCCTTGCGAGAAATGCGCGCTAGAGCGCGATATAGGCGACCCGGGTTCCCGCTTGGGCGGCGTCGCCACCTATCTCGCGCACCACCAGCGCGTTGGCCGCCACCAAGGGGCGCGTCTGTCCGCTGTCCTGGCTGGCCAGCAAGGACAATGTGCCATCTTCTACGACCGCGCGCAGATAATCGCGGCGGCTGCCGCCCGCCTCCAGCGGCGTGGCCAGCGGCGCGTGGTGGATTTGCGGGAGCGGATCGCGCGCTCCGGCCAGATGCCGCACCAGGGGCAGCAGAAATATCGTCGCGGTGACGAAGGCCGATGAGGGATTGCCGGGAAGCCCGACGATGATGGCATCGCCCAAAGTTGCGGCAAGCAAGGGTTTGCCAGGGCGCATCGCGATCTTCCAGAAATCAATCGTCCCGCCTGCGTCAACAATCGCACCTTGAACATGGTCATGCGCGCCGACTGATGCCCCGCCAATGGTAATGATGACGTCGTGACGTCGCGCTAACTCATGCAAAAGACTAGATAAAGCCCGTCGATCATCGCGCACATGACAGGGCGGGGTAATGAGCGCGGGCTCGGTAGCGAGCATTGCAGCGAGCATGACGCCATTGCTGTCGGGGATCTGGCCGGAGGCGAGGGGGTGGCCGGGCGGCACCAGTTCGTCGCCGGTGGTGACAATCGCGACGCGCGGGCGTGCGCCAACTGCAACTTGGCCCGCGCCGCTCATCGCTGCTGCGGCAAGAACGCCTGGTGTCAACCGCGTTCCGCGCTCGAGCAGCCTGTCACCAGCGGCAAAGTCGCCACCGCGCGCGCGAATATGACGGCCGCGCTCTGCCGGACCGTCACCGGTCAAAAATACGCTCTCGCCGCGTATTTCCGTTTCTTCTTGCACCATGACCGTGTCGGCGCCGTCGGGCACCATGGCGCCGGTAAAGATGCGGATCGCTTCTCCGCTGGCCAGTCGCCGGGTCGGGACCGCACCGGCGGCGACATCGCCAGCCAAAACCCACGGACCGGGCATGTCGGCAAAACGGATAGCAAAGCCGTCCATCGCCGACAGCGGCGCCGCTGGCTGATCGCGCTTGGCTATGACAATTTCTGACAGAAAGCGCCCAAAGCATTCTGACAGGGGAATATTTTCTGATGGGAGCGCAGGTCTTAAGGCGAATAAGCGCATCTGAGCTTCCTCAACTGGAAGCAGTGCGCTCATGATGCGGACCAATCACCTGACCGGCCGCCGCTTTTTTCGAGCAGGCGAATGTCCCCGATTAGCATCGCCCGATCGAGCGCTTTCGCCATGTCATAGAGGGTCAGGAGAGCCACCGACACGGCGGTTAGCGCCTCCATCTCGACCCCGGTCGGTCCGGTCGTTGCCGCCGTCGCTCGCACAGCGATGCCGTCCTCTTCCCACGTAAAATCGACCGTCACGCGGGTGAGCGCCAGCGGATGACAAAGCGGGATCAGGTCGGCTGTGCGCTTTGCGGCCATAATCCCCGCGATGCGCGCGGTCGAAATGACGTCACCTTTCGGCGCATTTCCGCTGCGAATGGCCGTCAGCGCATCAAGGGTCATGCTTATGCGTCCACCCGCGACGGCGCGGCGGTCCGTCGCGGTCTTGGCGCCAACATCGACCATATGAGCAGCACCGCTCTCGTCGAGATGCGTCGGGCGCGTCACGCAGCTTTATCCGTTAGCAACAATCGCGTGGCGGCGCACAGATCATGCTGTCGCATCAGGCTTTCCCCCACCAGAAAGGCGCTAACCCCGCGCCTTGCGAGGCGCTGGCAGTCGGCATGGGTCGAAATGCCGCTTTCTCCGACGAGCAATGTTCCAGGTGGCGCGCGCGACGCCAGACGCTCGGTGACGCCAAGATCGGTCTCGAAGGTCCGCAAATCGCGATTATTGACGCCAATCAGCCGCGATTTAAGGTGGATGAGCGCGCGGTCAAGTTCAGCCTCGTCATGGACTTCGACCAGCACATCCATATCACGTTCATTTGCCGCGGCTTCGATTTCGGCCATGACATCATTGTCCAGCGCGGCAACAATAATCAGGATGGCGTCAGCACCGATTGACCGGCTTTCGGCCACTTGCCACGGGTCGATCATGAAATCCTTGCGCAGGACGGGCAGCTCGCACGCCGCGCGCGCCGCGATCAGATAATCTTCATGCCCCTGAAAATAGGGGGAGTCGGTGAGCACCGACAGGCAGGCTGCTCCGCCATCAGCATAAGCGCGGGCATGATTCTCTGGGTTAAAATCGTTTCGAATGAGTCCCTTGGATGGCGAAGCTTTCTTGATTTCTGCAATCAATCCAAAACCGCCCGCTTCAATGCGCGCCCAAAGCGAGGCTGCAAAGCCGCGCACTGGCGGTGCCACAATCCGGTCGAGTTCACTTAGCGACTGGTGTGCGCGACGTGAGGCAACTTCCTGGGCCTTCGATTCCAAAATTTCGGTCAGTTTGTTCATTTATACGCGATCCAGCAATCCAGCAGCGCCTTCGCGAGCCCCTTGTCGATCACTTCGGCCGCCTCTTCGGCGCCATCACGCAACGAGGGTGCCACACCAGCGATGACCAAGGCCTCGGCGGCATTGTACAGCACAGCGTCGCGATAGGCTCCGGGCTCCCCCATCAGCAGCGCGCGCAGCGCCTGCGCATTCCAGTTGACGTCACCCCCGCGAATGGCGTCAATGGGATGCGATGGAAGGCCGGCATCGGCGGCTACACTTCGCTGCATTTGCACACCATCAGCAGTGATTACTGCCACTTCATTGCCGCCCGCAAGCGAGAGTTCGTCAAGTCCTTCGTCACCCGACACGACGCGCGAATGATCTGTCCCCAAATAGTGTAAGGCTTCGGCATAAACCGATACATAGCCTGGGCGTGCAATGCCGATCAGCTGGCGCTTGACCCGCGCTGGATTGGCGAGCGGCCCCATGAGGTTGAAAATTGTCCGTCGCCCTATCTTTTTGCGGATCGGCTGGACGCGCGCCATGGCGGGGTGGTGATTGGCGGCAAACAAAAAGCAAATGCCAAGATCAGCAAGCGTCGCTTCTGCCATTTGTCCCGCGCGCTCCATGTCGAGACCTAATGCTTCGAGCGTGTCGGCTGCCCCCGCTTTTGAAGATGCAGCGCGATTGCCATGTTTGGCAACCGGCACTTCGCACGCCGCGACGACAATCGCGACGGCGGTTGAGACGTTGAGCGTATGATGGCCGTCCCCGCCCGTGCCGCATACATCGATAGCCCCTGCGGGCGCATTGATGGGGATAAGCCGTTCGCGCATAGCTTCGGCGGCAGCGGAAATTTCGACCATTGTCTCACCGCGTTCGGAAAGCGCGACCAAAAAGGCGGCCACCGCATCGTCGCTGGCGACGCCGTCGAGGATATCGGCAAAAGCCTTTGTCGCCTCGTCGCGATCGAGCAACTTGCTGGGATCGGGAAGGGAGCCCAAATGGCTCATGCTGAGGTCCGCTCGCGCACGCTTAGTCCCGCGATCTTCAGGAAATTCGCTAGCAGCGCATGGCCATGTTCGGTGGCAATGCTTTCGGGGTGAAATTGCACACCATGCAAAGGCAATTCGGCGTGACGGAACCCCATTATGGCGCCGTCGTCGCTGGTCGCGTTGATTAGCAGAGTTTCGGGAACGTCGACGACTTCGAGGCTATGATAGCGCGTCGCGGTGAAGGGGGAAGGCACGCCGGCGAATAATCCGCTGCTATCGTGGCAGACGGGAGAAGTTTTACCGTGCATCAAATGTCCGCGCTGCACTGTGCCGCCGAAATGCTGGCCGATCGCCTGATGTCCCAGACATACGCCGAGCAGCGGTTTGGCCGCCGCAACGCAGGCCGAGACCAGCTCTAGGCTTATGCCGGCCTCGTTGGGGGTGCACGGCCCTGGCGAGATTAGAAACGCCGCGGCCCCGCTCGCCATTGCCTCTGCCGCCGTCAGCGCATCATTGCGCTCGACGCGCACCTCTGCCCCCAACTCGATCAGATAATGAACAAGATTGAAGGTAAAGCTGTCATAATTGTCGATAACGAGGATCATGCCGACCTACTGTCCATATCCCGGCTCTCCGGCAACCCGGATCGCCTCGCGCGCGGCGGCGAATAACGCCCCCGCCTTGGCCTCGCACTCGCGCTGCTCATATTCGGCGACACTATCGGCAACGATGCCCGCTCCAGCTTGCACATGCATTTCCCCGTCTTTGACTATGGCAGTGCGTAGCACAATGCAGCTGTCCATATTGCCGTCGGGGGCAAAATAGCCGACGCCTCCTGCATAAGGCCCGCGGGCGTCCTTCTCGAGTTCGGCGATAATCTGACACGCGCGCACTTTGGGGGCGCCGCTGACGGTGCCTGCCGGGAAGCCTGCGAATAAGGCGTCAATGGCGTCCTTGTCGGGGGCAATACGACCGATGACATTCGACACGATGTGCATGACATGGCTGTAAAATTCGACCGTATAGCTGTCGGTCACGGTCACACTGCCACCCAATGCTGCGCGCCCGACATCGTTGCGCCCCAGATCGAGCAGCATCAGATGTTCAGCGCGTTCCTTAGGGTCGGCGAGGAGCGACTCGCGGTTCTGCGCGTCTTCGGCGCTGGTGCTTCCACGCGGCCGCGTTCCGGCAATGGGGCGGATCGTAATCTCGCCATCGCGTACTCGCACCAAAATTTCTGGCGAAGACCCGATCAGCGCAAAACCTGGAAGGTCGAGAAAGTAGAGAAATGGCGAGGGATTGATGCGGCGGAGCGCGCGATAGAGGTCGAAGGGCGATTGGGTGAAAGGCGTCGAGAAACGCTGCGATAGCACAACCTGAAATATATCACCGGCGGCTATATAGTCTTTCGCCGTCGCCACCATGGCCGCATAATCAGCCGCGCTAGTCTGCGGGGTCGCGACAATAGAGTTGGCATCGAACGGAAAAGCAGGACCTTCGCGCAGGACGCGTCGCGGTTTGTTGGCGATCTGGGCTGCAATATCTTCCAGCCGCGCCTGCGCCGCATCGAGCATTTTGTCGATTGGCGCTGAAAGGTCGGGCCAGATGGGAGCGATCAGAAATAGTTCATCGGCTAGCCGGTCGAAGACAAGCAGCGTTGTTGGACGAACAAATACCATGTCGGGGAGCCCCAGCGCGACGCCGGGCGCGCGCGCAATGCGTTCGACAAGCCCGATGGTCTCATAAGCGAAATAGCCGACCAGCGTGGCCATCGCCTTGGGGAGCGCATCGGGGACGTCAAAGCGGCATTCCGCGACCAGATCGCGCAGCGCCTGAAGCGCTGGTCCCAAGACAGGGGTAAAGGCGTCGCGGTCATGCCGCCAGTCGCGATTGATGCGCGCCTGATCGCCGCGCACTTCAAACATCAAATCAGGATCTAGCCCGATCAGGCTATAACGGCCGCGCGTTTCGCCGCTTTCCACCGATTCGAGCACCCAGTCACCGCGCCCTGGCTCGATAAGTTTGAGCGCAGCCGAGACCGGGGTTTCAATGTCGGCAATCAGGCGCTGCCAGACAACGGCTCCGCGTCCTTGTGACAGCGCTTGCAGCGCATCGGCCTTGCCTTCAAACGTCATTAGGCCGTGTATCCTTGCACAGGCGGTTAGCCGGATATCGGTGCGGTGCCGGTGAGTTCGCGGCGTAATTGTTCGACCAGATCCTTGTTGATCTGAACGTCCGCGCGGCGCTTGGCTTCGGCCAGCAACTGCTCAGCCATTTCATTGCCAATGGCTGAGGCGAGCGGCGTCGCGATAGCGGCGACGCGTCCGGGCTCAACCTTTTTCGGGTCAGGGCGCTTAACATCGTCCAACCGGAGGACCAACCAGCCACGGTTGCCCGGAATTTCGAGTGTCTTGACGCTATTGGGAGCCATGGAGAATAAAAGAGCCAGCTCGGGCGGTACAGCTTTACCATCACGATTGAGCTCGGACCGCTTGCCCCCAATCGTCTGAACGGGCGCGATCTTGGGGCCCTCGGCGCGGGCAGCGTCGGCCAATGATTTTCCGGCTTCCACAGCTTTGACGATAGCGCGAGCCTTGGCTCGAGCCGCTTTGTGCCCCTCTGCCAAGCGCCAGTCGCTTGCCAGCTGATCATGAATTTTGGCGAAAGGCGGTGGGGCTGCGGCGATGATCTTCTTGACCGAAAAAATAGCGAAACGTTCGTTTTCGACCAAGGTGGCGAGCTGGGCTTCGCCTTCGCTTCCGCCTTGAAAAGCCTGCCCGACCATGGGGGCTAGTTCGGGCGGCATCTTGTAATCGGACTGATCCGGAGCCCGCCCGCCTGGCAGGATGGCCGGTGTTTCCATCAGCTTCAGTTTGCGGTCGGCGGCAATTTCTTCAAGCGCCGCGCCGCTGTTCACCGAATCCTGAATGCTGTTGTAATAATCGACAATCGCCTCATTGGCCTTGTTCTTGGTCAGCTCGTCGCGAATCTCGGGGGTTGCTTGCGCCAATGTGCGGGCCGGAATTATATTAACGTCTTCGACACGCAGAACAGACCAGCCGAGCGCTGTTTGCTCGGGTCCGATCAAATCCCCTTTTTTGGCGGCAAAGGCCGCCTTTGCTGTCGCTGCATTTGTCTGTGCTGCATAGGCCGACTGGCTCAGCGGCGGTGTCGTGGCGGCGGCCAATCCAGCGGTGCGTGCCGCTGCATCAAGCGACGATCCGGCGCCTATCTTTGCCATGATTGTTTTGGCGGTTGCTTCGTCGGGCGCGATTACCTGTGCAAAGCGCCGCGTCTCACTCGCCGCATAGCGGGCTGCGTTCGCCTTATAATTGGCTGCAACTTCTGCGTCGGTCACAACAGGCGGCTTCACCGCGCTACGATCGAACACCGCATATTGCACGACGCGGCGTTCTGGAATGCTGTATTTTCCTGCATTTTGAGCGAGATATTTCTTAAGCGTTGCATCGTCCGCGGCTGTCGTTGGTTCCCACAGACTTGCTGGAATAAAGGTAGCCTGACCCCGGCGCTCTTCCATTAACAGCGCGGCATAAGGCGCAGCGAGTCCGGGCGAAATCTTGGGCAAGGATCCAACGGGAACAATCATTTGTTCGAGCATCAGTTGCAGTTTGATCTCATCGCGCAACTGCGTTTCGGTCATTCCGTTATCGCGCAGAAAGTTCGTGTAACGCGTCTGATCGAACTTGCCCGATACGCCGTTGAATACCGACAAATCCGCAATGCGCCCATCAATCAGCCGTTTGCTGACGCCAAAGCCAACCGCATCTGCATATTGCAACAATGCCGCGCCTTCGATCATCTGGTTCAGAACCTGATCGACGCCCCCTGATTCGACAAAGTCGTTCATCGTCAGTCCGGGTTGCTGCTGGCGTGCCTGATCATAAGCCCGCCGGACGCGGGTCCGAAGCTCGCCGACGCCAATTTTTGTGTCGCCAACTTTGGCGACATCGGCACCGCCCACCCCACCAAAACTGGCATTCCCGGTCACGTCGCCCATCGCGAAAGCAAAGCCGACCAGAACGACAAAGGAGAGCGCGAGGAATTTGCCGATGGTCGAAGCAAACATATTGCGAAGGGCAGTGATCATGGTTCGGTCAATACTCTGATAAAGGCCGCGCAGGCGGCGTTGCGGCTCGCTTTAGGCGTCAGCGGTACAGGCTTCAAGGTGCGATTAGCGCGCCGATCGCTTGCCTAGCAGGCAAAGGCAGCGTTAGAGCAAGACCAATGCAACAAGAAGGATAGACGATGACGCGGCGAAAATTTGTGGTGGGCAATTGGAAAATGAACGGTTTGCAGGCCGATATTGCCGAAGCCAAAGCGATCGCTGCAATTGCGGTAGAGCATGACGCGGTTGACGTCGCGATCTGCCCGCCCGCCACTTTGGTGGGAGAGATGGCCGCGAGGCTTCCCGATCTCATGGTGGGTGGCCAAGATTGTCATGCCAAACCTTCGGGCGCCTTTACCGGGAGTGTTTCCGCATCGATGCTGGTCGATTGCGGTGCCCGATTGACAATTGTCGGTCATAGCGAACGGCGTGAGGGCTGCGGCGAGAGCGATCAAGATGTGCAGGATAAGGCCGATGCTGCGCTGCAAAGCGGTCTTTCGGTCATTCTGTGCGTCGGCGAACCGCGCGCAATTCGCGAATCGGGCGGGGCGATTGCATATGTGTTGAGCCAGATCAGCGGTTCGTTGCCGGCATCCTTTGACGCGCAGAAACTTGCCATCGCCTATGAACCCATTTGGGCCATCGGCACCGGGTTGGTGCCGACCACCGCCGATGTGGCCGCGATGCACGATGCCATACGCAACGCTTTGGCGGACCGCATCGGCGGCGAGGGCAACAAGGTTCGCCTTCTTTATGGCGGCTCGGTCAATGGCGATAATGCGGTTGAATTGCTCGGTACCGACAATGTCGACGGGGCGCTTGTTGGCGGGGCGAGTCTGACCGCAGGTAAATTTGGCCCGATCATTCGGGCGGCAGCGACACTGGCGGCTTGAAGCGGACGGCGTTCGTCTCTATGTGCGCTGCGCAATGCTGGCGCAGCCGCGCCGTCAATTTTCGGGAATAATCCATGACCAGCCTCTTTAATTTTCTGCTCGTTGTCCAGGCCGTGATTGCGGCCGCGATGATCGGCGTCATCCTGATGCAGAAATCGGAAGGCGGCGGGTTGGGCATGGGGGGCAGTCCGGGCGGGTTGCTTTCTGCGCGCGGTGCGGCGGATTTTATGACGCGCGCGACGACCGTATTGGCGACGTTGTTCGTGAGCTTGTCGATCATCCTTGCGGCCATGGCGTCGGTCGGACGTGGCGGATCGACGATCGACACGTCGCTCTCGAAAACAGCACAAGAGTCGGGAACGACCGGTTCATCGCTGACCGGTGATGCCGCAGCCAAGCAGGCCGATGCGACACCAGCGCCTGCTCCTGCCAGTGATGATCCGCTGGCTGCTGCCGCGGCGGCTGATGCCGCTCCGGCCAAGCAGGGCGTTCCGCTCGAGCAATAATTTCGACTCTGTCTTCTGCACATTTAATTCAGGCGGAATTATTTTGCCTGAAGCGATTTGATGGCTTGCGCCATCCCCACTCCATTGACTAAGTCTTTCCTCCCATGGCGCGGTTCATTTTTATCACCGGCGGCGTGGTCTCCTCGCTTGGCAAAGGTCTGATGGCGGCAAGCCTTGCGGCTTTGTTGCAGGCGCGTGGATACCGCGTACGCATCCGGAAATTCGATCCCTATCTGAATGTCGATCCGGGCACGATGTCGCCCTATCAGCATGGCGAAGTCTATGTGACCGACGACGGCGCCGAGACCGACCTTGATCTGGGGCATTATGAACGCTTCACAGGGGTTGCGGCACGACAGAGTGACAATGTGACATCTGGCCGAATTTATAGCCAGATTATCCAACGCGAACGGCGCGGCGATTATTTAGGCGCGACAGTGCAGGTTATTCCCCACGTTACCGACGCCATCAAGGCCTTTGCGCGCGCCGATGTCGATGACCTTGATTTCGTACTGTGCGAAATCGGCGGCACGGTGGGCGACATAGAATCGCTCCCCTTTATCGAGGCGATCAGGCAGTTTCGTAACGAAGTGGGACGTGCAAATGCCATTTCTGTGCATGTGACGCTGGTTCCTTACATCGCTGCCGCGGGCGAGCTCAAAACCAAACCGACGCAGCATAGCGTGCGCGAACTCGCCAGTCTGGGGGTTCAGCCCGATATATTGCTGTGCCGTTGTGAAAAGCCGTTGCCTGAAACCGAGCGCGCCAAAATTGCGCAATTTTGCAATGTGCGCAAAGAGGCTGTCATTCCCGCGCTCGACGCCGACAGCATCTACTCGGTGCCGGTCCAATATCACGGCGAAGGCCTTGATGGCGAAGTACTCCACGCCTTTGGTATCACCGATGCGCCCGAACCCGATTTGTCGCGATGGTTCGACATCATGGATCGCAAGCAACACCCCGAAGGCGAAGTCACAATTGGCGTCGTTGGGAAATATGTGTCGCTACCCGATGCCTATAAGTCCTTGAACGAGGCGCTCGTCCACGGCGGCATGTCAAACCGGGTCAAGGTCAATATCCGCTGGCTCGACGCCGAAATGTTCGAGGATGAGGATGAGCTCGCTGCAAGGCTGGAACCGCTGCACGGCATTTTGGTACCTGGCGGCTTCGGTGAACGCGGCTCAGAAGGCAAAATTTCCAGCGTGCGCTTTGCCCGCGAACGCAATGTGCCCTTTTTGGGCATTTGCCTTGGCATGCAGATGGCTTGCATTGAAGGCGCCCGCAACACGAGCGCCATTGCCGGGGCTTCAAGTACTGAATTTGGCCCCACCGACCAGCCGATTGTCGGGCTGATTACCGAATGGATGAGCGCCGAAGGTCTGCAAAAACGCGGAGCCGAAACCGATATGGGTGGGACGATGCGGCTAGGCGCTTATCCTGCAAAACTGTCGCCCAACAGCCATGTTGCTGCCATTTATGGAACCACCGAGATCAGCGAACGTCACCGCCATCGTTATGAGGTCAACGGCCAGTATCGCGACCGGCTCGAAGCCGGCGGACTGGTCTTTTCAGGGATGTCGCCCGATGGCATGTTGCCCGAAATTGTCGAGCGCCCCGACCACCCCTGGTTCATCGGCGTGCAATTTCATCCCGAATTGAAATCAAAGCCTTTTGATACCCATCCGCTATTTGCGGGATTTATCGAAGCAGCAGTCAAGCAGAGCCGACTGGTCTGAGCTGCCAACACAGGCTAGGGGTAGCGTCATGGATTATGCCAAACTTGCCGATATGCAGGGTGCGGACAGCATTTTTGCTGGCCTGTCAGCCCCCGATTGGGAAGCGCTGGCCAGCCGCGCGGTCCAGATCAGCTTTGTCAAAGGCCGTGAACTATTAAGTCAGGGGGACAGCGGCGACGGCATGCTCATCCTGACCGAAGGCAGCGCGCGGGTCTCGATGTTGACCGCTAACGGCCGCGAAATCGTTCTCGCATATGCCGACCCTGGCGCCGTCCTGGGCGAAATCGCCTTGCTCGATGGCGGCGAACGAACGGCGTCGGTCATCGCGACTAGTGCAGGCAAAGCGCTGCAACTTGGCCGCAACGCGCTGCGGGACTTTGTGGCCACCCATCCCGAATTCGCATGGTCTTTGATGCATCAATTAGCGCGCCGGCTCCGCACCGCAGATCATACCATCGAAAGCGACCGCGCCTATGCGTCGGGCCCGCGGCTTGCCCGCTATCTAAGGCGCCTGATCGGTATCGGGACAGGGGAAAGTTCGCACCGCGTGGAACTGAGTCAGTCCGAACTGGGCAATTTCGCGGGAATGAGCCGCGAGCATATCAATCGTCAACTTCGCAGCTGGGAAGAATTGGGACTTATCGCGCTTGAGCAGGGACGCGTGCGAATATTGGATGTCGCGATGCTCGAAGAGATTAGCGAAGCCGAGGGCTGAACGCCCGTTTCAAATTTTAGAACATGCCGCACAAACGCCAACGCCCGGGCTTCGCAAACGAAACCCGGGCGCCTGTGACGAACGTCGCCATCCCCCTTTTGGCACAGATTGGCGAACCAATCTGCTCTCCCTGAAACCGGGCCTTTGGCCGCATGATCCAGAAGCGTAAGGGCTAGGAAGTCGCCCCCGCTTTGTCACGCGCTACCACGTCTTTTGCCAAATTTTACAGGTCGGCTGTGGCCGATGAGCAACAATAACTGCGAGTGACTCGCAGTTATGACCGAATATGCGCAACCATTGCCAGCGGCGAAGCCGCGCCGTAAAGCGGAGCCTCGTCGTCTGCTTCTCGATCTTGTGAAAGCGTCCTCCTTCATGATCCTGCGTCCCTATGAACGCGCTCTGTTTAAACGATATCTTTTGCCTGCGCGCGGTGAAGGCTTTATTTTCGTCGCCGCCGCATTCAGTTTTATCGCCGTGGTGCTCGGTGTTGCCTCGCTCGTCGTTGTGATGAGCGTGATGAACGGGGTGCGCGGTGAATTGTTCGACAAGATTGTCGGGTTAAATGGCCATGCCGTCGTGCAAGGGTTTGGCGGCCGCCTCGACGATTGGCGCGACGTGCTCAAGGAAACAAAGGCCACTGCGGGCGTGGTGTCGGCGACGCCGCTGATCGAGCAGCCGCTGCTCACCACCTATAATGGCCGGGTCGAAGCGGTGCTGGTGCGCGGCATGACCGTGCCGGACATTCTTAGTAATGATGTGCTGCAAGGCAAAGTGCTACAGGGCAGTCTCACCAATCTGAAAGTCGGATCGGGCGATATTGCTCTGGGATCGCAGCTCGCCCAGAATTTGGGCGCGACGGTCGGATCAAAAATCACCATCATCAATCCGGCAGGACGCTCGACGCCCTTTGGCACAGTTCCGCGCGAAATCAGCTATCGGGTGGGCGCCATATTCGAGATTGGCGTTTATGATTTTGACAAATCCTATGTCGTCATGCCGTTGCAAGATGCCCAATTGCTCTTGTTACTAGGCGATCAGATCGGGATGATCGAACTGAAGACAACCGATCCTGACAAGGTCGGTACCATATTGGCGCCGCTCGCCGAAAAGCTGTCGGACAAGGCTGTGATTTCGGACTGGCGGTCGATGAATGCCAGTCTGTTCGAGGCGCTGACGGTCGAGAGGGTGGCGCTGTTTGTGATTTTGTCGCTAATTATTCTGGTGGCGGCGTTCAATATCGTTTCGTCGCTCATTATGCTGGTAAGCGCCAAGACGCGTGACATTGCGATCATTCGAACCATGGGAGCCCCGCGCGATTCAATTTTGCGGGTGTTCGTTGCGATCGGCGTGGCAATCGGAGCGGGCGGGACCATCGTTGGTCTGATTATCGGCTTTGTTCTGCTATATTTCCGGCAAGGCGTGCTGGGAGCGATCAGCTTTTTGACCGGACAGAATTTGTGGGATCCGTCGATCCGCTTTTTGACCGAATTGCCGTCCAAGCCGAACCCTGTCGAAATTGCCGGTGTTGCCGGGATGACGATATTGTTCAGCTTCCTCGCGACGCTTTATCCGGCTTTCAAAGCCGCCAACACCGATCCTGTTCAGGTGCTGCGTTATGAGTGATTTGCTGGAACTGGAAAATCTCCAGCGCCGCTTTGTTCAAGGCGAAGCGACGATTGAGGTACTGCGCGGGGTCAATGCAAATTTGAAACGCGGCGAGATCGTCGCGTTGCTCGGGCCGTCGGGGTCGGGCAAGTCGACATTGTTGCAAGCGGTCGGCCTGCTCGAAGGCGGATTTGAAGGCGTCATCCGTATCGATGGCACCGATGTTACGCAATATAGCCAGGGCGAACGCACCCGAACGCGGCGTGAGAAGATCGGGTTTGTCTATCAATTCCATCATTTGCTTCCCGATTTCAACGCCATCGAAAATGTGATCTTACCGCAACTGATCCGCGGGGCTACTCAGGCCGATGCTGAAGTGCGTGCGGAAGAATTGCTAACATCATTGGGGCTGGCAGAGCGGCTACAGCACAAGCCGAGCAAGCTGTCGGGTGGTGAACAACAGCGTGTTGCGGTGGCCCGCGCGCTGGCGAACCGGCCGGCCCTGGTGCTCGCCGATGAACCCACGGGCAATTTGGACGAAGCCACCGCTGACCGCGTGTTCGAGCAATTTACATCGCTGGTGCGCGACAATGGTTCAGCGGCACTGGTGGCCACGCACAATGAGCGGCTTGCCGCGCGCATGGACCGGGTGCTGCGCTTGCACGAGGGGCGCATCGAGACCTAAAGGCCGCGTGCGGCTTGAAACAGCGTCTGGGGCAAGCCACCTTATGGCCATCGCCGCATAACGCGACGGAGGAATGACCATGGACCTTTATGATTTGTCGGCGGCAAGGCCCGACGGAAGCAAACAGACGATGGCGGATTATCGCGGAAAGGTCCTGCTGGTAGTCAACACGGCCTCCAAATGCGGCTTCACTCCACAATATGAAGGATTGGAGGCACTTTATCGCGATTATAAGGACCGCGGTTTTGAGGTGCTGGCCTTTCCCTGCAATCAATTTGCCGGACAGGAACCGGGCGACGCGAGCGAGATCGCCAATTTCTGCACGCTGACCTATGATGTCACCTTTCCGGTCATGGCCAAGATTGACGTCAACGGGTCGGATGCCGATCCCATTTTCAAACATCTCAAGTCCGAAAAGTCGGGAATGTTGGGCAGTGGGATTAAGTGGAATTTCACCAAATTTCTGGTCGACCGCGACGGCAAAGTCGTTTCGCGTCACGCCCCGACCACGACGCCCGAGGCGCTGAGAAGCGAAATCGAAAAACTGCTAGGATAAGGCTTGGCCGAATCAGCGCGAGCGCGTTAGCGTGGCGCTATGGCCTATAGCCCCTTTGTCCCTTTGCGCGTTTTTTCGAGTTACACGATGCTCGAGGGTGCCATTGAGCCCAAATTAATTGCCAAAGCTGCACGCGACCGGGGATTTCCGGCTGTCGCCATCGCTGACCGCAACGGATTATACGGCGTGATGGCTTTTGGCGATGCCTGCAAAGCAGCCGGCATTCAGCCGATAATCGGAGCTTTTGTGAGCTTTGCGCGACCTGGCCAGCGGCTCGCCAATGGCGCGCCGATGATCGACTGGTTGGCGCTCTATGCGCAAGACGAGGTCGGTTATGGCAATTTATGTTCGCTGGTGTCAGCCGCGCATCTCGATCGTCCGATCGAGCAGGATCCGCATCTGCCGCTGTCGGCGCTGGCAGGCAAAAGCGAGGGCCTGATTTGCCTGACCGCGGGCGGCGAGGGCGCTCTCACCCGTTTGCTGGCCGAGGAACAGCTTTCGGCCGCCAATGACTATATCGAGCAGTTGGAGGCATTATTTTCGGGGCGGCTCTATATCGAGCTGTCGCGTCGCAATAATGCGGCTGAGATGGCCGCCGAAACCGCGCTGATCGACATGGCCTTTGCGCGCGCCTTGCCCCTCGTCGCCACCAACCCGACCTCTTACCTCGAGCCTGAATTTCACACCGCGCACGACGCCATGCTGTGCATCGCGCAGTCGGCATATGTCGAAAGCACCGATCGCCGCATGAGCTGTCCCGAGGCGTGGATGAAATCGGCGGAGTCGATGGAGGACAGCTTTTCCGACTTGCCAGAGGCGGTGCGCAACAGTCTGATTATTGCACAACGCTGTGCCTTTATGGCGCCCAACCGCAGCCCGATCCTGCCGAGCCTGGCAGGCGATCGCGAAGCCGAAGCGGCGCAGCTGGCACGCGATGCCCATGCGGGACTGGAGGCGCGGCTCGCACTTTATGGCGATTTGAGTGACGAAGAACGCACAACCTATGTCGAACGGCTCGATTTCGAGATCGACGTCATCATCAAAATGGGTTTTCCTGGTTATTTTCTGATCGTGGCCGATTTTATCAAATGGGCAAAGGGGCAGGATATTCCTGTGGGTCCAGGACGTGGTTCGGGCGCTGGTTCGGTCGTTGCCTGGTCGTTGACCATCACCGATCTTGATCCGCTAAAACTGGGGCTGCTGTTCGAACGTTTCCTCAACCCCGAACGTGTGTCGATGCCCGATTTTGATATCGATTTTTGCGAAACACGGCGCGGAGAAGTAATCCGTTATGTGCAGGAAAAATATGGCCGCGACACGGTCGCCCAGATTATCACCTTCGGAAAGTTGAAAGCGCGCGCGGTTCTGAAAGACACCGGCCGGGTGCTCCAGATGAGCTACGGGCAGGTCGATCGTCTGGCCAAGCTGGTACCCAATCATCCGACCGATCCGTGGACGTTGGAGCGCGCGCTCAACGGTGTATCGGAGCTGATGGTCGAATATAAGCAGGATGACGCCGTGCGCCGCCTGTTCGATATGGCGCGCCAGCTGGAAGGCCTGCCGCGCCACAGCTCCACCCACGCGGCGGGTGTCGTTATTGGCGATCGTCCGCTCGATCAACTGGTGCCGCTCTATCGTGATCCGCGGTCGGATATGCCAGTTACGCAGTTCGATATGAAATTTGTCGAAAATGCGGGATTGGTGAAGTTTGACTTTTTGGGTCTCAAGACCTTGTCGGTGTTGCGAGAGGCGCGCAAGCTGCTGGCACTGCGCGGAATCGATGTGGAGCTTGATACGCTCGCCTGGGATGATCCGGCGGTTTATGAATTGCTACAACGCGGTGACACGGTCGGGGTGTTCCAGCTCGAATCCGAAGGGATGCGGCGCACGCTGTCTGCCGTGAAACCCACAGCTTTCGGTGATATTATCGCGCTCGTGGCGCTCTATCGGCCGGGTCCGATGGATAATATCCCCTTGTTCGGCGCGCGCAAGAACGGGCGCGAGGCAATCGCCTATCCGCACCCCTTGCTCGAGGGCATATTGGCCGAAACTTATGGGATTTTTGTCTATCAGGAACAGGTGATGCAGGCGGCGCAGATCCTGGCCGGCTACAGCCTTGGCGGCGCCGATCTTTTGCGCCGCGCGATGGGCAAGAAGATCCAGGCCGAAATGGATGCGCAGCGCGTGACATTTGTCGAAGGCTGCGCCGAGCATAACCAGATCGACAGTAAAAAGGCGAACGAGCTTTTCGATTTGATCGACAAATTTGCCGGTTATGGCTTTAACAAAAGCCATGCTGCCGCTTATGCGCTTCTCGCCTATCAAACGGCGTGGCTGAAGGCCCATTATCCTCACGAATTTTTTGCCGCGTCGATGTCGTTTGATAATCATCAGACCGACAAATTGTCGATCTTCATTGACGATATGCGGCGGCTCGATATCGGCATTGCGCCGCCGTCAATCAACCAAAGTGAAGCCGATTTTTCGGTCGGCGCAGGCGATAATGGCCTTGCGGTGCGCTACGCCCTTGGTGCGCTGAAAGGTGTTGGTGAAAAGGCGATGATCGAGTTGGTCGCCGAGCGACGCGAGCATGGCGATTTTACCAGCCTTGATGATTTTGCAGCGCGGATCGATCCGCGCCAGCTCAACCGTCGCCAGATCGAGGCGCTCGCCGGAGCCGGCGCCTTCGACTCTATCGAACCCGATCGCCCGCGTGTCTATGCCGGGGCCGATGTCTTGCTGGCGAGCGCCAACGCAGCGGCGCGCGAACGGACGAGCGGGCAGGGCGGATTGTTCGGTGGTGAGGTTGATATTGCCCCGATGCTTCAATTGCCAGCCGCCGAAGCCTGGACCATTGCCGAGCGCATGGCACGTGAGAAAGAGGCTTATGGTTTCTACTTTTCAGCCCATCCCGTCCAGCAATTCGATGCAATTGTCGCAGCGCGCGGATCGCGCACATATGGCGAGATATGCAGCACAGTCGACATGACGCCGGGGACGCGCATACCAGCCTCGATGGCGGCCATGGTCGAAAGCGCGCGGCCGCGCATGTCCCAGCGCGGCAACCGTTTCCTCAACCTGACGCTGTCAGACCGGACCGGACAGTTCCAGGCGAGCTGTTTTGACGAGACCGCCGGAAAATTGCTGGAGGAGCTGGCAAGTCATGGCGGCTGTGCGCTGTTGGGGGTCGAACTCGACCTGCTGGAGGGTGAAGAAACACCGCGCGTCACCATCCGCGGCGCCCAGTCGCTCACCGATATTGCCGCAACGGCGGCTTTGCAACTGACATGCCTGGTCGCAACGCCGGCGGCGATTGCCGAATTGGCCGACTTGCTTGAGCCGCGTGAAGGCGCGCGCGGGCGGGTTGAAGTTCGCACCAAGGATCCCGAAACTGACATGGTTATCCGGGTCGAACTTGGCAACAGCTTTGTCCTTGATCCCGATGTTGTGGCGCGTGCGGGATTGGTACTGGGGATAGACGATGCGCAATTGTCGTTGGTGACGCCGCGCGATTTTAGGATGCGCGCGGTCGCTTGACGCTTGCGTCAGCAGCTGAGTCCGCCTTAACGTTCCCCGATAAACACAAGAAGGGATGACGATGTTAGGAATGCAAAGCCAGCCGCTGCTCGTGACCGGTCTGATCGACCATGCCACGCGAGAACATGCTGACCGAGAAATCGTCACCCGCTGGGCAGACGGTACCCAGACGCGATCCAGCTGGGGCGAAGTCGGACGCGATGCCCGCCGCTTTGCCGCCGCGATGGTGCGGCTGGGGATCGAAAAGGGAGATCGCATCGCGACATTGGCGATGAACCACGGCCATCATTTGGTCAGTTGGTACGGCAGCGCCGGTATGGGCGGCGTGCTCCACACCATCAATCCGCGATTGTTCGACGAACAACTGGTTTATATTGTCAATCATGCCGAAGACCGGGTGCTGCTCTTTGATGTCGGCTTCCTGCCCATCGTCGAAAAATTGCGTGACCAGATGCCCAGCGTTGAGCATTTTGTCCTGTTCGATGCGCCTGCAAGCGACGGATATCTTTCCTACGCCGACCTGATCGCCGCCGAGGATGGCAGTTTTGACTGGGTAGAACTAGACGAACATGATCCCGTCGGGCTTTGTTATACCAGCGGGACAACGGGCAACCCCAAAGGCGTGCTTTATGAGCATCGCTCCAACGTCATTCACGCGATTACCGAGATACAACCCGACGTATTCGACATGTCAAACCGCAGCGTCATTCTGCCGATCGTGCCGATGTTTCATGCCAATAGTTGGGGAGTTCCCTTTGCCGCTGCTACCGTCGGGGCCAAGCTTGTGCTGTCGGCGACCAATGATGCCGAGGCGCTGTGCAATCTCATGCACGAAGAGGGTGTCACCCACAGCGCTGGAGTGCCAACAGTGTGGATTGCGATGTTCGCGCATATGGACGCTACCGGGATCGATTATGGCCAGTTGAACCGCGTGATTATTGGCGGATCGGCTTGTCCTCGCGCGATGATCGAGCGCTTTATGAAAGCGGGGATCGACGTCGGCCACGCATGGGGTATGACGGAAACATCGCCAATCGGAACGATGGGCAAGCGACCCTGGAATTGGGACGCGCTGTCGTTCGATGAAAAGGTCGATATTACCACCAAACAAGGGTGCCCGCCTTTTGGTGTCGAACTGCGCATCGTCGATGACGAAGGCGCTGTTTTGCCGCGCGATGGGGCTAGTAGCGGACGATTGCAGTGCCGCGGCCCGTGGATCATCCGCCGCTATTTTCGCGCCGACGAAGATGCAATCGACGCTGACGACTGGTTTGATACCGGCGATGTTGCGCTTCTTTATCCCGACGGGACGATGCAGATTACCGACCGCGCCAAGGATGTTATCAAATCCGGCGGCGAATGGATCAGCTCGATCGAACTGGAAAATGCCGCGGTGGGCGCGCCGGGCGTGCAAGAGGCTGCTGCGGTTGGTGTCTATCATCCCAAATGGGACGAGCGTCCGATCCTGCTGATCATCAAAAAGCCGGGGGCAGAGGTGAGCGAAGCGACTGTTATCGACTATCTGAAGGACAAGGTCGCTAAATGGTGGTTGCCCGATGAAGTCGTCTTTGTCGACGAATTGCCGCACACAGCAACAGGCAAACTGCTCAAACGCCAACTGCGTGATAGCTATAAGGACTATCAGCTGAAATCGCTAACCGAGGCTTAAAACAACGCCATCTGACCGTCGCGCTCGGGCGGACGAAACAGGTCTGACCTCAGCTTTGGAAATCGTCCATCGAGGCCGTGCGCGCGCGCCGCACGCTGGAAGCGGGTACCTATGAGCTGGGCCCAGACCCCTTTGCCGCGCATCCGGCTGCTAAAGTTAGGGTCGTTGTCGCGTCCGCCGCGAATGTCCTGCACAATATGCATCACTTTGGCCGCGCGGTCGGGGTAATGGGCGGCTAGCCAGGCACGAAACAGCGGCGCGACCTCGTGCGGCAGACGTAGCAAGATGTAAGACGCGCGCACCGCGCCTGCCTGCGCGGCGGCGGCCATGATGGCCTCTATTTCATGGTCGGTGATGGCGGGGATGACGGGCGAAATATTGACCTGGGTTGGAACTCCGGCGTCGATCAGTTTGCGGATCGCAGCAAGCCGCCGTTGCGGGTGCGGCGCACGCGGCTCGAGCTTGCGCGCCAGAACGGGATCGAGGGTTGTTACCGAAATTGCGACACCCACCAGATTATCGCGCGCCATGGCGGTCAGCAGGTCGATGTCGTGCAAAAGCCGGTCTGATTTTGTCGTGATGAGCAAGGGATGGCGAGTTTCGGCAAGGATCTCGACGACAGAGCGCGTAACTTTCCAGTCGCGCTCGATCGGCTGATATCCATCTGTATTCGTCCCAATCGCCAGCGGGGCAGGGATATAGCCGCATTTGGCCAGTTCGCGCTGTAGCAACGCGGCCGCCTCGGGCTTGGCGAACAGGCGGCTTTCAAAATCCAGTCCCGGTGACAGATCGTGATAAGCATGGGTCGGGCGCGCAAAGCAATAGACGCAACCATGTTCGCATCCGCGATAAGGGTTGATCGACCGGTCAAAGCCGAGATCGGGTGAGCTGTTGCGTGCAATGATGGTGCGGGGCCGCTCGACTGTCACCGTCGTGCGAAGCGGGGGAGCTTCGCCATCGATATCGGCGGCCATGTCGATCCAGTCGCCTTCGGCTTCGCGCGTTAACGAGCCGGTGCGCGTCGGAGCGCGATTATAGGGCGCGCCGCGTCCCGCAATTGGGGGCAAAATGATAGGGTCGTCCATGCGAATTGCCTAGCGCAGGATGAAGAACAAAAAAAGAACAAATTGATTATCGTTCGGTAAGCCGCGGCATCAAATCGACGAAATTGCACGGTTGTTGGCGACTGTCGAGCTGGGTTGCGAGAATGCCTTCCCACGCATCGGTCACGGCGCCGGTCGACCCCGGCAAGGCAAAGATATAGGTGCCACGCGCTACAACCGCGCAGGCGCGCGACTGAATCGTTGACGTTCCGATCTTTTGATAGCTGAGCCAGCGAAACAATTCGCCAAAGCCTGGAATATCTTTGCCGTCGAGCCGGTGTAAAGCCTCTGGCGTTACATCGCGACCGGTCAGGCCGGTGCCCCCGGTTGTAATCACGACATCAACCGCCGGATTGTCGATCCAGTTATGGAGACGCGATATGATTGCCGCTGTTTCGTCGCGGATGATCGCGCGGTCAGCGAGGATATGGCCAGCCTCGGTCAGCAGCGTTTGAAGCTTGTCGCCCGACTTGTCATCGGCTGGGCTACGACTGTCAGATATCGTCAAGAGCGCGATGCGAACCGGAACGAAAGGCAAGGAAGGGTCGATGGGCATGGGCTTGGGCGCGCTGCTCTAATCGTCTTTGGATCGGGGCGCGGCATAGCTGAGCTGCACACGTCCCTTATAGTCGGGGAAACGCGGCCACTTGCCTTGGGCAAGGTCGTTACGGCTGATCGATTCGCGGCCTTCTTGCGCTTCGTACATCCAATAATTGCGCAGCACAGTGCCGACATAGCCGCGCGTCTCCCAATAAGGGATGGATTCGATGAACAAGAGCGGGTCGCCCTGATCCTTCACTTCGGTGGCCCAACGCGCGACAGGGGCTGGACCTGCATTATAGGCAGCGATGACTTTGGGCAGCAGGCCACCCGTCGCGCTGTCCCGGCTGAGATATTGCAGATAGCTTTGGCCAAAATCCATATTGACGGCAGGAATGCGCAGATCGCGTGTGTCGACGCTTTCGCCCCGCCAGCGCGCAAGATCCCTCGCGGTGCCGGGAAGCACCTGCATCAGTCCAAAGGCGCCGGCTGAACTGACGACCTGACGCTGAAAGCGTGATTCCTGAAGCGTATGGGCAAACACCAGCGCGGGATCCACCTTCCAGCCGCCGCTGGGTTCCCACTGCGGTTGCGGGTAACGGTTGACGGCTGCAAGCTTGCGTCCCTGCGGCGTGTTATGGGCAAGATATAATTGAGTTTCGGGCAGATTGAGGGCCTCTGCCATCGCGATCAACATTTCATGTTGTTCGGGGCGGCCAATGCGCGCCTGATGCCGCAAAACTTCGTCGGCATAGCTGTCTTCGCCTATTTCGCTCAGCGCGATCGCGGCGCGAACATTCGGCAAATTTTCTAGCGATTGCCAGGCGTGGCGATCGGTCCGCTCGACCTTTTTGTCCTTTACCAGCGTTTCTCCCAGCGACTCGGCGGCAAGCAGGCCATAAAGTGTTTCCTGATTGGCAGCGGCGGCGCGCAGGCGGTTTTGGACGCCCGACGGTTCGCCGGAAGCCAAGGCTGCGCGCGAGCCCCAATAATAGCCCGCCGCCCGCAACTCGCTATCTGGAGCCTCGCGGCTGACGCGATCAAAGGCCGACAGGGCAGTTGAATAATCTTTCATGCGCCATGCCGCGAGTCCGACGACCCATGCCGCCTGCGTCGACCAACTGCTATGACCGTTGGCGCTTTCACGTGCCAGACGCAGGGCGTTGGCGTCGTCATTTTCTATATAATAGGACCAAGCGATTTTTTGGCACCATTCGTCGCGCGATTCGGGGCTCAAGCGGTCTTTGACGGCATTTAGAAGCTCTTCGGCCCCGGCAGGATCGTCATTTTTGATCCGTTCCGGAACTTTTTGTTCCAAACTCATCGCAAAAGGGTCGCCGATGACGGGTTCTGCACCCAAGCGGCGCGGCGCGCTGCCTGACCAGGCGAGTCGCATCGAATTGGGTAAATCGGGTAGCGATGTGGCGCCGCGCTTGGTCGCAAGGCGCCCGAGTTGGGCCGCTTGCGGCAGGTCGGGTGCCTTGATAAGCAACGGCATGATGTCGCCAACCTCTGCCCGCGGGCTGTTCGCCGCGACCAAAAGTTCGGCGCGCAAAAAGGCATTGAGCGGGCCGTCGTCGGCCCCGTCCAGCAAGGCTTTCGCCTCGTCCCACTGTTGGCCGCGGATGGCTGCCAGAACCTGGGTGTAGAATTTATTCTGCTTGGCGGACAGGATCGTCGGCACCGTTTGCCGTTCGGTCAGAGAGTTGGAAAAGGATGATTCGCCCGCCTTTGCGGACGTGGCAGAAACGCCCATGGCGAGCGCCAGAACAGATAGGAGTGCCGTGGAATTTCGAAACATTTATCAACGTCCCCGGTTGAGTAATTTCAAACTATCCCAAGCCGCCGCTTTTTGGGCTGGCCGGGAGAGCAGAGTCGCCGGATGCGGAACTGCCACTGCCTCCACATTGACGCCATCTTGGTTAATATTGAGTAACTTTCCGGTGGCATCGCTGCGTGACATGTCCGCCAGAATGCGAACCATGTCATTGCCCAAGAGCAAAAGCTGCCCCGGATTGGCGATTTGAATATGGTGCCGCATCAACCGTCGCAGCTCTGTCATATCTTCATCAGAACAGCGGCCGCCGGGTGGGCGGGTAATGGCGAGCGACGCTGCATAACATTGCCCGCGGTCCCGGCCAATGGCGCGCAGCATGGCATCAAGGAGTTTGCCCGCCTCTCCCGTAAACAATGCGCCCTTGCGTTGGTCGTCAATTTCAGGCCATGCCGTCAGCAGCATGAGCGGCGCATTTTGCGGCCCTTCCGGACGCACGCGCAGAGCGTCCCATTGGCTTCCAGGGACATCGTCGCTTGTTGCCAGCCATTGCTGAAAAGCATCCCATTCAGCGGGCAGTTCGACCGGGGCATTTGGTTTTGTCGGCGCGGGCGACGTCGTTTCGGCGCGCGCTTTTGCCATGATATCGATTATCGGGGTGACTTCACTCGGCGCGGGCGCTTGAGACGCAGGCTTTTCCGGTGCTGGCTGGGCCAGCCAATCAGCCGGTTTCTCGCCGACAAGTGACTCGACACCTGCCAGCGTCCACCAGTCGCAATAGCTGTCCGCCAGCAAAGTCGTTTGTTGCCCACCCATATAATTTCTACAAACAGGCGGTTGACGGCATCGTCAATTGGCGGGCATCGGAATATGTGACAAGGTGGGCGCGCCTTACGACGATGTGAGGTTTGCAAGGCAAAGAGAAAGGTCAAAGCGGTGAACGAACGGGAATCGATGCCTTATGATGTGGTAATCGTCGGGGCTGGACCCGCCGGATTGTCAGCCGCCATTAGGCTCAAACAATTGGCGAACGAACAGGGCAGCGAACTGTCGGTCTGCATTCTGGAAAAAGGGTCAGAAGTTGGCGCCCATATTCTGTCGGGTGCCGTCGTCGACCCCAAAGCGATTGACGAATTATTGCCCGATTGGCGCACGTCGGGATGCCCGCTCGCCGCCGTGCCGGTCAACGACAATCAACATTGGATTTTGACAGCAAAGAAGCGTTTCAGCCTGCCCGAAATACTGACGCCATCTTTCCTGCACAACCGCGGCACTTATACGGGCAGTCTCGGAAGTTTGTGCCGCTGGCTTGCCGAACAGGCCGAAGGTTTGGGCGTCGAGATTTTTGCCGGATTTCCGGCCGCCGAAATCCTGTATCATGATGACGGGTCAGTCAAAGGCGTGGCCACCGGTGACATGGGTGTTGCCCGCGACGGAAGTCATAAGCCTGATTATCAACCCGGACTTGAACTCCATGCAAAATATACTTTTTTTGCCGAAGGCGTTCGCGGTCATCTGACCAAGATATTGAAGCAGCAGTTTGCGCTCGACGCGCAAAGCGAGCCGCAGGTTTATGGGTTGGGCGTCAAGGAATTATGGGACATTGATCCTGAATTACATGCGCCAGGCCGCGTCATCCACACGCAGGGCTGGCCGCTCGATGCCCATGCCAATGGGGGCGGTTTTCTATATCATCAGGCAAGCGGGCAGGTCGCGCTCGGCTTTGTGACCTGGCTCAACTATCGCAACCCCCATATTTCGCCATTTCAGGAAATGCAGAAGTGGAAAACCCATCCCGATATCGCTGCAATTTTAAAAGGTGGTAAGCGGGTTTCCTATGGCGCTCGTGCGATTAGCGATGGCGGCTGGCAATCGGTACCCAAGCTGGCTTTTCCCGGGGGCGCCTTGATCGGCTGTTCGGCCGGTTTTCTGAATGTGCCGCGGATCAAAGGCAGCCACACCGCGATGAAATCGGGGATGATGGCAGCCGAAGCGGCGTTTTGCGCCATCGCGGCAGGGCGTGAAAGCGACACGCTCGATGCCTATGAAGCGGATTATCGCTCAAGCTGGGTCGAAAAAGAATTAAGTAAGGTCCGCAACGTCCTTCCCTTGATGGAAAAATTTGGTGATTTGACGGGGTCTGCTTTTGCCGGCATCACGATGTGGCTGGAACATTTCGGGATAAAACTGCCTTTCACGATGAAGCATCATCCCGACAATGAGAGCCTGTATCGCGCTGATATCATGTCCAAGCCCGACTATCCCAAGGCGGATGGTATTTTGACCTTTGACCGGCTGTCGTCGGTTTTCCTGTCGAACACCAATCATGAGGAAGACCAGCCGGTCCATTTGCAACTCAAGGATCCGTCGATTCCGGTCAGCTATAATTTGCCACTCTATGACGAGCCGGCGCAGCGTTATTGTCCTGCTGGCGTCTATGAAATCGTCGGCGAAGAAGAAGGCGACCCGAAATTCGTCATCAACGCCCAGAATTGCGTGCATTGCAAGACATGCGATATCAAGGACCCGACGCAGAATATTAACTGGGTTACGCCCGAAGGCGGTGGAGGTCCCAATTACCCTAACATGTAATCCCGCACTGCGCGGATCGGCTATTTTTCTGGCGTTAGCGTGCGCAACGGGCGGCCTTGTTTCACCTGCGCTGGCCGATATCGACACGAGTAAGGCCGTCAATGCGCTAGCGCAGGCACGGCTCGCCGAAGATAGTGGCACGCCCGCAGAAGCGCTCGCTGCCCTGTCGGTTGTGGCCAGCTTGTCGCCCGATCTGCCGGGATTGCATGGCCGGATATTGGAGCAAGCGATCGAAGCTGGCGATTTGCCTGCCGCGCGGTCGGCCGCGATGCTGATATGGAACCGCGGCGGCAAAAGGCTTGATGCCCGTTTGGTGCTAATGGCTGATGCAATCCGGCGGTCCGACTGGAAGGCGGCGCGCGACTATTTCGGCGCGCGCGATAGCAAGATCGGGCCCGACGCGGCGTCGCGGCTGATTTCGCCGATGCTGCTCGGCTGGGCCGGTGTGGCCGGTCGTGAGAAACGGTCTGAAGAGAATATATTGGCGCTCGGGCGGCTGAAGGTAGAGCCGGTCTATTTGCTTGATGCCGCGCTGATGCAGCTGGTCTCGCGCCGACCCGACGATGCCGAGGCGCTGATTAAGACGGTGACGCTAAGCGACCGTAACAGCCAGATTGTCGCGATGCGTCTGGCCGCGACCCTCGACAAGCAGGGGCGCAGTGACGCTGCGCAGGCGTTACGCAGCCGTATAACCATATTCTCTGGCGACAATGATGATCCAGCAGCCTTGTTGCCGTCGCAGCCGGTCACAACGGCTCAGGCGGGTGTCGCGCAATGGTTTGGCATGCTGGCGGACGGGTTCGCCCGCATTCCCGACGGTAGTAAAAGCATTGCCCTGCTGTTCGCCCGCATTGGCTTTTGGCTTGAACCAGAGGATTGGCAGAATCGCGCGGCCTTGGCCGAGGCGTTGGACCAGAATGGCTTATCCGATCAGGCAATCAACCTGTTGAGCGGCGCGCGCGCCGACTTGCCGCCCATCTTGGTCCTTCGGAAGGCCGAAATGGTGGCGGACAAGGGTGACATGACGGCGGCGATAAATATTGCGCAACCGGCGGTGGCTGCCGACGACATATCTCGCGGTGTGCTGTTGCGCTATGCCGATCTGGCGCGGCGTTCGAACGACACGCCGACTGCGATGGCAGCATTTGACCGGTTACTCGGGCGATTGGGCGAAAGCGAACCCGAACAAGCGTTGCGGTCGGCGTTGCTGATGGCCAAGGCCAATTTGTTGTTGGCGCAGGATGATTGGGACGCAGCCTCGCCGTTGCTCGAACAGGCAGTGGCCTTGCGGCCCGATGATGCAGCAACGCTAAACTTTGTTGGATATTCGGCGTTGGAACGGCGGCGCAATATCGACCAGTCCTTGGCGCGGATTGAGGCGGCGTGGCGCCAGGATCCCAAAAATCCCCAGATTACCGATTCACTCGGCTGGGCCTATTATCTGACGGGCAAGACCGAAAACGCGGTGGCTATGCTCGAACAGGCGCAGCGCGGTGCCCCCAATAATGCAGTGATTGTCGAGCATCTGGGCGATGCCTATTGGTCCGCAGGACAGAAATATGACGCGCGCTATGTCTGGCGCGCGGCGGCCGTGCTTGCGGAACCCGACATGATCGAGCGGTTGACGGCAAAGATACGCGACGGCCTGACCGCCGCCACCGGCGCGCCCTGACCCGCCATGGGTTCGGTGTTGAGCGAAACCGGCTGGGCCAAGATCAATCTGGCATTGCATGTGCGCCATCGGCGGCCTGACGGTTATCATGAGATTGAGACGCTTTTTGCTTTCGTTGATGATGGAGACCGGCTGAAGGCGCGCGTTGCTGATTCCGACCGTCTGACGATTAGCGGCGAGTTTGCACAAGGATTGTCCAGCGGAGCCGATAATCTGGTCTTGAAGGCGCTGACGGCTATCCGGCAATATTGCGGGCAGGGCGCCGTTCCGCCGCTCGATCTGGAACTGGAGAAACGCTTGCCCGTGGCGGCAGGGCTGGGCGGCGGGTCCGCCGATGCTGCGGCACTGGTCCGGCTCGTTCGGCACCATTTTGCATCCAAACTCGAGCTGGGATCGCTTCTCCGCCTGATGGCACCGCTTGGGGCCGATATCGGTGCCTGTATCGCGAGCGAAACCTGTCTTGGGACGGGGACTGGCGCTGACCTGCATCCGGTACAGAATCTATCGCTTGCCGGCACCCCGGTGCTGATCGTTAATCCGCGCCAGCCGCTTTCGACCGGTCCGGTGTTCTCTGGATGGGATGCGATTGATCGCGGCGCACTTTCTACCGGCTTGAGCCAACCAGAGCAATTATTGGCCTGTCGCAATGATTTGCAGCGCACAGCGATTGAACAATGTCCCGCCATCACCGATGTTTTGACAGCTTTGGATAAGCTGCAGCCGTGGCTGGCGCGCATGTCGGGTTCGGGGGCTAGCTGTTTTGCCTTGTTCAATGCCGAGATCGAGCGCGATGCAGCGGCAAGATATTTTCGCCGACATCATCCAAGTTGGTGGGTGATGGGAGGGAGCCTAAGATGAACGAGGCTTGGCGCGAGATCGGAAATCCGCGAACCGGCGGCATTTTGCTGGTTGGCGACCATGCATCTGCCCTGGTTCCAGACGATATCGATTTGGGGATCAGCCCCGCATTGCTGACCAATCATATCGCGATCGATATCGGGGTCGCCGAGGTCGCGGCGCTGCTGGTCGAACATGGCGCCGTCGACGCTGCCATATTGGGCGGAGTGTCGCGGCTGGTAGCCGATTGTAATCGCGACGAAGACGCAGCGGGCGTGATACCAACAATCAGCGACGGCCATGCAATCCCTGGCAATATATTGGACGCTGCAAAGCAAGAGGCGCGCATTGCCCGGTTTTTCCGACCATATCACAACCATATCGCTGCGACCGTCGCCCTCCATCGGCCCGCCATCCTGTTGTCGCTGCATAGTTTTACCCCCCGGCTGGAAAGCCATCCCGAGCAGGAGCGGCCCTGGGATGTCGGGGTGCTTTATAATCGCGACGCGCGGCTAGCGCCCGCTGCTATCAAGGTCTTGATGGAGCAGAAGCTGTTTGTCGGCGATCAGCTGCCTTATTCGGGCGAACTGCTCAATGCCACGATGAACCGCCATGCCGAGGCGCATGACATCCCCTATATCGGGATCGAAATGCGTCAGGATCATGTTGATACGCCCGATGGCCAGCATCGCTTTGCGCAATATCTGGAAAAAATGCTTGGTGCGTTACGTAATAGTCTTGCGTGAACCGGTGCGCGTTGGATAGGGGAAGCGCGCCCCCTTCGACACAGGAAACATCAATATGCCTTTCGACAAATCGCGCCTGCCCAGCCGTCATGTTTCGCAAGGGCCCTCGCGCGCGCCCCACCGCAGCTATTATTACGCGATGGGGTGGGACGAAGAAGCGATCGCCAAACCTTTTGTTGGGTTGGCGTCTGCGGGCAATGAATCGGCTCCTTGCAACACGACTCTCAATGCCCAGGCCGATGTTGCCAAGCAGGGCGTCATTGCCGGCGGCGGGACGCCCTTCCGATTCAATACGATCACCGTGACCGATGGCATCGCGATGGGACATCAGGGGATGAAATCGAGCCTGATCAGCCGCGAAGTGATCGCTGACTCGGTCGAATTGAGCGTGCGAGGCCATTGTTATGACGCGCTTGTCGGCTTTGCGGGCTGTGACAAGAGCCTGCCTGGCATGATGATGGCGATGTTGCGTCTCAATGTTCCATCGATCTTTGTTTACGGCGGATCGATCATGCCGGGGCGGTTCGACGATACCGATGTCACTGTTGTCGATGTATTTGAGGCCGTGGGACAGCATGAGGCGGGCAATTGTCCGATCGAACGGCTTACGGCGCTCGAGAAGGTGGCGTGCCCGGGGCATGGGGCGTGTGGCGGGCAGTTTACCGCCAACACCATGGCCTGTGTCGGTGAGGCCATCGGCCTGTCGCTGCCCAACAGCAACATGGTTCCAGCTCCGCTTGCGAGCCGCGCCGATATTGCCATCGCTGCGGGCGAACAGGTGATGAAGCTGATCGAGGCGAACATTCGTCCGCGCGATATCTGCACGCCTGCGGCGTTCAAAAATGCCGCGCGGGTAGTGGCAGCCACCGGCGGGTCGACCAATGCCGCGCTGCACTTGCCCGCCATGGCGCATGAATGCGGCATCGACCTCGATCTTTTCGACATCGCCGAAATGTTCAAGACCACGCCCTATATCGCCGATTTGAAGCCTGGCGGGCGTTTTGTCGCCAAGGATATGTATGAAGCGGGCGGCGTGTACATGCTGATGAAAACGCTTCTCGACGAAAATTTGCTCGACGGCAATTGCATGACTGTGACCGGCAAGACGCTGGGTGAGAATATCGCCGAGGTAACGTGGAACCCGGACCAGAAGGTCATCTATCCTGCATCCAAGCCACTATCGCCAACGGGCGGCGTCGTGGGCCTGCGAGGTACGTTGGCGCCCGAAGGGGCGATTGTGAAGGTCGCGGGCATGGAACGGCTCAAATTTGCGGGGCCGGCACAAGTTTTTGATAGCGAGGAAGATTGTTTCGCAGCAGTAGAAGCTCGACAGGTCCGCGAAGGATCGGTCGTAGTTATCCGCTATGAAGGCCCAAAAGGCGGGCCCGGGATGCGCGAGATGCTGTCCACCACCGCAGCGCTTTATGGTCAGGGTATGGGCGAAAAAGTGGCGCTCATCACAGACGGGCGGTTTTCGGGCGGAACGCGCGGTTTTTGTATCGGTCATGTTGGCCCTGAAGCTGCGGTTGGTGGCCCGATTGCGCTGATCGAGGATGGGGACATGATCGTTATCGATGCCGTCGCGGGGACCATCGATCTGGATGTTGCACCCGCGATTCTCGACACACGCCGCGCTGCATGGACCGCGCGTGCCCATGACTATCAGTCGGGTGCGATCTGGCGCTACGCCCAGAATGTCGGAGATGCGCGGACCGGCGCTGTGACTCATCCGGGCGCGGCAGCCGAGACGCATATGTTCGCGGATATTTGAGCCGATGCGCCGCATGATCCTGCCGCTGCTGCTGCTGACCAGCGGATGCAGCTCGCAACCTGACAATGATGAGCTCGCCGCAACCGAATCGCGCCAGGCACGCGACGCCGCCAATGCGGGCCGTATCGACTGTGCGCTGGAAAATGCCGCGCATTTTGACCGTAGCTGCACGGTCGAACACATGACCAGCGACGGCCAGTCGCTTCTGGTCGTTGGCCGCGCCGACGCCGGTTATCGCCGGCTTTTGATTACGAGCGACGGGCGCGGAGTCGTGGCGGCCGATGGTGCCGAACCGGCCATTGTGTCGATTCGTGACAATGGCATGATCGAGGTCCGCATCGGTCCCGACCGCTATCGTCTGCCAGCAAAGGTGAAAACCGCCAGCTAAATCTTGCGATGAGGGGGCGACTTTTGCGTTGCAGATGCTAGGGCAACGCGATGCACGTCCCTACCAATACCCCCATTCTGACTACCGCGGCGATGCGCGATGCTGAGCTTGAGGCTGTTGCGGCGGGAACCAGCCTTTCGGTTCTGATGGACCGGGCCGGCGCGGCGGTTGCCGATCTGGCGTGGCGTATGGCAAGCGGTTCGCCAATTCTCGTACTGGTTGGTTCAGGCAACAATGGCGGTGACGGCTATGTAGCGGCGCAGCGGCTAAAGTCGCGCGGCGCCAATGTGCGGATCGCAGCGCTGGCGCCCCCGACTAGCGAGCTCGCCAGAGCGGCCTGCGCCCATTGGACGGGCGATGTTGCTCCAATCGACGCAGATTTGCAGGGCGCGCCACTCATTGTCGACGCGCTTTTCGGCATTGGTCTGTCACGCCCTGTGGCTGGCGAATTGTCCGATATATTGCAGCAACTTTCAAAAGCTGGCTCGCGCATATTGGCGGTCGATGTGCCAAGCGGGATAGAGAGCGACGCAAAGGCCGATTGGCTGCCGCCGTTGCGCGCCGATGTCACGCTGGCGCTCGGCGCTCTCAAGCCCGCGCATGTGCTGATGCCAGCCGCGCCGCATTGCGGAGAGGTGCATATCGCCACGCTTGGCATCGATGCTGCGCCCACGATGCACAGCTTGCCCCAATTCGTTGCCGATCAGGCAGGAGCCACCGCCAACAAATTTAGTCGCGGCATGGTGCTCGTTCGCGCTGGCAAGATGGCGGGCGCGGCGGGGTTGGCGGCTGGCGGTGCGATGCGCTCGGGCGCCGGCTATGTCGTGCTAAACGGAGCGGGCAATAGTCCGATGGCTGCCATTATTGCCGAACCCGACGAAGCCTTTACCAGTCGCCTGGCGGACCAGCGGCTGGGTGCCATAGTCATCGGACCGGGCTATCACGCCGGCGATAGGCTCGACGCTGATGTTGCGGCCGTGATCGAGGCGGGCCAACCGGCTGTCTTTGATGCCGCCGCCATTTTGGCCGCGCTGCCGTCACTGACGGCGAAGGGCGCGCGCGCCGCCGCTATTTTGACTCCGCATAGCGGCGAGTTTGCGCGCGCTTTTCGCGGATTGTCAGGAAGCAAGATTGACCATGCTCGCGCCGCCGCGGTTAAGGCGCAGGCGGTCATCATCTATAAGGGTGCAGATACAATTATCGCGGCACCCGACGGGCGGGTAGCGGCAGCATGGCCCGGCAGCCCCTGGCTCGCTACCGCAGGCACCGGCGATGTGCTGGCGGGCGCGTGCGGCGCGATGTTGGCGCGCGGGATGGATGCCTTTTGCGCGGCCGAGGCTGCGGTCGGCTGGCATATTGCGCGGGCGCGGCAATGCGGACCCGGGCTGGTCGCTGATGATTTGGTGGGATGACAGGAATGAGTGACGAGGGTGGTCTGATTGTGCGCATTGCGGCGCGCGGGGACGGGGTGAGTTCCGATGGCCGCTTTGCAGCGGGCGGGGTGCCTGGTGATCGGCTGAGCGACGACGGCGAGCTGATAGCTGGCCCCAATCGGGCCGATCCGCCGTGCCGCCATTTTGGCAAATGCGGCGGATGCCAGCTGCAGCATGTGGCCGAGAGCGCGCTGGCTGATTATGTGCAAGACCGTGTGGCGGGCGCGCTGACAGGGCAACATCTGCCTAATGATATGGTAATGCCGCCGCTTCTCAGCCCGCCGAACAGCCGGCGCCGCGCCGCGCTCACGGCACTGCGAGCCGGCAAGCAGGTGGCGATCGGCTTTAACGCTGCAGCAAGCAATCAGATTGTCGACATGCGGATGTGCCCGCTCTTGCTGCCGTCGCTGTTCGCGGTGGTGGCACCCTTGCGTGCGCTGCTCGGGACCATCGCGCCGCAAAAGCGACCGGTTAAGGTCAAATTGCAACAACTTGACCAAGGGGTTGAAATCATCCTTGAAGGCGTGCGCGCTGAAGGCCTTGATGCAGCCTTTGCGTTGCAGGATTTTGCCGGCGCGAACAAATTGGCGCGGCTTGCCATCGATCAGGGAGGTGGGTTGGAAACTATCTGGCAGCCAGAGCCACCAACGGTGCATTTCGGCGGGGTCCGCGTTGAAGTGCCGCCCTTCGCATTTTTGCAGCCTACCGAGGTTGGGCAGGCCGCGCTCGTCGACGCGGTCAAACGGGCAGTGGGCGAGGCGACCGCGGTTGCTGATCTTTTTGCCGGCATCGGGACCTTTGCCTTGTCGGTGCAGGAAGGGCGCAAGGTCTTTGCCGCCGAGGGCGCGCGCGATGCCGTAATGGCATTGGCGCGGGCTGCAGGAAAAGCACGCACGCTGGTCGCGACCGAGCATCGGGACCTGTTCCGTCGCCCCTTGATTCCGGCAGAGCTTGATCGTTTTAATGCGGTGATTATTGATCCGCCGCGGGCAGGTGCGGAGGAGCAGATCATCGAGCTAGCGGCGTCGGCGGTTCCAGTGATAGCCTATGTCAGCTGCAATCCCGCGACCTTTGCGCGCGATGCCAAGCTGCTCATCGCAGGGGGCTATCGCCTCGATTGGGTGCAACCGGTTGGCCAGTTCCGCTGGTCTACCCATGTGGAACTGGCCGCGCGGTTCAGTCGTTGAATAGGTTAGTGCAATACAAACCCGATAAAGGCGTGGATGCAAAGCGCAAACAACACCAGACTGCCTAGGGCGAAGATTAGAAAGCGAGCCATCACGCGGTTCACGGTGACCTGCACAAGACTATGAATGATGCGCAGCGCGACATAGGCCCAAGCCAAATATTCATTGAGTCCGCCGCCCATACCGCCAATCGCCAGAGCCAGCGCAACCGCATAAAAGACCGTCGGCTGTTCCATGAGATGGTTATAATTATGCGCTTTCCACTGCACCTCGGGGGGCAGCACATCGTCGAGGCTCTTGCCCGTTGTACCGACCAGATTTTTGGCGTCGATTTTGGCGCGCTGCATGGCGGGAATGCGCGTGGCGTACATCCAAAGCCATATCAGCATCGACCAGAGCGCCAGCGTTGCAACCGGCCCCAAGATAGCCTGTGTGTCCATGATCAATCTCCTAGAGTAGCGATGACCGACAATATCGTCAGGGCCATCAAGCAAAGTGTTGAAAGAAGAAAGATCGTGAATCGAACCGGAATCCGGTTAACGGTAACCTGCCACAGGCTGTGGACAATTCGCAGCACGACATAGGCCCAGGCCAGTCCGCGTGTCAGATCAGTAACGCCGCCAGACAAGGACAGGAAAATGATCACGGCATAAAAGAGTGTCGGCTGTTCAAGAAGATGCGTGTAATTGTGCGACTTCCAATTCACATTGGCCGGCAGCGCCTCCTCCAGATCAATCCCGCGCCCTCCGGGTTCGGCCTGCTTGAGGTCAAGACCGGCCCTGGTTAAGGCAGGGAATCGCGTCGCCGCCATCCACAACAACATGATCAACGTCCACAGCGCGAGCACCGCGCCGGGGGCGAGTAAACTATTTGGCATATCGATACCCCTCCCTTTTTGTCGGGCTATCGACGACCCGAGCATAGGGGCGCGATGCTAGGGTATGAATTTCACAATGCAACGGGTGAAATGCTGCCGAAACGCGCGCGCAGTCGTAAGCCGGCCCCTGATTGGCTTAGAACAGGTTGGTCACGCTAGCTGTTCGCCGTTCGGGCTCAGCCTCGCCGGTATAGAGGCTGGCCATGGGTTCGTCGCTGACGACGTGGATTTCCTCTGCGCCAAAGCCGTTGAACTTGGTGCGCATGGCACAGCCATAGGCACCCAGCATGCCGATTTCGATGAATTCGCCCGACTTCACATCGGCGGGCAGGAAGAAGGGGCCAGCCATATGGTCGAGATCATCGCAGGTCGGACCATAAAAGCTGAATGGCGCCAGTTCGGCAGCGCCGTCCGCATCGTCGCGCAGCAGCATCACCGGAAAGCGCCAACCGACATGCGCTGCATCGAACAGCGCGCCATAAGCACCGTCATTGATATAAAGCTCGTCACCGCGGCGCTTTTCGACACGGACGATCAGGCTGCTATACTCGGCGGACAAGGCGCGACCGGGTTCGCACCACAGTTCAGCGGAATAGCTGATCGGCAGATTTTCAAAGGTGCGGTGGATGGTTTCAAAATAATCGCGCAGCGGAGGTGGTTCCATGCCGGGATAGGTCGACGGAAAACCGCCGCCAACATCGACGATGTCGACCGTGACCGAGGCTGCGACGATGGCGGCGCGGACGCGCTCCATCGCGGCGGCATAAGCGTGCGGGGTCATGGCCTGGCTGCCGACGTGGAAGCAGATACCGAGCGCGTCACTGGCTTGGCGGGTGGCCATCAAAAGCTCTGCAACTTCCTCTGGTTCGGCCCCGAACTTGGCAGCAAGACTGAGTTTGCTGTGATCGGACGACACGCGCAGGCGGACAAGCAGGTTTAAATCTTCGGCGCCTTCAGTGGCGCGGACGATTTTCTGCAGCTCTTCCATGGTGTCGAGCGAAAAGGTGCGCACGCCATATTTCCAATAGGCGTCCGAAATGGCTTCCTCGGCCTTGACCGGGTGCATGAAACACAGCGTCGCCTTTGGCAGCGTGCGCGAGACGAGCCGAACCTCGGCTATTGAAGCGACGTCATAATGGGTGACGCCCGAATCCCACAAAATGTGCAGCAGATCTTCCGACGGGTTCGCTTTAACGGCGTATAATGTCGTTCCGGGAAACTGTTCGACAAAGAAACGCGCCGCGCGCCGCGCCGCATGGGGACGGACAAGCGTGACAGGTTCGACCGGCGATAGTGCCTTAATCAGCCCGTGGGCGCTGTGATGATTGTGCAACTCAAGGGACCCCCAAAACTAACGTGAAACATCGAAGCTGCCTTGCGGTTATTGGAAGTCCCCCTGGGGCAGCGGAGGGCGCATATATGTGGGTGGGTCCGGCCTGTAAACCCCTTGCGGGGTAAAATCTGAAGACTGTGACGCCTCAAGAAAGCCGCGATTTGAAGTCGGAGTATGTAAAATCGCGGATTTTCTGCAGTGCATCAGTGTCGCTATCCCAAAGCCAGATGGATGGTAACGGCACGCCATTGAAGGTATTGGTTTTAACCATCGAATAATGCGCCTGATCCATAAACGCAAAGCGCGTCCCAATGGTTGCACCGCCGGGAAGCCGGTAATTGCCGATGACATCGCCCGCGAGGCAGGAAGGGCCGCCCAGCCGCGTTGCGGCGCCGTCGCTTGGCTCGCCCAGCATGGCAGGGCGATAGGGGGCTTCGATGACGTCGGGCATGTGACAGGTGGCGCTGATGTCGGTAATCGCAAGCGGCATGCCATTGTCGAAAAGGTCCAATATTTCACCGATGAGAATCCCCGCGTCGAGCGCCACCGCTTCGCCGGGCTCAATCATCACGTCGCAGCCAGTGGTTTCGCGGACATTGGCCAGGAATGCGATCAGGTCATCGACCTGATAGTCGGCGCGGGTGACATGGTGGCCGCCTCCAAAATTAATCCATTTAAGCTGCGGAAAATAGGGGCGTAAAATCGGTTCAATAGCACCCCATGTCCGCTCAAGCGGCGGAAAATCCTGTTCGCACAGGCTGTGCATATGGATGCCGTCGATGCCTTCCATATGTCGCGGTTCAAGCTGGCCGATGGGAAATCCCAGCCGGCTGTGCGGCGCGGCGGGGTCATATTTGGCTACCTCTCCCTCGCTATGTTGCGGATTGATGCGCAGGCCGATGTCAAATGTCTGACCGGCTGCGCGTGCTTCGGCAAGTATCGGTGCAAAACGGACATGCTGCCCCGGCGAATTGAAAATCAGATGGTCGGACAATGCGCAAATCTGGGGAAGATCTTCGGCCTTATAGCCCGCGCAATAGGTCGCGACCTCCTTTTCACCATCGGGTCCGGTATATTCCTCGCGCCCCAGGCGCGCCTCATAAAGTCCCGACGCGCAGACGCCATCGAGATATTCGGCGACGGTGGGGCCCAGCGACCACATCGAGAAGGCTTTGAGCGCGGCGAGTATCTTGGCGCCTGACGCATCGCCGATATGACGGAGGATGGACAGATTGGCGCGAATCTTGGCCGCGTCTACGACAAAGGCCGGTGACGGAACGCGGGATAGGTCGAAGCGGGCAAAAGCCCCGGGGTCGCCGGCTTTGGTTTCCAATGTGATTCTCCAATTTAGTCTTCATGTAGCCGCTTTGTGCGGTGGAGTTCCACATTGGTAGAGTGATGGTTCATTTTATGAGGACGAGAGTCGATTGCTCTTTTCGCCCAGCGGCCGTCTAAAGCCCGCCAAATACATTGCCAAACCAACGCCGATAAGCAGGTCGGCCGAGAGGCAAAAAGGAGGCCACCACGACGGTACGCCGCTATTATCGATCAAGGCAGGGTGTATAAAATCAAATGTACCATGAGCCAGCAAACCTATGACAACGAACCATAGATTTTTCCTGAAACCGACGATCGCGAGCGCAGCAAAGAGGCTGGTTGCTGCCGCTTCGATCCAAATTGCGGATGTCGGTCCTCCCATCGCCGCGAATAAAATATAATAGGACGCGATTACAATCAGCACGGCCGGATAAAAAGCGCGGTCGCGATCGAATCCTATCAAATAGGCGAGCAACACGACTCCAAGCCCAACAAATGCACCAATTACATAGGCCATGCCATTATCTCCAGACCTCGCAGATAACCGGTGAAAAGGACAAGAAAACCGCCGATTTCTCCGGCAGCAAGAGCGTAGATGAAGAGGCTCATCGCTGCGGGATGTATCTGCCGCTTGCCTAGCCGATGCGGCTTGCGAATTTGGTTCTCCGTGTCCTCTAGAAATCCATGCACAGCATAGCTGGCTACGGCACAAACGAAGAAGAAAACCGGAAAGGCCACGGCGACGAGATTGACGGACTCCGTCCAGCTGCTGAGGCGAGCAAATTCGGCCAGGATCAGGCAGGCGAAAGCATACATCAATGCCGCTCTATGGCAGATGTCGACATAGATCGGTGCTTCTGTGCGCGGGCTTGTGGCCATTTTCCGATATTTCCACAGGCCCGTTGCCAGCCCGGTCAGAAACAGGCCGCCGCAGCTCAGTCTTGCCAGTTCCACAGCGTTCAACATGACCTTTTCTCGGCTTGTCGCTTGCTCATCTGGATGCCCCTTTTTTCTTGGCTCATGTTCGGATCAGGTCATCGACATTTTTGCAGGCGTCGGGCCAGTAGGCTTGAATGTTTCGGCTGCCGCGATTGATGGGATGGCAAGCAGATTGGACTAATCTATAAGCGCGAAATGACCTCGCTGGCGCATGCGCGTATCATAATATGGGAGGGCGGTAGCCTTTGGGTTACCGATTCCTTTGCGCCGCCCGATCGTGCCCAAACCGCCTCGCATGCCCATCATGCCATCCAGATAACATTCACGATGGGTGGAGCGATGGAGATTTGCTCGGGCGATCTGGCCATAGGGGGCGCGGCCGTGGCGGTCGCGCCGGACACACAACATGCTTTCCAGGCCTTTGGCATTGCTGGCCATCTTTTTGTCGATCCGGATAGCCGGCAGGGCCGGATCATTGCGCGGACACTTTTGCGAGATGCACCAATAGCAGAAGTGCCGCCCGAACTGCTGAACGGGTTCACAGAGCCAATCCTCGCGCATTTTCATGCGCCCAAGCACGACGGTGTTGCGCTGGAACATCTAGGCCGCGCTATGGTGGACCAGCTGTCGGGCGGCGTAGTCGGTGACGCGCCCGATTTTCGTGTCCGCAAGATGATGGCGGCTGCAATGCAAAGGCTGGACGAACCTGTCAGCCTTACCGATTTTGAAGGTATTGGAGGATTGTCGGCGAGCCGCTTGCGGCATTTGTTCGTCGAGCAGATCGGCTTACCGTTCCGGACCTATTTGCTATGGTTACGGATATCGCGGGCTTTGGAAGGATATGCGGCGGGCGAGCCGCTGACACATGTCGCGCACGAGGCAGGATTTGCCGATTCTGCTCATTTCAGCCGTACATTTAAACGGATGTTTGGCATCACACCCACCACGCTCAAAATTATATAGCCCTTTCATTCAAGATGCGCGGTGATTTGTCTCCTAAATGCCCTGGCTCCGATATCCCGGAAACCAAAGGAGCCGATCAATGACTGAACAATGTAAATGCAACCCTTGTAACTGTGGTTCAACGTGCGGCTGTGCAACCAGCGCAACCGCTTGTGCTTGCGGTCCCGACTGCGCGTGCGGACCGGATTGCAACTGCGCCAATTGTGATTGCGGCGCGACGAATAAGGGATGAACCTCACGTCCCGGGCCTTGGCTGTCCGCACCAAGGCCCGGGTTCATCGCGAAGACGCGGCTTTGCGTCTTTAAAAGTCCAGCGGCCCGTCCAGTTCCTTCACCTGCCACGGCAGACCATGCTTGTTCAGCATATCCATGAAGGGGTCGGGATCCATTTGTTCCATGTTGAACACACCCTTACCCTGCCACGCGCCGGTGACCATCATCGCTGCGCCGATCATCGCGGGGACGCCGGTGGTGTAGCTGACCGCCTGATTGCCGGTTTCGGCATAGGCGTCTTCATGGTCGCAGATGTTATTGAGATAGAGCGTCTTTTCCTTGCCATCCTTGCCCAGACCGGTGGCGATGACGCCGATGTTCGTTTTGCCCTTGGTGGTTTCGCCAAGGCTGGAGGGTTCGGGGAGTACCGCTTTCAGAAATTGCAGCGGAATGATTTCTCGCCCTTCGTACATCACAGGATCGATCCGCGTCATCCCTACATTCTGAAGCACGTTGAGGTGGGTGATATAGGCCTCTCCGAAGGTCATCCAGAACCGGATACGCTGAATCTCGGGAAGGTGGGTTTTGAGGCTTTCGATCTCCTCATGATACATGAGGTACATGGTCTTTGGGCCAACTGCATCGAAATCAAACTGCTGCTTTATAGCCATCGGCGGGGTTTCGACCCAAGCGCCATTTTCCCAGTGGCGCGCAACCGCGGTGACTTCTCGGATGTTGATTTCGGGGTTGAAGTTGGTGGCAAAATGCTGACCATGATCGCCGCCGTTGCAATCAAGAATGTCGAGCGTGTCGATACGCTCGAAATGATGCTTCTTGAGCCAGGTCGAAAAGACACTGGTGACGCCGGGATCAAAGCCCGACCCGAGCAGCGCCATCAGGCCTGCATCCTTGAAACGGTCCTGATAAGCCCATTGCCAATGATATTCGAACTTCGCCTGATCGCGCGGTTCATAATTAGCGGTGTCGAGATAATGCGCGCCGGTTGCAAGGCAGGCGTCCATGATAGCGAGGTCCTGATAGGGCAGGGCGAGGTTGACGACATGCGATGCGCCGACCTGACGGATCAACGCTGCGGTTGCGTCACTGTCGTCAGCATTCACTTCGGCAGTCGCGATGGTCACGCCGGTGCGCTCTTTGATCGATTCGGCAATCGCGTCGCATTTGAAGCGGCGGCGGCTGGCGAGCGTGATGTCGGGAAAAATGTCGCTGTTCATCGCCATCTTGTGAACCGCAACCGACCCGACGCCGCCGGCGCCAATCACCAAAATCTTGCTCATGAAATTCTCCTGTCGCCGAATAGACCGGCTTGCCTTGTTTGACTGGGCCTATAGGACGAAGCCATGACGGAACAAAGCCCCGATGCCCTTATGGATCCCGCCCGCGCTCCGACGCTGGCGGGTGTCAAACGCGCCGCCGCCAAAATTGCTGCGCTGCTGCCGCCAACTCCTTTGCTATCGATGGAGGTTGATGGTGTGACCATCTGGTGCAAGGCCGAGAGCCTGCAGCCGGTCGGCGCTTTCAAGATTCGCGGCGCGTGGAACCGGCTGACCGACCTCACGCCCGATGAGGCCGCTGCGGGGGTCGTTGGTGTGTCGAGCGGCAACCATGCGCAAGGTGTCGCTTGGGCAGCGAAGCGGCTTGGCATCAAGGCGACCATTGTTATGCCAAGCAATGCGCCGGCGATGAAGCTGGCTGCGACGCGGGCGCTCGGCGCCGAGGTGGTGTTGTATGATCGTGTCACCGAGTCGCGCGACGCTGTCGCGGCCGCTTTAATCGCCGAGCACGGCGGGACGCTCGTCCATGCTTATGGCGACCCGTGGATTATCGAGGGACAGGGGAGTGCCGGAATTGAGGCGCAGGAGCAATTGCGCGCACGCGGAATTGATGGACCGGCGCAGATTGTCGCCTGTTGCGGCGGCGGCGGCCTTTCGGCGGGGCTGGCGCTGGCCTGTCCCGATGCGCAAGTCACCGCAGTCGAGCCCGAAGGCTGGGATGATGTGGCGCGCTCGCTTGTGGCGGGCGAGATACTGGCCGTCGCGGATATGGCTTATCCGACCGAATGCGACGCGTTGCAGACGCAGCAGACATGGCCGATAAATTTTGCGGTTTTGCAGGCACGCGAGGTTCGCGGCGTCATGGTGACACGCGAGGAAGTGCGCCATGCGATGCGGGTCGCCTTTGAGCGGCTGCATCTCGTACTCGAACCTGGCGGCGCGGCGGCGTTGGCAGCGGTGCTGGCGGGAAAGGTTGAATTGGGCCACGCAATGCTGGTGATGCTATCGGGTGGCAATGTTGATCCACAGCTTTATGCCGAGATTCTGGCGGGTTAGGCGCAATAGGGATATTTTTCAGCTTCGATGCGTTTGAAGAGCAAAGGAGAGTTGCGATGAAGGAAGTTATCATCTTGATGAGCGCGGCGGCGCTAATGCTTCTGACCGGATGTGAAAAGGCCGAGGCGCCCGCGCCCAGCGATACCACGATGACCGAGGTTCCGGTCGAGAGCGTCGCGCCTAGCGATGCTGCGCATCGCTTTGCAAGCTGGGCCGGTAAATGGACGGGCGTCGAGGGCATGTATGTGACTATCACCCCCGCCGGCCCGGGCGAATATGCGCTGGAGATGCAGTCCGACCTCGATACCAAGGGTAATTATGTCGGCAGCGATAGCGAACATGGCATCCAGTTCGAACGCGGCGGCGAAGCCCTATCGCTCACCCGTGCGAGCGGGGACGAGATTGGACTTAAATATGTGGCGGGCAAATCGGAATGCCTGAAGGTCAAGGACGGCGAAGGATATTGTCGCGACTGAGCTAATGGGGGAGGGGCGCGGAATGAGCGAGATTGTGAAGGCCGACGCGGGGGATTATCGGGCGGTCGAGGAAACGATGAGCCAGGCGTTTCAGGAGGATCCCGCGCTATCGTGGATCCTGCCCGATGCCGCACATCGCGCCCGGGCACTGCGCGGGTTGTTCCGCACGCTTGTACCTATAGATGCGCGCGCGGGCCGAGTGATGCGCTCATCGGGCAACGAAGCGGCAACCTTGTGGCGTGCACCGGGCAAAGCCCATGGCGGGACGGGCGAGTTTCTGGCGACAGTCCTGCCGATGATCGGCGTCTTTCGCACCGCTCTTTTGCGCGGGCTGACGGTCCAAAAAAGCATTGACGCGCATCGGCCCCGGTCGTCCTTCTGGTATCTCCACTATGTCGGCGTGCGTCCCGCGCAGCAGGGCAAGGGGCATGGCGGGCGGATCATTCGCGCGCAGACGTCGGTGGCTGATGCAGATGGGCTATCCTGCTGGCTGGAGACCGCGACGGCCGCGAATGTGCCGCTCTATGAGCGGCTGGGTTTTGTCACGCAGGTCGAATGGGATGTGAAAAGTGGCGGTCCGCATTTCTGGGGAATGATGCGGGCGGCGGGCTAGCGCTAGCTCTCGAACCCCACGAACCGCACCGTTTCGTCTACCGTCTTGCGGTTGGAAATCACCGCATTGGCTGGAAAATCTTCGTCGGGCCAGCCCATTGCGACGCAGATCATGATGACTTGATCATCCGGGATATGCGCATGTTCGCGCACAACGGGGCTTTGCATAATGCCTTGGCTGTTGATCACGCATCCAAGCCCGCGCGACCAGGCGGCGTTGACGAGCGCGTTCGTGACAGCGCCGCAGTCAAAGGGTGCAATGTCGCTGCCGAGCAAAACGCGGTCATAAGTTACGACAATGCTCACGGGAGCGTCGAACTGGCGAAAGCCGCGCAGCACCCAATCCTGCCGGGCATCCTTATCCTCGCGCACGATACCCATCGCGCCGAACAGCTGTTTGGCTATTTCGATCTGCCGACCGCGATGTTCATCAGGTACCTTTGTGAAGGTTCTAAATTCGCGGCTGTCCGGCTGACCGGCCAAAATGCCTTCGGTATTGCCTTGGCGGATCGCATCGAGCGGTGCGCCAGTGACGACCGAGAAGTTCCAGCATTGGTTGTTGAAGGAAGAGGGCGCACGCATCGCGATCTCGATCACCTCGGCGACCAGATCCTGTGGGACGGGTTTGTCCAGAAAGCCACGAATGGAACGCCGTCCGAGAACGACCTCGTCAAAACCGTTTGTTTGCGTCACGCGGCTTTACGCAGTTCAAGCTCCAGCCGGCCCCAAATTTCGGTGAGGGCCGTTGTGAGGTCGATCATCATCGCTTCGCTGTGTGTCGGGCCGGGTGTGAAGCGCAGCCGTTCGGTCCCGCGTGGCACGGTCGGATAATTGATCGGCTGCACATAGACACCATATTCGGCGAGCAAAATATCGCTGATTTTTTTGGCGCGCACCGGATCACCGACCATCAGCGGAACGATGTGGGTGGTCGAGTCCATCACCGGTAGCCCCGCCTCGCGAAAGCTTTGCTTGAGGAAGGCGGCAGAGGCCTGCTGAGCGTCGCGTTCGACACTTGAGGTTTTGAGGTGGCGGACACTGGCGAGGACACCGGCGGCGAGCACCGGCGACAAGCTGGTAGTGAAGATAAACCCGGGGGCATAGCTGCGGATGACGTCGATGATATTCTTGTCGGCCGAAATATAGCCACCCATGACGCCGAAGGCTTTGCCCAGCGTGCCCTCAATGATGGTGATGCGGTCAGCCGCTTCGTCGCGGTCTGAAATGCCGCCGCCGCGCGGACCGTACATGCCGACGGCATGGACTTCGTCGCAATAGGTCAATGCATTATATTTTTCCGCCAGATCGCAGATCGCGTGGATCGGGGCGATGTCGCCGTCCATCGAATAAACGCTTTCAAATGCGATCAGCTTGGCGACATCGGGATCGTCAGCGGCCAGCATTTCCTCAAGATGCGCAAGGTCGTTGTGGCGCCAGATGCGCTTTTCACAGCCCGAGTTGCGAATGCCCGCAATCATCGACGCATGGTTGAGTTCATCCGAATAGATAATGCAGCCGGGCAGCAATTTGCCGAGCGTGCCGAGCGTGGCTTCGTTCGAAATATAGCCCGATGTAAAGAGTAGCGCGCCCTCTTTGCCGTGGAGGTCGGCTAGCTCTTCTTCCAGCTGGATATGATAATGGGTGTTGCCGCCAATATTGCGCGTGCCGCCCGAACCGGCGCCGACGCTGTGCAACGCTTCTTCCATCGCTTCGACTACTTTGGGATGCTGTCCCATCGACAGATAATCGTTCGAGCACCAGACTGTAATGGGCTTGGGTCCATTATGCCCGGCAAAGCAGCGCGCGTTGGGGAAAGATCCGCGATTGCGCAAAATGTCGATGAAGACGCGATAACGTCCTTCCTCGTGCAAGCGGTCAATCGCTCGGGCGAAAATATCATTATAGTTCACGTTCAGCCCCGCATGGTCGGCGTGCGTCAGCCCTTCCGGCGACGTTCTGGTGCGGCTTTAGCGTTGAAAATGGCTGAAATCCAGTGCGAACGATTCGCAACTTGCCGTCAGATCGTGGCGATGCTGTCTATCCCGAACGGGAGGAGCGCGGCGAGCGGGGGTGCGGCGCGGTCGGGGCTTGATGTGAAAACGGCTTGCCCTGCGGTTGAAGAGGTTGGCCAATGCTGCCCTTCGGTTAGCTGCGCGATGCGGCGGGCGATGCCGTCTGCGCCGTCGATGAGGCGGACCTTGGGGCCGAATTTTGCTTGAAGTTCAGGGAGTAGGAGCGGGAAATGGGTGCAGGCGAGAACAACGACGTCTATCGCGTCTCCATGGGGCTGGTTGGTTAGGCCTGCAACGGCGATGGCGATGATATTGTCGTCGACCGGTTCACCGCGTAGCTTGGCCTCTGCCGCGGCGACGAGGGCGTTGCTGCCATGACGAAGGACAATTTTATCTCGAGCGAAGCGCGCGCTGAGATCGTCGACATAGGGTTGGCGCACGGTCGCTTCGGTGCCTAATACGCCGATAACGCCAGTGCGCGTCAGAGCCGCGGCGGGTTTGATGGCTGGCACGGTGCCAACAATCGGCAAGTCGAGAGCCGCGCGGACATGGGTGAGGGCGATGGTCGAGGCAGTGTTGCACGCGATCACGGCAAGGCGCGGCTGAAAACGTTCGACCAGACGGCCCAACAATGCAGGCACGCGCGCTGCCAGCTCGGCCTCGCTTTTCGCGCCATAGGGAAGTCCGGCATAGTCGGCTGCATAAATGATCGGGGCATGGGGTAATAGCGCGCGCGTCGGCCCTAGCACGGTTAACCCGCCCAATCCGCTGTCAAAAAAAAGCAGCGGCGCGTTCGCGATATCGGGGGCATGAGTTGCGTCCATATGCGATGAAGCGATAGGCCATTTGACAAGGATGCGGCAAGCGCGGCGTTGACCCTTGGACGTGATTGGCTTCAAAAGGCAGACCAAGAAGCGGAGTCGGTTCCGCCGCGCATGGGAGTGACGATAATGGGAACCATTGCTTTGATCGTCATGGGCTATTTGCTTGGCTCCATCCCCTTTGGCATATTGTTGACGCGATTGTTCGGGGCGGGTGATTTGCGCCAGATCGGGTCGGGCAGCATTGGCGCGACCAATGTGCTTCGCACCGGGCGCAAAGGGCTGGCCGCAGCGACGGTGCTGCTCGATGGTGGCAAGGGGGCGGTAGCGGTCTGGCTGGCATGGACCTTGGCACCGCAGCTTGGTGCAAGTGGCGCGATGGCCGCCGGAGCCGCCGCGATGATTGGTCATTGCTACCCCGTCTGGCTGAAATTCCGGGGCGGGAAGGGGGTTGCGACCTTGCTTGGCCTGTCGCTGGCACTGGCATGGCCTATTGGTCTGATTTTTGCTGTAATTTGGCTTGGGAGCGTAGCCATGTTTCGGATTTCGTCGCTTGGCGGCATGGCAGCTGCTGTATCTGCTCCTGTTGCGGCGCTCGCTTTGGGCTTTTCGACCTATGCAGTCGGCCTGGCCTTATTGGCATTGCTCGTTTTATGGCGCCACCGCGACAATATCATACGCCTGCGGGCGGGCACTGAACCGCGGATCGGCGGCAAGTAGAACCTACTTGTGCCAATCCTGCTGAACGGCCTGTCGGCCAGCTGCATGCCTGCGCGACTGTATCGCTGTTGGCGGGGATAGCGGTTCGCGGGCGCATTCTGGCGATTCGTCGCGGTTCAGACACGGTTCACCGGCAGGACGACAGGTTGGCGGCCTATATATCAATGCGGGGAGGCCAAAATGCGCCACAAGATTCTGACATCCACGACAATGGCGGCCATGCTTTTCAGCGGGCCTTTTCCATCGCCCATGCCGACGGCTTCGGCTCGCTCGATCGCGCCGCAGGGCTTTTGTCGGACTCCCGCCCCGCTGCCGCAACTCGGTGCGGAAACATCGCGACGGCAAGATGTGCAAATCCCTCGTGAGGAGGCGCGCGACCGGCTTGGACATATCAAATCGGCGCCCTCCGCCGTCGCTGCGCCACCGCCACCGCCACCTGCGCCGCCGCCCGCATCAATGGCGGACAGAGTTGACGAATCGGAATCGGTGGTCGCAACAGGCTCGCGGGATGGAGGCGCATCTGATCGCGCCATGTCGGTCGCCCCAGAGGGAAAAATCATGCCGCGGCGCCCCTATCCACAGCCGCAGCCGCTATCGGGCATTTTGACGGCGGGCGAGCATGATGATTTGCTCAACCCCGAACTTTATGCCGCTTATATCCATCGTAGCGACTTGGGTCAGGTCATTCCCGACCTCCCGCGTGTTGATACGACGCGGATGGTGACGGTGAAAGTGAACGACAGCAGTGGCCAGCCGGTGCCCTTTGCCGATGTGACGGTGACCTGTTCCGACGGCAACCGCATCACGCTGGCAACGCAAACCGATGGGACGGCAGTATTTTTTCCAGGACTCGACCGGTTGAGCGAGAGAGTCAGCGTCTCCGCGAGCAGGGCAGGGCTGACGCTCGCCGCCGCACGTCCTGTGCTGGTGTCCAATGCGCCGGGAGGACAGTTGATCGGCCTGACGGCGAACCGCAGCGCGGCCAAAGCGACGAAACTCGACTTGATGCTGGTCATCGACACGACCGGCAGCATGGGGGACGAAATCCGCTATTTGCAGTCCGAACTGCGATCAATCCTTGCGTCCGTCAGCGCCAAACATCGCAATTTGGACATTCGCGTCGGCTTTGTTTTCTATCGTGATCTGGGGGATGATTATATCACGCGGACCGTGGCCTTTGACAGCAACATAAGCCGTGCGCAGGGAGTTCTCGCACAGCAGTCGGCCAATGGGGGCGGTGATTATCCCGAAGCGATGGATCAGGCGATGATCCGCGCAGTCGGGCAGGACTGGCGTCCCGATGCAGTCAAATCCTTGCTGCTCGTCGCCGATGCGCCGCCGCATGACAATCAATTTGGGCGCACTTGGGCCGCGGCAGAGGCGGCGCGTGCCAAGCGTATCCAGATTACGCCGATTGCAGCGTCAGGTGTCGCCGACAAGGCGGAATATGCGATGCGTGCGATGGCGGCGGCAACCCAGTCACGATATTTATTTCTGACCGACGACAGCGGGGTCGGAAACTCCCACGCCGCGCCTGCAATAGATTGTTATCTGGTTACACGGCTCGACGCGCTGGTTCGAAGGGTGATCGATAGCCAGATCAGCGGCCGCCGCATCGAACCCGATGACCGCGAAGTCATCCGCAGCGTTGGCCATTATGATGCTGGCAAGTGCATTCTGCCTGCCGATTTTAACTGGCGACAGTAAGGGGCAAAAATGCCGCTTGACGGAATTAGGACTATCCCGCCACCCTCGCGTGTGTATGTGAGAGCCGGTTTCGGGGAAAATTTGAATGCAATTAGTCATCGTGGAATCGCCTGCAAAGGCGAAGACTATCGAAAAATATCTGGGTCGCGACTTCAAAGTTCTGGCAAGCTATGGCCATGTTCGCGATTTGCCGCCCAAGGACGGGTCGGTCGATCCTGACGACGGCTTTGCCATGCAGTGGCAGACCTATCCCGACAAGACCAAGCGGATGAAGGAAATTTCGGACGCGGCGAAGACGGCCGATCGACTGATCCTCGCGACTGACCCTGACCGTGAAGGTGAAGCGATCAGTTGGCATGTGCAGGAATTGCTGCGCAGCAAAAAGGCACTGCCGGCGAGCGTCGACCGGGTGACGTTCAACGCGATCACCAAGGATGCTGTGCTGACAGCAATGGCCCATCCGCGCGCGCTCGATGAGGATTTGATTGACGCCTATCGTGCTCGCCGCGCGCTCGACTATCTTGTTGGATTCACGCTGTCTCCGGTGCTCTGGCGCAAATTGCCGGGTGCCAAATCAGCAGGCCGCGTGCAGTCGGTGACGCTGCGTATGATCGTCGAGCGCGAGCGCGAGATCGAGGCTTTTGTTGCGCAGCAATATTGGTCGGTCACAGGGCTTTTCGAGATGGGCGGGACGCCGTTCAAGGCGCGGCTGGCACGCTGGCGTGGTGACAAGATAGAACGGCTGACGATCACCAACGAAGCCGATGCGCGCGCCGCTGAGGCCGATGTGAAAGCGGGCAACTTTACCGTCGATCTGGTCGACACCAAGCCGCTTACACGCAACCCCCCGCCGCCCTTTACAACATCGACGTTGCAGCAAGAAGCGGCGCGCAAACTCGGATTTTCTGCCAGCCATACGATGCGCATCGCGCAGGGTCTGTATGAGGATGGCGCAATCACTTATATGCGAACCGATGGCGTTCAAATGGATGGCAGCGCGATCAGCGCGGCGCGCAAAGCGATCGCGAACCGCTATGACGGCGGCTATGTTCCAGACAAGCCGCGCCAATATCAGACCAAGGCCAAAAATGCGCAAGAAGCCCATGAGGCGATCCGTCCAACCGAATTTTCTAAAGACAAGGCCGGTAGCGGCGACCATGCGCGGCTCTATGAGCTGATCTGGAAGCGCGCGATGGCAAGCCAGATGGCGTCGGCGCGGCTGGAGCGCACGAGCATCGACCTGGCCGATGGCACCGGCAAGACGATGCTGCGCGCGAGCGGTCAGGTGATTAAATTCCCCGGATTCCTGGCGCTTTATGACGAAGGGCGCGACGAAGCCACGGACGATGATGATGCACGTTTGTTGCCGGCGATGGCCAAGGGCGACGCTCCTGCCAAAACGGGTATCGAGGTCGAAAGTCACGAGACCCAGCCGCCGCCGCGCTATTCGGAGGCAAGCCTCGTCAAAAAGATGGAGGAGCTCGGTATCGGGCGTCCGTCGACCTATGCGTCGATCCTGCAAGTTCTAAAGGACCGTGCTTATGTGACGGTCGAGAAGAACCGGTTCATCCCGGAAGAAAGCGGGCGGTTGCTCACCGCCTTCCTTGAACGTTTTTTCACCCGCTATGTGCAATATGACTTCACCGCAGGTCTGGAAGAAGAGCTTGACGATGTGTCGGGCGGGCGAGCCCAGTGGCAAGCGGTCCTCGATGCCTTTTGGCGCGATTTCAAACCGCGCACAAATGAGGTGATGGAGCAAAAGCCGAGCGAGATAACGGCGGTGCTGGACGAGTTTCTTGGCAATTATCTGTTCCCCGACAAGGGCGACGGCAGCGACCCGCGCCTGTGCCCCAATTGCGGCAATGGTAAGCTCGCGCTGCGTGGCGGCAAGTTCGGGCCGTTTATTGCGTGCAGCAACTATCCCGAATGCAAATTCACCCGCAAATTCGCGCAACCTGGAGGCAATGGCGCCGATGACACCGGCCCCGAAGTGATGGGCACAGACCCTGTGAGCGGCGAAGAGGTAAGCAAGCGCAGCGGTCGCTTTGGCCCCTATGTCCAGATGGGCGAGGGCAAAGAAGCCAAACGATCATCGATCCCCAAAGACATTGCCGAGGAGGATTTTGACCTCGACTATGCGCTGCGTCTGCTAAGCTTGCCGCGCGAGGTCGGCAACCACCCTGAAAGCGGGAATATGATCGTCGCGGGGTTGGGCCGATATGGGCCTTATCTGCTCCACGATGGCAAATATGCAAAGCTCACAGGCACTGCCGAGATATTCGACATCGGTATGAACGCTGCGGTGGTTCGGATTGCCGAGGCTGCAGCTAACGGTGGACGAGGCGCGCGTGCCAAGGCCGAGCCACTCAAAACATTTGGCCCGCACCCCACCAGCGGCGGCGAAATGAGGCTAATGGCTGGGCGTTATGGCCCTTATGTCACTGACGGAACGACCAACGCAACGCTGCCGAAAACGGTTGAGCAAGAACTCGCTGACCGAAGAGCAGGCGATCGAACTGATCGATGCCCGCGCGGCCAAGGGGCCGGCGAAGGGCAAGAAGAAGGCGGCGCCGAAAAAGAAAGCGCCAGCGAAAAAAAAGGCGCCCGCGAAAAAGAAAGCTCCGGCAAAAAAGACGGCTGAATGACGCCGCGAACGACCATCATATTTATTACCTCGTGACTATGTTGGGATTGGCAGCAAAAGCTGCGCCTCGCGCGTGAATCGCGAGGACTCCTTTGTGGTACCAGCGCGCGAACCACAAAATCTGGCAAGGCGGTGCGTCGCTGACGCACGCTTGTCAGCTGGATTGGGAGGAGGCGGCGACGCGCCCCGAAAACGTGTGAAGGCGGTTGGTGCGCTGGCGTGGTGACGTCCGTTCGGTGATGGCGCTGCGCCAACGCATGATTGTCGACCGCTTTAGACTTCAGGATTGACGCGCGGCCTCAATCTACCCAGTCGAGCCCCATGTCGCGATAAACGCTGCGGTCTTCGTCCCAATTTGCTTTCACTTTGACGTGGAGGAAAAGATGGACTTTCCGGCCCAAGAGTTCGGCGAGTTCGGCGCGGGATTTGCTGCCGATCTCTTTGATGCGTGCACCTTTATGGCCAAGGATGATAGCGCGCTGATTCTCACGCGCGACCAGGATTTGCTGGTGAATTTCGGCACTTCCGTCTTTGCGCGAGGTGAATTTCTCTGTCTCGACCGTCGATTGATAGGGAAGTTCTTCATTGAGCTGGCGATAGAGTTGTTCGCGCGTAATTTCTGCGGCGAGGATGCGTTCAGGCGCGTTGCTGACTTCGTCTTCGGGGAAATGCCAATGACCTTCCGGCATTAGCGCTGACAAAGTGGCTTTCAGCTCGGCGACGCCATCGCCGCTGCTGGCTGATATGAAAAAAGTTTCTGCAAAGTCGCCGCGCGCATTGAGTTCGGTGGCGATGGTAAGCAGCTTGTCCTTTTTGGTCAGATCGACTTTGTTGAGGATCAGAAACTTCTTTTCGGGCCGTCCGGCGATGCCTGCCAGCACGCGCTCGACGCGCTCGCCTACTTTGGCAGCGGCGTCGATCATTACCAAAATAGCTTCGGCTTCGTCGAGGCTGTTCCACGCCGTGGCTACCATCGCGCGGTCGAGGCGACGGGTGGGGGCAAAGATGCCCGGGGTGTCGATCAGGATGATCTGTGTCTCGCCGTCCATCGCGACCCCCATCAACCGCGTGCGCGTGGTTTGTGCTTTGGGGCTGACGATCGCGACCTTTTGGCCGACGAGTGCATTGACGAGAGTCGATTTGCCCGCATTGGGCGCGCCGACGACGGCGACGAAGCCGCAACGATGGGTCATGGGTTTTCCTTGGCTAGCTGCGCCAGAAGCGCAACGGCAGCGGCCTTTTCGGCAGCCTGTTTGGAGGAGCCTTCGCCGCTGGCTTCGGCAAGCGTGCCGATGCTGACGGTGATGCGAAAATGTGGCGCGTGATCGGGGCCTTCGCGTGCAGCGATGCGATATTCGGGCGGACGGCGTTTGCGCGCCAGCGCCCATTCCTGAAGCGCTGCCTTGGGATGTTTGGGAGCTTCGACCTGTCCCTCGATCATCGCACCCCAATGTTGAAGGATGAAGGCACGAGCGGCGGCCTCGCCCTGATCGAGGTAGAGCGCACCAATCAGCGCCTCGATGACGTCAGCTGCAATATTATCGCTATAGCGTCCGCCGTCGTTGCGCGCCTGACTACCGAAAGTCACATAGGCGGTGAGGTCAAGGTCCTGCGCAATCCGCGCGCAGGTTTCTCCTGACGCGAGCGCGTGGAGGCGCGAGGACATCTCACCCTCGGTAGCATCGGGAAAGCGAGCAAATAACTCCGACGCGATCACCAGTCCAAGGACACGGTCGCCGAGAAACTCCAATCGCTGATAGTCGGTTCGCCCGCTGCTGCCGTGGGTCAGCGCCTCGTGGTAAAGTGCCAGGTTGCGGGCCGGAGCGCCGGTGATGGCTTTTAAGGTGTCGGCAGAGGGCCGGTCGGTCAAAAACCTTCCCCGATGCGGCTCCACCTAGCGGCGGTGAACCAGCTGATCGGGTTTAACCAGCTGGCCGATCCATCGGTAGAAAACATCCCGACAAGAGCATGGCCGACCAGATTCTCTTCGGGCACCAGTCCGATGCCCTCATTCTCGACGGCGGGGAAGCGGCTGTCGGCGCTACGGTCTCGATTGTCGCCCATCAAAAACAAATGGCCTTCAGGGACGACCACAAGCGGCGTATTGTCTTTTTCCTGTTTGACGATGTCGAGCACCGCATAGGATTTTCCGTTGGGCAGCGTTTCTTGGAACTGCTTGTATCGGCATTGCCGCTGGCCGGTGGGAGAAATTTCTTCGAACCGCATGGCATAGCAGGGCAGCGATCCGTCGGCGCGGGCGGTGTCGATCATATTCTGTGTCACCGGAATGACAAAATCGGTCATGGGAACGCGTTTGACCGCTTTGCCGTTCAACCAGACAATGCCGTCGCGTACTTGCACGCTGTCGCCGGGAAGACCGATGACACGCTTGATATAGTCATTGTCGTTGACCGGCGGCGCCTTGAACACCACGACATCCCCACGTTCGGGCGTGCGGGCGAAAATGCGACCGGGGATCAGGGGCAGGCTGAACGGCAAGCTGAATTTTGAATAGCCATAGGCCATTTTGTTGACGAGCAGATAATCGCCGATCAACAGCCGCGGTTGCATCGATTCCGATGGAATGTTGAACGGCGACAAAAAGAAGCTGCGAAATATGAATACCGCAATGGCCAGAAGGACAAGGAAGCGGGCGGTGTCGACGGCTTCTTCGCGGGCAGACAGCGGAGCGGGCGCCGGCGAAGGCGGCGGCGCTTTGCTCTGTTCGTCGGGTACGGACACATCGTCGGAGAGAGTGGCATCAGTCATCGCGCGGCATTGGCGACGAATAGGTCTGCACGTCAAGAGAATATCGGCGAATGCGGCTAGTACGACGACGGCCCATCGCGTAAAACGGACCAAATTTCCAGATAATGAGGATGGTTGAATGACGAGTGCAGCGACGGCATGGCAGAGTCTGGCCGAATGGCAACCGCAAGAGCTTTCGGCGCTTGTTGCGACAGCGCCTGATGCCCGGTTGCATCAGTTCGTCCGAACCGTGGCTGACTTGCGGTTCGATTTTGCCAAAACCCATCTGGACGACGCAGCGCTGGTAACGCTTAACGAACTGGCGGTGGCGCAGGACTTTGCTGGCCGGCGCAAGACGCTGTTTTCAGGCGGAATTGCCAACCCAACTGAAGATCGTGCGGCGGAACATAGCGCGGAGCGTGGCGACGGCGCTCCCGAATCGGTCCATCTTGCTCAGGCGCTGCACCAACGAATGCGGATGATGGTCGATGCGATAGAGGCCGGCGCGTTTGGCGAGATCCGTCACTTGCTCCACATTGGCATTGGCGGGTCGGCGCTCGGCCCTGATTTGCTGATCGACGCATTGGGGCGGCCTGGATCACGTTATGACGTCGCGGTCGTGTCCAATGTCGATGGCGCGGCGCTGAGCGAAGTGTTCGACAAATTTGATCCGACCTATACGCTTGTCGCAGTGGCGTCGAAGACCTTCACCACTACCGAAACCCTTCTCAATGCCGAATCTGCGGTCCAATGGTTGGACGAGGCGGGGGTAGACGACCCCTATGGCCGCGTCATTGCGTTGACCGCCAGCCCCGAGCGCGCGATGGAATGGGGCGTCGACGAGACGCGCATCCTTCCGTTCAACGAGACGGTTGGTGGGCGATATTCGCTTTGGTCGTCGATCGGTTTCCCCGCTGCGCTGGCGCTGGGTTGGGATAGTTTTGCCGAAATGTTGGAAGGCGCGGCGGAGATGGACCGGCATTTCCGATTGTCCAATGGCGCAGATAATGTCTGCTTGCTTGCTGCCTTTGTTGACCAGATTTACGCCAATCGGCTGGGGTGCCAGACGCGTGCGGTATTTGCCTATGACGAGCGGCTGCGGCTCTTGCCATCCTATTTGCAGCAGCTGGAAATGGAATCAAATGGTAAGGCGGTCACGCTAGCGGGCGAAGCGGTGGGGCGCGCGACTGCTCCAGTAACTTGGGGCGGGGTCGGGACCGATGCCCAACATGCGGTATTCCAGCTTCTCCATCAGGGCACACATCTGATTCCGGTCGAATTTGTCGTAGCGCGCGAGCCCGACCATTCGCTCGATGAAGCGCATCATGAGACACTCGTGGCCAATTGCATTGCGCAAGGCGCCGCGCTGATGGCCGGGCGAGCGAGCAAGGATGGCGCGCGCAATTACCCGGGCAACCGACCCTCGACAACGATTTTGCTCGATCAGGTGTCGCCGCGCAGCCTGGGTGCGCTGATCGCCTTTTACGAGCATCGTGTCTTCGCCAATGCAGTGTTGTTGGGGATTAACCCGTTCGATCAGTTCGGGGTCGAGTTGGGCAAGGAAATGGCCAAGGCATTGGGCGAAGGGTCGATGGAATTTGACCCGGCGACAAAGGCGCTCATGGACGCTGCGCTCGACGGATAGCCAAGCCCGCGATAAGTCTAATGCAGATTTCCGATTGGAAACGAGCGCGGGAGTAACCAACTAGGGCTCCTGACCGAAATGCAGCCAATGGCCAAAAGCAGGAAGCCCTTCATGAGTAAATTTGATTTTGATCTGTTCGTCATCGGCGCGGGGTCGGGCGGTGTACGCGCCGCGCGTGTGGCCGCTTCGCACGGAGCGAAGGTCGCGATTGCCGAGGAGCATCGGGTCGGCGGTACCTGCGTCATTCGGGGTTGCGTGCCCAAAAAGCTACTCGTCTATGGCGCCCATTTTGCCGAGGATTTGAAGGACGCGCGGAATTTTGGCTGGGACGTACCCGATTGCAAATTCAACTGGGACCGGTTGCGCGACAATGTGCTGGGCGAAGTTACGCGGCTTGAAGGCATTTATGGCGAAACGTTGAAAAATCATGATGTCACGCTTTACAAAAACCGCGCGACTCTGGTCGGGCCGCAAAAGATCAAGCTCGACGATGGCAATGAAATCTCCGCCAAGCGGATATTGATCGCCACCGGCGGCTGGCCCTTCATGCCCGAATTTCCGGGCAGCGAGCATGCAATTACTTCGAACGAGGTGTTCCACCTCGACACCATGCCGAAACGCGTCGTCATCGCGGGCGGTGGCTATATCGCCAATGAGTTTGCCGGAATTTTCAACGAATTCGGCGCCAAGGTCACTATCGTCAACCGCAGCGATACGATTTTGCGCGGTTATGACGAGCAAATCCGCGACCGCTTGCTGCAGATTTCGATGGCCAAGGGCATCGAGTTTAAATTTAACGCGCCGTTTGAAAAGATCGTCAAAAGCAAGGATGGCCGGCTGACTGTTCATCTGGGCGGATGCGATCCGATCGAAGCCGATATTGTGCTGGTCGCCACGGGCCGCGTTCCCAACGTCAAGGGACTGGGGCTTGAGGACATCGGGGTCGAGCAGAGTAAAGGCGGCGCGGTTAAGGTTGATGCACAAAACCAGTCGTCGGTTCCGAGCATCTTTGCGGTCGGCGATGTGACCGACCGGGTCCAGCTGACTCCCGTTGCCATCCGCGAAGGACAAGCCTTCGCCGACACATTTTACGGCGATAACCCGACGACGGTCGATTATGAAAATATCCCCAGCGCGGTTTTCAGCCACCCGCCCATCGGCGCGGTCGGGATGACCGAAGCGCAAGCGCGTGACAGGCTGGGTACGATCCGTACCTACACCAGCGATTTTCGCGCGATGAAGAATGTGCTCGCGGGACGCAATGAGCGGGCGCTTTACAAGATGGTCGTCGACGCCTCGACCGACAAGGTCGTCGGGTTGCACATGATCGGACCGGATTCGCCCGAAATCCTGCAGGCCGCAGCAGTAGCGGTGAAGGCAGGGCTGACCAAAGCCCAGTTCGACGACACCGTCGCGCTTCACCCGAGCATGGCCGAGGAATTGGTGCTGTTCAAATAAAGGTTTTCGCCTGCAACCTATCCTTGTGTTTTGGCCTGTAGCGCGTAGACTGCAGACGATAATATCAACGGAGGGAAGCGATGTCAGGAACAGCCTTTGTGTCGGGAGGGTCGGGCTATATTGCCGGATTCCTGATCCGCCAGCTGATCGAAAATGGTTGGACGGTTCACACCAGCATCCGCAGCCTGAGCCGCGAAGCCGAGGTGCGCGGCTGGCTAGGCGTCGATGACAGCAAGCTCAAATTCTTCGCCGCAGATTTGAACGATGATGCTGGCTGGACCGAGGCGATGGCGGGATGCAGCCATGTTGCGCACGTCGCATCGCCCTTTCCGCTTCAATTGCCCAAAGACCCAGACGACCTGATTATTCCGGCGCGTGACGGTGCCTTGCGCGCGTTACGTGCAGCAAAGGCGGCGGGGGTTAAACGCTTTGTGCAGACATCCTCGATGGCAGCTATTGCTTATGGTCATGGCAAGGGTGAGCGCATTTTTACCGAGAAAGACTGGACTCGTGTCGATGGTCCCGGCGTGCTGGCCTATGCCCAATCGAAGACGGTCGCAGAGCGTGCGGCGCGCGATTGGGTGGCCACAGAAGGGGGCGATATGGAATATGCGTCCGTCAATCCGGCGGCGGTTTTCGGGCCATTGATTAGTGATGATATGTCGACCTCGATCGAGCTGGTCAAACAATTGCTCGAAGGAAGCATTCCCCTATGTCCTGATATTGGTTTCGGGATCATCGACGTGCGCGATGTCGCCGACCTGCACTATCGCGCACTAACCACCGACGGGGTCAAAAATGAACGTTATATCTGTTCGGGACCATTTCTGAAAATGATCGATGTGGCGGCTATTTTGAAATCGCACCTAGGCGAACGGGCCCGCAAGGTGCCGCTGCGGCGTATGCCTGACTGGATGCTGAAGTTGTTCGCCATCTTCCGTCCGGAATTGAATCAACTGGTTCATGAACTGGGCAATGTGCGCAGCGGCGATTCCAGTCATGCCGAGCAAAGCTTGGGCTGGACGATGCGACCGCCTCACGAGGCGATTTTGGCGACTGCCAACAGTTTGTTCGAGCGCGGGATTGTGAAGGTTTAGGGCGTGTCCCTTGCTTTTGGGTGACGGAAATTACCCTATACGATAAGGCACCACATCTCTGCGGTCGGGATCGACGAGTATCGGACGATCGCTGGGCGGAAAGGCGCGTTGGTCGCAATCGTCGCGCGGACAGATGCGGCACGAGACGCCGATGCGGGTCGCAGCATGGTCGGCGGTCAGGTCGACCCCATCGGCATAGACAAACTCGCTGGCATATTGCGCCTCACAGCCCAGAGCGACGGCATAGCGGCGAGGGGATCGCGCATAGCTTCCCGACGGTTTGACCAAACCCTTGGCCATCGACACATAGCGCAGGCCATCGGGGGTTTCAGCGAGCTGAAACAAGATACGGTCTGGAATGGCGACGGCTTCGTGGACGATCCACAACGGACAGGCGCCGCCGAAGCGGGCGAACTGCAAGCGCGTGGCGCTGTGCCGCTTGGTGATATTGCCCGCCATATCGACGCGGCAAAAGAACATCGGAATACCGCGTGCACCGGGGCGTTGAAGCGTCGAGAGACGGTGGCAAGCCTGTTCAAAACTGACGCCAAATTCCAGTCGTAACCGGTCGATGTCGTGCCGAACGCTACGCGCACTGGCCCGAAATGGCGCATAGGGCATCAGCACCGCGCCGGCCGCATAATTGGCGAGGCCGACGTGAAGCAACTGGCGCGCCGCCGCTGTGCGCAGCGGGCTGGATTCGACCACTGCCGCAATTTCCTCGGCAAGCGCGAGCGCTGCAAGCTGATGCGCAAGTTGAAAGCGGCGGCTCTCTGCAGGCTGTGACGGATCGATCACGAGGTGGCGCATCGTCGCATCATAATCGCGGAGCGTCGTCGTCTGCTGATAGACAATCGAAATGCCGAGTGCATCGCGCAGCCGCCTGTCGATAGCCTCGGCGGTGGGCGAGAGCGTGCCACCGCGCAAGCCGTTGGCCAACGCCTCTGCCGCGCGGTCGATACTGTCGACATAATTGCCGGCATCGTGGAACCAGTCGCGTACTTCCTCCCATGGCAGACGGCTGCCCTCTACCCCGCCGCCGGTTAGCGCCTCGTCGATAATCTGAAGCCGCTGCCCGGCGCGACGATAGGCGGCGTGCAGCGCAACGAATTGATCGGCGAGTTGCGGCTGTTGCAGCGCCGCGCGTTCGACCAGTTCAGACGCGAGCGGATGGGCGGCGAACAAGGGATCGGACGCAGCCTCGCGCAGTGCTCCTTGACGTTGGTCGCTCGCATTGCTCGCCACATCTTCCCATTCGAGCGGAAACAGGGCTTCCAGCCGTCCGAGCAGCGCCGGGGTCAGAGGGCGATCATCATGTTCAATCTGGCTGAGATAGGAGGCGGAGATAGCTAGCGCGGCCGCAAAATCGGCTTGCTTGAGGCCGCGTTCGAGGCGGAGTGTTTTGAGCCGAGCACCGGCAAAGATACGTTGTCGCGTCATAATCTTCCTTCAAGGGGCCAGTCTAGTTTGCAAACTATGACTTCGCAACTTTGCAATTTCACATTTGCATGGACCTGGCAGAGCGGGCAGGAGAGGCTGTTGGATTATGATCGGAGAGCTGCCTGTGTCCGCTAATATTGCCGAAATGGAAAATCGCCGTGCCGCTGCTGCATTGGGTGGCGGGCAAAAGCGCATCGATGCCCAGCATAGTAAGGGCAAGCTAACGGCAAGAGAGCGATTGCTGGTGCTGCTCGACGAGGGATCGTTCGAGGAAATGGACACCTATGTCGAGCATAATTGCACCGATTTCGGCATGGAAGAGCAGGTTATTCCTGGCGACGGGGTGGTTACTGGGTCGGGGACGATCAACGGCCGTCTGGTGTTTGTGTTCAGCCAGGATTTCACCGTGTTCGGTGGATCGCTGTCCGAACGCCATGCGGAAAAAATCTGCAAGGTGATGGACAATGCGATGAAGGTGGGCGCGCCGGTCATCGGCCTGAACGATAGCGGTGGCGCGCGAATTCAGGAGGGGGTGGCCTCGCTTGGTGGCTATGCCGAGGTGTTTCAGCGCAATGCGCTGGCGTCGGGCGTGGTACCGCAGATTTCGCTGATTATGGGGCCATGTGCAGGCGGGGCGGTCTATAGTCCTGCGATGACCGACTTCATCTTCATGGTGAAGGATTCAAGCTATATGTTCGTTACCGGTCCCGATGTGGTGAAAACGGTGACCAACGAGGTGGTGACACAGGAAGAGCTTGGCGGCGCCGTCACTCACACGACCAAAAGCTCGGTCGCCGATCTGGCGCTTGAAAATGACATCGAGACCCTGCTCGCTGCGCGCGATTTTTTTGACTATCTGCCCGAGAATAATCGCAGCGGCGTTCCTGAACGCCCGACGAGCGACCCGTGGGATCGCGCCGAGCCTAGCCTCGATACGCTGATCCCGCCAAACGCCAACCAGCCCTATGATATGCACGAACTGATCCGCAAGACGGTGGATGAGAGTGATTTTTTTGAAATCCAGCCTGCGCATGCGGCGAATATCATCGTCGGGTTCGGACGTATCGAAGGGCGCACCATCGGCATTGTCGCAAACCAGCCGCTGGTGCTCGCGGGGGTGCTCGATATTAATTCGTCCAAAAAGGCGGCGCGCTTTGTGCGCTTTTGCGATGCGTTCGAGATTCCGATTGTCACTTTCGTCGATGTTCCCGGCTTTTTGCCCGGTACGAGCCAGGAATTTGGCGGAATCATCAAACATGGCGCGAAATTGCTGTTCGCATATGCCGAGGCAACGGTGCCCAAGATCACGTTGATCACGCGCAAGGCCTATGGCGGCGCCTATGACGTGATGGCGTCAAAGCATCTGCGTGGCGACTTAAATTATGCGTGGCCAACAGCCGAGATTGCGGTGATGGGCGCGAAGGGTGCGGTCGAGATTATTTTTCGCAGCGACATCGGCGACCCCGAAAAAATCGCCGAGCGCACAAAGGAATATGAGGACCGCTTTGCCAACCCGTTCGTCGCGGCGAGCAAGGGGTTCATCGACGAGGTGATTTATCCGCATTCAACGCGTCGACGGATTGCATTGGGGCTACGAAAATTGCGGAATAAGAGCCTCGAAAATCCATGGAAGAAGCATGACAATATTCCGTTGTGAGGATCGAAGATGGAATGGTTCTGGGTCTTGTTCGCTATGGTTTGGACAGTGATTGCTGCCGGTTGGGCCAGATATTGTTGGACCGCGCCAGCGCGTTGGGCGGCAAAGGGGTTAGTGGGTAATGCAATTGGGCAAGCCGTCTTCAAACTGAGCAACCCAGACTTTTTCGAATAATGGTGCTTCGAGACGGCTAAGGCTGGCGCAATTTTTCTTTGTTTTGCTGCGGTTTTTGGCGGCGTAATAACATTAATTTGGATTTGGAAAGCGATATGAAACTAGGCCGCTTAAACCATATCGGCGTTGCAACGCCGTCCATCGCTGACAGCATCATCTTTTATCGCGACGTCATGGGCGCGACGCAAATTGGCGCGCCGTTTGACCTGCCCGATCAGGGGGTGAAGGTTTGCTTTGTCGATACGCCGACCGATACGGGCTTGAACGGGACGCAGATCGAACTGGTCGAACCGCTGCCCGGTAATACGTCCATTCAGAGCTTCCTCGACAAGAATCCGGCGGGAGGGCAGCATCATATGTGCTATGAAGTGCCCGATATTCATGCCGCCAAGGCCGAGTTTGAGGCGATGGGCAAGCGCGTGCTGGGTGAACCGCGCATCGGGGCACATGGGACGCTGATCTTCTTTGTCCACCCACGCGATATGGGCGGCATTTTGACCGAGATTATGGAGACGCCAACGGGCGCCCACTAATTTACCCAACCCGTTTGCCCTGAGCTTGTCGAAGGGCCGTTCTACTTCTGGAACGTCGGGCAGAAACAGAGACGGGGCTTCAGCAAGCCTAGCCTGAACGGAGACTATATATGACCTACGAAACTATCAAACTTGCGATTGCGGACGATGTTGCGACCATCAGGCTGAACCGGCCCGATCGGCTAAATGCGATGCCGCCCTCGATGGCAGACGAGATTTCGGATGCGCTCGACAATCTGGGCGGCGCGCGGGCTTTGCTGATGACCGGCGAGGGACGGGCCTTTTGTTCGGGGGCCGATTTGCAAGCGCGCGGGACCGCATCGGTGACGGGAAGCGGTGGGAGCTATGGCGCGCTTACCCGGCATTATAATCCGACGATGATGAAACTTTCCAAGCTCGACATTCCATTCATCACCGCGGTCAATGGCCCGGCGGCGGGCGTCGGGTGCAGCCTGGCGCTGTCGAGCGATTTCGCGATTGCGGGCAAGTCGGCCTATTTCCTGCAGGCCTTTGTCAATATTGGTTTGGTTCCAGATGGCGGCGCCAGCTGGATGCTGGCGCGACTGGTCGGCAAGGCGCGCGCGACCGAGATGATGCTCTTGGGTGAAAAGATTGGTGCGGAGAAAGCTGCCGATTGGGGCCTCATTTATAAATGTGTCGAGGATGCCGACCTGTTGAGCGAGGCGCAGACATTGGCGGCGCGTCTGGCAAAGGGCCCGACGCGCGCGTTGGGCATCATGCGCCAAAATATCGCGGCCGCCCTCGATGGCGACTATGCGAGCGCGCTGGTCCGCGAGGCTGAGGGACAGCGCATTGCGGGAGCGAGCGCCGATGCAATGGAGGGCGGCATGGCGTTCCTCGAAAAGCGCAAACCGGCGTTCAAAGGACAATAGCCATGACAACGCTCGAAGACTGGAAAGCCGTGGCGGACAAAGAGGTGAAAGGCCGCAATCTCGATTGGGAGACGCCCGAAGGCATCACTGTCAAACCGCTTTATACCGCCGAGGATGTGACCGCTGACCCCGGATTTCCGGGTTTCGCGCCCTATACGCGCGGTGTGAAAGCATCGATGTATGCGGGGCGGCCATGGACGATCCGGCAATATGCGGGCTTTTCAACGGCGGAGGAATCGAACGCTTTTTACCGCCGCAATTTGGCGGGTGGACAAAAGGGACTGTCGGTCGCCTTCGATCTCGCCACCCATCGCGGCTATGACAGCGACCACCCGCGGGTCACCGGCGATGTCGGCAAGGCGGGGGTCGCCATCGATAGTGTCGAGGATATGAAAATCCTGTTCGACGGCATTCCGCTCGACAAAATGTCGGTGTCGATGACGATGAACGGAGCAGTCATCCCGATTCTGGCGTTTTTTATCGTTGCCGGTCAGGAGCAGGGGGTGCCGACAGCAAAGTTGGATGGCACGATTCAGAATGACATTTTGAAAGAGTTTATGGTCCGCAACACCTATATCTATCCACCCGAGCCGAGCATGCGGATCATCAGCGACATTTTTGGCTATACGTCGCGCGAAATGCCCAAGTTCAACAGCATTTCCATTTCCGGCTACCATATGCAGGAAGCGGGGGCGACGCAGGTCCAAGAGCTCGCCTTTACCATCGCCGATGGCGCTGAATATGTACGATATGGCATCGCAAGCGGCCTCGATATCGACAAATTTGCGGGGCGGTTGAGCTTCTTTTTTGCAATTGGCATGAATTTTTTCATGGAGATTGCCAAGCTTCGCGCCGCGCGGCTGTTATGGCATCGCGTAATGACCAATTTGGGCGCGCAAAGCGAGCGGTCCAAAATGCTGCGCACCCATTGCCAGACAAGCGGGGTCAGTCTGACCGAGCAAGACCCCTATAACAATGTCATGCGCACGACGATCGAAGCGATGGCGGCGATGCTGGGCGGTACCCAGTCGCTCCACACCAATGCGCTCGATGAAGCGATCGCGTTGCCCACCGATTTTTCCGCCCGCATTGCGCGCAATACCCAACTGGTGATCCAAGAAGAAACGGGGATGACCAATGTCGTCGATCCGCTCGGCGGCAGCTATTATGTCGAAGCGTTGACGCAACAGCTCGCCGATGAAGCATGGAAGATCATCGAGCGTATCGAGAGAGAAGGCGGCATGGCGAAAGCTGTGGCGGCGGGCTGGCCCAAGGCGATGATCGAAACTGCCGCCGCTGCGCGCCAGGCGCGGGTCGACCGCGGCGACGATGTCATTGTCGGGGTGAACAAATATCGTTTGAAGGACGAGGATCTGCTCGAAACGATGGAGGTCGACAACGCCAAGGTTCGTGATGGTCAGATTGCGCGGATCAAAAAGACCAAGGCAGAGCGCGACGAAGCGGCATGTCAGGCGGCGCTGATTGCGCTGCGCGATGGTGCGGCCCAACCCTCGAGTGTCGAGAACAACCTGCTGGCACTGGCGGTCGAGGCAGCGCGGGCGCGAGCGACGCTGGGTGAAATCTCGTCGGCGATGGAGGAAAGTTTCGAACGATATGGCACCCAGCCTACGCCCGTAAAGGGCGTTTATGCCGCGCCATATAAGGATGACGCCCGCTGGGCGCAGGTCCTCGACGGGGTCGAGGCGGTGACGCGACGGTTGGGCCGCAAGCCCAAGCTGCTCGTCGCCAAAATGGGGCAGGACGGGCATGATCGCGGTGCCAATGTCATTGCATCAGCCTTTGGCGACATGGGTTTTGATATTGTGTCGGGTCCGCTGTTCCAGACCCCTGATGAAACAGTGGTGCTGGCGCTGGAAAGCGCGGTCGACGTCGTCGGCGCGTCGAGTCTGGCTGCGGGGCACAAGACGCTTATCCCCGAACTTATCCACAAGCTGAAAGAGGCTGGCCGCGGCGATATCAAGGTTATCGCGGGCGGCGTCATTCCTCCGCAAGACTATCAATTTCTGCGCGATGCCGGGGTGCAGGGCATCTATGGCCCGGGCTCGAATGTCGTCGAATGCGCCGCCGATGTGCTGCGCTTGTTGGGACATAATATGCCGCCGCGCGAAGCCGATGCAGCGGCTTGAGATATTGAGATAAGAAGGATGATGAGGTCGTGACACAGAAGCTTGAAACGATGTCGGTTCACGCCGGAACCGCCCCCGATCCGACAACCAAGGCGCGGATAACTCCCATTTATCAGACCGCATCCTTTGTGTTTGACGATGTTGATCATGCATCGCGATTGTTCAATCTCGAGGAATTCGGGAATATCTATTCGCGGATCATGAACCCGACCAACGGTGCGCTGGAAGGCAAGATCGCGGCGCTTGAGGGCGGCGAGGCAGCGCTGGCGGTCGCGTCGGGCCATGCCGCCCAATTCCTGAGCTTTCACACATTGATGGAGCCGGGATGCGAGATCGTCGCGGCAAACAAGCTATATGGCGGGTCTCTCAACCAGCTTGGCCACAGCTTCCGCAAGATGGCCTGGACGACCCGTTTCGTCGATGCCGACCAGCCCGAAAATATTGCTGCTGCGATTACCGATAAAACGCGTGCGGTGTTTATCGAAAGCCTCGCGAACCCCGGCGGTGTGGTGCAGGACATCGAGGCCATCGCCAAGGTCGCGCATGATGCGGGCGTTCCTTTGATCGTCGACAATACAATGGCGACGCCGATGCTGTGCCGCCCGATCGAGCATGGCGCCGATGTGGTCGTGCATTCGACGACCAAATTTCTCAACGGTCATGGCAATGCCATCGGCGGCGTGATCATCGACGCTGGTCGTTTTGATTGGGCAAAAGGTGGAAAATATCCGACGCTGAGTGAACCCAATGCCTCTTATCACGGGTTGACCTTCACCGAGGCGTTCGGAAAGCTTGCCTTCATTCTCGCGACACGGACCTTGGGTCTGCGCGATCTGGGGCCAGCGCTTGCGCCGATGAACGCTTTTCTGGCGCTAACCGGGATGGAAACCTTGGCACTGCGGATGGACCGGCATTGCAGCAATGCAATCGCGCTTGCCAAATGGTTGAAAGAACATCCGAAAATTAAATGGGTGTCTTATGCCGGGTTGCCCGACAGTCCCTATCATGATCTCGCGCGAAAATATCTGGGTGGCCGCGGCGGATCTGTGTTCACCTTTGGCCTCAAGGGCGGATATGATGCCGGGGTCAAGCTCGTGTCCTCGGTCGAGATGTTCAGCCACCTCGCCAATTTGGGTGATACGCGCTCGCTGATCATTCACCCCGCATCGACGACGCACAGCCAGTTGTCCGAATCCGAACTGGTCGAGGCCGGTGCGGGCCCCGATGTGGTGCGCGTGTCCGTAGGCATTGAGCATATCGACGACATCATTGCTGACCTGGCACAAGCATTGGAGAAAATTGCATGACCATGACGCGTACCGATTGGACCCGCGATGAAATTGCGGTGCTGTTCGATCTGCCGTTCGATGATTTGATGTGGGAGGCGCAAAGCGTTCATCGGCGGCATCATGCGACGGGAGAGGTGCAACTTTGCACGCTGCTGAGCATCAAGACGGGCGGCTGTCCCGAGGATTGCGGCTATTGTTCGCAAAGTGCGAGTGCCGACACAGGACTGAAGGCCGAAAAGCTTATGGACGTGCGGGCAGTATTGCAGTCTGCCGCCGAGGCGAAGGATTCGGGGTCACAGCGTTTCTGTATGGGTGCAGCCTGGCGCAACCCCAAGGACCGCGACATGCCCGCGATCGTTGAGATGATCGAAGGCGTGCGGCAGATGGGCATGGAAACCTGTATGACGCTGGGAATGCTCAGTAAGGAGCAGGCACAGATATTGGGGGCAGCAGGCCTCGACTATTACAACCACAATATCGACACCTCGCCGGAAAATTACGGCAACATCATCACCACACGGACCTTTGAGGAACGGCTTGATACGCTTGAAGAAGTGCGGGCGGCGGGCATCAATGTCTGCAGCGGCGGGATCGTCGGCATGGGCGAAACGCGCGCTGACCGGGTCGGATTTATCCACGCGCTCGCGACCCTTCCCGAACATCCAGGCAGCGTGCCGATCAACGCGCTGGTGCCAGTGAAGGGCACTGTGCTCGGCGACATGCTGGCCGACACACCGCTCGCCAAGATCGATGACATCGAATTTGTCCGTACCGTAGCGGTGGCGCGCATCACCATGCCGATGAGTATGGTGCGGCTGTCGGCGGGGCGCGAGAGCATGTCGGAAGCGACGCAGGCGCTGTGCTTTATCGCGGGCGCGAACAGCATTTTTACCGGCGACAAGCTGCTGACGACGGGCAACCGCGGGGATAGCGCGGACGCGGCGCTATTCGAGAAGCTGGGGTTGAAGCCGATGGAAAGCGAAGAGCCGATGCGGATGGAAGCCGCCGAGTGACGGGCGACTGTCGACATTGCGGCCATTCAATCGGCTATCACCACGGCGGCACGGAAGCTGAGAATTTCTGTACGGTTAAAGACTGCAATTGCCCGGGTTATCTGGAAGATGACCCCATAACGGCTCAAGAGGGACAATAGATGTTCAAGAAAATCCTGATCGCCAATCGCGGTGAAATCGCCTGTCGTGTGATGCGGACGGCCAAAAAAATGGGCATTGCTACTGTCGCCGTTTATTCGGACGCCGATGCACGCGCACCTTTTGTGCAGATGGCCGATGAGGCGGTCCATATCGGGCCATCACCGGCTTCGGAATCCTATCTGATCGCCGACAAGATCATTGCAGCGTGCAAACAGACCGGCGCCGATGCGGTGCATCCTGGCTATGGTTTCCTGTCTGAACGCACCAGCTTTGCCGAGGCACTGGCAAAAGAGGGCATCACCTTTGTCGGGCCGCCAGTGAACGCGATTGCGGCGATGGGCGACAAGATTGAATCAAAGAAACTGGCGCTGGCAGCCGGGGTAAATGTTGTTCCCGGTTTTGTTGGCGAGATTGACGATACCGAACATGCGGTGAAGATTTCCAACGAGATCGGCTATCCGGTGATGATGAAGGCGTCGGCGGGCGGCGGCGGCAAGGGGATGCGGCTGGCCTATGACGAAAAGGACGTGCGCGAAGGCTTTGATGCGACCAAACGCGAAGGGCTGAACAGCTTTGGCGATGACCGGGTGTTCATCGAGAAATTCATCCTCAATCCGCGCCATATCGAAATCCAGATTCTGGGTGATCAGCATGGCAATATCCTCTATTTGAATGAGCGCGAATGTTCGATCCAGCGCCGGCACCAAAAGGTTGTTGAGGAAGCGCCGTCCCCCTTTGTCACGCCCAAGATGCGCAAAGCGATGGGTGAACAGTGCGTCGCATTGGCCAAGGCTGTGGGCTATTATAGCGCGGGCACGGTCGAATTGATCGTCAGCGGGGCTGACCCGACCGGCGAGAGCTTTTACTTCCTTGAAATGAATACGCGATTGCAGGTTGAACATCCTGTGACCGAGGCAATCACCGGCATCGATCTGGTCGAACAGATGATCCGCGTCGCAGCCGGCGAGAAGCTTAACCTGACGCAATCGGACATCGGCATTTCGGGCTGGGCCATCGAAAATCGTGTCTATGCCGAAGACCCGTATCGCGGATTCCTGCCTTCGACGGGGCGGTTGGTGCGCTATCGCACCCCCGTTCCGGCGTGGGAGGGCGAGGAACGCGGCATTGATGGTGTGCGTGTCGACGCCGGCGTGATGGAAGGCGGCGAAGTGTCAATCTTCTATGACCCGATGATTGCCAAGCTGATTACCTGGGGCGAAACGCGCGACGAGGCCGCCGACAAACAGATTGCGGCGCTCGACCGGTTCGAAATTGAGGGGCTGGGGCATAATATCGATTTTGTCTCAGCGATCATGCAACACCCGCGGTTCCGCAGCGGCGAACTGACCACTGGCTTCATCGCTGAAGAATATCCTGACGGCTTTCAGGGCGCCCCTGGTGATGCTGCCACCAAGCGTTCGCTGGCTGGGATCGCCGCCTTTTGTAGTTGCGCACAGGCCGACCGTGCGCGGCGGGTCGATGGGCAATTGGGGCACCAGCTGGAGCCGCCCGCACAATGGGCGGTGCGCATCGATGGTGACGAATATCGCGTTCATATTGATGGTGACGACCTCACGGTCGATGGCGAGGCGCTGGATCTGGCGCTAGCCTATACCCCCGGTGACCGGTTGGTGGTTGCCGAGATTGACGGCGTGGAGTTGGCGGTCAAGCTGAGCCGTTGGCGTTCGGGCTATAAGATGGTGACGCGCGGACGTATCCACGAAGTGCATGTATTGCCCGCTCTAGTCGCGCCGCTGACTCAATATATGATCGAGAAAATTCCGCCCGATCTGTCGAAATTTCTAATCTGTCCAATGCCGGGGCTGCTCGTCGCTCTGCACGTTGGTGCAGGCGATGCGGTCGAGGCTGGGCAGCCATTAGCAACGGTCGAGGCGATGAAGATGGAGAATATACTTCGAGCCGAAAAAACCGGTGTGGTGAAGAGCGTCAATGCGGCGCAGGGGGACAGTTTGGCCGTCGACGCAGTGATTTTAGAGTTGGAGTAGGGCTGTGCATCTGTCCCATCGTCCCGACGCGCCTGCAGCTGACATGATCGGGTTCGACGATTTTTTGCGTGTCGACATCCGCGTTGGAACCATCGTCGATGCCGAAATATTCCCCGAAGCGCGCAAGCCCGCGTTCAAACTGCAAATCGACTTTGGTGCAGAAATTGGTATCAAAAAGAGCAGCGCCCAGATCGTCGATCGCTATAGCCTGGAAGAATTGCCAGGGCGGCAGATCGCAGCGGTGGTCAATTTCCCGCCGCGCCAGATTGGCAAATTTATGTCCGAAGTGCTGACGCTGGGTTTCGCCGATGACGCAGGGGCGGTAATTCTATTCGCACCTGACCAAATCGTGCCGAACGGAGCGCGCCTTTTCTAATCCTTTCTATGCCGTCGCTCCGCTGATAGGCTGAACATCATTCCATGGGCGGGAGAATGGCGATGCGGATCACAACATTGTCTTTTGCAGTGGCCGTCGGCGCAATGCTGTTGCCGGCGTCGGTCGCCGCTGAAGATGGTGCGCGCAGCGCTTATACGGTCCAGATCACGCACGACATTGTCTATGGCCGCGCGCCCGTCGGCTTCACGCAGGCCAAGCCAAGCGCCCGCGACCTGCTGCTTGACGTTTATCGCCCTGTCGATGCTGGCAAATTCTTGGCCAGTCGCCCGGCGATCATTATGGCTTTTGGCGGAGCCTTTCACCGCGGCAGTCGGGGCGAGGCGCGTTTTGAAGAAGATGGCGCGCAGGACAGTTCGATGGCCGATTACTGCCGCAGCTTTGCAAGATCGGGCTATGTCTGCTTCTCGATCGATTATCGTCTGACGCCTGAAGATCCGGGACTGTTGCGTCCCCTTGATGACAAGAAGCTGGTACCCAAAGCGATCAACCTGTCGCCCGCCGCATTAGCAAGAATTGAGCTTGTGCGCGAAAGCATGAAGCTGCCACCGCTCGACGACATGACGCGCGATCAATATTGGCGCAGCATTTTTGCCGCTGCCGAAGATATGGCGATGGCGACCGACTTTGTGCGTGATCATGCCGCCGCTTACGGTGTGGACAGCGATAGGGTCGCGCTTGGGGGCTTTTCGGCGGGTGCGATCACGGCGTTGAACGCCGCCTATGGCCTGGGCGCCCGGGTCAAGGCGGTTGTGGCGCTATCGGGCGCGATCAGCGGCTTTAATCTGTTTGAAACGGTGCAGGCAGACATGCCCCCCGCCTTGTTCTTTGTGGGACAGAATGACCTCGACGGAATTCGGTCGGGAACGCGATTGGCGGCGCAGGCGCTCGGCACCAAAGCTGTTGCGGCCCAGATAGCGTGGGTCCCCGACTTTGGCCACTTCTATCCCATGGGCGCGGTTAGCCTCGGCGGCAATGTCACGCGCACGTCGGTCGAGAACCGTATATTGGACTTTCTGGACGCCAATTTGGCCCCTGATGCGAAGCGAGGCGCAGCGCGCTAAGCCGCGGCCGCTGGTTCGGTTGATCCCATAAGGCGGTCCGCAAGGAACAGCTTGAATAAAACGAACACAGCGCCCGATGCGGCCGCGAAGCCGGCGTGCATCAGCCAGAAGCTGGTGGTCGGCATTTCTTCGAACCAGCCACCTATCCAACCGACCAAGGAGTTGGCGCCAAAAAAGGCCAGATAGTAAAGGCCGATCACCGTGGCGTTGATCGATTTGGGAGCAAGGCGCGCGAACAGCGCAAGGCTCACGGGCAGCATATGGGCAAAACCAATGCTGTTCACGATGTGGAACATCACAGGCCAGAACAGCCCGATTTTGCCGCCCGCAGGCATGGATGCGGCGGCCATGTAGAGGCAAAGCATGCCGCCGATAGAAAAGATTGAACCGATGATAATCTTGGTCAGTTCATCGGGTTCCTGCCAGCGTTTGCCATACCAACGATAAAAGAGCGCGACGATGGCAAGAAAGCTGACCGAGACAATGGCATCGAGTGTCACCAGCCAGGTGGTTGGAAGCACGGTATTGCCCCACGTCAAATTGAAATCGCGATCACCCCAGATCAGATAGGCGTTGAAGATCTGGTTATTTGGCACAATTGCTACCGCCATAACGGGGATGAGCAGGATCAGGGCGGCCGTCGCCAGCCAGTCTTGCCGTGACATCGGCGCGCGCGGTTCGGCATTGCGGGCGGGTACGTCGAAATGATCCTTTGGTAGATATTTTTGCCCCGCAACATAGATAGCAAGACCGATGAGCATGCCGATGCCAGCTGCACCAAAACCCCAATGCCATCCCATTTTCTCACCAAGCGTGCCGACGATCAGCGGCGACGCGATGACGCCCGCGTTGATTCCGAGATAGAAGATCTGGAAAGCATCGGCGCGGCGCAGGTCATTGGGTTTATAAAGTGACCCGACCTGACTGGCGATATTGCCCTTGAACATGCCCGAACCCAGAATGAGGCAGAGCAGCGCGAGCAAAAAGGTGACGTTGAACGCCATCAGAAAATGGCCCGCGGCCATGGTGACGGCGCCCAGCAAAACGGTGCGACGCTTGCCGAGCACGCGATCGGCCAGCCAGCCGCCCAGAATGGGGGTGAGATAGACCGTTGCTGCATAAGTTCCGAAAATGGCGCTGGCGAATTTTTGGCCATCGATACCGCCATATAGCGCGCGCAATTGCTCGATACCCGCGACGCTGTCGACCTCACCGGGAAGCAATAAATGCTTGGTCATATAGAGGACCAGCAACGCCTGCATTCCATAGAAGGAAAAACGTTCCCACGCCTCTGTAAAGGCAAGATACCCTAGCCCTTTGGGGTGGCCAAGAAAGGCACGGTCGGCGTGCGTCTCGATGTCGAGGGTCGGGGTGGCTTCGGCCAAGGTCATGCAATTTCACTCCCACGCAATTATATTTTCCCGTGAGATAAACAGCCGCCGTCACACATGCCAGCAAAAATGCGTTGTCGATGGTCAGCGGTGCAGATTAAAGCTATCGTCACACCCTTGATCGAGGGGGATTTGCTTTGAACTTACCCGTTACCGCTTTCGTCGCAGCCATTTGCGCACTGCTTTTGCTGGGGACCGCCATGATGACCGTGCGTCAGCGTCTGCGTCTTGGTGTCGGCCATGGCGACGGCAATGACGCCAAACTGGTCAGTGCTATGCGCAGCCATGGCAATCTGGCCGAGCATGCGCCTATCGTCATCTTGCTTTTGGGTCTACTGGAAAGCGTTCATGCTTGGCATATGGGCCTACTTGTCGTCGGTGCGATTTTTTTGATTGGCCGCGTCGCCCATATTTGGGGTCTGCATATGGCAAGCGTACCGGGTAAGGCGCCAGTGCCGCGCCAGATCGGCGTGGTCGCTACATGGGCAACATTGCTGGTGCTCAGCGGATGGACCTTGTGGTTGCTGGTGACGGTGAATCTATAGTCTTGTTGACGCGCGAAGTGAGTAAGGCTCAGTCAATAATCGCAACCGCCCGGATCCAGCCTGCGCTGGCGCGTTCAATTTTGACCGGAAAGCAGCTAAGTTTCCACCCGAAGGGGGGCAGGGCAGCGAGGCCCGTCAGTTTTTCGATCTGATAATAGGGTTGGATGCGGCCGGCTTTATGGCCCTCCCAGATGATCGACGGGTCGCGCGTTTGGGCCCATCGGCGTGCGGTGTGGCTGAACGGCGCGTCCCAGCTCCATGCATCGGTGCCAACGACTTGCACGCCTTGTCCGGTGAGGTAGAGCGTTGCCTCTTCGCCCATGCCGCAGCCCTGATCGATGAAATTGTCGGTACCATAGACGGCGCCCGACTGGACGAGCACGATGTCGAGCGGTTGCAGGACATAGCCGATCCGCGCCAGTTCTGCTTCGACCTCGGCGGCGGTGATGACATGTCCATGCGGCTTGCTGGAAAAGTCGAGTTTGACGCCAGGACGGAAGAAGAGATCGAGCGGCGCCTCGTCGATGCTCGGAGCAGGGGTGGCACCGCGATCGGTGGTCGAATGGAAATGCCACGGCGCATCCATATGGGTGCCATTGTGCGTGCTGAGCGTCACGCTTTCAACCGCCCAGCCTTCGCCGTCGGGCAGGTCCGCCTGCGTCAGCCCCGGAAAGAAGGTCGCAATCTGCTGCCACGTGTTCTCGTGAGTCATATAGCTGATCTGCGGTCGCATTTGCGGCGGGTCCGATACAATGTCGTTGGTGATCGGAATCGACAGGTCGATGAACTGGGTCATGGAGCAACGCTGCAACGACAGTTCGGCTTGTGCAAGCCGGAACAGCGGTTAAATATGGTGCCAGAACAAAATCAAAACATGTGCCGGTTTGTCGAAGGCCTGTTTTTCCTGGCTCTGCCCACAGGAAAATAGCTATCAACAGATGCGGCGGAATCTTTGGGGGAGCCAAAATCATTATGTCAGACGCCGTCGCAGGCCCCGTGCCCGCATATCAACCATCGTCCAAGGACATACGCCTTGTTATCGCGGCCTCGTCGGCGGGGACGATCTTCGAATGGTATGATTTTTTTATCTACGGCACGCTGGCCGGGATAATCGGCAAGACATTTTTCCCGAGCGACAATGCGACGCTGGAAATTTTGCTGGTCTGGGCGGGTTTCGCGGTTGGGTTCGGCTTCCGCCCGCTCGGTGCGGTCTTGTTCGGTTTTCTGGGTGACCGGCTGGGACGAAAATATACATTTCTGGTCACAGTGACGCTAATGGGCATTGCGACCGCGGGGGTCGGCATGATCCCTTCGGCGGCGTCCATCGGGCTCGCGGCGCCGATCATTGTCATTGGCCTTCGGATTTTGCAAGGTTTGGCGCTTGGCGGCGAATATGGCGGCGCGGCCATCTATGTTGCCGAACATTCACCGCCCGGAAAGCGCGGATTTTACACCAGCTTTATCCAAGCGAGCGTCGTCGGCGGCTTTGTGCTCAGCCTGATAGTGGTGCTGGGTTGCAAGGCTATGATGACCAATGCCTTGTGGAATGACTGGGGCTGGCGCGTGCCGTTCATCCTCTCGCTGGCTTTGCTCGGCATTTCGCTGTGGATGCGGCTCAAACTATCGGAAAGTCCTGTGTTTCAGGCGATGAAGGCCGAAGGTGAGCTGGCCAAAAATCCGTTGAAGGAAAGCTTTACCTACCCAGGCAACCGGCGTCGCATCTTTGTCGCACTGTTTGGAATTGCGGCGGGACTGACAGTGATCTGGTACACGGCCATGTTCTCCAGTCTGTCGTTCCTTAAAGGACCGATGCGGGTCGACGATACAGCGGCCGAGATCATTGTCGGGGTTGCGGCTGCGCTTGGCATGGGGTTTTTCATTTGGGCGGGGCGGATGTCAGACCGGATCGGGCGCAAAAAGCCGATTATGTGGGGTTATGGCCTGTCGCTGTTGCTGCTGTTTCCTGTCTTCTGGATGATTGGTGCCGCAGCGAACCCCGGGTTATTGGCAGCTGCCGAGCGCGCGCCGATTGTGGTTACAGGGTCGCAATGCAGCTTTGACCCCTTTGCGAAGGAGCAAGCCACCCCCTGTAGCCGGACCCTGGGAGAGCTGACCAAATTGGGCGTGCCTTATACGGTCGTTAATCGAGAAGGCGTTGCCGATGACGTCGTCGTGACGGTGGGCGCGCGCGAACTGGCGAGCGTCGAGCCTGAAATTTTTCAACCCGCGCTGGAGGCGTCGGGATATAGCTTTGCCAAGCAGATTCCCAGCATTGGGGGCATCGTGATCATATTATTTGGATTATTGGTGCTCAGCGCCTTGTCAGGCTTTACCTATGGTCCGGTCGCGGCGTTGCTGGCCGAGATGTTCCCGCCGCACGTGCGCTATTCGTCGCTATCGATTCCCTATCATCTGGGGACGGGCTATTTTGGTGGATTTTTGCCGCTTATTGCCAGCTTCATTATTGCCAAGACGGGCAATGCTTATGCCGGATTATGGTATACTTGGGGTGTCGTCGCCATGGGATTTTTGGTCACCATGTTCATGCTGAAGAACCCTGTCGAGGGGCAGTGGGATAAAGCTCCGAAAGAGCTGAGCTAAGCCTTGCCATTGGCGAGTTTGGTAAAGGGCGTTAGGGCGACGCAATGATTCACATCGCTTCCCCGCTTCGCGTCCGACTTGACGGCTCTGCCCTTGCTTCAAACTGGCGATGGTTGGTTGGACAAGGCGGCGCCAAAGCCGGCGCGGCGATCAAGGCCGACGGCTATGGTCTTGGCGCGACTAGGGTGATGGAGCGGCTGGTTGCGGCGGGTTGCCGCGATTTCTTTGTTGCGACATGGGCCGAAGCGGCGGCGTTGATGCCCCTGCCGTCGGGCGTGTCGCTATCCGTTCTTCATGGCGTTGGCGCGGCAGATGTGATTGCTGCGCGGTTGTTACCCGCGCGGCCCGTCTTGTGCAGCGTCGAACAGGTGGCGCGCTGGCGCATGACGGGTGAGGGGCGCGCCTGTGACGTCATGGTCGATACAGGTATGAACCGGCTTGGCCTGCGCGTTGACGAGGCGATGGGCGGCGCACTGGCTGGACTTTCTATCGAAACGCTGATGAGCCATCTGGCCTGCGCCGATGAGGATAGCGCGATGAACGCACGCCAGCTGACAGCTTTTCAGGCGATACGCCAGAAGGTTCCGGCACAGCGCTATAGCTTGGCGAACAGCGCGGGAATTTGCCTGGGACCTGATTATGGTTTTGACCTGACACGTCCCGGGCTCGCGCTCTATGGCGGTATACCGCGCGCCGAGGCGGCTAAGCATATCCGTCAGGTCGCTTTTCCAGAGGCGCGCGTTTTGCAAGTGCGCGACGTACCTGCGGGCGAGACGGTCGGCTATGGCGCGACATGGGCTGCTTCCAAAGCGAGCCGGATCGCAATAGTCAACATGGGCTATGCCGACGGCTATTTGCGCTGTCATGCCGGCAATGGCTCAGCGATGTGGAACGAACAAATACTGCCACTCGTCGGGCGCGTGTCGATGGATTTGCTGGCATTCGACGCGAGTGGGGTTGGCGATTTGCGCGAAGGTGATTGGCTGACGATAGCCTATGACCTACCCGAAACTGCGCGACGCAGCGGGTTATCACAATATGAACTGCTGACCACATTAGGGGCGCGGTTGGACCGGGTTTGGCGTTGACGATGATCGTCAGCGCCGCACCAGATTAATTGCCCTTTCGTGCGAATTACAGACCTTTGCCGCCGCACCCATTTTGCAGATAGTCATCGATATAGGAAAGTTGCTCCGCCATTGTTTGACGGGTCCAAGCTGGACCGTGAGCATAGTCTTTCAACTTGTGGTAGACGACTGGCTCTCCCGATTTCTCGGCCTTGTTTACGAACCAGTCTGATTGTTCAATGGGAACAGTCCGATCGCGATCGCCATGATAGACCATGATAGGAATCTTGATTGAATCCGCTTCGTCTATCGGGCTGAGCCCCTTTACCGTTGGCCCTTGCGCGCCCTGAAAAAATGGATTGGTGTAGAAGCGCGACCAAATGCGTCGGATGTCCGAAACACCTGCCCCGGAAATTGCGCATTTATAAAGACCATTGGGACGTATGGCGGCGACCATTGATGCGTAGCCACCATATGAAAAGCCAAACATGGCGATGTGGTCGGGTTTGGCGATTTTCTGATCAATCATCCACTTTGCGCCATCATCCTTGTCATCTTGCATTTTGCCGCCCCATTCGGCGTCGCCTTCCTTATTAAGCCGACGACCCCAGCCATCCGATCCTCGATACTGTGGTTGAAGCACCGCAAAACATCGCGACGTCATGAGGGGGACCCACATGGAGCCATCAAAGCCCAGATCATCACGCGACCAGGGGCCACCATGCGGGTGAATAACCGCCCGCCACGGGCCGGGACCGCACAATTTGCTACTTGGCTTGGTCAGAAACGCAGGAATGTTGAGCCCGTCCCGCGCCTTGTAATAAATCAGCCGCGTCATGCCCAAAGCATCTGAGTCAATATCGGGGTAAGATTTTGCGAGAAGCTGTAGCTTTCCATCTCGCAACATGTAGTAAACTGGTGGCTTGTTGGGCGATTGTACTACGAAGATCGCGGTGCTTAAGTCATCCGAATAGTCGATCACAGAAAATTGTGTCTCCGAATCATAGTCTAATGTCGCGCTTTCTCCGGTAGCAGGGTCAACAAAAGTCGTCGGTGACTTTTGAATTTTTAGAGCTGAGCGAATACCATTTTCAAGATAATCGATGAAGTTTGACGCGCTTACCCAATCATTTCCGGTTGGGCCCTCATAGCCAAATTTTAAAATCGTTCCGACGGGAACATCTGAATTGAGGCTATGCCGCAATACAGACACGCTATTGGCGTTAAAAAACTTGTGCGAAAATAATATATCACCAAGCTTTTTGTTAGAAATATTATATTCATAAATCGCGCTCTTGTCCCGACCGACATTGCTGCGGACATAGGCGATATTTGGGTCAGCCGAAAAGCCGATGACGCTGACTTGGTCACGGTCTTTCACATAAGACCGGAAATGTTCTTCCCAGTCACCTGTCGGTGACTTGATCTCTGTTGCAATAAACGCACCGCTAGCGTCGACCGCGGCTCTTGTCCTGGCACGTACTTCGCCCTGCAAATCGGTCAGATAACTCGACGTTCTTTCCCCGGTCCGCATGATCTTTTGCACCATCATTGAGCGCAAATTGACTTTGTAAACGTCGCCATTTGTCAGCGGATTTGTATTGATGACCAAAATGTTGTCAGGATCGGAAGGCAATGTGTCCAAAATTTCGGGCACCGAGATTGCGGCCAGATCGTCTTCAATATCGGTTTTTGCACGCGTTCGCGGTAGCGGCTCGCGCCAGTGCTTGCCTTCCAGATCGGTGATAAAAAATTTGGTGATGAAGGTCTTGGTCACACCATTCAGGCGACTATCATAAGGTTGCCATAGTGCGACTGCCAGAAGATCATTTTTAATGAACTGGACACTGCGGATCTTCATCTCCTTTGATCCGAGCACCGTGGGCGCTGCCTTCAGATTATCGGTAGACCAAACGAGGATGACGCGATCTTCGCCGCGCGCTTCGAGCGCGGCCAGATGCTTGCCGTCAGGCGAAACGCTAAAACCGCTATAGGCCGGAAAGGCCGCTAATTGCTTGATGGTCGGTGCAGTGGGTTTCTGCTCCGTGGATTGCGCCATGGTAGCGCTGGCTGCGGTCAGCGAAAGCAGGGAGATGGCAATTAAGTCACGGGGTTTCATGGGAACGGGACCTTCGACTAGCGGCAAAACGCGGGAAATATAACAAAGGGGCGACATCGACCTGTGTCGAAGCCGCCCCTCAATCTAGCTTATTAACAATTGAATTTGGATAGCTGGATTACATTTTTGCCCGGACGTTCAAGAAATATGTCCGGCCAACGAAGTCGAACCCACCATAAAGAGGTGCATTGCCAATTCGGTTGTAGGCATAACCCGAAATCTGGGGCGGTTCCTTGTCGAACATGTTGCGCACACCCATGGTGATTCCAAACCTGTCGTCATCCCAGGAGATGGACGCATCATGCTTGAAATAATCAGGAGTACGGAACTGGAAAATGCTGGTTGCTGGATCTTCAGCGACCGCATCATAGCTGTCCATCCCGTCAATCCAGGTCAGGCCATAACGGAAGTTCCAACCCTTGATCAGATAATTGACACTGAATGACCCGGTAAACTTCGGATAGTAGATCTCACCATTGTTCTCATTAAGCGGATCGGTCGGGAAAATTTTCCCCGATTGCTCCAGATATTGGGTCACATTCGCATTTAACCGTAGCGAACCCTGACCAATCGACCGCGTATAGCGTAGGGTATAATCGAGACCACGCACCTTATCGACCGAGATGTTGACATAGCCGTTGTTAACCGAGAGCGACCCGTTGTTGTTGAGGTCGCGTGTAATCAAGCGACAAAGTTCGCCACCTTGGTTCCCGGCCGAAAAGTTCGGATCGTCATAGCAGCTGTTCAGGATGTTGGCGGTTCCCAGCTGGGCCACGCCGTTGTTCACCGTGATGTCGTAATAATCGACAGCGAATTCCAGATTGCCGATTGTATCCGGAAGCCGCGGCTGAAGGACCATGCCAACCGTCCAGTTGGTCGACGTTTCTGCAGCCAGACCCGTCGCTGCACCGCCGACTGTGTTTGAGCGCACACTGGAAATCGACTGGAAGCCCGGCGCCAACCCGGCAGCAATGCAATTCTTATAGCGTGTCGAGCTGGGATCCCGACTACCGAATTGGTCGCATGGATCGGTCGAGCTGGACAAGAAACCGGATGTTGGCGAGAGGAACTGTTCAAACAAGGCTGGCGCACGATAGGATGTGCCATAGGTTCCCCGAATGGACAGTGCATTGATAGGCGTCCAAATTCCGCCAATCTTATAAGTCCAATCGCTTCCGTAGCTTGCATAATCGGTGTAGCGGGCTGAACCATTAAGCGTCAGCTCTTCTGCAAAAGGCAAACCAGCGAGAAGGGGGATTTCAATTTCCCCGAACACTTCCTTCACATTATCCTTGCCGCGCGTAATACCGGAGCTGGAAAAGTTATAAGTGTTGCTGGTCTGGCTATCGATCGACGGGGTGTCGTTGATCTGCTGGCGACGATATTCTGCGCCGAGAGAAACACCGACTTCGCCATAAGGCAGCGAAAATAGCGGACCGTCAAAGTTGGCCGCAAACGTGGTTTCGCTGAATTTGGTTGTGCCGGTGACTGGCACCCGTGCAAAGTTCAGCCAATCGGTAGGCCAGTCGCCACCGACAAATGCAGGCGTGAGCTTGGGCGCGGCAACGCAGCCATTCGACATGTCTCGGCAAACGAAGCCACCTGCACCATTTGAAACGACGTCAAGGCTCTGGATCAACCGATCAACCAAGAAAAGATTGTTGGTATAATCAGCCTTGCTGTCACTATATCCGGCATAAAGGTCATAGCGCCAACCTGCGAACGGCAAGTCGCCTCTTATGCCACCGCCGATACGGTAAAAGTCAGCTTTTTGTTCTGCCGAGTTAGTGTTGCCGGTAAATACCCGAACCCCCATGCGTTGTCCGTTGGTCAGCTGCGTGGGCGCCTGATTTGAAAATTGTAGTTCTGCAGGAATCAACGGGCTGCCGACTGCATAGTCGAGGCTTAACTGGCTAAAACTGGTCTGGCGCGAATGGCGTCGCGTGTAGAGACCATCGAAATAGATTTCGGCATTCCCAAGCGCCTGCAAATCATAACTCGCCTGCAAGAAACCGGTGTAATTTTGAGTCGGTGAAATCAGCGACTCTTTCAATTTGCCCGGAGCAAAAGTGTCACGATTTCCAAGACCGGTCAGCCCGCCGCCATTGACACCTTCCCAGCCTGGGACGGAGCCGCCGGCGCTCGCATTGGGACGAAAGCGATTGAACGAGCCGATGGCAGCATTGCCGGGTCCACCAGCGGCGCCAGCCCTGGTGCTTGTGCCAATGGTGTTGATCGTAACGCCGTTCAGACCGGTCGCACCTGAAGGATAGCATTTGGCTTTGCCGGTAAGCGGATCAACATAATCGAATGACCCAAAAGGCGAATTGGCATCGGTGCGAAGATATTCGGTTTGGCAGCTTGCATAATCTACATCGCCAAGCGTCAAATTGCTCCGATGATAAAGTTCGAAAGATGCCGCGACATTAAGGCGGTCAGTTGTGTAACCGAGTACCGCTGAAATGCGTTGGCTGGCGCCAGCGCCAACTTCCGGCACGGTGACGCCGCCTTCGAGCGTGAGGCCATTGGCATTTGTTTTTGTGATGAGGTTCACAACGCCAGCAACGGCGTCCGAGCCATAGATGGAAGATGCGCCATCCTTCAAAACTTCGATACGATCAACAATGGCATTGGGCAGCACGTTCAAATCGACCGAGCCTACCGCGCCGCGTGAACCCGAGGGCCCCAAACGACGTCCATTGAGCAAAATCAATGTGCGCGTCGCACCAAGGCCGCGAAGCGACAATGTGTTAACACCCGGGCCGCCATCTACGACGAATCCGCCAAAGGTGTTGTCTATCTGGCGCGCGCCGCCTGTAATTGCGACGTCCTGCAAGATTTCCGTAGTCGAGTTAAAGCCCGCCTTTGTGGTGTCGTCGCGTGTAATCACCTGAATTGGCGAGTTGGAATTGAATGTGTCACGGCGAATGCGTGAACCAGTAACAATGATTGAGTCGTCCGAAGCCTGACTGGATGCCTCATCGGTATCGCAAACGCCGTTATCATTGGTGTCCGCGCAAGCTGCACTTTCAGCCGGTGTGTCTTGTGCAAAAGCGGGCTGGCTAACGGATGCGGCCACAGCCAATGCTGCCGCACCCAGAAGAAGGTGTGTCTTGATCATTTTATTTTCCCCGTTTGCCGTCAATGGAGCTGAATAGACGGCCTGTGATTTCAAAAGCCAATATTCGTGACCAAAACAAGCCCTCAGAGCCACAATTTGCAAAATGCGACACTTTGGAGGATCGTTTGTGGCTTTTTCACCACAGTGGCGGGTGCGCGCAGGACATGAGGGTGAGGCACAGTTGTGGCCCAAAACTCTTACTTTTCAGCCGTTGCTTCCTTTAACTCTCCCTTTTGCCCCGACTATCGTCATTAAATTGCGCAGCCCTATGCTATGTCATTGGGAGCGTAAAAATGGGAGGCGCATGCGCATAATCAGCGCCGCCATTTAGCTAATACCACGGGAAAACCCTCACAGCCGGCTGCCTTGATTCGGGCGCCCGGTTGTTCGAGGCTTTCGCAAGAGCATATGTTGCGATGCATCATATTTTGGTGCTACGGCGGGCTGATATATTTTCGAGGACGGATAAGGGCGCAGTTTGTGCCCCTGTCGACAGGAGCGCGAGTGAACATGGCCAAATCCAAGGCTGCGGCTGACGGCGACGTCGTTATCATCAAAAAATATGCCAATCGTCGTCTCTATGACACCGAACGCAGTTGCTATATTACATTGGAAGATCTGGGCGTGATGGTCCGCGATGGCCGTGACTTTCGGGTTCAGGACGCGAAGAGCGGTGAAGACATCACCCATAATGTGCTGACACAAATCATCATGGACGAGGAAACCCGCGGCGAGACTTTGTTGCCTGTGAACTTTCTGCGCCAGCTGATCGGTATGTATGGCGACAATATGCAGGGCATGGTCCCGCAATATCTCGAAGCATCAATGGCGGCATTTTGTAAGAACCAGCTTCAGTTCCGGTCTGCTGTCGAAGGTGCACTGGTCAAGAACCCGATCGCCGAAATGGCACGCCGCAACATGGAAATGTTCCAGCAAGCCGCCGGCGCGCTGATTCCCGGAGCAACTGCCAACAAGGCGCAGGATACTGAAATCGATGCGTTGAAAGCAGAAGTCGCCGCATTAAAGGCTGCGCTTGCCAAGCAAGGCAAATAGGCTCCACAAGGGCAGGCCTTAGGCTTCAAACAACAGAAAATACGAATCAATGGTCAAACATGCGCTAAGCGTAACCCGTCAGGCCGATTTTGCGGCCTGGTATCAGGATGTCATTGCCGAAGCCGATATGGCCGAGGAATCGGGCGTGCGCGGTTGCATGGTCATCAAGCCCTGGGGCTATGGCATATGGGAACGCATCCAGACGATTATGGACGCCGGTATCAAGGATATGGGCGTCCAGAACTGCTATTTTCCATTGTTCATTCCGCTGTCCTTCTTCGAGAAAGAAGCCGACCATGTCGATGGTTTCGCGAAAGAAATGGCGGTTGTCACGCACCATCGATTGATAGCGGACGGCAAGGGTAAACTGATCCCCGACCCCGACGCCAAACTCGAAGAACCGCTGATCGTGCGGCCGACATCCGAAACGGTGATCGGTGCAGCCATGAGCCGCTGGATTCAGTCGTGGCGCGATCTGCCGCTGCGCGTCAACCAATGGGCCAATGTCGTGCGTTGGGAAATGCGAACCCGCATGTTCCTGCGCACCACCGAATTTCTGTGGCAGGAAGGGCATAGCGCCCATGGCTCAAGCGAAGACGCAATAGCCGAAACGATGCGCGCGCTCGATTTGTATCGCCGTGTAGCCGAAGAGGCCCTCGCTATTCCGGTCGTTGCTGGCGAGAAACCGGAGAATGAACGCTTTCCAGGCGCCGTTGCCACCTATTCGATCGAAGCGATGATGCAGGATGGCAAGGCGCTGCAAGCTGGAACCTCGCATTATCTTGGAACCGGTTTTTCCGAAGCGGCCAATATCCGGTTCCAGAATCGCGATGGCGGACACAGCCTTTGCCACACCGTCAGCTGGGGTTTTTCGACGCGGACAATTGGTGCGGTGATTATGACGCATGGCGATGATGACGGGCTACGCTGTCCGCCGCGCATTGCGCCGCATCAGATCATCATCATCCCGATGCTGCGCGACAATGACGAAGATCAGATGGTCCTCGATTATTGCAAGCAATTGGAAGGCGAATTGAAGTCGCTCGACGCCTTTCGCGAGCCGGTTCGGATATTGTTCGATACCGGTGCAAACAAGGCTGCAACCAAGCGGTGGAGCTGGGTCAAAAAGGGTGCGCCTATCATTGTCGAAGTGGGCCCGCGCGATGTTGCCGGAGGCAATGTCGCGGTGGTGCGGCGTGATCGGTTGTACAAGGATGATGGCAAGCTCAATTCCGCCTTCATCCCGCAGGCTGACTTCGTCGGACAGGCGGTGGCGATGTTGGAAGATATCCAGGGCTCGCTCTACGCTGAAGCCAAAACTAGACTTGATGGCAATATTCGCCGTGATGTGACTGACTTAAAAAAGCATTTTAGCGGTGAAGATAAATTCGTCGGCTGGGTCGAGGTGCAGTGGTCGCGGCCGACGGGGGCAGTGCTTGATGGCATTGTCGAACAGTTGAAGGCGCTGAAGATCACTATGCGTAACACCGCGCTCGACGCGGCGCCCGCCGATGGACTGTGTTTCTTCACCGGTGAACCCGCCGTCGAGCGTGTGCTGATCGGGCGGACCTATTAATTGGCAAAACGGCAACAGCCCGCTGGCCTGCCCGACCGAGACCAGATCCTGCGCTTTATCGAAACGAGCAGCGATCCGGTCGGCAAGCGCGAGATTTCCAAGCATTTCGGACTGCATGGGGCGGACAAAATCGCGCTCAAGGCGTTGTTGAAAGATATGACCGACGAGGGGCTCGTCGATCTGGCTGCAGGGCGAGCTTTTCACAAGCATGGCGGACTCCCGCGCGTGACGGTCCTGCGTATCGCTGCGATCGAGGGCGATGTCCTTTGGGCTGTGCCCGAGCGCTGGGAAGCGGCTACTCCGCCACCGCGTGTGCGGGTCATGGAAAAGGGCCGCAAAGGCGCGCTGGGGGTCGGCGATCGCATTCTTGCGCGCACCGAGGAACGCGGCAGTGGCCATGTCGCGCATCCGATGAAAAAGCTGCAAGCCGGCGGCGAAACGGTGATTGGCGTGCTGGTGACCGATGTGGGGCCGGGCGGCAAACCAATGACCTGGCTTCGCCCCGCCGACAAGCGCGCGCGCTATGATTTTGCCGTTGCTGATATGGGCGACGCCGCAATTGGCGAATTGGTCCGCGCCGAACTGAGCGGAAAGGGCCCCGCGACCAAGGCGCGGGTGATCGAGCGAATTGGCGACCCCTTTGCGCCCAAATCGCTGAGCATGATCGCGATCACCAAGCATGAAATTCCGCATATTTTTGCCGAAGAAGTGCTGGCCAATGCCCAGAAGGCGGCGCGACTGCCGCTCGGTGCTGAAGGCCGCGAAGATTTGCGCGACTTGCCGATTGTGGCGATTGATCCCGTCGATGCGCGTGACCATGACGATGCGGTATGGGCTGCGCCGGATGATGATCCGGCGAATAAAGGAGGTTGGCGCGCGCTGGTCGCCATCGCCGATGTCAGCTATTATGTGCGACCCGATAGCCTACTCGACCGCGAAGCGCGGCGGCGCGGGAACAGCGTTTACTTCCCCGATCAGGTGGTGCCGATGCTGCCCGAAACGCTCTCGGCAGGGGTCTGTTCGCTAAAGGCAGGCCAAGATCGCGCAGCCATGGCGTGCCATCTGGTGATCGATGCGCATGGCAAAGTGACGTCATGGCGGTTCAGCCGCGCGTTGGTCCGGTTGCGGGCCAATATCGCTTATGAAGCCGCGCAGGAAGCAATTGATGCGGATTCAACCCCCGCGGGCCAGAAGTGGGGAACCGATATAGTCCCTGCGCTGCGCAGTCTTTGGGCGTGTTGGCAGCTGCTGGCCAAAGCGCGCGCCGCACGCGCGCCGCTCAACCTCGACCTTCCCGAACGGCAGGTCATACTCGACGATGCGGGCGGGATTGCCGAAATTCGCGTCCGTGAGCGGCTCGACGCGCACCGGCTGATTGAAGACTTTATGATCGCGGCCAATGTGGCTGCGGCCAAGGCGCTGGAGACCAAGAAATCGCCGGTCATGTACCGTATTCACGAGCCGCCGAGTCGCGAAAAGCTTGTAAGTTTGAAGGATTATCTGGCGACCTTTGATCAAAATTTTGCGCTGGGGCAGGTGATCACGCCGGCAACCTTCAACCGGCTGCTCGACGGATTTTCGGACGACGACCGGCTGTCCGAGGTGATGACCGCCATTTTGCGCAGCCAGACGCAAGCCTATTATGGTCCCGCCAATGCGGGCCATTTCGGACTAGCACTGGGCAGTTACGCGCATTTCACCTCGCCTATTCGCCGCTACGCCGACTTGCTGGTCCATCGGGCCCTCGTCGATGCCTATCGGTTGGAAGTGCCAGGCACGCCGAAGGATTTCTCCGCCCGCACCGGGCTGGGGGACACCGACGCCAAGGGACTGGCGTTGATTGGCGAGACGATCAGTGCGCTGGAACGCCGCGCGATGGAGGCCGAGCGTGAGACAATTGACCGCTATGTCGCGGCCTGGTTGTCGGGCAAAGTCGGCGAAGTGGTCGCGGCGCGGATCACCGGCGTGCAGCCCTTTGGCTTTTTCGCGACGGTTGAGGGCCTAGGTGGTGACGGGCTGGTACCGGTATCGACGCTGGGACGCGAGCGGTTCATTTATGACGAGGCCGCGCGAGCTCTCGATAGCGAGCTTGGCAAAATCAGCTACACCATCGGGATGAAGCTGGATTTACGCCTGGTCGATGCCAATCCGATCAGTGGAGCGTTGCGCTTTACGCTTCCCGACGCATCCGATGACGGCGACCGCAAGCCTATGCCGCGGCGCGATGGCGTAAAAAAGCATAAGGGCAAGCATTTGGCGGGCAAGCGCGGCCGACCGGCAAATATCAAGCATAAGGGTCGGAAACGCTAAGCTTTTCGCGCTAGCTGAGCTCTTCCAGTCGTTCCAGATCCATGCCACCGGGAACGAGCATCACCGGGCAGGGCAGGGTGCCGGCATCATGTCCGGTAAAGTGCGCGACCAACGGCCCGGGCGCGCCATGGGCGGCAGTGCCGAGCACCAGCGCCGATATATCGGCGTCCTCGGAGAGGATCTGACGCACGATTTCGGCGGGGTCACCCGACTTGACCATGATCTTTGGCGGCGTGTCGGCCTCTTTGGCAACGGCATCGGCTGCCGCAGAAACCAATCCCTCGGCATGTTCGCGCGCTTCAGCCTCGATCGTGGCCTGAACCCCGCCAAAAGCCAGAAAATCCTGGGGCGGGATAATCGCCAGCACTGTAACGCCGCCGCCCGTTCGCGCCGCGCGCCGCGCGGCGAAGCGCAACGCCAGCGTCGCTTCGGGACTATCATCGATCACCACCAAATATGTCCGCATACCCCGACCCCCTTATATTTTTACCAATGGAGATTGCTTCACATTCGTATGAAAGGCAAGTTTCAGCGGATAGACCTTGACCAATGCGATGCTTATGGTGAGGAACAAGCCGTAACGGCAGGTCGAGCCTGCCAGACTGACAGGGACACGTCTTACCATGCCGATTGAACTCAAAATGCCTGCCCTTTCACCGACAATGGAAGAGGGGACTCTCGCCAAATGGCTCGTCAAAGAAGGCGATGAGGTCAAATCGGGCGATCTGCTCGCCGAAATCGAGACCGATAAAGCGACGATGGAATTTGAGGCGGTCGATGAAGGTGTCATTAGTAAGATCACTGTCGCCGAAGGCACCGACAATGTAAAAGTCGGCACGGTCATCGCGCTGATCGCCGGCGAAGATGAGGATGCGAGCGCAGCCAAGACGGCTCCCGCGCCATCACCCGCGCCAGCGCCGGCGCCTGCACCTGAAAAATCGTCTGCTCCGGCCCCTGCGCCGTCGCCGGCCCCCGCTCCGGCGCCCGCTTCTGCTTCATCTTCGGGCGACCGGGTTAAAGCCAGCCCACTCGCCAAGCGACTTGCTGCGGAAAAGGGAATCAATCTGTCGACGCTCAAAGGATCAGGTCCGGGCGGGCGCATTGTGAAAGCCGATCTGGATGGCGCTCCGGCGGGTGCCACAGCCGCGGCTCCCTCGGCCGCGTCTCCCTCAGCCGCGGCTCAAAGTCCAGCGCCAGCGCCCGCTGCAGCGCCGGTTGATACCGATATTCCGCACAGCATCGAAAAGCTCAGCAATATGCGCAAGACGATTGCGCGCCGTCTGACCGAGAGCAAACAGCAGGTCCCGCACATTTATCTGACCGTCGATATTCAGCTCGACAAACTGCTGAAACTACGCGGCGAGCTTAACGCAGCGCTCGAGGTCTCGGGCGTCAAATTGTCGGTCAATGATTTGATGATCAAGGCGCTCGCCAAGGCATTGATCGCGGTGCCCAAATGCAATGTGAGCTTCGCAGGCGACCAGCTGATCAGCTATGACCGCGCTGATATCAGCGTGGCGGTGAGCATTCCCGCCGGTCTAATCACACCTATCATCGTCGATGCGGGCGGCAAGGCGATTAGCACGATTTCGACCGAGATGAAGGATCTGGCGGGCCGCGCCAAGGAAGGCAAGTTGCAGCCGCATGAATTTCAGGGCGGCACTGCCAGCCTGTCGAACATGGGTATGTTTGGCATCAAGCAGTTTGAAGCGGTGATCAATCCGCCGCAGGGCATGATCATGGCGATCGGAGCCGGCGAAAAGCGCCCTTATGTCGTCGACGATGCTCTTGCCATCGCCAGTGTGATGAGCGCGACCGGCAGCTTTGATCATCGCGCCATCGACGGTGCTGACGGGGCGCAACTGATGCAGCAGTTTAAACAATTGGTGGAGAACCCGCTGGGTCTGGTGGCATAATGGCTAATGGGCATCTCGGCCCCGTCGCCATTTTGCACTGGATTACACGACGACTGGCATTGCCGACCGTGATAGCCGCGGTAGCGGGTCGGTCGGCCTTTACGATCGCGCAGGTCGGCTTTGACGGTTTTGAAGGCGTGTTCACCGATTGGATGGATGCGGCTTATACGTTGGTGATGGTGTTTGTGACGATTGTAGCAGTGACAATCGCGGCGGTCGGGTTGCGCCGCACGGCCCTGCACGGGGCATGGCGGGCGATTTTATTATTTCTCGTCGGCAGCATGGCCGCTTGGGGGCTGGTTTATTTTCTGACCGACGTCACAGCCTATGCCAATCTGGCAATTGTTCCAGCGCTCGCCACGACCCTGACCTGGTTATTGTGCAATCTGGATTTTTTGAAAAGTAAGAAAAAGGAAGTCGTCCATGGCTGAATCCTATGATCTGATCGTTCTTGGCTCTGGCCCTGGCGGCTATGTTGCCGCCATCCGTGGAGCGCAGCTAGGGCTGAAAGTTGCGATTGTCGAACGCGAGTTGCTCGGCGGCATCTGCCTCAACTGGGGCTGCATCCCGACCAAGGCGTTGCTGCGGTCGGCTGAAATCTATCATTATATGCAGCATGCCGGTGCCTATGGTTTGAAGGCTGCCGAAATCAGCGCCGACATCGACGCCGTGGTCAAGCGATCGCGCGGGGTGGCCAAGCAGCTTAATCAGGGCGTGACCCACCTGATGAAGAAGAACAAGATTACGGTCCATTTCGGCGATGGCAAACTGACCGCGCCGGGCAAGCTGAGCGTGACCAAGGACGGCAAGACCGAAGAACTGACCGCCAAGCACATCATCGTTGCGACAGGCGCGCGTGCCCGCGACTTGCCGTTCGCGCCTGCCGACGGCAAGCGTATCTGGACCTATCGCCACGCGATGGTCCCGCCTGAAATGCCGACCAAATTGCTGGTCATCGGATCGGGTGCGATCGGGATCGAATTCGCCAGCTTTTATAAAGATATGGGCGCCGAAGTGACGGTGGTCGAAATGCTCGATCGCGTGGTGCCGGTCGAAGATGCCGATGTGTCGACCTTCCTGGAAAAGGCGCTCAAGAAGCAGGGCATGACGATTTTGACCGGTGCGGGCGTCGAGGAACTAAAAGCCGGAGCCAAAGGCGTGTCGGCGAAGATCAAAACCAAGGACGGCAAGGTCGAATCGGCCGAATTTAGTCACGCCATCGTCGCCGTTGGTATTGTTCCCAATACCGAAGATATCGGGCTCGAGGCGTTGAAGATCAAAACTACCAAAGGGCATATCGACACCGACCCGATGTGCCGCACCAATGTAGCGGGGCTGTGGGCCATTGGTGATGTCACCGCTCCGCCGTGGCTGGCGCATAAAGCGAGCCACGAGGGCGTCATTGCTGCCGAAGCGATCGCGCAAAACCTGGGCAATAAGGAGGTTCACCCCCATGCGATGGACCCGCTCAACATCCCTGGCTGCACCTATTGCCATCCGCAAGTTGCGAGCGTTGGCCTGACCGAGGCGAAGGCCAAGGATGCAGGCTATACGGTCAAGGTGGGCAATTTCCCCTTTATCGGCAATGGTAAGGCGATTGCGCTGGGAGAGGCAGAAGGGTTCGTCAAGACGGTGTTTGACGCCAAAACGGGTGAATTGCTGGGCGCGCATATGGTGGGCGCCGAAGTCACCGAACTCATCCAGGGCTATACAGTTGGCAAGACCGCAGAACTGGTCGAGGTTGATTTCATGAATACGGTCTTCCCGCATCCGACGCTGAGCGAAATGATGCACGAGAGCGTGCTGGGTGCCTATGGACGGGCGATCCATATTTGATTTTGCGCAAGCTTTGACCCTTTCTTTTCGTCTCTTCTTGGCTGCAGCGGCGCTGTTTGCTGCTATGTTGCTGCTTGGCTGGCTGGTCGGACGCGGGGATCTACAAGCTTTTGATCTCGCGGTGTCACACGCGCTCAATCTGGAGCGTGGGCGGTCGCCCTCAGCGTTGATTGCGGTCATGCAGGCGATCAGTTGGATCGGCGGCGGCATCCAGCGTTATATCATGGTCGCTTTGCTCGCGGCGATTCTGTGGCGCTGGTGGGGCTGGGGCGCGGGTTTGGCGATGGGGCTCTCGGCCTTGCTTTCGAGCGGGGTGTCGAGCCTGTTGAAACAGGGTTTTGCGCGCGTCCGCCCCGATCTTGTCCCGCAGCTCGACCCGATTCACAGCTTTTCCTATCCAAGCGGCCACGCGACCAGCGCGGCGGTCGTTTATATTCTTTTCATCATGCTGGTACCGCAGGCGCGTCATCCGGTGTGGCAAGCGCTCGCGGCTTTGATGATAGTGGCGACCGGTCTGTCGCGCATTACGCTCGCTGTGCATTGGCCGAGCGATGTGATCGGCGGCTGGATGCTCGGTGCCGCTGCTGCATTATTTGCAGGCGCCCTCATCGCGCGGCGCGACCAGTTGCGTAAATCCGCTTTCCCGCCCCTTCTTAATCCTTAAGGTTCCGGCTCATGACGCACGGCACGCACGACTACACCCCCGATCCGCGCAACGACGCGATCCTGATCAACGTCAACGGCAAGTTGACACCGCGTAAAGAGGCAAGCGTTTCGGTTTTCGACAGCGGCTTCATGCTCGGTGACGGCGTGTGGGAGGGCATCCGCGTCCATAACGGCCAAATGGTTTTTCTCGCGGCCCATCTTGACCGGTTGTACGAAGGGGCAAAGGCGATTGCGATGGATATCGGGATCAGTCGCGATGCGCTGATCGATCGGCTTCATGCCACCATTGCTGCGAACAAGATGGAAGCATGCCATATCCGGTTGATGGTAACGCGGGGCATAAGGTCGACCCCCTATCAAGATCCGCGCGTCGTCATTTCGCCGGCCACCATTGTGATTATCGCCGAGCATAAAGATCCGTTGCCCGTGACGGTTGAAAAGGGGCTGTCCTTATTCACCGTTCATGTCCGGCGCGGCGACCCGGCAGTGCAGGATCCCAAGCTCAACAGCCATAGCAAGCTCAACTGCATAACCGCCTGCATTCAGGCGACCGAAGCGGGAGCCGACGAGGCGCTGATGCTCGACCCGCACGGCTTTGTCGCGACTTGCAATTCAACCCATTTCTTTATCGTTCGCAAAGGCGAGGTCTGGACTTCATCGGGCGATTATTGCCTCGGCGGGATAACGCGCAGCAATATTATCAAGCTGTGCCGCGAGAATGATATACCGGTGTTCGAGAAGAATTTTTCGCTGACCGACGTTTATGGAGCCGATGAAGCCTTTGTGACCGGCACCTTCGCGGGCGTCGTCCCCGCGCATACAATCGACGGGCGGGTTTTAACAACGGGTCGTGGCCCGATGGTCGAGCAGCTTCAAACGCTTTATAAGGCCCTGATTGCGCGCGACGTCGCCGGGGCTGAAACAGGGTGAGCGAGGCCATTCGGATCGCCATGTGGTCGGGCCCGCGTAACCTGTCGACCGCTATGATGCGCAGCTTTGGCAGCCGCGCCGACACGGTCGTCAGCGACGAACCCTTTTATGGCGCTTATTTGAAGACGAGCGGCGATCCGCAGGTCATGGCGGATCAGGTGATGGCATCGATGGACTGCGACTGGCACACGGTCGCGAAAAGCATGAGCGGGTCGCATCCAAGCCACGCCCCGATCTGGTATCAAAAGCATATGGCACATCATATGGTTGGGCCAATTGCCCATGATGATCTGACGTCCATGCGCCACGCCTTTTTGATCCGTGATCCGGCGCGCGTTGTCGCAAGCTATGCCGCCAAACATGTCGTCGTGACGCCCGAGCATCTCGGGACGGCGCGGCAGGTAGAATTTTTCGACCGCGAATCCGACCGGCTCGGCCATGCTCCGCCGGTGATCGATAGCGCCGACATATTGGCCGACCCGGCGCTGATGCTGAAGCAGCTTTGCAATGCCCTCGAAATTGCATGGGACCCTGCGATGCTACGGTGGGAGAAGGGCTTGCGCGACACCGACGGGATATGGGCAGCGCATTGGTATGATGCGGTAGCGCGCAGCGGCGGTTTCGGAAAACCCGACCTTCGCCCTGTGGCGCTCGATTCGCGCGATCAGGCCGTCGCCGACGCCTGCCAGTCCGATTATGCAAAGCTTTCACGGTATAAAATAACGATCAAATAACAGGAGATGGATGATGAAATTGCGCCTTTTGATGCTGCTGACCGCCAGCGCTTTTGTTCAACCCGCTTTGGCCCAAGGCAGCGGGCAAACGGTTATCACCGCAGCGCATATGGTTGATGTGCTCAAGGGCACGACAGTTGATTATCCCGCCATTTTCGTCGGTGCCGATGGCCGCATAACCAGCGTCGCGGATTCGCGCACGGTTAAATGGGGCAGCGACGTCAAGCATATTGATCTGGGTGACAAGACGCTGCTTCCCGGTCTCATCGACATGCATGTTCATCTGACCTCGCTGGCCTCGGTTGGCGGCTATCAGGGGCTTCGCTATACCGATAGTTTCTGGACAGCGATCGGGGTCGCCAATGCGAAGAAGACGCTCGACGCCGGATTTACCACGGTGCGCAATGTCGGGTCTGAAGGCTTTGAAGATGTTGGACTGAAACAGGCAATCGAGGGCGGCTTTATTGACGGACCGCGCATCATTCCTGCAGGCTATGCGATTGGTGCGACCGGCGGCCATTGTGACAATGGTGGCCTTCCGCCGTCGATGGATGTCAAAAGTCAGTCGGTTATCGACAGCCCGCAAGAGGCACGGGCCAAGGTGCGTTGGCTCCATAAATATGGCGCGCGCGTGATCAAAATTTGCGCGACCGGCGGCGTATTCTCGCTCGGCGATAGCGTAGGCGCGCAACAATTGTCGCTCGAGGAAATGAAGGCGATTGCCGACGAGGCCCATATGCTGGGGATGAAAGTCGCGGCGCATGCGCATGGCGACGAGGGCATTCACACCGCGATTCTGGCGGGCATCGACACGATCGAACATGCCAGTCTGGCCAGCGATGCGACAATCAAGCTCGCGGTCCAGCACGGCACCTGGTTCGACATGGATATTTATAACGACGATTATATCCTCGCGACTGGCACATCCAATGGCACCGAGCAGGAAAGTCTCGACAAGGAAAAGGCGATCGGGCTCGCCCAACGCCAAACATTCCAGCGCGCGGTCAAGGCGGGCGTCCATATGCTATTTGGCACCGATGCCGGTGTCTATCCGCACGGCGATAATGGCAAACAATTCGCCAAGATGGTGCAATGGGGGATGACGCCGATGCAGGCTATCCGCGCAGCGACCGAAAGCGGCGCCGAAGTGCTGGGCATGACAGGCGATATCGGTGCGATTGCGGTTGGTCGTTATGCCGACATCATTGCGGTTGACGGCAACCCGCTGGCAGACGTCACCCGGCTGGAGCATGTCGATACGGTGATTAAAGCCGGCGTGGTTGAGAAAGGCGGCGCCTAACTTGGATCAATGCGCGCCTTAGCGCCTTCACGCCCGCGCGACCGGGTCAGGCGACCAAATTATCGATCATCGCTTCGTGCATGGCGGGCGTCAGATTGAGCACGGATTCAGCATAGCTTGCGATATCACCGTGATCGCGGCGCACCGTGGCCAGTGCAGCGTCGAGGAAGATCGGGTTGACCGACATCAACGTTCGCACGGCCTCGTCGGGAATTACCGCGCCATAACGTGCGCGGATGATGTCGCCGCCTTGCGCGATACGTTCCTCTATCTTGCCCGCGCTGTTGGTGAGCAGATAATCGTGCATGATGTCATCCTCATGCACCCCGAGCAGGCGGTGCACGATGGCGACCGCAAAGCCTGTGCGATCCTTGCCCGCAACGCAGTGGACGAGGCTAGGCGCGTCATATTCCGCGAGCGCGGCGACATAGAGCCGCAGCGTACTCACCAGCACCGGGCGATAGGGCATAGCGGCATAGGTATCGATCATCCGCGCACGCGCGGTTTCATTGTCGATCGTCCCGCCCGCTGCTTGAAGGTGCGGCGCGAGCCCCGCGGTCTGCCCGTCGGCAAACAGCACCCGCGCGTTAAAGCCGTCCGCGCGTTTGCACGGGTGGGCTGCGCGTTCATCATCACCGCGCAGGTCGACGATTGTTTCTATGCCCAATTTGTCGATGGTGGTGAGGTCCGCCGGACTGGCGTCTTGGTGATGCGCTGAACGCCAGAGAAGACCTGTGCGCAACTTGCCGCCGGCCTCTACAGCATAACCGCCATAGTCGCGGAAATTATGGACGCCTTGTAGCGGCAGGACGCGTTCGGCAAGCATCGTCAGTCTCCTGTAAATTTCGGCGGACGTTTTTCGACAAAGGCGTCAATGGCCTCGCGATTGTCCGCGGTTTCGTGAACAATTGCCTGATAGGCAGCGCTAAGTTCGAGAATGTCGCTCATCCGGCTGTGCTGGGCCTCGCGCATCAGCCGCTTGGTGAGACGCAAGGCGCGCGGTGGGTTGCAGGTGATGCGCTCGGCGATGGCGATGGCGCGGTCGAGCAATTCATCGTCGCCAACCACTTCGGTCACAAGGCCATAGTCCTTCGCCTGGTCCGCATCGAACCGGTCGCCGGTGAGGAATAATTCGGCGGCGCGCGGATAGCCGAGCACGCGCTGGAGCAGCCACGCCCCACCATCGCCCGGTACAATGCCGACCTTGATAAAGCTGCACGCAAATTTGGCACTCTTGGCGGCAATGCGAATATCGCAAGTGCACGCAAGGTCACAGCCAAGCCCGATGGCATGGCCGTTGATGGCGGCGATCATCGGGATTTCGCAATCCATCAACGCGCGAATGACGGCCTGTACGCCTTTGCGATAATTGGCGCGGGTTGAATCGGGCTGGTCGAGAACGCCGATGCCGGTGCGGTTCTGCATGCCTTTGAGATTGCCGCCCGCGCTGAACGCCTTTCCGCTCCCGGTCAGGATGATAGCGCTAATGCCGCGGTCATCACCAAGCTCTCTCAACGTCGAGATGATATCCTGGCAATCCTCATGCGTGCCGATGGCATTCATGCTCTCTGGTTTGATCATCGTCAGGATAGCGATTTTATCGCGGCGGGTGACGTCCAGAAATGCGCCCATAGTCAAAATTCCTTTGCACAAGCCATAAGCTATTGCATGGCAGGGGCAGCATGCAAAGCTTTGACCTCTACCCTTTTGATCCGCCCGGCGATGTTGCAGCACTTCGTACCGCGTTGCGGGGGTGGCTTGCTGCGAATCAGCCGCAAAATGATATCGTCACGCGCGCCAATTGCTGGGCAAGCTTTGATGCCGATTTCAGCCGCCGGTTGGGGGCTGCCGGCTACGTCGGCATGACATTGCCCGGCCGCTACGGCGGGGGCGAGAGGCATCCGCTCGAACGCTATGTGGTTTTGGAGGAACTGCTCGCCGCCGGTGCGCCTGTCGGCGCGCACTGGATTGCCGACAGGCAAACGGGCCCACTGATCCTGCGTTATGGCAGCGAGGAACAATGCGAGCGTTATTTGCCAGGCATCGCCCGCGGCGAGATCTATGCCTGTATCGGACTGTCCGAACCTGGCGCAGGGTCCGACCTTGCCGCTGTCCGCACGACCGCGCGCGAAACGCCCGACGGGTGGCGGATCAACGGTCAGAAAATCTGGACCACCGGCGCGCATCTAGCGCATATCATGCTCACACTGGTGCGCAGCGAAGAGGGAAGCGAACGCAATGCAGGGTTGAGCCAGTTCCTGATCGATCTCGACACGCCGGGCATTACGATCCGCCCGATCATCGACATGGCGGGCAAGCATGACTTCAACGAGATATTCCTCGACGATGTTCTGATCCCGTCGACAAGCTTGATCGGTGAGCGCGGGCAGGGATGGAAACAGGTAACCGCCGAACTTGGTCTCGAACGATCGGGTCCTGAACGTTATTTGTCGAGCCACGCATTGCTCGTCGCGTTGATCGATGCAGCGGGACCTGTGCCCGACCCTGCGTTGGCGACAATCATCGGGGAACTTACTGCCGAAATATGGACGCTACGCCAGCTCTCAATGTCAACCGCCGCCAAATTGGCGGCTGGTGACGATCCGATGGTCGAGGCCTCGGTCGTCAAGGAATTGGGCAATGCGTTCGAACAGGATATGCCGCGCCGCATTCAAGCGGTCGTTGATTGTGGCTGGGACGACCCCGACGACCTGTCGCGGCTGCTTCGGGCTTTGCTCATTGCCTCGCCCAGCTTTTCGCTGCGCGGCGGGACACGCGAAGTAATTCGCGGGATTATTGCGCGCGGATTGGGGCTAAGATGAGCGCGGCGCGCGAAATGCTCTGCGATACCGCGCGCGCCGTGTTTGCCGAAGCCGCGACCGCAGGGATGGCGCCGGTTGAAGAGGCGGGGTTTGCCCTTTTGCTGGCGCCAGAGGCGGACGGAGGCTTTGGCGGCGATTGGGGCGACGTCCATGCGGTGCTGCGACTGGCTGGCATCATGCTCGCGGATTTGCCCGTCGCCGATCAAATTTTGGCGGGGCTGAAACCTCCATCGGATGACATGCGAGCCGCAGCAACAGTTAGTCTCATGGCCGGAGCCATGGGCCAGGCGCTTCAATTATCGATCGATCATGTCAATATGCGCGAGCAATTCGGCCGACCGCTGGGTAAGTTTCAGGCCGTGCAACAGGCACTGGCGGTAATGGCATGCGAAGTCGCGGCAGTCGATGTCGCCGCTGCCGCACTTGCCACCCGGCTAGATGCCGCAGCTTTTAACCCCGAACAGGCGGGTTTCGAGATCGCAGCTGCCAAATTGCGCGCCAATCGCGCCGTCGGCGTGGTGACCGCAGTCGCGCACCAGGTTCATGGCGCAATTGGCTTCACGGCCGAATATGACCTCCATAAGCTGACCATCCCGCTGATGCGCTGGCGCAGCCTATATGGGAATGATGCCTATTGGGCGCAGCGTTTGGGTCATATGGTCGCCATGGGCGGCGGGGCCGGATTGTGGAATATGCTGACCGAAAGAGGCGACGGCTGCACAGGTGGATTAGCCAACTACGCCGGCGTCCGTTAGCGCAGCAATTTTGTTCGCATCATAGCCAGCCGCCGAAAGGATCGCGTCGCGATCGCTCCCGGCCACTGGTGCAGCTTGCGGCGCTGCGTTGACCGTTGCCGAATAGCGCGGAGCGGGTGCAGGTTGCGTCACGCCGCCGACCTTGATGAACGTCTCGCGCGCGACATTGTGGGGATGGAGCGGCGCTTCTGTCAGCGACAACACCGGAGCAAAGCAGACGTCGGTCATTTCCATAATATCGCACCATTGATCGCGTGTTTTGGTGGCGAATAATTGCGCAAGTTTGGCTTTCAGTGCCGGCCACTGCGTTTTGTCGTGTTGGGAATCAAATTCAGCGTCGGTCTCAAGCCCGGTCAATTGGCGCAGCAGCGCATAAAATTGCGGTTCGATTGAACCGATGGAAATGAACTTGCCGTCTTTGCAGCTGTAAGTGTCATAAAAATGGGCCGCGCCGTCGAGCATGTTGGTGCCCGCTTCATCCTGCACCATTCCCGAAGCGTGAAACCCGAAGGTCATGCCCGCCAGCAGCGCCGACCCATCGGTCATCGCACAATCGATGACCTGACCTTCGCCGGTCTTCGCCGCGTGGAGCAGCGCGCTTGCCATGCCGAACGCCAGCATCATCCCGCCTCCGCCAAAGTCGCCGACATAATTGACCGGCGGCACCGGCTTTTCGCCTGCACGCCCGATGCCATGCAGCACCCCCGACAGCGAAATATAATTGATGTCGTGACCCGCCGCTTGTGCATAGGGGCCGAACTGCCCCCAACCGGTCATGCGGCCGTAAACTAGCTTGGGATTGTCGGCGCGAAGGACGTCGGGTGCAAGCCCCAGTCGTTCCATCACGCCGGGACGATAGCCTTCGATAATGCCGTCGGCCCCGCGGCACAGATCGCGTGCCAGTTCAACCGCACCGTCTTTTTTCATGTCTAGCATGATCGATTTGCGATTGCGCGACAGCGGATCACGCGGGTTAAGCTGTCCGCCGGGGCGATCGATCCGGATCACCTCCGCCCCATGATCGGCAAGCATCATGGCGCAAAAAGGGCCAGGACCAATGCCGGCAAATTCTATGATCCTGATACCCGTAAGCGGTCCCGCCATAGTCAAACTCCCTTGTGACGGCATTGCTTTGCCGGTCAATCAGAGGAGAGGCAAGGGGCAGATAGTGTTACGAAGGGACCCCGCTTTAGTCCGCTTCCCGCTGCGCCTTGGCGATGATGGCCAAAGTTGAAGGATCTTTCGGGCGGAGCTTTAACGTCGCTTCGGCTTCTCGAAGCGCGCCGGATTTATCGCCGCTGGCCAAAAGCGTGGCGGCAAGATCGCGCCGCACCGGATACCAAAAGGCCGGCGGGTCCGAGAAGAGCTGAAAATCAGGGGTTTCTTCGATTGCCGCGCCATCACGATAGGCGTCGGCAGCATCGGCCCAACGACTCTCCAGCGCGGCGATACGGCCCTTGAGCACCGCGCGCGTAATACCAAGCAATTGCTCGGGGGCACGGTTGTCATCGCTGATTTCCCCTTCGACCAGCTGGGCCGGAATGGCGTCCCTTTCGGCCCTTATTGCGTCAACATCCCTTTGATAGGCAAAGGCTTCGCCTCTCGCATAATGCCAGGCAGCCTTGAGATAGGGGAGTTTGGGTTCCTTCAGCGCGAGAACGGCCAACGGGTCGTCAAAGCGGGCGACGGCGAAATATCCTGCAGCGGAATAAAGCTGCATGAAGGGGGAGGCTTTCTCTTTATCCTGCGCATTTTCGATTAGCGGCCGCGCGAGCATCAAGGCGCCGCGTGAATCGCCAGCCATCATCGCTCCGCCAAGGCCGAAGATGACATTGTGCGCATGGTAAGGAAGCTCAAAGGCTCCGCCATGCTCGGCATGGCCGAGCCGCGCAGCGTTCGCCTGATCAATGCGTACGGCGCGCATATTGGCGTCAGCGGCGTCCTGATACCGCCCGACCCAATACCAGGTGTGCGACGGCATATGAATGAGATGGCTTGCCGCTGGCGCCAGCGCGGTCAGGCGGTCGGCATAGGGCTCGGCATCGGCAGAACGGCCTCCAACCTCACTGGCGTGGATATAGAAATGAATAGCGGGCGTGCTCTCGGGTGATCGCGCGAGCACCGGCTCGAGAAAGGTCATCGCTTTGAGCCCGGCAGGCTTAAGCTCTTCTTCTTTTGACGCAGCGATCAGCGTCGCATCAGCCGCCAGGACATTGATCATGTCATCATCGGGGTAGCGGCCGGCAAGGCCCGCCGTGGCATTGGCATAATCGCGGTCGCGCCTTTTGGTGTCGCCGGGGCGAAAACGAGACAATAAGGCATGGGTAAGGGCGCGCTCGCGCTCGGTTCCATGCCTATGGGCTAGCTTGTCGGCCTTGCGCGCCATTGTCAGTAGTTCGACGCGCTCTTCAGCATCTTTGCCATAGTTGAGCGTGGGTCCTGACGTATAAGCCAGACCCCAAAGACACATGGCGCAATCGGGATCGAGCCGTGTCGATTCCTTCATGGCTGCAATCGACGCCTTATGGGCAAAAGCCGACGCCAGAACCATGCCGTTGATAAAATAGGCCTGTGCCTCGGCGACATCGGTTGTCACCGGAAAGCCGCCATTACCATAACCATCGAGTAATTTCGGAGGCGCCTCGTCTGGCTGCACCGCGGGCGCCGGCGCATGTATGTCGGGGTGCAGCGTTTCGGGAGCCGCTGAAGGGGGGCTATGGTCTTTGGCCGCATCATCAACCGTTTCAGCCGCGGCTGGGGCCGATTGCACCGTCTGTTCACCAGCCTGTGGCACCGCGCCATTGCCGCTTGAAGTAAAGCCCAAAATCCCCACGCACGACGCGACCAAAAGCCGCATTGTCATTGGCGCCATACCGTCCCCCCAAAGTTTATCGGCGCATTCCCAATCGGGGAAGAATAAGCATCGATAAAATGCTTGGCTCCAATGCGCATCCCATTGCCGTAAGCCTTAAAACCGAACATGACCATTCTACAATTGTCGCTTCGAGTTTCGCACGGCTTTGCCACCGATGCACAGATGGTCGCGAATTGCGCAAATTGCGGGTGCGGCCATATCTCCATGATGGTGGCGCTCCTTGCTGAAGTCGATCCACCGACCCGCTGACTCCGACCCCGCAATAGGCCTGAGCGGTCGTTGGCCCGCCCGGCAAAAAGCAAGCTCGCCAATGGCAAGGCGCGTCCGGTCACATTCTTTCTTTCCACCCCGCGCGGATCAGCAGCCAGTTGACCGGGTAGCTGGTCACAAAGCCAGCCAGCATCGCAATTTGCATCGCGAACCAGAATTCGGGCGTCGCTACCTTCGCAATCTCGCCATAAGCGGGGAGAAACCAGACGAACTGGATGAGCGCCATCATTCCGTACATCCCGATCTGCCATGCCGAGATCGAGGCGATATCGGCCTTGAGCGCCGCGACCACCCCCTCGCCAATGCTGATATCGCGCATCGGTTTGATGGTAAAATATTGAAACAAGATGCCGAGCGAGAAGGCGAAGATAAAATCAAGAACCCACACAGCAAATATCTTGTCCGCAAACAGGCTCTTCCAGCCGAAGGCGACCGCGACGGCGGGCGCCCAGAAAGCCAGCCATTCGGCAATAAGGTCGCCCAAGGTGCATCCCGCACCGCAATGGCTCGCGCCCTTGAGTACGCTCACGCCGAATGGAACCTCGTCATCATTGCAGGGTCGGCCCCAGCGCCAATAGGCGCCGAGCCAAATGATTGATCCGAACAAGGCGGTGAGAGGCCAGACAAGATTCATCACGAACATTGATTGCGGCCGCCGAATTTCGTCGATGATGATGAAAATCGCGCAGGCGAAACCCAGCGTCAGGCTCGCGACCGCAAGAATATGGAGCCAATCAGGAAATGCCGTCATCGACATTGCTCCCTATTCCCCCGCTCGAATCGATACCATAATCTTTCAATATGGCGTCAATCCGTCCATGCAATGCCACCAACGCACGATCAACATCGCGCAAGAGGGCGGGGTCGTCCTTCGCGACCCCGATGGAAATATCATAGACCATTGGCCATTGGCTGTCGTCCAGCCACGGCGTGACAGGATCAATTTGTAACGGCACATTGCTTTGCTTCGCCGACCAGTTTGCCAGCGGTCCCCAGACAAGCCCGACATCAATGTCGCCGTCGGCCACCGCTGACACGATCCGCGCCGGCGGGTTGGGCCGGCTATAGTCGCCATAAAGCATATAGCCGCGCACGTTGGCGATTATCCCGCGCCGCGACAACGCGTGGGCGGGCGGAGTGTTCACCCCGTCATCGCCAACCATCTGGACCCCGATTTTCAGCGAGCGGAGACGCGGGTCGTCGAGCGAAAGTCCAGCCAGATGCCTATCGCGCCGACTGACGAAGACATAGGATGCGCGATAATATGGCCGGCTCGTGGCGAGGCGATCGAGTCCGCTGGCGACCCCCATCCACAAATCGCATTTATGCGCGCTGACGGTGTTGCGGACATAGCCGCGGCGCTGGGCCCACCAAATATAACGCAGCTTGGCGTGCAACTGGCTGGCTAGCGCTGTGGCAATCCGGTTCTCAAAACCTTCGCCTGCCTTGTTGGAAAAGGGCAGGTTGTTCGGGTCTGCACATATAGTCAGCGTGCGCTGACCGCAGCCGGCTAGGAGCAGGCAGACGGCGACAAGAAGCGCGCTCCTCATGGCTTCCTCACCGCGACCACGCCCCACGGTTTTCCTCCGAGTTTCATTGTCCCGGCGAGCTTGTTGTCGACGAGGTCGATAATGGTTAGGTCGCCTGATAGACCCGCCACGGCATAGAGGCGCCGACCGTCGGGTGACAGGTTGATCCCCCAGTTACGGTGCCCGACGGGCCAGCTGCGGACCACCTTGCGGGTCACGGGATCAATTTCGGCGACGCGGTCGCCGCGTCCCATCGCGACAAATATCCGCTGCCCGTCGCGGGTCGCGCGCATTTCGACAGCCTGCACTTGCTCTACGTCGGGAAAGGCGGGCACCAGATCGACCGTTGCGACGATGTGCCGCGTCGCGCTGTCGAAAATGCTGATTGTGCCTCGCTGCTCGCTGCTGACCCAGACTTGCTTTCCCTTCTTCAAGAAGAGCACATGGCGCGGCCGCGAACCAACGATGATGCTGTCGAGCAGCTTGCCTGATCTAACGTCGATGAAATGGGCGGTGCTCGCAGCCTCCGAGGTTGCGACGACCAGCTTAGCATCGGGGCTGATCCCGACCCCTTCGGGTTCGGGTCCCACTTTGATATCGCGGGTGATCTTGCCACTGGCCAGATCGAGGAAGGATATCGCGCTATCATCCTCATTGGCGATGGCAATCGTCGCGCCGTCGGGCGACACAGCAAATCGCTCGGGGTCGGGGCCGCTATCATAATCGCGCAAATGTTTGAGCGTGCGTGTATCCCACGCCTCGATGCGGTTGGAATCGCTCGCCGCGACATAAAGGATGTTTTGATCGGGTGACAGCTCGATGCCGCGCGGCCGCTTGCCGGTCCTGAGCGTGGAGCGCGCGTCGCCGTCGAGCACAATGACCCTATTTTGGCCTTCGTCCGAAATGAACAATCGGTCATGGCCCAAGGGGGGTGTCTTTGGCGCGCATCCCGGCAGCAACGCGCCGAGAAGCAGGGCTGCGGCTAGCGCGGCGCGGGTCAAGGCTCGCCGACCGTGTCGGGCGGCAAGGTCCAGCCGCCATGTTCGTCGGCCTTGCGCGGGACGGGCGCAGGATGTTGTGACGGCGTCCCGCTGCCATTAGCAGCGAGCGTCGCCGGCAAAGACATCGAACGGACATAGGCTGCAATCTGCCACAGCTGTTGCTCGGGAATCTTGCCCCGCCACGCCGGCATACCATTGGGACGCCCCTGGACCAGCGTGTTGTAAATCTGGTCGAGGCGTCCGCCATAAACCCATTTGTCGTCCATCAGCGGCGGACCGATACCGCCGCCGCCGTTAAAGTGGCACCCGACACAATTATACTGGTTATAGAGGCGCTTCCCGTTCTCGACCGCTTCGGCATTGTCGTAATAGGCGAGCGCGCGGGGATTGATCGCGGCGGGCAGCGCGCCGCCGCCGGGGATGAGCGCCGATGCGGGCGCATTAGTGAGAGCGGATCCCGCCGGAGGCTGGACCGGCACCGCCTGCCGGTCACAGGCTGCGAGCGCCAAGGCCATCAATGCGAGCGTGCTAGTGCGGAAGCGCAAAAACATGGAGCGTCCCTCCTGCTGTTGTACGGTTGGGAAGATCGGTCATCGCGTTGACGAAGCCCAGCGCAGAACTGCCGTCGCGCGGGTCGAGCGGTCCCGAAACAATTCCCCCGGACCAGCCGCCGACGCCGCTCAATATGGCGATATATTGATGCCCGTCGGGACCGCGATAGCTGATCGGCTGGCCAATAATGCCGCTTGGAAGCTTCTGTCGCCACAGGAGCTTGCCGCTGCGCGCATCGATCGCTTTGAACCAGCCGTCCATCGTACCATAGAAAACAACATCGCCCGCGGTCGCGACCGCCCCTGACCATAAGGGCAGATCTTCGCGAATTTCCCAGACAGGCTTGCGCTGGACGGGGTCCCATGCGGTAAAGGTGCCGCGATTGCCGCCCGGCCCCGGCTTCATCTTCACCTCTGCCCCGACATAAGGGGTGCCAGAGATATAATTCACCTCGAGGTTCATCCAGTCCATGCACAGATTTTCGTGCGGAATATAGATGAGCCCGGTGCGCGGCGAAAAAGCGCTGGGGTTCCAGTCTTTGGCGCCGCTTGCGGTGGGGCAGATGTCGTGGACGACCTGACCCAATTTCGTTTCCTTGGCGGGATTGACGATCAACCGCCCACTGCGCAGATCGACACCCTTGGAACTGTTAACGGGGCCGAACGGGTCGGCCGACAGCACTTGGCCGGTGTTGCGGTCGAGAACATAAACATAACCATTGCGCTCGATCTTCACGAGCGTCTGGCGCATCTTGCCTGCGAAAGGCAGGTCGAGCAGCAATTGCTCGTTTATACCGTCATAATCATGCTCGTCATGGTTCGTCATCTGATAGAACCATTTGGCCTGGCCGGTATCGATGTCGCGGGCAAATATCCCGGTTGTCCATTTATTGTCACCCGGTCGTTGTTCGGCATTCCATGGTCCTGGATTGCCGGTGCCATAGAAGATGGTCCGCTTTTGCGGATCATAGGCGATCCAGCCCCACATGCTTCCGCCGCCGATTTTCCAGGCATCGGCGGGCCAAGTCTTGACCCCGAGGTCCTTGCCCTTGTCAGACTTGTAGAAGGGTTTGAAATCGGGACCGATGAGCGCCATTTCGTCGGTACCGGTATGATAGGCTCGCCAGGCAATCTTGCCGCTGTCGAGGTCGAGTGCGGTCAGCCAGCCATGGATACCAAATTCGCCTCCTGAATTGCCGACGAGAACCTTTCCCGCAGCGATCAACGGCGCCATGGTGATGCTTTCACCCTTGTTGATATCGGCGAGCTGCGTTCGCCAGACTTCCTTGCCGGTCTTCGCGTCGAGCGCGATAGTCTGCCCGTCGAGCGAGTTGAGCACCAGCTTTCCGTCAGCATAGGCCGCCCCGCGATTGACGACATCGCAGCACGCAACCCCCGCCGCGGCGGGCACCTGCGGCGGGGTATAACTCCATTTGAGCGCGCCATTATCTCTAAGATCCAGCGCGTAGACATGATTGGGAAAGGCACTGACCACATACATCATCGATCCGACGACGATCGGGGCGGCTTCCTGCCCCTTGTTGACACCTAATGAAAAACTGAAACTTTCGCGCAAGGAGCCGACATTGGCGGGCGTGATCTCGTCGAGCGAGGAATAGCGTGAATTGGCATAATCTTTTGACGGCATCAGCCATTGGCCATCGTCTTTGGTCGTCGCCGACGGCGCGATTACAACGCGACCCGCAGTCGGCGTCGGCGGCGCGAGCGCATGACCGATCTGCTCGCGTGTAAAAACATCGCTCGCTGGCACCGCTTCGGGGACCGGCGGCTTTGCACCTTCGCGCGCCGGGAACAGCGAAATGCTTGCGGCGGCAACAGGAAGCGCGACCAGCGCGCCAAGGAGGAGGTAATGGGCTTTTTTCATGACTTGCTGTCCACTGTGTAAAGATAGTCGGCGATTATCCGGGCTTCGGCTTCGGTAACCCCGGTGTCGGGCATGGCGCTGCCCGGCTGCAGCCGCTGGGGGTGCGCAATCCACGCCGACATCGCGGCGCGGCTATTGGGATAGCGGCCAGCGATTATGCTTTGCCCGCCGACATTGGCAAGCGATGGGCCGACCGTACCGACCGCCGTGCGCACCCCCGGAACCAGGTGGCAGGCGGCGCAATGGCCAGCGATTAGCGCCTTGGCGGCTGCATCCCGGCACGCGGGTGCCTGGCAACCAGAGACGAGCAAGGCCGCGAGAATGAGGGCGCTTATCCGCATGACATCAGCATCCCGATTGCCAGCAAATTGGCCGCGATTGCGAGCGCGAACCCGCTTCCTAGCCATATTGCGCATGTCGCCATGAAACGGGTGCGGCCGCTTCCCGTTTCAAGAAGATGGCGATGATCGCCGTCGACTTCGCGCTTGGATTTTTGGAACAGATGCGCCCCCGCCGACGCGGCAGCGAGCGCGAGCGCCAGACACAAAAGATCGAGAATGAAGAGCGCTGCACGGGCTCCGGCATTGCTCGAGCAATTGGTCGCCGACAGGACAAAGCCGCCGATAAGCTGGAACAGCCACGCTGCTGGGCCGCCGACCAGCGCGAATATGAGCATGCCGAGCGGTGCGCGATGGCGATGCGGCGCGGGATGATGGTGTTCTTCGACGTCGCGGGTCATCGCGCGAACCCCAGATAAGGGGTTAGATAATAGGTCGTGAACAGGGCGAGCCAGACCGCATCGACGAAATGCCAGTAAAGGATGCCGTTCGACGCAGGGAGGATGCGCAGCGGGCTGAAATAACCGCCTGCCACCCAGACCATGAGGAAGAGCAGGATCACAAGCCCGACGAGAATGTGCGCCATATGAAAGCCGGTCGTCACAAAATAGAGCGACCCATAGCTGCTGGTCGCCAGACCGTAACTTTTCGCCTGCCACTCGAACCATTGGACGATCGCAAACAGTAGCCCCATCGCAAAGGCGAGCCCCAGACCGACCAGTGCCTGGCCCTCATTTTCGCGCTTTATCCCCCTTTCGCCCCAGCGCGCGGCGAGGCTCGATGCCAGCAGCAGCAAGGTGTTGGGAAGCGCCAGGGTCAAGGATGGGTGCGGTTCAAGCAGCCAGCCGCGTGGATTGACCGCGCCGAGATAAAAATAGGCAAAGAGAAGAAAGCCGAACAGCGCCGCCTCAGAAGCGATAAGGCACATCATGCCGTTCCACCCAAGCCCGCGACTGCGTACCGGGCCAAGCTGGAGTGTATCGGGACGGGAGACAATATGCTCAGTCATCGGCCGGCTCCCGCTCGAGCAAGCGGCGGCGCGGCCAGGTCCAGACCGCCAGAGCCAAAGCGGCGCCTAGCGTTGCAAGTGCGATCGCCACGGTCGAGCGCAACAGCATCGCGGTGAACAATAATCCCAGCATCACAGCCAGGAGGAACGGAGCAATCGTGTCGCGCGGCATTTTGAGGATGATGTCGGGCTCGGCGTCGAGCGAGGAGGTCGCAAGCGCTTCCTTGCCTTGATCGAGAAGCATCCCCTCGTCGATCGTCGAGCGAGCGCGGCTTTCGTCCAAATCGTCCTCCCATAGAGGATGTCGCGAGGCGATGGTCGGGATAACGGCGAAATTATAGGGTGGCGGCGGCGAGGCGGTCGCCCATTCAAGGGTCGGACCGCCCCAGGGGTTAGCGCTCGCAAAATTTCCTGTGCGCCAGCTCTTCCAGACATTGATGAAGAACAGGAGCACACCGAGTGCGAACAAGAGGCTGCCAAGGCTGGTGATCAGATTGAGGGTGGAGACGCCCATGGTCGCCGGATAGGTGTAAACCCTACGAGGCATGCCGAGCAGTCCGGTCAGATGCATGGGCAGGAACGCGATATTAAAGCCGATGAACATCGTCCAGAAATTCCAGCGCCCAAGCCGCTCGTCCATCAAACGTCCGGTCATCTTGGGGAACCAGAAATAGGTCCCGCCAACGACCGGGAAGACGTTGATCCCGATCAGCACATAATGGATGTGGGCGACGACGAAATAGGTGTCTGTAAGTTGGTAATCGACCGGCACGCTGGCAGTCATGAATCCGGACACGCCGCCGATCGTGAACAATAGCACCACCGAGGCAAAGAAGAGAAAGGCGGTGGTGTAAACTGGCCGCCCCAGCCAGATCGTCGCCAGCCAGGCGAACACCGCAATAGCGCTGGGGATCGTGATCATGATCGAGGCGCCCGAGAAAAATGCCATCCCCAGGTCGGGCAGACCCGTCGCGAACATATGATGGACCCAGACCCCGAAGCCTAGGATCATCGTTGCGACAGTCGACAGCGCGACAAGCGTATAGCCGACGAGCGGCTGGCGGCAAAAAGTCGGTAGACCGTCCGACACCATACCCATCGCGGGCAGGATGATTGCATAAACCCAAGGATGGCCGAACATCCAGAATAGATGCTGCCAAAGCAATGCGCTTCCGCCGCCCGAGGGGTCGAAAAAGTGGGTGCCATATTGGCGATCGAGCCAGAGCAGGAAGAAGGCGAGGCTGACCGCGGGGATGACCACGAGATTGGCTACGCTGGCGGCCAGCGTGCCCCATATAATGATCGGCATGCGATTGATCGACATTCCCGGTGCGCGGCATCGAAACACGGTGACGATGAAATTTGCGGCTCCGACCGATGTCGAGATACCGAGCAGGATCATGCCAAGGGCATAAACGTCTTGATTAAGGCCTGGATTAAAGGCGCGCTCGGCATATGGGACATAGTTGAACCAGCCGTCATTTGGGCCGGCCCCAACTACAAAGCCCCCATACATGAACAGCGCGGCAGCCAGATAAATCCAGTAGCTCAGCGCATTGAGCCGCGGGAAGGCCATGTCGCGGGCGCCCAGGAACAAGGGGAAAAGAAAGTTGGAAAATCCCGACAAGACCGGCGCTGCGTAAAGGAAGATCATCGTCACGCCGTGGGTGGAGAAAAGCTCATTATATTGCTCGGGGTTCAGAAAATGGAGGTCGGGTCCGATCAGCTGTAGCCGGATCAACAGCGCCTCGATGCCGCCGATAGCGAGCAGGATAAAAGCGGTGACGATGTAGCGAAGGCCGATTTCCTTATGGTCGACACTTGACAGCCAGCCAATGATCCCCGGCGGCGTTTCCCATATCTCGCGCAACGCGCCGCGCTGCGTGACAGTGACCGTGCCGACGTCGGGTTTGCGCGAAAGCTTTTGTTCCCCGCTGCTCATTTCAGCGTCTCCAGATAAGCTAGCAGATCGTTAAGGTCGGTACCGCTGAGCATCTGCGCGGGCATCATCGCCGCGGGCTTCGGTCCCTGAGGATTCTGGATCCAGCCGGCGAGACTGCCGGGAGTATTGGGGAGTGTGCCAGCGCCTATCATGGCGCGGCTCTTGAGATGAGTGAGGTCGGGGGCGGCATTGGAACGGGCCGATGTGCCGCGGATACTGTGGCACATGGCGCAGCGAAATTCGACCAGCGCAAGCCCGCGGCGTTGCGCTGGACTTTTTGGCGGAGGCGCGGTTTGCAACTGCTGTCGCCTCCAACTCTCGAAGTCGTCGGCGCGGTCAGCGACCACGGTGAAGGCCATATGTGCATGCTGAAGGCCGCAAAATTCCGCGCATTGGCCGTAGTAGCGACCAGGGTGGTCGGCGATCATCCAGCTTTGATTAATCTGACCCGGAATCACGTCTGTTTTTCCGGTCAACTGCGGAACCCAGAAACTATGGATGACATTGTCGCTGGCAAGACTGATCCGCACCGGCACCCCAACCGGTATATGGATTTCGTTCGCGGTGCTGAAATTTCGGTCGGGTTCGGTCGCCAGATAATCGGCCTGCCACCACCATTGATGCGCGGTGACAGCGATGTCGATGCCGGCCCGGCGCGGAGTGGGGCCGATGCGGGCGAGGGCGATCATCGTCCACACCAGAGCGATTAACAGCGGCACCAGCGAAATACTCAGGCCGACAATGACCAGCCGAACTCCGCCACGTGCCCGCACGATACCGATATCGCGTGGATTGCGCGTCCGCGAAGGACGCCGGCGGACTGATAGCCATAGCAAAAGACCAATCGTGACAATGACGATGACCGAAATCGAAAACAATGCCCAGGTTAGCGGCACGATCGTCGCTGCGCGCTCTCCCGACGCCGAGAGGTAGGCGAGCGGCGTCCCGCTCATATTGCCGCCTCCTCTCCCCGCTCGTTCGCCATCAGAAAGGCCGAACGCAGCGCCACCGCCAGGAACAGCGCAATTCCAGGGACCCACATGAAGGCGCCGCCGAGTTGCTGGTCGGCAAGAGGGGTAAGGCCCCATTCGCCGGTCGTAAGATAGTGGGGTGCGTACATCGGATAACCTGCGAGCGCTATTACGGCGCCTAGCAAACCCATTTGCACTGAAATTACCAGACCGGTGACGAAGGCAAGTGGCGCTTGTGCCCCGCGATGATGAAGGAGCGCGCGCCACAATAGAAGAGACGAGCCGAACAGGCTGACATGCATCGACCAGTAAAGGACGGTCGATTGGAAGGTCAGCGCATAGGGCAGGGGCATGTGCCAGAACCATAAAAGTAGACTGAAAAGCAGCATGCTTCCGACCAGTTCCGCCTTTTTGACGACGGCCGGAAGAGCCGAGGCGATGAGCGGCGCGGCGACGAGGACGAGGATCATATGCTGGCCTACGCGGGCACTAAACAAAGAGACCGATAAGGCGCAGAGCGGAGAAACAAAAGCTAGTGTTGCAACGAACCAGCCACCTAGCAGCGCAGACCGATGAGATTTTGCGGCAATCTGACAATGGACAAACGCGAGGACTGCTAGCAGCACAAGTAAAACCGGATCCAAATTCCAGCGCTCACTCAAACTCCCCGCAACAGGAGCGATTCCGCAATATGGGTGCACCAATTCTCTCCCCAAATATTCAGGAGTGCGCATCTGTAACTCGACAGGAAAAAAATGGTTCCCGTGGTCGCGGGCGCTTCGCGATAAAATTGCCCGGGATGGGGTTCCCGGCCGCTGGATTGGGGACGCTCAATATTCGTTTTTAAATTTCGAATGGCGGCTGCCAAAAAATCCAAGTCTAAGGGCTAGTAAACGACCTGCGATTGCCCGACAATTGCGCCATATTCAGGGAGATCAAATTTGCTTTCAATCCGCCGCGTCCTGATCGATACCTATCCGGAGAATACGGTCTTTCTGCTGCGCAAAGGAAATGGCTATTCGCCAGAGCAATTTCAGGCATTGCGTAAGATCAGAATCACGGGCGGTGGCAAGGAAATCCTTGCAACGCTCGCCTTGGTTGATGACAGCAGTATCATAGGGCCGGACCAAATCGGCCTCGGTGAGCAGGCTTTCCGCCGCTTGGATCTGGCCGAAGGTGCAGAGGTCGAGATTGCCCAGGCAAAACCGCCGGCGAGCCTTGAATATGTTCGCCGCAAGATCGACGGCGATATCCTCGGCGCCAGCGAGATTGACGCGATCATCAAGGATATTGCCGGACATCTCTATTCACCTATGGAAGTCGGAGCGTTTCTTGTCGCGTGCGCGGGCTTCATGAGCACCGAGGAAACCCTATTCCTGACCAAGGCGATGATCGACGTGGGGGCGAAACTGCACTGGGACGCCGAGATGGTGGCCGATAAGCACTGCATTGGTGGAATTCCTGGCAATCGCACCTCGATGATCATCGTTCCAATCATTGCTGCGCACGGCATGCTGATGCCCAAAACCTCTTCGCGGGCGATCACTTCACCATCGGGCACTGCGGACACGATGGAAGTGCTGGCACATGTTGATTTGACCGCCGAGCAGATGTCGACCGTTGTGGCGCAGGAACATGCTTTCCTTGCATGGGGTGGAAGGGTCAAGCTTTCGCCTGCCGATGATATCTTAATCTCTGTCGAACGGCCTTTGCGCATCGACGCTTACGAACAGATGGTCGCTTCGATCCTGTCTAAAAAGGTTGCGGCCGGGTCGACTCATCTCGTGCTCGATATTCCGGTCGGACCGACCGCCAAAGTGCGTTCGCAGCGCGATGCCGTTAGGCTCAGAAAGATGTTCGAATATGTTGCGCGACATATTGGCATTTCCATTGATGTGATCATCACCGACGGATCCCAGCCCGTGGGCCGGGGGATCGGGCCCGTGCTAGAAGCGCGCGACGTGATGGCGGTACTCCGCAATGAACAAGATGCGCCGGGGGATTTGCGCGAACGTTCGCTCCTTCTGGCTGGGCATGTACTCGATTTCGATCCCCAGTTAGAGGGCGGCAAGGGCCATGCCCGGGCGCAGGAATTGCTTTCGTCCGGCGCAGCATTGGCGGCAATGGAGCGTTTGATCGAGGCGCAGGGTAAGCAGGAACGGGCTTTCGTTCTCGGCATCCACCACCACGAAGTGGTCGCGCCGCATGATGGACGCGTTTTAGCGATTGATTGCGAGATCATTGCCCGCATTGCGCGGCTCGCCGGTGCGCCGATGGACAAGGGTGCTGGCATTGACCTGTTTCACAAGGTCGGTTCGCCCGTGAGGCAGGGGGACGCGCTCTACCGGATCCATGCCAATTCTGAGACCGGTTTACGGTTCGCTTGCGAACTCGCGGCCCAGCAGCCCGCCTATACGCTGACGACATGACTGCCTCTATATTCTCTTTCGCTGAAACGGCGGGACCCGCAGCACGGCTCGCAGACTTGCTGGGGGTTTCCTGCCAATCTATTTCCGTGCACCAATTCCCCGATGGAGAGAGTCTCGTTCGCGTGCCGGTCCCGCTGGGGTCAACCACTGCTATCTTGTACCGTTCGCTCGATCACCCCAATGCGAAGCTGGTAGAATTGCTTCTCGCGGCATCTGCACTCCGCGAAAACGGCGCCCACAAGCTAATCCTCGTGACTCCCTATCTCGCCTATATGCGGCAGGACAAGGCGTTCCGCCCTGGCGAGGCGGTTAGTCAGCAAATCATCTGCGCGCTGCTTGCACGACATTTTGACGCTTTGTTCACAGTCGATCCCCACCTGCACCGTATTCATGACCTTGGACAGGTCATGCCCGGTATCGAGGCAGTCAGCCTGACCGCCGCATCAATCCTTTCAGCCGCCATCGACCGGCAGACGAACCCGGTTCTGGTGGGTCCCGACAGCGAGTCGCGACAGTGGGTTGAAGCCATTGCCAGGCCTCTGGGGCTGGATGTGCTGATCGGCGAGAAGCAGCGCGGCGGCGATCGCGACGTTTCCATTACGATCCCCGGAATGGAACGGGTCAAGGGCCGCCGCGTCATTCTGGTTGACGATGTTATTTCCAGCGGTGCGACCCTTGAAAGCGCCGCGCGGCTAGGCAAGCAAGCCGGTGCGTGCGACGTCGAGGCAATCGCTACCCATTGCCTGGCAAGCGAGGAAGATCTTCGGCGCCTGAAGAGGGCAGGGATAAGCAGGATCCGCGCCAGCGATGCAGTAGCAGGTCCGACCGCGACGCTGTACCTTGCCCCGGTACTGGCCAAGGCGCTTCAGACAAGTAGCTTCCACTTGGGTGGCGGCTGACCCATCAGGCACGATCAAACCGATCCGGATACGCCCGCCAAAAGCGCAGTTTTAGCAAAGGCAATTTTAACATGACCAAAGCACCGACCATTACATTCCACGGCGCCGCGCATACGGTGACCGGTTCCTGCATGCAGTTTACCAGCGGGGGGAAGTCGATCCTGGTCGATTGCGGCATGTTTCAGGGGTCCCGCTCGCTCGAAATTCTCAATAGCGGAAAATTCGACTTTGATCCCCAGGACATCGTGGCCGTCGTGCTGACGCATGCGCATATTGATCATAGCGGCTTGTTGCCCAAACTCGTCGCCCGTGGTTTCAATGGTAAAATCTGGTGCACGCGCCCCACGAGCGACCTGCTGCAATTTATGTTGGCCGATGCCGGTCGTATTCAGGAGTTTGACATCAGGCGGCGAAACCGACGGCGTGACCGTGCCGGAGAGGAGCCGTTCGAGCCGCTCTACACCGAGGAAAATGGGCTTGCCGCCTGGAGGCTTTGCCAGCCTGTCGATTTGGAAGAATGGTTCGAGCCGGCGCCGGGGTTCCGGGTGCGACTTTGGAACGCCGGGCATATACTTGGGTCTGCCTCTGCCGAATTGCAGATAGACGATGTTCACTTGATCTGTTCGGGAGACATTGGGCCGGAAAATAAGGCGTTCCTCGCCGATCCAGCCGGGCCCCACGGTTTCGATTATGTGATCAGCGAGACCACATATGGGGACCGCGATCGCGAAGAGGTTACAAATGAGCAGCGGCGCAGCCTGCTCGAGACCGAAGCCAAAGGTGCCATTGCGCGTGGGGGCAATCTGATCATTCCCGCATTCGCACTTGAACGCACACAGGAACTCCTGCTCGATCTTGCCCTTCTCAAGAAGTCAGGCGCGCTTCCTGGCGTGCAGGTGTTTGTCGATTCACCACTGGCAAATCAGGCGACGAGCGTCTTCGAAAAATATTCTGCGGGGCTGGAAGATACGGGCGGGGAGAATATTTTTAAGAACCCTGCGTTTCATTATGTCAATGACGTGGGGGAATCGATGCGTCTCAACACGGTTTCAGGGGCGATCATCCTCGCAGCATCGGGGATGTGTGAAGGTGGGCGTATTCGGCATCATCTTATGCACAATCTCCATCGGCGAGAATCCACGGTTCTTTTTGTCGGCTTCCAGGCTCAGGGAACGCTTGGCCGGGTCATCCTCGAAGGAGCCAAGACGGTAAGAATTTCGGGCAGCGATGTACGAGTTCAGGCGCAGATCCGCAAGATCGATAGCTATTCAGCCCATGCCGATCAAAGCGAACTGGTCGAATGGATTGAGGATCGCTTGCCCATCAGCGGCAATCTCTTCCTCTCGCATGGCGAGCCCGGTTCCCTTGAGGCAATGCGTCTCAAATTAAAAGCGCGCGATACTGCCCTGACGGTCATCCTTCCCGAGATTGGTGAGACCTATATTTTGCAGCCGGCCACGAGAGCCAAGCGAAGCGTCACAGGGCGGATGGATGTCCAGCAAGCACTCGGGCGCGACTGGCAGAACAGCTACGCCGATTTCGCGACCAATCTGAAAAGCGAGCTACGCCAGATTGCCGACAAACGGCAGCGCCAGAAAGCCATCGAAGAAATGCGCAAGGTACTTAAATCCTATGCCGACGCGAAGCGTGGGCGTCGAAATTAAGTAGGTGCGACACACTGATTAAAAGTTCGGTCAGGGCCGTTTCACAAGATCCCATAATGTCTCTATCTATCGGAAAAGACATAATTTAATTCTAGACAGGTCCCAGCAAATACCATAGTATTCCGGTCAATCTGTTACCTAAGGTAACAGCTTTTTCACCCCGGGGGATGTGGTGCAAGGGAAGGAGTGGATCCGTGAGAAAGGACGTCAGTCTCACCGATGCGAAGCTTGCGGGTCTTAAACCACCTGCGAGCGGACCGCTAGAGATTAGCGACGGAAAATTGCCCGGCCTGCGGGTTCGGGTTGGCGCGAGCGGAGTAAAATCCTTCATCGTGCGCAAGCGCGTGTCCGGAAAGATCAAGGTGATCACGCTCGGCCATTATGGTCCCCGACTGGGCCTCGCCGAAGCGCGCAAGCGTGTCCGCAATGTCATGACCGACATAGAGGCGGGCCATATCGTGACATCGGCCCCGCGGGGAGAAATAACGGTCGCGAAATTATGGCCGGCCTATGAAAAAGCAAAGGCGGATCGCAGATCGCTGCCGGAGATAAGGCGCGTTTTTAACCGGTACATACTTCCCGAACTAGGAGAGCGATTTGCCGACACCGTGACGCGCGGAGACGTCACCCGTTTTATCGACAGCATATCTGCGCGGGTGATGGCGCGAAACGTATTTGCCCATCTTAGTTCCTTCTATAGCTGGGCCTTGCCAAGGCTCGATAGTTTGCCCGCAAATCCGTGCATCGGTGCTGGACGGCCACCAAAGCCGAAACCGCGCGACCGGGTTTTAAGTGCGGCAGAGCTTGCGTCGCTTTGGCGCGCGGTAGAGGCGGAGGATGATCCCTGGAGATCGGCGATCAAGCTGCTCATTCTCACTGGCCAGCGGCGATCCGAAGTGTTCGGGGCGAGGCGCAGCGAATTTGATCTGAAGGCCGGAATGTGGATCATCCCGGCGGACCGCGCAAAAAATGGCGTGGAGCATCGCGTCCCGCTATCGCGCAGCGTCCCGAATGAAGTAGGTCCATTGCGTCTATTACAAGCGCGATGTCTGAAGCATTCTTGCCACTTATGTTGGCAAAATTCTGATGGGGCAGGATGGCATGCGTTGCCGAAACTTCGACCCATCTTTTAAGTCGGGAGCCTGAGAAATCGCCATAGATACGCCGGACACTTGCTTCGCCGATGACGGCGATCTCTATGAACAGCCCCGCAGCTATCCGGGCGGGAGCATTTTCGGCGTCGATTAGGACGGCGAGCTTGGGAGGGTGGTCAGGTGTGATCGACATGCCGTTGTCATGCCAGATTGTGTTAAAGAAAGTTTGATGCGCTAGCGTCGCTTTGCGACGCACTCGGCCTAGGCGCATTTCAAAGAAAATTCGTTCAAAGCTCAGCAAAATTGCTCTTTTTGTCTCTCAGGAGTCAAAATGAGCAAATGAAAATTAGGAACGACACGTCTGCTAACGACGGGATTTAATGAGTTGTATTCGTGGCGCCCGCACGCTCTGAGGTCGCCATTCTCTGAAACTCGGGCGGGTCGGCCGGGCTTCGAGATTTCGGACACTAGCAGCTTGCCTTGGGAGAGGCGGCGACAGAAATTTGCCATTTGGAGCCGTTGTTGGTCCTAGAATGCGTATTATTCGGTCTATTGCGCGCAGCAGGCGGAGGTAGTTGGCAGCGCAAGCTCTCGACAAAAATGAGCTGCTTAAGTCCGAGATCTATCTGGAACTCTCCCGCCAGGCCTTCATCCTCTCCCCGGATTTTCGAAACTCCAGACGGGCTATTGACCGCAGATGAACTTCATCGGGACCGTCGGCAATGCGCAGTGCGCGCATCCCGGCATAGACCTCGGCAAGGCCAAAATCGTCGGACAAGCCACCCGCGCCATGTGCCTGCATGGCATGGTCCAGAACCCGTAGAGCCGTACGCGGCGCGGCCACTTTGATCATCGCAATTTCGAGCCTCGCCGCTTTATTGTCGGTCTGGTCCATCATGTCGGCCGCCTTGAGACAAAGAAGGCGGGTCATTTCGATATCGAGTCTCGCTTCTCCCAGCCGCTGCTCCCAGACGGACTGGTCAGCGAGCCGCTTGCCAAAGGCGACTCTGGACAGCAGCCTTTCTGCCATTTTCTCGATGGCAACTTCGGCCGCACCAATGGCGCGCATGCAGTGGTGGATGCGGCCCGGTCCCAGCCGGCCTTGTGCTATTTCAAAGCCGCGCCCTTCTCCAAGGATGATGTTCGATAGCGGTACGCGGACATCATGCAGCACGACTTCGGCATGTCCGTGCGGTGCGCCATCATAGCCAAAAACAGGCAGCATCCGGACAATCTCTACGCCGGGGCTGTCGAGCGGCACCAGGATCTGCGATTGCTGTTGATGAGCCCCAGCATCCGGATCGGTCTTGCCCATCACAATAGCAAGTTTGCAGCGAGGATCGCCTACACCGGAGGACCACCATTTGCGGCCGTTGATCACATAAGAGTCGCCATCCTTAAGGATTGACGTCTGGATATTTGTTGCATCGGATGAGGCCACATCGGGCTCGGTCATAAGAAAGGCTGAGCGTATCTCTCCATCCATCAGCGGCCTAAGCCACATCGCCTTCTGCTCGGGCGTGCCATATCGATGGAGAACTTCCATATTGCCGGTGTCGGGAGCTGAGCAGTTGAAGGCTTCGGAGGCAAAGCCAATTCGCCCCATTTCTTCGGCGCATAAGGCATATTCAAGATTGCTCAGACCAGCGCCATGATATTGCTCATCATCATGCATCGACGGCGGAAGGAAGAGGTTCCACAGTCCTTCTGAATAAGCGCGTGCCTTCAGCTCTTCGATGATCCGGGGCACCTTCCAGCGTTCATCCGCCGCGCCTTGAAGATGGGCTTTGTAAAGCGCTTCGGCTGGCAAAACATGATCCATCATGAAAGCGCGCACGCGATCGCGCCAATGCAGTTGCCGGTCCGTAAATGTGAAGTCCATATTCCAGCTCCTCCAGCTTTGCGCGGTCCGGCTCAGGCATGATATTGCTCGCGAGCCTTCTGGTGCGCGGGGGGCATGACTTTGCCAAAGATCTAGGCAAGGCCTCCCATAAGCTTCTTTCTGCCTGCGCCGCGCGCCTTCGTCTTTGCGCTGAATCAAACAAGAGAAGCGGGGGATTGATAAACAAGCCGGAGGGGCGCGGAACAAGGAGCCTGGCCATGCGCCGGATTTGCCAAGGCGCCGTAGCAGTGAGAAGGGTGGCGCCTCGGGCTTGAACAAAGAAGGATATGGTCATGGACGTGCTTCGTCCCATCGAAACTCTCGATACTCATGACGTCACCAACCAGCCGCCGCCGCTGGAGGGGTTTGACCGTTTCAAAACCGATCATGCGCTGCGCGACGCCGTTGCCAGGGCCGGAGCCAGCGCGCATTTTGATCGGCTCGGCGCCTTTGGCAGGCGCACCGGTTCGGCCGAGGTGATCGGCTGGGGCGAGGAAGCGAACCGCAACGCGCCCGTCTTGGAGACGCATGATCGTTTTGGCCGCCGGATTGACGAGGTCCGGTTCCACCCCGCTTATCATCAGCTGATGGCTCTGGGGTTGGACGAGGGCGTTGCGGCCTGTGCGTGGGATGGAACCAGGGCCGGGCACACAGTTCATGCCGCTTTGAGTTTCTTGTTAGGCCAGGCCGAAGCAGGGACGGGCTGCCCGATGACCATGACCTATGCCGCTGTTGCAGCGCTCGGGCTCCAGCCAGACATTGGCGAGGAATGGATCGCGCGGATCAAATCGTCGCGCTACGATCCTGCCGTTCGTCCCGCTTCGGAAAAAGCTGGCGTTACAATCGGTATGGCGATGACCGAGAAGCAGGGCGGGTCCGACATTCGTGCCAATAGGACCAGCGCCGAACCGGCGGATGGCGCCTATCGGCTCACCGGTCATAAATGGTTCTGCTCAGCGCCCATGTGCGATGCATTTTTGACGCTGGCTTATGCAAAGGATGGACTGACCTGCTTCCTCGTGCCGCGCTGGACGCCCGATGGCGAGCGCAATGCAGGTTTTCGTGTGATCCGGCTCAAGGATAAGCTTGGCGACAGGTCCAACGCGTCCTCGGAAATCGAATATCACCAGGCTTATGCCGAGCGGCTTGGCGAAGAAGGGCGCGGGGTGTCGACCATCATCCAGATGGTGCAGCACACGCGGCTCGATTGTATCGTCGGATCCGCAGCGACCATGCGCGCGGCGCTCGCTGAAGCGCTGTGGCACACAGCCAATCGGACAGTCTTTCAACGCCGTCTGGTTGACCAGCCCGCGATGGCCGCGGTCCTTGCTGATCTCGCGGTCGAGAGCGAGGCGGCAACAGCGCTCGCCTTCCGGGTGGCAGCGGCGTTCGATGCCAAGGATCCGCTGGCGAGACTGCTCACGCCGATCGCTAAATATTGGATATGCAAGCGCGCGCCCGGCCTCGTCTATGAGGCGATGGAGTGTATGGGTGGCGGCGGCTATGTCGAAAGCGGGCCGATGCCGCGCCTGTTCCGCCAGTCACCTTTGAATGCGATCTGGGAAGGCTCGGGCAATGTCATCGCGCTCGACGTTTTGCGCGCGATGGACCGCGAGCCTGAAGCCCTTGAGGCGTTGCGCGCGCTCCTCGACAGCGCACGCGGCCTTCAACCTGTTTATGATAGCTGGATCGACGCGCTCGGGTTCGGCGATACAAGCGAGCTGCATGCGCGCCATTTGGTCGAGCGGATCGCTCTTGCAGCGCAAGGCGCCGTTCTGATCAAGGCGAATAGCCCGGTCGCCGAGGCCTTTTGCCGTTTGCGGCTCGATCGACCAGGCTTTGCCTATGGCGCATTTGATGCTGCCATCGACACCCGCGCGATCATCGAACGGGCGATGCCGACAGCTGGTTGACGCGCAATCTGTGCGCCAGGGCGTGGCGGTCCTGCCCGTTCATAGGCTTATCCGCATTTGGAATAGCCGCAGTCAAGACAGCTATCGCAACCCTCTTTTCTGACGAGGGAGAAGCTGCCGCATTGCTTGCAGCAGTCCCGGCTTCTTGCGTCTTCTGCCGCGGGGACGGGATCAAGTTCCTGATCGGCTCTTACAAAAGCATCTTTGGCTGATGCGGTTGCCTTTTCGGTCGCTTTGCCGCCCTGCATATGCCGCTCGATGACCGAACCGATGTGAGAGAGAAGCGAGGGGACATAACGACCCTGGATCCAGGAGCCACCGCCGGGATCGAAAACCGCCTTTAATTCTTCATGGACGAAAGCGACATCACCGCCGCGCCGGAAGACCGCCGAGATCATCCGTGTCAGGCCTAGCGTCCAGGCATAATGTTCCATATTTTTGGAGTTGATGAAGATTTCGAAAGGCCGTTTCTGGCCATTTTTCATGCTATCATTGATCGTCACATAGACGGCATGGGCATTATGGGGCCATTTTAATTTATAGGTGGCGCCCGTAAGCCGATCCTCGCGCGGGGCAAGCTCGAGCGAAGGCGCCGCGGGTTCGGGCGCTTCTGGAGTTTCTGGCGGTTTTTCGGGCGCCTCGACGCTGAGAACGGACCCGGTGATGGCATTGGGCCGATAGGTGGCCATGCCTTTGCAACCCAGCCGATAGCCTTCGAGATAGACATCGGCAAAAGACTCAAAATCAATATCCTGCGGGCAATTGATGGTCTTTGAGATCGCGCTGTCGATCAGGTCCTGGGCTGCTGCGAGCATTTTGAGATGGTCAGACGGGGTGAGGGTCTGGGCGCTGACAAAAAGTCCGGCTGGCACAGCTTCATCACCCTTGATCTCGCGCCATTTTTGCATGGCAAAATCCTCGACCTCTTCTTCGCGCGCCGTGCCATCGGCATTGAGGATGCGGCGCTTGTAGGAATAGGCAAACACCGGCTCGATGCCCGATGATACATTGCCGGCCAGCAACGAGGTCGTTCCGGTTGGTGCAATGGAAGTAAGGCATCCGTTCCTCAGCCCGTTGGCCTTGATCAGTTTGCGCGTTTTGGCATCGAGCGACGACAATCCGGGACGGTCGAGAATCTCTTTGGAATAGGCAGGAAATTTGCCCTTTTCAAAAGCCAGTGCAGCCGATGCGCGATAGGCAGCGCGCTTGATGATGCCGAGCCATTGGCGGGTGAGATCGCAGGCGGTGTCGGACCCGTAAGCCTCGCCGCAAAAGAGCAAGGCATCGGCAAGCCCGGTAATGCCCAGTCCGATACGGCGCTTCGCTTTGGCCTCGGCCTCTTGCCGGGGCAGGGGGAATTGCGAAATGTCGATGACATTGTCGAGAAACCGGATGGCGGTTGAAACAAGTTCGACGAGCGCGGATTCGTCGATCCGGGCCGATTTGGTGAAAGCATCTTCGACCAAAGCGGCAAGGTTGATCGAGCCGAGCAGGCAAGCCCCATAGGGCGGGAGCATCTGCTCGCCGCAAGGATTGCTGGCGCTGATCGTTTCACAATAATTTAGATTGTTCCGCTCGTTGACCCTGTCGATGAAAATGACCCCGGGTTCTGCGCTGTCATAGGTTGAGCGCATCAGTCGCTCCCAGAGCGCGGTTGCCGGGACGGTCCGGTATGTTTTCCCGTCAAAAGCCAGCGGCCAATCGCCCTTGGTGGCGAGGCATTCCATAAAGGCGTCGGGGACCAGCACCGACAGGTTGAAATTGCGCAGGCGGGCACTGTCCTGCTTTGCATCGATGAAATCTTCAATATCGGGATGACCGATGGCAAGGCATCCCATCATCGCGCCGCGCCGCTGGCCTGCCGACATCACGGTGCGGCACATGGCATCCCAGCAGTCCATGAAGCTGAGCGGACCCGAAGCATCGGCGGCGACCCCTTTGACCAGACTTCCTTTGGGCCGGATGGTGGAAAAATCCATCCCGACGCCGCCGCCCTGCTGCATGGTGCGGGCGGCCTCTCCGAGATGAGCGAAAATCCCGTCCAGACTGTCGGGTATCGCCCCCATGACGAAACAGTTGAACAAGGTGACCCGGCGCCCTGTGCCGGCTCCGGCCAAAATGCGCCCCCCCGGGATGAAGCGGAAATCTGTCAGCGCTTTGGCAAAGCGACCGGCCCATTTTTTTCGTGCCTGCGGGGCCTCTGCTTTGGCCACGGCGCGCGATACGCGATCGATCATATCGTCGACATTTGCGTCCGTCTTGCCGCCGTCTGCTGCACGGTAGCGATATTTGCTGTCCCAGATTTCGCGCGCGAGTGTGTTGCTGAACTCCATCTTCCAACCCCCAAATGCCGTATTTGAAATGCGACTTTAGTCAGGGCGGCGTAAAGCCTCTTGATGTAAATCAATTATGGCAGCCTCGATATTGACTATCGGGACTGCGCCTGTTCAGCCCATCAGGCGATGGCTTTGGCGAGGGGAGGGCAAGAATTGGCGCAATCGCTATCCACCATTCCGGTCGTCATAGCGGCAGGCGGTGAAGGCAGCCGGATCGGCGGTGACAAGCCGCATCTGATGCTCGGCGGTGTCACTTTGCTTGACCATGCTCTGGCGCGGGCGACATCATGGTCGCCTGTCGTCGCAGTCGCCTTGCGCGACGCGATCTCGCCCGCCTTGCCGATGACGATTGTAACGCTTTTCGACGAGATAGCTCGGGCGGGGCCCTTATCGGCTCTATCGAGCGCGCTCGCCTTCGCCCGCTCCAGAGCGGCAGACCATGTCTTGCTCATTCCTTGTGACATGCCCTTTCTGCCCGACGATTTGTTGCAAAGACTGGTGCAGGAGATCGGATCTGATGAGGTCGCCATGGCACGAAGCCATGGCCAGGTTCATCCTATCTGCGCTTTGTGGGCAACCAGCGCTCTCGAAAAAATCGAGGCTTATGCTGCAAGCGGCCGACGCTCCTTGTTCGGCTTTGCCGATGGCCTCGAAAGCCGGCTTGTCGATTGGGGCGGGACGGCCAGCGACCCATTTTTCAACATCAACAGCCCCGAGGATCTGGCGCAAGCCGCCATGATTTTGCATCAAAACTCGATAGCATAGACGAGGCTCCCTGGCTCCTGCGCGGCACAATCGGGTGCGCGCCGGATCAGCCAGTCTGCCTGCGTCAGCGCATGCTGCGCCGCAGAACTTTGATCATCGAGCGGCACCAGACCATCGTCGCTCCAAAAGGCGCGGACGAAGGTTTCGCGCGACCCATTGGCCTTCATCGCTTTTGCAAGAGGGAGGGCCCGCCATCGTAGCGGATCCGGGCTGCTTTGCCCCTGAAGCTTTGCGAGCAAGGGCGCAAGAAACAGCCTTGCTGTGACCATCGCCGATGTCGGATTGCCGGGAAGCCCCAGAATATATGTCTTGCCGGCACGCGCCAGCCATACCGGCTTGCCCGGCTTGATCGCCACTTTTGAAAACAGAAATTCTAGCCCGTGCGGCGCGAACATGGCCTTTGCATAATCGCGTTCGCCCACAGAAGCCCCGCCCGTCACAACCACGAGGTCAGCAGCCGTCAAAGCGTCTATGGCCGCCCTTTCCAGCACATCCAGCCGATCGGCAATGCGGCGGCGTGAGAGGATATTCGCGCCGAGGCTCCTCGCATAGGCTGCCACCCCGAAGCTTACACTGTCGGGGATGGCTTCGGGGCGCTTTAACGCTGTGCCGGGTTCGACAATTTCGTCGCCGGTGCCGATGATAGCGAGCGCGGGCCTTCTGGTGACAAGAATGTCGCTTCGGTCGGCTGCTCCAGCGGCCAGAATCGCGCGGGGCGTTAGGAGGCTGCCTTCGGCAAGCAACAGGTCACCGGCTGAAAAATCACTCGCTCGGGGCCGTACATGCCATCCCGGCCCATAGGCGCGCGCAACTGAGGCTTGCTCGCCTTCTTGATCGATATTTTCTTGCATGATGACGCGGTCGGCGCCTTCGGGCATCGGCGCGCCGGTGAAGATCCTGACGGTTTGCCCCCGGCCAACAGATCCGGCAAAGCCTGCTCCGGCATAGGATGTGCCAATGAGTTCAAGCGTGTCTCCCAAATGCGTGGTGGCATCGGCAATGGCATAGCCATCCATTGCAGAGACATGGCAGCGGGGAGAATCGATCCGGGCAATAATGGGTTCGGCCAATATCCTGCCTGCCGCTTCATCCAGGGGGCAATATTCGCCGTCCAGTTTTGACACTGCGCCCTTCAGCCTGTCCAATGCGTCATCAAAGCCGAGCATCGTCGCGCCTGATATTCTCTCGCCATGCGTTGGCCGTCTCATCCGCATAAGCCGCGCAGCCGCGGGATAAGTCCCGCGATCGAACAGGGGCGATGGCGACTGTCAAACTCCTGTCCCAGGATCAGGTCCCATGCATCGCGGCAGGCGCCCGGCGATCCGGGAATGCAAAAAATGAAGGTGTCACCCGCCTGGCCGGCAAAGGCGCGCGATTGCAAGGTCGCAACGCCGATGGTGCCACGGCTTGCCTGGTGGAAAAGGACAGAAAATCCGTCCATATCGCGCCTGAACAAGGGTTTGATGGCTTCGGGGGTGACGTCGCGCGAGGTAAAGCCCGTCCCACCGGTGGTGAGGATGATCTCGATGCCGGGGTCCTGCACCCATTTGTTCGTCATCTCGCGGATCAGGGCGATGTCATCGGCAAGGATGGCGCGCGCCGCCAGCTCATGCCCTGTCGCGCTCAGTCTTTCTATCAGCAACGCACCCGATGTGTCGGTTTCTTCGGTGCGCGTATCGGAAATCGTCATCACGGCGATTTTGAGCGGATAAAAGCTCAGTGTCTCGTCAATGCCAGCCACGCGTCACCTTTTTCCTTTCATCCTCCGATGGACGCCAGATGCGGCGTAGCGCCGCTGTTGCCATGATGGAGCAAATGATTTGGCGCCTTGGTTCGGGTGAGGGCGGTTATGCGGTCCACAAGCTCGTCTTGCTGGCTGTCGCTTGCAAGAAGCGGGCGCAGATCAAGGCCGCCATCGCCAAACAGGCACAGATGAAATTTTCCCGTGGCCGAGACGCGCAGTCGATTGCAGCTTGCACAAAAATCTTTCGAGTAAGGCGCGATGATTCCGATCCGTCCCCTGGCTTTGGCATGGCCATATTCCACGGCGGGACCTGCCCCCGCTGCGCGAGGAAGACGCCGCCAGCCCAGATGCTCCAGTCTTTCGGAAACAAATTGGCTCGGGAGGTGATGCGATGTGAAAAAGTCCGGATTATCATTGGTCCTCATCACCTCGATAAAGCGCAAGCTCAGATCACGCTCGACAACAAAGGCCAGAAAATCATCGATTTCTAAATGATTGAGATCGCGCATGAGCACGGTGTTGATCTTGATATCGTCAATGCCTGCCGCCCGCGCCGCCTCGATACCGGCGAGAATCTCTGCGAGCCTGTCATGCCCTGTGATCTTCTGGAACATCTCGGGCTTTAGGGAATCGATGCTGATATTGATGGCGCGGATGCCGGCATCAAAATAGCTTTGCGCGCGGGTCGGCAAGCGATAGCCATTGGTGGTCATCGCCATGCGCCGAATGCCCGGAATCGAACTGACGGCGGCGGCAATCTCGGTAAATTCCTTGCGCAAGGTGGGCTCGCCGCCCGTCAGCCTGATCTTCCAAAGACCAAGCCTGGCAAAGGCCCGGACCAGGCGGACAATTTCCTCGATTGTGAGATTGGCGGGGGCGCCATTCGCCTTGCGATAGCCGTCGGGCAGGCAATAGCTGCAGCGAAAATTGCACATGTCGGTGAGCGACAAGCGCAAATATTCAAACCGGCGACCATAGGCGTCCGACAAGCTATTGGCGGGCAAGGCAGGATGAGACCCGCTGCTAAAGATAGTGTCCGGGATGCGCTGCATCACTGCACAAGCGGTCCGTCAGCCAGATCGAAACTCACACCGCGCACTTCTGTTTCGGAGGCCAATATGGTGAGATATTGCGACACCGCTTTGCGAAAGCTCGCCTCTTCGAGATAGTCGGCGATCTTCTGGCGAACCGCTTCAAAGGGTAATGTTTGCCCGTCGACCCGCCGTCCTGCGCGGATGACATGGATGCCAAAGCGCGATTTGACAGGATCTGCGCAAAGCTCGCCTTCGCCAAGCGCAAATAAGGCCCGCTCGAATGGCTCGACGGTTTGGCCTGGACCAATTTGGCCAAGATTGCCGTCATGCTCCTTTGAAGGGCAGGCGGACAATTCGCGCGCGAGTTTGCCGAACGATGCAGGATCCGCCTGCACTTTGCGGATGGCTGTGCGAGCATCGCCAACCGCCAGCGAATAGGCAAATTCATCGTCGGGGGACGCGGCGAATAAAATATGCTCGGCCTCGACAATGGTAGGCGAGGAGAAGCGCTCTTGATGCTGGTCGTAAAAGCGCCTGGCCGTTGCATCATCCGCCGTTGGTGTGCTGACCTCCTGTTCAAGCAAAAGCTCGATCCGGGCATCGTCGGGGGCAAGGCGGTGGCCATCGGCCGCCGTGAGATCGGATGCTTCAATCCCGAGCTTATCTGCCTGATCGAGCAGGAGCCGCCGGATGACAAGCGCTTCGGCGGCGCGGGTCCAGGCCTCCTCGTGCGAAGGGGCGGGATGGTTCTGGGCTTCTGCTGCAATGTCGGTCGGCGAAATCTCGACGCCGCCAACGCTGATCACTTCCTTAAGCTCAGCCATTGCGCACCGCCATCTTGCGCGAGCGCACGATCTGATAGCCCGAGCGCCAGATATAGCGAACGGGGGCCGAGAGCATATGGACAAGCCTTGTGAACGGGAACAGCAGAAGGATTGTGAGACCCAGCACAAGGTGAAGCTTGAAGACGATATGGGCATCAGCCACAAAATCTGATGCACCCGCCTGGAAGGTAAAAATACCCTGGGCCCAGGTCATGAACTTGATCATTTCGCCGCCGTCCAGATGGCCTAAGGATAAAGGGATGGTAGACATGCCGAGCATGAGTTGAACCCAAAGCAGCACCAGGATCATGATATCGCTAAAGCTCGACGTTTTTCGGATCCGGGGATCGAACAGGCGCCGGTGCAGCAGGATTGTCGCGCCCACAAGCGCGAGCGTGCCGGCGACACCGCCGATAACGATCGCGAGCATCTGCTTGGCGCTGTGCGGAATCCCGAGTGCGTCGAAAATAGCGATCGGGGTCAATAGTCCGCCGAGATGGCCAAAGAAAATCACAAGGACCCCGAGGTGGAAAAGGACCGAGCCCCATATGAGTTGTTTGCGGCGAAGCAACTGGCTGGAACCCGACCGCCAGCTATAAGGTTCCCTGTCAAAGCGGATCACCGATCCCAGCGCCAGAACCGAGAGCGCTATATAGGGATAGATGCCGAACAGCAGATGATTGATAAAATCAGCCATGTCAGTTGCTCCTTGCTGACTGGGGAGGTGAGGGCACCGCAAAACGATTGACCATCGCACTGGCCTGCGGACATTCAGCGGAAGATTGGTTCGCGGAAGCAGCGCCAAAGGTCACCTCTTCCTCTTCCCAGGCCGCATCGAGAGCTTCGAGATCATCGGGGTTATCGGCTGGCTTGATCGCGCTTTGTGCATCAATGCTGCGATCGACCCCCGCCATGTCGCACAGCGCAATGAGAATGGCGGCATAGGGCGAGCCTTTCTCCTCCAGACGCTGCGCCAATGCGATCAACACGACGCCGGGTTCTGCCAGTTGCTCGATGGCCTCGGCAGGCGGCAGGATCGAACAATATTCCAAAAATTGCGGCAGATAGTCGGGCAGCTCGTTCGAAACGGGGTCGAGACCGATTGCAAGATAGCGCTCGCGCAGATCGATCATCGCCTGACCCCGGTCGCGGCTTTCGCCATGAACATGCTCGAACAAATGGAGCGAATGCACGCGGCCGCGATCGAACAGCTCGACATAATCTTCCTGGATGTCGAGCAGATCGCCAATCGCAAGCCTGTCGAGCAAAGGATCGAGCGCGCCGAGATGTCCCGCGTCCAGCATCCCTTCTTTTTCGAGGGCTGTCCGCATCTCAGGGATCGCGCCCTGAATGTCGGCGGTGGGATATTGGAGGAGTAATGACAAGATGCGGAATGTAACGCTCATGAGATCACGTCCGTTGGTGTCTGGAGTTTCTTGCGGGCAGGGGTGCCGAACAAATTGCTGTCATTGCTGCCGCTCGAACAGCCATTGCCGAATGTGAATCCGCAAGATCCGCGCTCGTCGAACATATCCTCGGCATCTTCACGATGTCCCGTCGGAATAACAAACCGGTCCTCATAATTGGCAATCGCCATGACATGATACATATCTTCGATCTGGTCGGGCGTCAGGCCAACACGCTTCGCCACATCTTCGCGGATCACGCCGTCGACGGTCTTGCCGCGCATATAGCTGCGCATGGCGAGCATCCGTTCGAGACAAACGGCAATCGGCTCTTCCTTGCCTGCAGTGAGAAGATTGGCGAGATATTTGAGCGGGATACGCAGCGAGCGAATATCGGGCATATCATCGACCATCTCGATCTTGCCCGCGCCAGCTGCGGCACTGATCGGCGACAAGGGCGGGACATACCAGACCATCGGCAAGGTCCGATATTCAGGGTGCAACGGAAAGGCGACTTTCCATTCCATCGCCATCTTCCAGATCGGTGACCGGCGCGCAGCTTCCAGCCAGTTTTCGGGAACGCCATCCTTGCGAGCCTGTTCAATGACCTTGGGATCATTGGGATCGAGAAAAATATCGAGCTGGGCCTGATATAGATCTTCCACATTTTCCGCCGAGGCCGCTTCCTCGATCCGGTCGGCATCATAAAGCATGACGCCAAGATAGCGGATGCGTCCGACACAGGTCTCCGAACAAACGGTTGGCTGACCGGCCTCGATGCGCGGATAGCAAAAGATGCATTTTTCCGACTTGCCGGTTTTCCAGTTATAATAGATTTTCTTATAAGGGCATCCCGACACACACATGCGCCAGCCGCGGCATTTTTCCTGATCGATGAGGACAATGCCATCTTCTTCGCGTTTGTAGATCGATCCTGAAGGGCAGGCGGCCACACAGGTCGGGTTGAGGCAATGTTCGCAAAGGCGCGGCAAATACATCATGAATGTATTTTCAAACTGGCCGTACATTTCCTTCTGGATGCCATCAAAATTATAGTCTTTTGACCGCTTGGAAAATTCACCGCCCAATATTTCTTCCCAGTTCGGACCCCAGTTGATCTTCTCCATGCGTTGGCCGGTGATCGCCGAGCGCGGGCGCGCGGTGGGCTGTGCCTTGGACTCTTTGGCAGTTTGCAAATGGCCATAATCAAAGGTGAAAGGTTCGTAATAATCGTCGATCTCGGGAAGGTCCGGATTGGCGAAAATTTTAGCCAATAGTCGCCATTTGCCGCCCATACGCGGTTGCAGGCGGCCACCCTTTTTGGTCCATCCGCCATTCCAGCGCTTCTGGTTTTCCCAATCCTTGGGATAGCCAATGCCCGGCTTGGTTTCGACATTGTTGAACCAGGCATATTCCATGCCTTCGCGGCTGGTCCACACATTCTTGCAAGTGACCGAGCAGGTGTGACAGCCGATGCATTTGTCGAGATTGAGGACTTTGCCAATCTGTGCGCGAACCTTCATGCCATTTGCTCCACAGCGAGCGCCCCGGCGGGCAGATCATCTTCCATCCAGTCGACCTTGGACAATTTGCGAACGATGACGAACTCGTCGCGGTTCGAACCGACGGTGCCATAATAGTTGAAGCCATAGGCCAGCTGGGCATAGCCACCGATCATATGCGTGGGCTTGAGAACCGCGCGCGTGACGCTGTTGTGGATGCCGCCGCGATTACCGGTCAACGGGGACCCTGGCATGTTCACGATTTTCTCCTGTGCGTGGTACATGAACAATGTCCCTTCTTTCATACGTTGCGACACGACGACGCGCGCAACCAGAGCGCCATTGCTGTTGAAGGCTTCGACCCAGTCATTGTCGACCAGCCCCGCCTTGGCGGCATCAACTTCCGACATCCACACGATCGGTCCGCCGCGCGATAAGGTGAGCATCAGAAGATTGTCGGTATAGGTCGAGTGGATTCCCCATTTCTGGTGCGGTGTGATGAAGTTCAAAATCACATGTTTTTCATCCTTTGCCCGATCGATCATCGGCTTGACCGCTTTGGTATCGATGGGCGGGCGATAGACGCAAAACCCCTCTCCAAAGGCGCGCATCCAGCTATGGTCCTGATAAAGTTGCTGCCGCCCGCTCAGCGTCCGCCAAGGGATGAGCTCATGCACATTGGTATAGCCTGCATTATAACAGACATGCTCGCTCTCGATCCCCGACCAGGTCGGCGAGGAAATGATTTTGCGCGGCTGCGCCTGGATGTCGCGGAAGCGGATTTTCTCATCCTCCTTCGCAAGCGCTAGATGCTTATGATCGCGTCCCGTTTTCTCGGATAACGCTTCCCATGCCTTGACGGCGACTTCGCCGTTGGTTTCAGGGGCAAGCATCATGACCACTTCGGCAGCGTTGATCGCGCTATCGATCTTTGCATGGCCTTGTGTCGGACCGCCGTCATTGACCGTCCCATTAAGCTGCTTGAGCAACGCCACTTCGGTGTCGGTGTTCCAGCCGATGCCCTTGCCGCCATTGCCGAGCTTTTCGAGAAGCGGGCCCAGCGACGTAAATTTTTTATAGAGGCCAGGATAATCCCGCTCGACAACCGCGACATCGGGCATCGTCATTCCGGGGACCGGTTTGACTTTGCCGAGGCCCCAGTCATCGACATCAAAAGGCTGGGCGAGTTCGCCCGGCGTGTCATGCATGATGGGTGTGAGCACGACATCCTCTTCGAGCCCAAGGACTTCGGGCGCTATTTCGGAGAATTTCTTGGCAATGCTCTTGTAGATTTCCCAGTCTGATTTGGATTCCCAAACCGGATCAACCGCGGCCGAGAGCGGATGGATGAAGGGGTGCATGTCGGACGTGTTAAGATCGTCCTTTTCATACCAGCTCGCGGTGGGCAGCACGATGTCGGAATAAAGACAGGTCGTCGACATGCGAAAATCGAGCGTGACGACCAGATCAAGTTTCCCCTTGGGAGCCTCGTCATGCCAGACAACATCATCGGGCTTTTGCGCGCCGGTTTCACCCAGATCCTTGCCCTGGACGCCATGCGCTGTTCCCAAGAGATGTTTGAGAAAATATTCATGCCCCTTGCCCGACGATCCTAAAATATTGGAGCGCCAGACAAACATGTTGCGCGGCCAGTTTGCCGGGTCATCGGGGTCGTGACAGGACATCTCGAGCGTGCCTGATCCCAAGCCGTCGGCAACATAGTCTTTTGCCTCCTTGCCGATTGCCTTGGCAGCTTTGGCAATGTCGAGAGGATTGGTCTTGAGCTGCGGCGCGCTGGGCAGCCAACCCATGCGCTCAGCGCGCACATTATAATCGATCAAAGTGCCCGACCAATCGCCCGTGGGCGCGGTGGGCGACAATATCTCTTTTACATCGAGCGTTTCGTAACGCCATTGGTCGCTATGCGCGTAAAAGAAGCTTGTGCCGTTCATCTGACGCGGCGGACGGCTCCAGTCGAGGCCGAAGGCCAGCGGCAGCCAACCGGTTTGCGGACGCAGTTTCTCCTGCCCGACATAATGCGCCCAGCCGCCGCCTGATTGACCGACACACCCGCACATCACCAGCATATTGATGATGCCGCGATAGGTCATATCCATATGATACCAATGGTTGATGCCGGCTCCGACAATGACCATCGATTTGCCATTTGTCTTTTCTGCATTGGTGGCAAATTCGCGCGCAACGGTGATGATTTTGTGCGCCGGAACCCCGGTAATCTTCTCGGCCCATGCCGGGGTGTAAGGGATATTGTCGCTATAATCCTTGCTGACAAATTCTCCGCCCAGACCGCGGTCGAGGCCGTAGTTGGCGCAGAAAAGGTCAAAGACGGTTGCGACCAGTGCTTCGCCATCCTTTAATTTGACCGACCGGACCGGGACATGCCGGTTCAGCACATCGGGATGATCGGTCCCTTGAAAATGGTCATGCTCCTGATTGCCGAAATAGGGGAAGCGGACATCGACAACATCGTCGCGGTGCTGGTCCAGTATCGACGTCAGTCGCAATTCAACATCCTGGCCTTTGCCGTCTTTCTCTTCGAGATTCCATTTGCCTTTCTCGCCCCAGCGAAAGCCGGCCGATCCCAGCGGAACAACAATTTTTCCGCTTTTTTCATCGATGGCGACCGATTTCCATTCGGGATTATTTGTCTCGCCGAGACCGTCTTTGAAATCCGAGGCGCGCAGCATACGTTCGGGAACATAGGCCCCGTCTTGCTCAACAAGCCGCACCAGCATCGGCATATCGGAATATTTGCGGCAATAATCCTCAAAATAGGGGACCTGCCGGTCCAGATGATATTCGCGCATGATGACATGGCCCAGCGCCATGGCGAGCGCGGAGTCCGTGCCCTGTTTGGGGTTGAGCCAGATATCGGCAAATTTTGTCGCTTCGGCATAGTCGGGGGACACCACCGACACCTTGGCGCCGCGATAGCGCGCCTCGGTCATGAAATGCGCGTCGGGCGTGCGCGTTTGCGGCACGTTCGAGCCCCAAAGCATGAGGAAGCCCGAATTATACCAGTCGGCGCTTTCAGGCACATCGGTTTGTTCGCCCCAGGTTTGCGGCGAGGACGGCGGCAGATCGCAATACCAGTCGTAAAAGGACAGATTTGTGCCGCCGAGCAGCGACAAATAGCGTGATCCCGCCGCATAGCTGATCATCGACATGGCGGGGATCGGCGAGAAACCGACCACCCGGTCGGGGCCATATTTCTTGATCGTATAGGCGTTGGCCGACGCGATGATTTCGGTCACTTCATCCCAGTCGCACCGGACAAAACCGCCATGGCCGCGAATGGCCGTATAGCTTTGCCGCTGGGCCTGATTCTCGACGATAGACGCCCAGGCGGCGACGGGTGTCATCGTCTTGCGCGCCTCGCGCCAGAGCCGGACCAGCCGCGAGCGGATGAGCGGATATTTCAGCCGCTGGGCCGAATATATATACCAGCTATAGCTTGCACCGCGCGGACAGCCGCGTGGTTCATGATTGGGAAGGTCGGGCCGCGTGCGCGGATAGTCGGTCTGCTGGGTTTCCCAGGTGATGATCCCGCCTTTGACATAGATTTTCCACGAACAGGAACCGGTGCAGTTCACACCATGCGTCGAGCGGACAATCTTGTCATGCTGCCAGCGCTTGCGATAGCCGTCTTCCCAGCTTCGGTCTTCGCCTGTGGTCACACCATGGCCATTGGAGAAAGGAACTTTCGCCTGCTTGAAGAAGGTGAGGCGATCGAGAAGATGGCTCATCGATCAGGATCCTTTACTGCGCTAATGCGGGAATGGATTTTGGGGCGTTGCCGCGTTCAATATCGTGCAGCATTCCGCCTTTGCGGGAATAGACAAACCAGGTGATGGCGGCGCAGCTGGCGTAGAAGAGGAGAAATCCCCACAGGGCCGCCATCGGTGAACCGGTTGCCGAAATCGAGCTGCCGAAGCTTTTGGGAATGAAGAAGGCGCCATAAGCAGCGATGGCCGAGGTGAAGCCGACGATAGCCGCCGACTCTTTTTCCGCCTGCCGCGTCTGCTCGCTTCTATTGAGCTCGGGCATAAGGCGCGGGACTTCCTGGCGCATGATGACCGGGATCATCTGGAAGGTCGACGCATTGCCCACACCGGTGACGAAGAACATGAAGATGAACATGGCGAGGAAGCCGACAAAATGATTCTGGCCGAGGAAATAGACGACGCCGACGACACCCAGCATCATGGCGATAAAGACCCAGAAGGTGACGCGCGCGCCGCCCCATTTGTCCGAGACCCAACCGGTGGCAGCGCGGCTAGCCGCGCCCACGAGCGGGCCCAAAAATACATATTTGAGAACATCGACGTCGGGAAACTCGCTCCTGGCGAGCAAGGGAAGGCCGGCGGAAAAGCCGATGAAGGAACCGAAGGTGCCGGTATAAAGCCAGCACATGATCCAGTTATGCTTGCGCTGGAAAATAATCGCTTGTTCGGCAAAGCTTGCCTTTGCATCGGCGATGTCATTCATCCCGAACCAGGCCAGCAAACCCGAGATGATGATGAACGGAATCCAGATAAATCCGGCATTTTGCAGCCAAAGCTGATCACCGCTTGCCGTGGTTGTCGGTTGTCCGCCCAGGACGCCGAACACGCCCACTGTAATGACGAGCGGAATGAGGAACTGCATGACCGAGACACCCAGATTTCCCAGACCCGCATTGAGCGCCATCGCATTGCCTTTTTTCGCCTTGGGAAAAAAGAAACTGATATTGGACATGGAGGAAGCGAAATTGCCTCCGCCAAGGCCGCACAACAGGGCAAGGACCAGGAAGATCACATAAGGCGTGTCGGGATTCTGGACTGCATAGCCAATGCCGAAAGCCGGCAAAAGAAGCGAGAAGGTCGACAAGGTGGTCCACAAACGACCGCCAAAAATCGGGCCCATAAAGCTGTATAATATGCGCAGCGTTGCACCCGACAGGCCGGGCAGGGCGGCGAGCCAGAAGAGTTGATCGGTCGAATAGTTAAATCCGATGAGCGGCAATTTGGCGACAACCATCGACCAGACCATCCAGACCGCAAAAGCCAGCAGCAGGGCAGGGATCGATATATAGAGATTTTTGCGCGCGATCGGTTCGCCGACATTTTCCCAAAAGTCCGGGTCTTCCGGACGCCAGTCCTCCAGGACTTTGGCCGGACCTTGCTGATGGATTTTGGCATCATGGACATAGGCCAGTTCAGGAAATTGCGGGAGCGCTTCGGGGGCAACGCCGACGGCCTTCTGCTCCATCTGGCGGACGGCCAGATGCATCCAGGCAAAGGCAATCCCGACCAGAAGGAACAGCACCATGAAGCAGCTGGTCCAGATACCGGTCAGATCGCTCACCGCACCGAAAATGATCGGGAGGATGAAGCCGCCGAGGCCGCCGATCATGCCGACGAGGCCGCCAACCGACCCGACATGGTCGGGATAATAAACCGGAATATGCCGGTAAACCGCAGCCTTGCCCAGCGACATGAAGAAGCCGAGCACCAGAATGGTGAAAATGAAGGGGACAAGGCTCATCGAGGTGGAAAATCGAATTTCGCCCTTGATGCCATGAACGACATAGTCGGTTGCCGGATAGGAGAGCATGAAAAGGCAGATCAGCGAGACGCCGAAGGTGGCGTACATGATCTTGCGCGCGCCATATTTGTCAGAGAGCATCCCGCCATAGGCGCGGAACAAACTGGCTGACAGCGAGAAGAAGGCCGCGATGATGCCGGCCGCTTTAATGTCCAGTCCATAGACCCCCATAAGATATTGGGGCAGCCATAAGGCGAGGGCAACAAAGGCGCCGAAGACCACGAAATAATAGAGCGAGAAACGCCAGACCTGCTGGTTTCTCAAGGGCTCCAGCTGCTCCTTTATCGATAGGGGTTTTGCCCCCGATATTTTGCGCGCCGCAAAATCAGGATCATCCTTGCTGAGCAGGAAATAGGCGATGGCGGTAACGCCGAGCGCTGCCCCCCAGATCTGGGCGACCGCGGTCCAGCCCAGCGAAACCATGACAAAAGGCGCGGCAAATTTGGTGACCGCTGCCCCGGCATTGCCCATGCCGAAGATGCCAAGCGCTGCGCCTTGTTTCTCTTGAGGATACCATTTCGAAACATAGGCAACGCCTGCGGCAAAACAGCCTCCCGCGAGGCCGAGGCCGAGCGCGGCAACCAGCATTAGGCCATAGCTATTTGCGTAGGAAAGCAAAAATGTTGACCCTGCCGATGCCAGCATGGTGAGCAGGAAAATCCGTCTTCCGCCATATTGGTCAGCCCAGATTCCAAGGATCAGCCGCGTCAGCGATCCGGTCAGGATCGGCGTTCCGACAAGCAGTCCGAACTGGGTTTCATTGAGGCCCAGCTCGGCCTTGATCTCGATTCCGATGATGGCAAATATGGTCCAGACCGCAAAGCAGACCGTGAAGGCAAATGTACTAAGTCCAAGCGCCCGCTTTTGATCGGCAGCGGTTGAAAAATAAGTCGCAGACATGGAAAATGGACCCCATTAGGATGTTCGGTCATGCCTAATGGCGGAAGAGGTCAAACTGGTGTTTGATCTGAAATCAAAAAATGCTTGAGTTGATGGGCCGAAATCCAGAATGGCAAATGGCTCGAGCGAAATATTTCAGCAATATATAGTGCCGCTGAGGGAGCTGTTGCCCCAGCTCAGAATTTTGCATCGACAGAGAGCCAGGCCTTGAGTGTGTCGGTGGCAAATCGGTCGGCGTCATAGCGGGCAAGCTTGCCTTGGACCATAATATTGCTGCGAACCGGAACACTGACCAGCGCACCCCATTCGCTGCCATAGCCTATGTCCAGCCGGGTCGATCGAAAATCATGATAAACCAGTTTGACGAGACTGCCCTTCAAGGGCCCGTCCTTGGCGAATTTATAGCCAAGATCGACATAGAGGTCTTGCAAACCATTGGGCGGCGTCACCAGAAATTTGTCAGCCCAGCCATTAAAGGCATGCAAGGTCGCCAGCGGCGTCTGCAGCGCCGATACGCCGTTGCCCTCAAGCCGTTCCAACCCGATTTTTGCGATGGCGGGTCCCGCGGCGAGCCCCGCCTCCACCAATATATAATCGAGCGAATATTTTTGCGGATTGGCGCCGAAATCCTGCTGGCGGGCATATTCGACCGCGTAGAGGATCCGCTTGTCTTTCGCGATCGACTGATCTTGCGACAAGCGGACACCCAAGGTGCGCGATGATAGGGCCGGAGCAGACGGGATATCGAGCCAATAGCCATAGCCCGAGACCATCCCCAGCGGCCCCGCCTTGTAGCTGCCGCGCACGCCATGAATATCACTGTCCCGCCAGATGCCTTGCGGCGAATCTGTGCCGAATACGCGATCGACCCGCCAGGCATGAAAATAATCGATCGACGTCGACGCTAAGAGGCTTGAGCGATAATTTGACAGCATCCAGCGTCTGGTCATTCTGACGCCATCCGACCGAACCAATCCATCGTTGATTATCCAGATTGACCGCCTGCCTGCCTGCCGTCACTTCGATCCTGCGGTCGGGCTTCCAGCGAATATAAGCCTGATTGAGGAGGATATCTTCGGGATCCGCGACAACAGGATATTGCGTGCGACAATTGATCGTATCGTTGAAGCGGTCCTTGCCGATCGCAAGAATGGCTTCGCCTTCGACGACCGCGCTCAACCCCTGCCATTGGCCCGTCTGGGGTAACCCTGCGAACTGCAAGGTCGAGGCCATCGCATCCTTAGCTATGCCTTGCTGATCGACAAATTCGAGACGATAACGGATATCGGCATGGACGGTGACGAAAGCGGCA